>CAUWAM010000006.1:0-83494 GCA_963556825.1 uncultured Clostridia bacterium | reverse complement strand
CTCCTGTTTCACGGTTAATTAATCTAACTTTTACGTGTAATCTTGTAGAATATGTAGCATCTCTTTCTTTAGCTTCTTCTAGAGAATATTTTGTTTTATCCTCCATGTAGTAATCAAAAAATTCTAATACTAGGTTTCCAGAATAATCTTCAATTGGAGATATATCTTTTAATACTTCTCCTAATCCTTCTTTTACAAACCAATTATATGAATCTTTTTGAACTTGAATTAAGTTAGGCATTTCGATAAAATCGCCAACTTTTGCAAAGTCTTTTCTTGATGCTTTTTCATATTGAACGTCTTTAATTTTCAAAAAAATCACTCCTTATAAAATTATTATTGGTGAAGCAGATTTAAAAATTTAAAGTTTCTTACTAAGATTTTATTGTATATACTTAGCTTGAAACTTATTTATTTGATTTTAAAAAAAGTCCTTCTTAGAATATAACTAATCTTGTAACCACCTTAGTTTGCCTGCTTTTTTCAAACCAAGTTAATTATAATTTTATTATATTTAATTCCTCTTTTTTTAAACTTTTGACTTGTGTTTAATGTTTTTTGAATTAAATTTAAATTGATTCCAAATTTTTGCATAAATTCATCTTATATGATACCACAAATCACTTACGGAAGTCAAGCTTTTTTGAGTTTTTTTATTATATTAATTATTATTATACATATAATTAAAGATATCTCTTTGTTTTCCTCTTTTCGAAATATTTTCAAAATTAATACTAGACTTTTTAAATTATTTATAGTAAAATACAAAAGATTTAAAAAACATATTTTAGGAAAGGATTTTTAAAATGGCAAGTTTACCAATTTTCATAAAATATTTAATAATATTCTTTATTAGTATGGTTCCTATTGTTGAATTAAGAGGAGCTATTCCATTTGCAGAAGGATTGGGGCTAGATTTATTAATATATTACCCTGTTGCAATAATAGGAAATATGCTTCCAGTTCCAATAATATACTTATTTGCTAGAAAGGTTCTTGAATGGGGAAAAGATAAAAAAGTTATAGGTAAATTTTTTACATGGTGTATAGAAAAAGGTGAAAAAGGTGGAAAAAAATTAAAAGAAACCGCTGGAAATAAAGGAATTTTCTTTGCTTTACTTATATTTGTTGGTATACCTCTTCCAGGAACAGGTGCTTGGACTGGTACATTAGCAGCTAGTTTCCTAAATTTAGATTTTAAAACTAGTATATGTGCTGTAACTCTTGGTGTTCTTTTAGCAGGTATTATAATGTCTTTAGGAAGCAAATTTGTTGCAATTTTAGGTTTACCTGGTTTAATAGCTATTATTGCAGTTATTATAATCGCTATTATAATTTCTATTATCTTAAATAAAAAGAAAAAATCTAAAAAATAAATTAAAACCAAAAAGAAGATATATAATTTCATTAATTATATATCTTCTTTTTTTATTCTACCAATTTCTTTTCTTCTTCATCTTTTATTTTATTTCTGCTTTCCACAAAATCAGTTAAAATTATTTTTATTACAACTGCAATTGGTACTGCTAAAAACATTCCTAATATACCAAAGTATGCTCCACCTACAGTAATTGAAAATATAACAAGCAATGGACTTGTTTTTAATGAAGAACCTATTATTTTAGGATTAATAACATTAGCATCTATTTGTTGTAATATTATAACAACTATTGCCATTGCAAAAGCTTTTCCTAATCCTCCTGTCATAATAGTTATAAATATTCCTATACTAACCGCTATTATAGCACCAACATATGGTATCATATTAAATAATCCAATTGCAAATCCAATTAAAGGTGCATATTTTACTTTTAATATCATCATTGCAACAGTAGTTAAAATTCCAACAATTACAGCATCAAGTAATTGACTTGATATAAATGTAAAAAATACTTTATTTGCTCTTGTAAAATATTTATCTATTGTCTCATATGTAGTCTTATTAAATACTGCTCTTATAAATCTTCTTAATGATTGTACAATTGTTTTTCTTTGTAATAATATATAAACTGAAACTATTATAGATACAAATACATCAAATATTCCTGAGAATATATCAATTATATTTTTAACATACTGTATTATCTTTTCATTATTTATACTTAAAAATTGTTTAATATCAATATTAGAAAATTCTGTAAATTTTTCTTTTATAATCTCACTTTTTAAAATTGAATCTTCTGGCAATTCATTATATTTATTAACTAAAGTCTCATAATATTGTGGAATATTACTAACTAATTCCACCACACTATCACGTATTACTGGGAAAATACAATTAATAATAATTATTACAATTAATACAAATATAATATATGTTGTAATAACAGATATTCCTCTAGCCTTTTTTGAAATCAATTTTAATTTTGATTTCTTTAAAATATTTTCAACTTTTGTACATGGTATAAATAATATATAAGATATTAGTATTCCTACTAAAAATGGTTTTAATATTCTAAAAAATGTCCCAAACCATTCTTGCACATTTGAAAAATTATCCAACATTTTATATACTACAACAACTGTTATTGCTATCAATAACCATGATATTCTTTTTTTCCATCCTTGTTTTATTTCTTCCATAACTCTTCCTTTCTTATTTTATATTTATTTCTAACTCTACTGGGCAATGGTCACTTCCCAATATATCTGAATGAATTTTAGCTTCTGCTATATTTTTTTCAATTGATTTTGAAACTATAAAATAGTCAATTCTCCATCCCACATTTTTTTCTCTTGCATGCCCCATATATGACCACCAACTATATGCATTTTCTTTATCTGGGTATAAAACTCTAAATGTATCTACAAAACCTGCTTTTAATAATTCTGTCATTTTATTTCTTTCTTCATCTGTAAATCCTGCATTATGTCTATTTGTTTTTGGATTTTTTAAATCTATTTCTTCATGTGCTACATTTAAATCACCACACATAATAACTGGTTTTGTTTCATTTAATTTTAACAAATACTTTCTTATTTCATCTTCCCATATTTGTCTATATTCTAGTCTTTCTAATTCTCTTTTTGAATTTGGTGTATAAATATTAATCATATAAAATTTTTCGAATTCTAATGTTATAACTCTTCCTTCTTTGTCATGTTCTTCTATTCCAATTCCATATGTTACTGAAATTGGCTTTTGCTTTGTAAATATTGCAGTTCCAGAATATCCTTTTTTCTCAGCACTATTCCAATAACTTGTGTATCCTTCAAATTCTAAATCTATTTGCTCTTTTTGGCATTTTGTTTCTTGAATACAAAATATATCAGCATCAATATCTTCAAAAAATTCTTTGAAACCTTTATTAACACATGCTCTTATCCCATTTACATTCCATGATATTAGTTTCATAATCTCTTCCTTTCCATTTTTCATATTTTACTATATTTATGATAAAATATCAAGTAATATTAAAAAAGCCTTAGATATACTAAGACTTTTTATTAATTATTGTGCTAATGTTACTGGTAAATATCTAACTCCCCACGCTAAAGCTTCTGCATGTGAATTAACATAGATATCTATTTTATTACCTTTTATTGCTCCACCTCTATCTTCTACTATATATGTGTGACCATTTATATTTAATTTAGTTCCTAATGCAAACTTTGATGATGCCGCAATAGTTCTTCCTGCTGTTGCTTTTTTACCAGATGCTGTGATACCATTTGTTTTACCACAACATTTTGCACAAGAACAGTAAGCAGTTATTTTGTATATCTCTCCTTTAGCCCCCGCTTGAACAGTTGTACTTGGTGTTGTTCTAGATAACGAACTTCTTGATGTTACTGTTTTATTTACTTGAACTATTTTATTTACTGGTTCTTGAATTACTTTTTCTGATAATTGAATTTTTTCTATTTCTAAATCATTTTGATATTTTATTTTATATGTTACTTCTTTAATCCCGTCTTTTCCTTGTTGAATTATTCTATTTTTTGTGTTTGTAGTTGTTCCTGCTGTATTTTTTGTAATTGTTTCATATGGTATAGCTACTTGTTCAGTAACTATTTTTTCTGTAATTGGCGCATAATTATTTAATATTTCTTGTAAAGTTGCTTCTGCTCCTTCTTCAGAAACTTTTGCAATTTGCACCTCATTATATGATTTATCTACTATTTTAATTATATCCCCTGCTGATACTTCTTCAGTAAGGTCTGGTATTGTTTTTTCATCTTCATCTAATATAATATTGTTTTCTTTTAAAACTTCTGATACTGTTGTTTTTGATGTTAGAACTGATAGTTCATAACCATTTTTTAAAACAATTTTTGTATCTTTAAGATTTGTATTAACTGCCATAACGGCTATTCCTGAAATTAAAATTAGGATAATAGTCACACACATGATTTTCATTATAGATAATGAAGCTTTTTCTTCTCTTTTCATAAAAATCTTTCTTACCTCCTTTGGCAATACATCTTATATTATACAACATTTTCCTAAGCTTGTCAAATTTTGTACATGCTTGATACTGTAAGTCTTTCTTTTATATTATATTCTACAAGTATTGATTTTAGTACTTTTTATTTTTTTCAAAAAATATTCATTATTATATTTATTTAAAATATTCTATCTGTTCTTATAATTTTATATTAAAATTTTTCTTTTATCTGCAGAATTCTCTGCAGTTTTTATTTTTTTATCCAAATTGGCTTTGTATCTGTTCCGGAATTTTCTATTAATTCTTTTGTTCTTAAATATGTTATGATGTTCTTACTCTATTATCCATTTTGGATATGGTTTCATTTAAAATAGGATATATATAGTCATTGATTTCTTTTCTAGTTCTCCCTTCACTATTTGATATAAATTCAAATAATAAACTTTTTAATTGTTGACTTTTTATATATTTTTTATCTTCTATTTTTACTAATGGTATTTTTACTGTAAAAATTTCATCATCTTTAAATTTTGGTATACCACCACTGTATATTTTAGTGTATTTAGCGATTTTCTTTATTCCTGAACCTAGTTCATCTGCCAACCCAATTTCTTTAAAAAAGTTAGCAATTTTAGGCTTCTTAGGATATGGAGAATAATTATTTAAATCAATAAAACCTATTATTCTTGGTTTATTTGCATTTTCTGTTATTATATTTTCTTTTCCTATAATTAATTTTGCAGGATATGGATTTGAATATTCTCTATGTATTAAAAGATTAGCACATAATTCACGAGCAATTACATCTCTAACATTTATTCTTTGATCATCTTCAATATAAAACTTATCATTCTTCATTTCTATCATATATTTTATTGGCAGTCTTATGAACATCTGAACTTTCATAAACATAAATATATAAAATATGTTTATCTTCTATAACATATTCCTTAATATCCAAATGAGCTGTTGGGAATAATTTTTCTGGATTATTACATTGTGACACAAAAGCTTTTTTCATATCTTTTATATATTCTTTATAAACCCCTATAATTTCTCCATTATCTTTAATACCTAAAAATATATGTCCACCATTTCTATTAAGCATTGAACATATGCTTTCAAATAAACTATCCGGTAGTTTTTTCTTTGCCTCTTTAAATTCTACTGCTATACTTTCACCATTTTTTATTATTTAAAATAAATTATTAGGTAATAATTCTTCCATTCTGCACTTCTAAAATCATATTATAACACAATAAGTAATATTTATTTGTCGTATTATGGCGATTGTTAAAACTTATTTTCAATAATATATTAAAAAATTCATTCAAAAAATATTGTTTAAATTTTAATAATATGTTATTATATAAAGTGATATAATAATCAAAGGAGGATTTATTATGGGTTGGATTATATTTGCTATAGTAGTTATGTTATTAATAATTGCTATAATTTCAATGTATAATAGTTTGGTTTCTTCAAGAATAAAAGTAGATAACGCTTGGAGCCAAATTGATGTACAATTACAAAGAAGATTTGATTTAATACCAAATTTTGTTGAAACAGTAAAAGGTTATGCAGCACATGAATCAGAAACTTTTGAAAAAATCACAAATTTAAGAACTTCATGGGCAAATGCTAACACAGTTGCTGAAAAAGCCAATTTAGATAATCAACTTTCAGATGCTTTAAAAACAATTATGGCTGTTTCTGAAAATTATCCAGATTTAAAAGCAAATCAAAACTTTTCTGAATTATCTGAAGAATTAAGAAATACAGAAAACAAAATTTCTTTTTCTAGACAATTCTATAATGATACAGTAACAATGTATAATGAAAAACTACAAATTTTCCCTTCTAATATTATCGCAAATATGTTTAAATTCACTCCACGTGAATTATTTACAGTTGATAATGCTGAAGCAAGAAAAAATGTTAAAGTAGATTTTTAAAAAGACTAAAATAATTAAAAAGGGGGTTACTTTATTTAAGTGCCCCTTTTTGTTCTATAGGAGGTAATTTATGTTTAAAACAGTTAAAAAGAATAAGTTTGAATCAGCAATCATTGTTTCTATATTCATTATTGCTGTAACACTTATTATTTATTATATATGTAATGCATTAAACTTAGGTAGTTTATCTATTGTTATTGCATTAATATTTTCAATTGGATCAGCTTGGGCTTCTTATTACTATAGTGATAAAATAGTTTTAGCCTCTTGCAAAGCTAGACCTGCAACAAAAGAAGAAGACCTAAAACTTGTTAATATTTTGGATGCATTAATGGTATCTTCAGGATTACCAAAAAAACCTGATTTATACGTAGTAGATGATGCTCAACCAAATGCTTTTGCAACTGGTAGAAATCCAGAACATGCAGTTATTTGTGTAACTACTGGTTTATTAGAAAAATTAGATTACTATGAATTAGAAGGTGTAATTGCTCATGAGATGAGTCATATAAAAAATTATGATATTCTTCTAAGTGCTGTTGTTTCAGTTTTTGTAGGACTTATTGTTATGCTTTCAGATATGTTTTCCCGTGTTGTATTTTGGGGTGGACTAAAAGATGATAGAGATAATGACAGTAAAGCTAATGGTATATTAATGTTAATAGGATTAGTTTTCTTAATTATTTCACCAATTTTTGGTACTTTAATGCAACTTGCTCTTTCTAGAAAAAGAGAATTTTTAGCAGATGCTACTGCTGTAGAACTTACTCGTAATCCAGATGGATTAATTTCTGCTTTACAAAAACTTGAAAATGACCCAAACGAATTAGAAACCGCAAATTCTGCTACTGCAAATATGTATATTATGACTCCATTTAGAAAAGATGGGGAAAAAGGTAAGAAAAAAACTTCAAGTTTATGGTCTACTCATCCTAGTACCGAAGATAGAATTGAAGCTTTAAGAAATATAAAATAATATAAAAGGTTGATTTAATTATATATCAACCTTTTTATTGTCTTTTAAAAACCTTTTCAGCATTTTCGTAAGTCATATTAGCAACTTCTTCTAATGTTAATTTTTTTACATTAGCTATTTTTTGTGCTATATATTTAACATTAATTGGTGTATTTCTAGTTCCTCTAACTGGCTCTGGTGCTAAATATGGGCTATCTGTTTCTATTAGAATTCTATCATTTGGAACTAAATTTATAATCTCATCTGCATTTTTTGAGTTTTTAAATGTTATTGGACCAGCAAATGATATATAATAACCTAGTTTTAGTGCCTCTTTTATTAATTCTCTATTTTGTGGACAACAATGAAAAACACCTTTATTTTTTACAGGATTTTCTTTTAATATTTCTAGTGTGTCCATTATAGCATCTCTTGTATGTATTACTATTGGTAATTCTAGTTCGTTTGCTAGATTTATTTGTTCGATAAAAGCTCTTCTTTGTAGCATTTTATTATCTGTATTCCAATAATAATCCAAACCAATTTCTCCTACGGCTACAACTTTTTTACTATTTTTTTTTATCAAATCTTTAATTTTTGCTAACATATTCCACAATTCTTCTTCAGTTTGTGGAATATCATTTGGAGAAATTCCACATGTTGCATACATAAAGTTATATTTATTTGATATTTCTACTGCTTTTTTAGAACCTTCTAAACTGTAACCTGCTGTTATAATTTTTTTTGTATCACTTTCTACTATTTTTTGTATTAACGCTTCTCTATCTTGATCAAATTTTTCATCATTTAAATGACTATGATTATCAAATAATTTCATCTTTTCTCCTCTATTTATATAATACTGTAACATTTGCTACCGCATATTTTTTACAATGTGAAATACTAATGTCTATACTTTCTATTATTTTTTCATCTATACATATTAATTTTATACTCGGTCTGCCTTGGTTATCATTTATAACTTCAAAATCTTTCCAACTGACGTCATATTTATCACAAATTTGTCCAGAAATTGCTTTAAATGCTGCCTCTTTTGCTGCAAATCTTGCAGCATAATGTTGATACTTTTGCTTTTTTCTAGACTCACAATATTCAATTTCTTTTTTTGTAAATATTTTATTTAAAAACTTATCTCCTAGTTGTTCTATACTCTCTTTTACTCTGTCAATTTCTATAATATCTACACCACAACTTATTCTCATAAATTACCTCTAATTATTTAATTATATTTATATAATTTAGAATATTAAATATTAATAAAACAATTAATATTCCTGCAATAACAACTGTACTTTTGGTATATTTTTCGATATTTAAATTTTTATATAATATATCATATTTAGTTTTTATTTCATAATATAATCTGTCTAATTCAAACACTTTACCTAATTTAAAATTTATATTAGATCCAATTTCATCTTCTGTTACCTCTTGAATCCATAAATCTTTAGTAAATTCTATAAATTTCTTTCTAGTTTCTTTTAAATTTGGATTATTGCTAAATTCTTTTTCTAATTTTTTTAGGTATATTTTTTTATATAAATTTAATATATATGTATAAAAATATACTGTTTCAAATTCTTCTGGTAATGTAGTAAAATTATTTATATCTGCACTAGATGCAAATAAAGCTACCCCTTGTTTTGTAATTCCAATATTTGCATATTTCCATTTAGAAAATGTCACCACATCTTCTGTTATATCTGCTGAATTATCTGCTGGTAGAAAATTAGCATATTTATTAAAATAATATTGAATTTTTTCAAAATCATTTTCTTGATTCCATGCACATTGGTCTATACATACATATGAGTATGTTAAAAATCTTTGAGTATCAATATCTAGCTTAACTGTTTCTATATCTGATCCTGTAACATCTTTTATAAATTCATTTAACTTATTTACATCACTAAATGTACTTGTTTGTAAATAGATTTTATCATAGTTATTTAAATTATAATTTTCACTATTAATTTCCCTAAATTTATAATTAAAGTTTAGTAAGTCAGTAAATTCGTTTGTATCTTCTAAATTTGTTTTCATCACAAAAAAGCATATTCCAGTGTTAAAACAAATTAGATTTATTTTTTGTATTTTAAAAAATACTCCTCGCTCATCTGTTTTTCCTTGTATATCTTCTTTTAAATTATATTCAAATATAGTACATGGATATTTACTTAAAATTGCTGATTTTGTATCTTCTGGCAATTCTTGCAATTTTTCTAGTTTCGCCTTTGAGTGTGAAAAACTAGAAAATAAAAACTGGTTTACTTTTGGTAAAAAATATTGATATAAATTTAAATCTTTACTTTTTTTAAATACTTTTAATTCAAATCTTTTATCTTTCAATATTTTTAATAAATATTTTTGATATTTACTTTCCTTTACCACAAAAGTATGTATAAAGTATGAGTATTGATAGTTTATCTTTAGTTCCATTTTTATCCCTCTTCTTTATTATGATTTAAGTTCTAGAAATAATTTTCTAGAACTCATTTGTGTGTTTATTCTTGATTATAATAGTTCATGTTTATATCTAATCCTAAATGCCATCTACCAATAAAGTTTATTAGTAAATAATCATCTAAATTATATGTTGGTTCCTGTACTACAGTTCCTTTACCATTAACACTTCCCCATTTGTTATCTTTTTTTACTGCTGCAAATCCGTATTCGTTTTGTTCCATTGCATCATCATAAATATAGTCTACTACAACTTTTCCTGTTTTATCTACAAATCCATATTTTCCATCTTTTTTGCTTAAGAATAAAGTTCTATTAGGGAAAATCTCTGATTCTTGTTTTTCCTCAAATTTTAAATTGTAATATTTATATTGTTCGTCTATTCTAATTTTTATATAGCCTTTTTCTATATTTAATTCTAACAAAAATCCTGTTAACTTTGTTTCTAAATTACTATTTAGAATATTACAATTTAAATTACTATCTTCTGAAATATAAATATCAGCTTTATCATTGTATGTTATAGAATTATAATTAAATGCTAATTTTTCTTCATTATTACTATTTATTATTCCATATTTATCACCTTTTTGGGCAATAAACATTCCTGTTTTAGCTTCTTTTAAAGAATCATATTGTGCATCTAGGATTACATTTCCTGACAAGTCCATAATTCCATATTTATTTGACTTTTTAAATATTACTCCACCATCTTTAGTTGCTAAAATATCTGTAATTTCATCATAACCTTTTACTAAAACATCTGTAGCTTTACCATTTTCTGCTTTTCTTACAAGTTTTGGTATTGTATTTTCAATTACGACATATAAATCATTTGAATGTATTTTATAAATTTTATCATATACACAATTTAATACTACTGTATTAGAATAATCTATTACACCATATTTGTTATTTTCATCTTTTATAATAAAACCTGATTTATTATCTTTTCCTAATACTTCTATATCTGAATAAGATACTGGAATTACTGTTTTTCCATCTTCATTTATTATTCCGTATTTATTTTCTTTTTTTACTTTTATTGAATTTTTTATTCCAGCAGATGCTGTTATTTCATCATATTCTATTGGTGTTAATTCTTTTCCAGACAAGTTTACTATACCATATTTTCCATCTTTTTCTACTTTTAAAATGTTTTCTTCATACCATAAATTGTTGTTTTCGTCTTTATTTGATATTGCTTCTACTTTATTATAATTTGTAAAGATCTCTTGATTTTTTTCGTTTAATACTTTTGTTTTATATTCTCCTGTTTCATAATTTATATCATATGTACATATAAAAACTGCATTTTTACTATTTGGTATTACTATCATTTCTTGATAAGATGGATCAATTACTATTTCTCCCTTAGAATTTATAACTCCCCATTTATTATCTTTATATAATGCAAAGTAATTTGAACTACTTATACTTCCTGTATCTTTATCTTTTACCAATAAATTTTTTATTATGAATATAAACATTATTATTACTGCAATTGCTATAATTACTGCAAAAACCTTTTTCATATTCAATTTTGGTTCTGTATCATATCTTTTTCCTCTACTCATTTGTAGTCCTCCCTTGCACATATAATATAACATATCTTTTTTTATTTTTCAACAAATTTACAAGCAATTACACTCATATCATCTTTTGCTATTCCGAAATTGTTGTCAACCGCTTCATTTAGTATTAAATCTGCTATTTTTTTAGTATTATTTGTTTCTATGTCTTCAAGTAAATATTTGACCCAAAGTTCTTTGTTTTTGTATTCTATATTAGAATCTAATATTCCGTCTGAACACATAACCATAATATCACCAGCTTCTATATCTTTGTCAAATAGTTGTAAACTATCATTGTTTATAATTCCTGCTGGAAGTGAATTTGATTTTATTATTTGTACTTTATTTGAATTTTTAATATATGTTGGACAAGCTCCTCCTTTTATAAATTCAACACAACCATTATATAAATCTACTATAGCAATGTCTAAAGTTGCAAATATTTCATCATTTTGACTTATTAAACTTGAATTTATTAATTCCATTGACGTATTTTTATCAAATCCTGATAAAAATAAGTTTTCTAACATTTTTAATGCTTTTAAACTACTTTGTCTTGCATTTTCTCCTGATCCCATTCCATCACTTAATGCTACCAAATATTTTCCGTCTTTTAATCTTATTGTTAATGTACTATCTCCAGATATTTTGCTATTTTCCTTTATTTTTTCTGCAATTCCTAATGCCATTACAAATTTGTCATCTGATAAGAAATTCAATCTTGTTCCAATACTTGCATCTTGGTTAAAAGCTATTTCTTCTTTTAATACAGTTGTTAATATCTTTTTAATTGCATCTATATCAACATTATTTGATTTTTCCATATATATTTCAATTAAATATCTATCTTCTTTTTGAATTGATATTTCTTGCACATTTATTTCTTTTTGTTTTAACAATTCTAAAATTTGTCTTTTTTCTTTAACAAATTGTTCTTCATTTTCAATATTTTTCTCAATATTTTCAGCTATATTTGAAATTGCTTTAGATACGCCATCTAATTGGCTTTTTATGTTCTTTTTGTTTTCTTGTAATTTCTTTTGCCATACAAAACTTGATTTACTAATTTTATATGACATATTAATCACTCTTACAATTTGAGCAATATTTTCTTCTAAATATTGACTTATGTTTTTATCGTCAAAACCAACTATATAGCTATTACATTTTGCAAAGATTTCTAATAATTCTTCTCTATTTATTTCTTGTTTGTCTAATAACAATGCAAAAACTTCATCAACTATTTTTCCTTCTGTATTTGATATGTCTTCATATAGCATATTATTTTCGTAACCATTCAAGTTATCTAATAATTCGTTTATAAATATTTCTTTATTATTTATATTTTCTTGTTGTTCAAATTCTTCTTCATCATCTATCTTATATGTTCTTGCCATTTCTTGTATTGTTTCTGAAACATTATTTAATCTTTCTGCTGTTTCTTTGCTTTTATTTAATGCCCTATCTGGAAATACTGGTAAAAGCTTTGAACCTCCTGTAAATTCTTCAATATTTATTTTTACTGATTTTGGTACAGCTAAAAGTCCAATAGAAGCAATTAGTATTTCTTTAAAGTGTATTAATTCTACTGTATATCCATTAGATACATACGCCAACACAATGTTCCCTAAGCAAAATCCAACAATAACTCCTATTTTTCCAAATTTATTTAATATACCTGCAATCATTCCTGAAATTGCATATGCTGCAACCATTATTGGATCTGCTGAAGTTATAACTCCTAATGTAACACCAATTGTTACACCTGCTGTTGTTCCAACTAATACTCCATTTTTCCATCCTAATATTAAAACTATTAGAATACTTAAAATATTTTGAATTGAAAATCCAAAAATATTTAATCCATTAAGAGCACTTACAGAAATAGATAATAACAAACTTGCTCCTAATACTTCTTCTATTGAAAATGCTTTATTTTCTCTAAAATCTTGTATAACAGATAATGAATTTACAAATATTTTATAAAAAACAACTGTAATTATTGCAAATGATACTCCTGCTAATGCTTCATATACAGTAAATCCATTTATTCCTAATTTAAGTATTTGTACAATTAATGTTGCTATAAATATATTTTTTGCTAGTCTTATTTGCTCATTTTTCTCTTCATTGTTTTGTTTAACTCTAATTACAAACATTGTTGCAATTAAAGTTAATGTTGTTAAAATATAAGCAACTGCTCCGCTTACTCCAAATTTTATAGCACTTCCCACAATTCCAACTAGAACAACGCCTAATATTGGAACTGAATTTGCTAAACATGCTCCTAAAACGCTTATACTAAATGGAGAAAATTCTCCTGTTACTCCAACCATTGAGATCATTAATGTTATTACATATATTATTATATTTTTTATACCAAATATATTTGAAAATATTTCAATTTTCTTTCTATTATTGCTTTCTTGATAGTTTGTTGCATTTACTGTGTTTTCATTTATATTTTGAAACATCCTTACCACCTCTTAAACTTTTTATAGCAAAATTTTACTACTTGTCCTTTGTATTTTTTGTCTTTTTTGGTATGGTAATTTAAAAAAGTTTTTTACATTTTGTGCTATTTATTTTTTGTTTGTTTTATTATTTTTCTTTTTACTTTGTTTATTTTATTATAATTTGCCAAAAAAAGCAATATTATTAGAGAAAAAGAAAAGAAATCTAGCTTTTAAGCTAAATTTCTTTTTCTTTATTTATTATCAATAATTTTTTTCTTAATAACAAATACTCCAACACCTAATATTACTAATGCTACTATTCCAACTATTGTTGGTATTACATAGTTCATGTTAGCTCCTGTACTTGGTACAATTTGAATTTCTTCTGATGTAACTACTTTTGGGTATTCAGGTGGAACTATTGGTGGTGTATTATCATCTGGAGGTGTTATTTTTGTAACTTCAGCACTATTGTTAAATGTTAAATCTTCTGAAGATGCTAATAATTTAGAAACATTTAATCCTACCGATACAGTTTCTGTTGGTTTTAATGCTTTTGCTGTTGCTTCTGTATATAATATTTTTTTATTATTTAAATATTCTGTTTCTCCAATTTTCATAGCTTTCAAATTCTTTAACTCTTCACTTGTGATTTGCTTCCAATCTTTATTTTTTTCTTCTACAAATCCTAAGTTTTTGTCTAGATAATCTACTACTGCAGATGGTGTTAATGTTACTACATTACCTTCTTTAATTCCATATTTATAGTAATTTTCTGACATATAGTCTACTTCACTATTATTAATAGCTTTTATTTCATATCCTACTTCCAATGTTGCACCTTCTATTAATTCACTATCAATTTCTAATTTTACATAGCCATTGAATCCATTTCCATTTGGTCCCATATATGTTAAGTGATTTGTTGTTCCTTCTAGCTTTCCATCTTCTGTAATTTTAGCATCTGCTAATACTTGACCATTTGCTAATATTACTTTGAATGAACTTACTCTCTTTTCCATTTCTAATTCTTGTCTTGCTCTTTCTACTATACCGAAATCAACATTTTTTACTATAAATTCAACCTTATCTACTGTTCCATCTGTCATTGTTGTTTCATATTCTACACTAAATTTCATTGTTGGTGTTACAGAATTCATATTTGTAATTGTTATTGCACTTTGCTCTCCATTATATGCTTTTTCAATTTCTTCTTTTATTGTATGATTTTTAATACTTGCAACTTGTTTATCTATTGATGTTCTTTCATTATAGTTATCTATTGCATCAGTTTTTCTTGCTTCTACATTTTGTTTATACCATTCTTTGTTATTTTGATCTCTACTTGAATCATATACTGTTCCTTTGTAATATTGTACTTTGTATTCTTTATTTCCCCAAGTATATGTTATTGTATATTGTCCTGGTATATATCCTGTAAATTCAAAGTTACCATTTTCATCTGTTTTTGTTTCCATATCTTGTATAGAATTATTTAATTCATGTAATGTAACTTTTACTCCTGCTATAGTCTTTTCTCCATCTTTAAACTCTCCATCACCTTGTCTTATTTCTCCTGTTTTTAACTCTCCTGTTGTACTATCAACAAATACTGTTCCTGTAATTTTTCTTGCATCTGTTAATTCTAATTGTACTGGTGGTGCAGCATCTGTATCATCTTCATATGTATCGATATTTCCTATCTTCATATTTCCTGGTACTGAGTCTTGGTCTACTACAGCGACTGTATTTCCATTATTATCTTTATATACTGTATAAGAATTAATTTCTACTGTACTATATAATGTTTCTTTACCGTTTAAAATTTGTAATACCGCTTCTTTATTTAATTTATATTGTACATATATATAATTTGATTCTCCCGGTTTTATTATTGTATTTGTATCTATTATTGCTTTATTATATTCATCATTGTATTTTTCATTT
This sequence comes from uncultured Clostridia bacterium, assembly GCA_963556825.1. GTDB lineage: Bacteria > Bacillota > Clostridia > TANB77 > CAG-508 > CAG-269. The sequence continues at coordinate 67,735 of CAUWAM010000006.1, read as the reverse complement.
AATGAGCAATTGAAATTTCCTGTTATATTATTTTGATTATCTATTCCTGTTCCAGCAGCTACTAATTCATAACGATTATCAAAATAATCAACTATACTATTTGCTCTTGTTAAATATGATGATTCATTTCTTATCGCAATTTTATATGTTAAATATACTTGTAATTCTTTAGATTTATCAGTTGTTTGATAATTTATATCAGATTCATATACTGCTCTTTTATATGTTCCTGTATTACTATTTTTGAATTTTACTCCAACATTCCAAGAGTCTGAATCATTTGGTATTACACCAGAATCATTTGATTTTTTGTCATATTTATATGTATGCCAATATCCATTTACTCCAACATTTACATTTGCCAAATCATGTGCAAGCGCTAAATCTGCTTGTTCTTTTACATATAAACCTAAATTAATATATCTAATTTCTTTTGTTCCTGGTTTAAAGTAATTTGCAATGTTATATCCTGCATCATTTGTTTTAGCATGGATTGTACATGATGTACTATCATTTATTTTTGAAACATGGTCTTGAGTATTTGTATAACCAATTGAATATTTGTTATTTACATTTACTCTATTTTGTCCTGTTGCATTAACACTTGTAAAGTTTTTGTCTAATATTTCTCTTTCTACTTTATCTGTTGCTTTAGATCCATTGTTTTTGTTTATATTTATTGCAACTGATTGATATATTAAACCATCATATTCAAATTCAATATAGTAATCTGCTAATTTTTCAATTTCAATATCTTCAAATATGTATTCTCCACCATTTATTTCTGAATATAATCCATTTTCTGATGATTTTGTTTCTTTTAATGTATTTCCATTTTTATCTTTTAATCTAACAGTAATTCCATTAAAGTATTCATCATTTATATCATAATCATCATCTTTATATAAATCATTTCTTACTGTTTGTTTTTCTGATTGAATATCTTTCCAAATATATCCAGATAATTTAGTATATTTTTGTATATTTTTTATAGTAATTGATGTCTGATTAACTGGAATTTCTATTCCGTCTTCTATTATTTCATAACCATAATTTGGGTTTTTTGTTTCATATGCCATATATGTTCCCATTATTAAGTTTTCAATTTTTATTTTACCATTTGAGTCTGTCATAAATTCTGTTGCATCATTTTTATTATCAACATAACTTATTATTCCGTTTGATTGTTTAACATATTTGTTCATTTCTTTGTTTTGTAAAATAAATCCTACTCCAACTAATGGTAATTTTTCATCTCTTGAATCTACCTTATAAATTTCTAAATTTTTTGTAAGTGTTATATCATAATCAAAGTTAGCATTTATTTCTTCATCATATGTTCCTGGCTCTACAAGCATTGTTTTTTGGCTTTTGTCATTGTTAAAAAACCATACTTTTACTGAATATAAATTTCTTTTATTTTTTGCAGAAATTTTAGAAATTTTTGTATGTTCATCACTTGCTTCTATTGTTATATAAAAATTTTCATCTGAAGAAATATCTGATACATTTATAAATTCCTCATTATTTCCATTATATTTACTATACCTTACTTCTGAATATAGCGAATTATTTTCATCATATACATTTACTTCAGATAATTCTACTCCAAAATTCCAATTAAATGGGCCTACTCTTAAATATGTTTTTTCTCCTTCATTATAAGATGATATGCTAATATTACTTTTATCTGTATTATCTGTTATTCCGGCATTCGTATTTATAACACTGTCAGCATATTTTCCAGCCTTAGTATTATAATCATATACAGCATTGTCTTCATCATTTGCAGACACAATCCAACTCTTATCCATACCAATACCACGAAACCAATCATTTAGATTTTGCCATAGTACTTTTTGAGTTATAGACGGATGGTTACACCACCCACCTGTAGATGGATCATCACAAGTTCTGTTAAACCCATTATATCCTTGAGGATTATTAGCTAATATATACGCTATTTTTGCATTCCTTTTATCTTTCCATAATGTATTTCCATCAACATCCTTAGCTTCGTCCCCTGTTATTTCAACATAGTTTTCTAATGGATACCCTCCAGAACCAAATGCTACACCTCTTTCAGCACAATATAATGTTAATTTTTTGTTCTCTTCTTTTAAACCTTCATTCTCACTTGGATTATCATAATCGTTATTTCTATATATACCAGCAAACAAGTCAGTACGCAATATATGTGTTGTTTGTTTGTTATTTAACAGTTCTTTAATTTCTTCTTTGGTCATATTCTTAATTGCATTAAAAATATTTCTACTATTTCCAGACTCATCTACAGCTTTAACAATCCCAAATGACATAAAAATTATTGTAATCATAATTGCTATAATTTTTAACATATTTTTCTTAGTTTTATTCATTTTTCTTTCCCCCCTTCCTTATAACATTTTTCCATATATAATTTTTCTTGATATTAGATATGAGCTTACTAAAATTATTGCTATTGTTGTTATTATTAATGAAATTGTTGCTACTATTTCACCTGTTCTAATACTTAATATTACTTCAGCTTCTCCCATATCATCTTCGCCTTTTTCTTTATTTCCTGCTATTGAATCTATATCAGATAATCCCAATTCATTGTAACTTTCCACTATTTCAGCTCTATTTGAAATTAATCCAATATTACTTTCTATCATTTGTTTTGTGACTATTAATTTAACTTCTTTGCTTTCACCTGGTGCTAATTTTTCATTTGATAAACTTGTTGTATATAAATTGCCATCTGATTGATACCAATCTTTGTTCAATTCAGAACTAAATTTATAATCTGATGATAAATAATCTGCAATTTTTCTTACATAAGCATCAACTTCACCTTCATTTGTAACTTTAATTGTATATTCAACAACTGCTGTTGTTGCATTAATTAATTTAGCATCAATTTCTGCTTTAGCAAGTGTTGCATTATCATATTCTTTTGTAACAGTTCCTTTTGAATTTTGTATAACTATTCTATTAACTGTTTTGTCTAATTTTAAATCAAATACTTTTGCTTCTTGTAGTCCTATGTTTATATTTGCAACATTTTTATTATTTATTTTTATAATTTCTGTTACACCTACTGTTTTTTGTGTATTATTTTGAGTTATTTTTTTGCTTATTACTTTTGAGTTATTTTCTTCTGGCACTCCTGATTTTTGATATTCTGTTAATATATATTTTGAAGTATCATACTCAAATACTACTATATATTCTCCATTTGGAACTTTATTTAAACTATAGAAACCATTATTGTTTGTAACAGTTGTTATATCTTTCCCATCTGAATCTTTAGCAATTTCATTATTAGTTGTTGATAATAATTTTACTGGAATTCCTGACAATAATTGTTCTGAATTGTCTTTTTGTCCATTATTATTAATATCTAACCATGCAGTACCTGTAATAACATTATTATTTATAGTTGTATCTGAATTATTTCCACCATTGTTTGTATTTCCATCACCATCTGGATTGTTATTGTTATCACCATTATTGTCATTTGATTCTGGTTCTAATATATGTTTTATAGTTGCTTCTTTTATTTTTATTGCATTAGCACTTACTTTTACTGTATTTAATATTTCTATTGCCTTAGTATTTCCAGGTATTCTATTAACAAGCACTTTTACTACATATTCAACTGTTTCGTTTTCAGCTAATTTATCATTAATTATTAATTTAGAGTTTACCATTAAATATTCATCTTTTTCTAACACTTTTCCATTTTTTTGAACTTCTACTAAAGTTGTTTGTTTAGAAATTTCGTCTGTAATTTCAACATTTTCTAATGCTGTTGTTCCAATATTTTTTACTTTTATTTTATACTCTAATATTTCACCAGCTTTAACATAATTATTACTATTTTTAGATGTCATATTTAATTCTAAATTTGCATTAACTAAATTAAATTCTAATTGATTTGAGTAATAAGTTTCTTGGTCTTGTTCTGCAGTTGCAGATATTTTTGTTGATTTTCCTACTAACTCTTCATTCATTATTGTTTCAATAGCGACATCTATTGTTTCCCCTTCTGCAATTTTGTCTATAACTATATAATTATTTTTACTTTCAATTGCATAGTTTGTATCTGAATTTATATACCACATATTAAGTATATTTATATTTTTCTCAGCTTGTACATTAACTTTAATATTCTTTAATTCTTTATTTGAAGTATTTTTCACAGCCGCTACATATCTATATCCATAACCATTTTCAAGTTTTTCATCTTCATTAATAGCATACAAAACAACTTCTATATCAGCTTCTTTTACTTGTGCTGTAATTTCATTAGATAGTTTTGTTACTTCACCATATTTAGAAGTTAATACATTTGTTATTGTTGTATTTTTAGTTCCTTTTTTAACTTTTACTAAATAACTTTTTGTTATTGTTTCTCCTACTGATAATTTTTCAATATTAAATTCTGCATTCTTTTTATTTTCGTATTCCTCAAATGGCTTGTATTCTGAATCGTCACTTCCATTTTCTTTTGGTGCACCATTTTTTTCTACATATATTGTTCCTTCTGGTACTTTTCCTACAACATTAACATTTGATATATCTTCACTACCTGTATTAGATATAGTAACTGTATATTTAATAATTTCTCCTTCTTTTACTTCTTTAGTTCTTTCTTCCCCTGCTACAAAGGCATTTAAAGTTGTTTCAACTACTGGTCCTTTTCCTGTTTCTAATGTTATTTTATCTAAATCAACTTTTGATTCTACTCCTGTTGCAACATTTGTATAATATACTTCATAACCTTCTTGAGCCACTTTGTTATATTCTAGATTTTCTGGAATTGTAGCAATATAATCAATATTCATTTCTTCTAATATATCTAATTCATCTACAATAATTAAATATTTTTTAACTTTTGAACTATCTATTATATTTTCTTTCCATCCATTTTCTTTATTTTCTAAATCTCTTGTTGCTTTTGCATTTTCTGAATAATATATTTTTACTTTATTAGCATTTATTCCAGATACTGTTATTCCTTTATTTATAGAAGTATCAATGTTGTTTATTTGCTCAACAGCGTCTTTTGTTGGGAATGTTCCTAAAATAGTAACATTTGAAATTTTACCTTGAGTGTTATTTATAATATTTTTTTCTATTGTTACATTTTTAGATTGTTCTGAAGTTTTTAGTTTTGCTGTTTTTTCTCCTTCATTATTTATAACATTAATTCCGTAATCTAAAATTTGATTTGTTGTTACAAGTCCTGCATAAGAAACTATATTTATTTCTTGTTGTTCTGTTCCAATCTTTGCTCCGTTTTTATAATTTATTACATTTTCATTTGTATATGTTAATTTAACTGTTTCCGTACTGCTTGTTGCCATTTTATTTATTGTTAAATCTGTATTTATTATTAATACCGCTCCATCAATTGCTTCGTTTTTATACTTTGTTTGTTCTCCATCTAATGTTATTTCTATTGTTTTTCCATTTAATACTGATTGTTTTATTTTTAATTCATCATCATATATTAAATTAATAGAATTGATTTTTATGTTTTCTATTTTTTCTGGTAATTGAACTTTTATTACTGGTTTTTTAAATAATTCATTACTTTCTTCTTTTGTTTCTAAAGTAACTCTAAATTCAACATTTTGATTTGTTGCCATTGTTGAAAGTTCTTTTTTATTAATTTCTAATTTTGCTGATGTTTCTGTTTCTTTTAATTCTATTTTGCTTTCTACTTCAGCTAATTTATTTTCTTTACCAACAGATGTGTATGTAGTTTCTACATTAGAAACTATTTCTTGTACATTTTTTATTGTATTTTTGTTAACATCTTTTATTGTTTTTGTATTTTCTATTTCTAGTTTTTCTAATTTTTCTGGTTGTGTTAATGATATTTTTATATTTTCTACATTTTCTGGATATTCAATTATAATATTTCCATCTTCATCTGTCTCTGTTTGTTCATCTATATATGCAATTTGAGCATTTGTATCAGAATTTATAATTATTACCTTAGCATTTTCTCCCAATACATTCAACATATTTTGTTTGTTAATTCTTGTTGTTTTATAAGTTGATTTTATCTCACTATTTGCATCATTTTCTAATATATTTACACCAGAAGAAACTCCTAATAGATTCGCATTTATAATTGTTTTATATGTAAAATCTCTACCTATTCCATAATATAATTTTCCTTTATATATGCTTGTTTCATTTTGTAATTGTTCTACAGTATAAATAGAATCTTTTTCTTCATTACTTAATCCCATTTCATGAGCTGCTGTAAATACTGTTTTGTTATCATCATAAAGATTTATTTTTGAACTTACTTTATTTAATTGTTCTTCAAAGTTTTCTATTTCATCAAATATATATGTTACAATAAATGTATCATTTCCGCTTTTTACCCAAGAAACTTTATTTTCAACACTATCATTATTTACATTTATTGTTATTGTTCCTGTTTCATTATTGTAATTCCACATATCTTCTGATAACTTTTTACCATTAGTTACTAAATTATCAACAGAATTTACTAATACTTTTTCAGGAAATTTATTTAAAATTTTAGGAGCTACAATTTCTAATGAAGTAGATTTAATTGGGAATAAATTATTTTTTATTCCAGATGCTACTTTTATTTGTACAACTTTTTTATCTTCTCCATTATAATTTAAGATTTTATTTGTTATTACTTCTTGTGTTAATATATTATCACCTTTTTGATAAGGGCTTACCATATGTAACCTAACATCTTTTTCTGATGTTATAGAAATATCTTTCTCTGTTTCGTCTTTATAAATACCTCTTAAATCTATTTTTGTTTCACTGTTTATTAAATTCAAATCAAATTCATCATTTTCTAAAATTTCGATTCCAATTTCTATTTCCACTGTATCTCCAGCATTTATTTGATTTAAATATATATTTTTTTCATCAATTTTGCTTACAGCATCATTTAAAATATCTGTTTTAAATTTAAAATTAGAATCTTTTAATGTTATTTGACCATTAAAATATCCATTTTGTTTTACAGATATTTGAAAATAAACTTTTGTATCTTGTGAATCTGTTTTGCTATCTAATGCATTTACTTTATTTCCATTAGAATCTTTAAAATATGCCATAAATTCTACATTTTTATGGTTTGTACTCTTATCTTCATTTATAGCACTTGCTGCATAAGATACTATGCTATTGCATAATAATAAAACATTTGCCATTGTTAATGTAACAATTAGTGCTAAAACTGTAATAATTTGTAAGACTTTCTCCTTCATAATATTCCTCCTAAAACATTTAATTTTTTATATTTAATTTTATATATAATATATTTTTAATATATTTAAAGTCAATATCAATATTTATTAACACATTTTCAAGTATTTAAGCTATCTACGGAACTGCAAAAAAGCTAAATATTTCAATTTCTTTAAATTTTTATTAAATTTTTATTACAAACAAAAAAATAATCTTTTTTACATAATTATTTCAGAATATATTATAACACCTTTTTAACGTATTTTCAATGTTTTTTGATTATTTTTGTAGTTTTTTGTTATTCTTTTGGTTTACTTTTTAATTAACAAAAATTGTAACATTTTTTTATCATCTGAATATAATAATTATGATATTACATATATCATACATAAATTAATATACTTTATTAGAGGTGATAAATATGAATAATAATTCAATAAATTCAAATAATCAATCTATGGAAAACATTAAAAATCTTGTTGATAGTGGCAATATTTCTGAGGCAATTTCTCAAATTTCTCCGGAAATGATTGAAAACTTTTCAAAAATGTTGTCAAATCAAAAAAGCGAAAATCAAACAAATAACAATTCCCAAATGCCTAATAGCCCTAATTTAAATTCTAATAATAATACTAATTCTGCTTCTCAAAACTCTTCACAATCACAAAACAACAATTTCAATTTTAATATGGATAATATAGATATAAATACTATCAAAAATATATCTTCTATAATGGGAAATATGAATAATACAAAAAATGACCCAAGAGCTAATTTATTAGCATCTTTAAAGCCATATTTAAGAGACAGTAAAAAAAGTCAATTAGATAATTATATGAATTTATTAAATGTTTCTAAAATAGCTGAAATCATGAAAAATAATAATATGAACAAGGAGAAATAAAATGTTTAGGTTTCCTTATAGAGGTTTCCCTTATGGATACCCTTATTATAAATACCCAAATAAATATTATTACACTGAAAAAAAAGAAGAAAGTACTAGTACTGTGATTCCTGATGAACCACGTCAAACTAGTTCTTCTTCTAATTCTTGTGACCAAGCTATTTTTGAAATCTTTGGTATAAAATTATATTTAGATGACCTTATTATCTTAGGAATTCTTTATTTTTTATATAAAGAAGATGTTAAAGATGATATGCTTTATATAATTTTATTTTTATTGTTGTTTTCCTAGCATTCTTATTCTATTATTATTTTATCTCCATCTATGCTTACATAGGCTTGTTTGTGCATAGGTTCTTCATCTCTGTTAATTTCCTTCACAATGTTAGCAATCCTAATTTGTACCGCGTCTAAATTTCCAGCTGATATAAACGCTTGTTTATTTCCTTTTGCTCCTGCATGTGCCAACCCTCTTAAATTTCCTAAAACAACTATATTATCAGACGCAATTACTTCTGCTCCAGAATTTACATCTCCTAATATTACAATACTTCTTTCAGCTTCCAATCTTTGTCCAGATCTTAAAGAACCTCTATGGAATTCCGTTTCAGAAATTTCAACTTCTTGTTCAAATGTTCTTTTTATACTAGAAAGCCCTAAGGTTTTAGGCATATCAAATTCTATATCTACATCTATTGATTCTTTAATTAGTTCTTGAATTTCATCAATTTCTTTGTTTTTTAATATTTTCCCAACAACTCTAATTGGTGTTTTCTCATTTTTATATAATTTTTTTAATTCTGTTAATTTCTTTTTCAAAGCATTTAAAATTTGTTCTTGTTTAGCATCTTCTGCTATTTTTATTATAATTTCATTTTTCTTTAAATTTACACTAATACAATTATTCATTTTTACATCCTACTTTCTAAGTATATTATCTCATATTTTCAATATAAGGTGTTGCTGTCATATCTTCTGCAACATTTTGTGTATTCATCCCAAAATATTCTGCCATAATATCTCTTACCGCTTCTGCTGTATAATTTCCATGTCCACCATTTTCAACCATAATTACAACTGCTATCTCTGGGTCGTCATATGGTGCAAATCCTGCAAACCAAGCATTTACAATATCTCCTCCATTGGCATCTTTTCCAGCTTCTGCTGAACCAGTTTTTCCACCAACCTCGATATTAAAATTCTTAAATCTTACATATGCCGTACCTGATTCATCAGTTGTAACTGATTTCATACCTTGTTTTACCGCATTAACATATTCTTTATTTAAAGTTATATCATCAGAATCATCATCTGTTTTTGTTCCTAATTTTTCAGAAACAAACTTATTAATTTCATCTTTAGATACTTCTGTTCCATCTGCTTTTTGTATTGTTTTAACAATTGTTGTATCAACTTTATTTCCTCCATTAGCAATAATACTAATATATTGTGCCATTTGTAATGGAGTAAATCTGTTATAACCTTGCCCTATTGCAGCATTTAATGTATCACCTGGATTCCAGTTTTGTTTTATTGAACTTACATATTCTTTACTTGCTAAAGTTCCTGCTGTTTCTTCTGGTAATTCTATTCCAGTTTTTGTTCCTAAACCAAAATATTTTGCATATTTGTTTAAGTTGTCTATTCCCATTCTATCTGCAGTTTCATAGAAGAAATAGTTACAAGATTTTTCTATTGCGCCTATAACATTTAATGAACCATGTCCTCTGTGATAATCTGTATAATACCAACAATTCCATGTTGCACCATATTTTTTATATTGTCCAACATCATTAATTCTCTCATTTAATGTTATACTTCCAGATTCTAACCCTGCTATTGCTGTAACCATTTTAAATATAGAACCAGGTTCATATGCACTTTGAATTGTTTTATTTATTAATGGATATGACTCATTATTTAAATAACTATTCCATTCTTCTGTACCAATTCCATTTGCAAATGATTGTGGATTATAGTCTGGATAACTTGCCATTGCTAAAACTTCTCCAGTTTTTACATTCATAACAACACCAGCTCCACCTTTGGCATTATATTTTTTTCCAAATCCACCATTTTTTATTTTTTCTATATTTGATTTTAAAGCATCTTCTACTACTTTTTGTAATTTAGAATCTATTGTTAAAACTATATTATCACCAGCTATAGCTTCTTTTTCAACAACTTCTGCTGTTGTTGTTCCATCAACTGCCATATCTATTTGTTTCTTTCCATTTTTTCCTTTTAAATACTCCTCAAAAATTGATTCAATACCTGTTTTTCCTATAATATCGTTTGGGGTATATGTATCTTTTCTCGTTTCATATTCTGTACCTTGTATTTTTGAAGCATACCCTAATATATGTGATGCTAATGTTCCTTCATTATATTTTCTTATTGGTTCAACACTAACACTTATGCCAGGAAATTCATTACCATTTTCGCTAAACTCTGCAACCGCTTCTCTTGGCACATCTTTTGCAATTGTAAGAGATTTTGTACTACTATAGCCTTCTTTTGTTATTGCATATCTAATTGCTATTATTTTTCTTACTTCTGAAACATCTTCATTTTCTATCTTGTATTTATTTTTAAATTTGTAAAATGCTTCCTCTGCAGTAGCATTTTCATCAATATCATAACTTTTTTTCCAATTTTTCAAAGTTTCGTCTGATAATTTAAAAGAAAAAGGATTTATATCAATTGGAAAAGAATCAGTATAACTAACTTGATATTTCTCTAAAACATTTACAATTTTTAATATAGAATTATTTAATGTATTATTATCTATTTTACTTTTATACAATTCAACATTAAATCTTTGATTAGAACTAACCAATACATTTCCAGATCTATCTAAAATTTCTCCTCTAGCTGCTAGTAATATACTTTCTCTAGTTAATCTAGCATTAGATTCTTCTCTATATTCTTTGCCATGTATAATCTGTAAATTAAACAATTGAACTATTAATATAATTCCAATTATATATGTAAAAACCGTCATTATATTATATCTAAGGTTAATACTTTTTCTATTTATTTTTTTTGCCAATTTATCACCTTCTTCTATCTAGCATATATTCTAATGTAAAATACTAAAAATATCTTGTTAGTATTTTATTTCCTTTGTATTCATTTTCTATATAATACCCAAATCTTTGAATCAATGGATATAAAATAATAGTCAATATAATATTATATAGTACTTCTATTAAAAGGATAATTATAAAGTTAAATATTTCTACATTCATAGAATATAAAATATATTTTGTCAAATATGATATAACTTCAAATACAATGGTTGAGCCAAACACCATAAATATCAATGTCATTCTACTATCTTTTGAAAAGTTTTTATCAAATATAACAGCTAAAATCCCAATTATTACTAAACCAATTAAATTTGCTCCTATTTTTTCTTCCATTAATAAGTCTAAAAATATTCCTATTAATCCTCCATAAATTGTTCCTAAACTTCTATTACCAAATAATCCTATAAATAAAACAAAAACTATAAAAAGATTAGGTTTTACACCAGCAATTGTGAACCAACTAAAAAAATTAGATTGCAAAAAATATATTACAATAACTATTAAAATTAAACTTATATTAATTAGAAATTTTTTCAAATGATTCACTCCTTTTTATTAATTATTTTTTATTACTAAAACAGTGTTTAATTTATTAAAGTCTACAGCTGTATTAACTATTGCATATCTATCTGTAATATTTTTTGTTGGTACTATTTTACTTATTGTTCCAACATGTATTCCTTTTGGATAAATTCCACCTAACCCTGATGTTTCTACGCTATCACCTTGTACTATATTAGCATCTGTTGATATATACATTGCTTTCAATTCTGAATTGTTGTTTAATGTTCCTTTACATACAATACTATCTTTATTTGTACTCATTAAGCAACTTACTGAACTTGCTGTATCTACAATGGTTCTAACCTTTGCAGTTGTATCTGTTACAGAAACTACATTTCCAACTAATCCTTCATCAGCTATTACCGTCATTTTTTCTTGAACTCCGTCTTTTTTTCCGATATTTATTATAATTGTTTTTGAATAATTACTAATATCTTTATTTATTACATAACCTGGTATTGTTTTATATTCTCCATATTTTTCTGTTAAATTTAAATATTCTTTTAATGTTTCGTTTTCAGATTTAATATTTTCTAATTCTCTTAATGATTGTTCTAATTGACTATTTTTGTTTTTAAGTTCTTGATTTTCAGCTTTTAAATTACTAATATCAGTAAAAAATGTAGAATTTCCACTTATTTTATTTTTTAAATATGTTAGCCCATTTTGTACAGGCATTACTAATTTATTTGCAACATTTTCGAAAAAAGATGTATTATCTTCTATATTAGAAAAAACAACTATTAAAATCAAAATCGCTATTGTAATTATTATTCCTAATACACCTGTTTTTTTGGTTCTATACATATTTTTCCTCACTTTCTATTTTTTACAATAAATATTATTTTCTTTTTCTTGCAGTTACTAATACTGTTTTTAATCTTTCTAAGTCTTCTAGTGTTTTTCCACTTCCTCTTACTACACAGTCTAGTGGTTCATCTGCAATATATACAGGCATTCCAGTTTCAATGCTTAATAATTTATCTAAATTTTTTATTAATGCTCCACCACCTGCAAGAACTATTCCTTTTTGCATTATGTCTGATGACAATTCTGGTGGTGTTTTTTCAAGTGTCATTTTAACAACATCAACTATTTTAAAAATTGACTCTTGTATTGCTTCTTCTACTTGTGATGATCTTATTTTTACATTTCTAGGTAATCCGTCTGTTAAGTCTCTACCTCTTATTTCCATTTCTATATCAGTCATAAGTGGCATTGCACAACCAATTTGAATTTTTATTTGTTCAGCAGTTGTTTCTCCTATTACTAAGTTCATTTCTCTTTTTACGTAATTTACTATATCTTCGTCAAGATTATCTCCTGCAACTCTAAGAGAATGGCTTAATACAATTCCCCCTAAGGAAATAACAGCAACTTCAGTTGTTCCTCCACCAATATCTACAATTATGCTACCACTTGGTTCAGCAACATCTAATGAAGCTCCTATAGCAGCTGCCATTGGTTCTTCGATTAAATAAACTTCTTTTGCTCCAGCTTGCATTACAGCTTCTTCAACTGCTCTTTCTTCTACTTCTGTTATACCTGATGGAACACCTACAACTACTCTTGGTCTTCCTATACTATATCTTTTTTCCACTTTTCCTATAATATTTTTAAGCATTAATTGGGTTGCTGTAAAATCAGCTATAACTCCATCTTTTAATGGTCTTACTGCTTTTATTTGATCTGGTGTTCTCCCGAGCATTTCTTTGGCCTCATTTCCTGTTGCCATAATATTTCCAGTTTTTCTATCAATTGCTACAACTGATGGTTCTTTTAATACTATTCCCTTTCCTTTTATTGTTACTAAAACATTGGCCGTTCCTAAATCAATCCCTATATCTTTTGAACCAAATGTAAAAAATTTCATTTAATTTTCTCCCTTTCTTTTTCTTATTTTTCCATTACTTTTCTAGCATTTTGTGCTAGTTTCGCTGTTTCTAAAAAAACACTTTTAAAATTACTACCACCAATAATAACATGGTCCATTAATTCTATATCAAAAATTTTGGCAGCATTGTATAATCTATCTGTATAATGTATATCTGCCTCACTTGGTGTTGGATCACCTGTTGGATGATTATGAACTAATATCATTTTGGGTGCTTTTATTTTTAATGCTTCTCCTACAATTTCTTTAATGCTTATATTTACAGAGCTTGTACCTCCTGATGCGATATTTATTTCTTTAAGGATTTCATTTTTTACATTTAATAAAAATAATTTTACTAATTCTCTCTTTTCAAATCTCATTTCTTCAATTACTATTTTCGCTAAATCTCTTGTACAACATATTTTTATTTTTTTATAATTAGATGGTTTTGACATCCTTATAGATAACTCACATATTGCTTTTAGTTGAATTGCTTTAACTCTTCCAATTCCTTTTATTTGCATTAACTCTTGTAAGCTAAGATTTTTTAAAAAATTTAAATCACCCATTTGAGGGTCATAATTTAAATTCAATATTTTTTGTGCAATTTGAACTGAAGTTTCTGTTTTTGTTCCAGTTTTAATTATAATTGCTAATAATTCCGCATTTGATAATGCTCTTTCTCCATATAATTCTAATTTTTCATATGGTCTTTCTGTCTCTGGTAATTCTTTAATTTTTAATGACAAATTAAATCATCCTTTCTTTATTTAATTTGTCCCACATTTATCTTTATTATATCTTTTTATATATAAATACTGCTATTATCATTCCTATTATACTAGCTATATTTATTTTGAACATTAATCCAAATGTTAATTTTAATATATTTAAATCTAGTACTATTGGATTTTCTAAACCAAATTCTTGTTCAAATGAAAGCCACCAAAGCCAAGGTACACTTCCTGCTAATTTTCCTAGTAATCCCCCTATTACTAATCCTGATAAAATAAATATTAACAATATCCATATACTTTTATCTCTTGTTGCCATTTTTATACCTCCCGTTTTTCTTCTTTCCCTAGGGAAATGTAAATTTTATGATATTGATATTATATCTTGATTTTGCTTTTTTTTCAAGTAATTTCAATAATTTTATTACCAAAAATTGTGCATTTAAATATAATAATAATAGTAGTATAATATAATTAATGATTACTGGAGGTTTTGTAATGAAAATTGAAAAATTAACTGAAAATAAAATAAGAATAATTATTAAACAAGAAGATATGGAATCTAATGATATTGACCTACATAAATTTGTTTTAAAAAGCATTGAATCACAAAGTCTTTTTCTAAAAATACTAAATAAAGCTAAAGAAGAATTTGACTTTGATATTGATGGCTATAAACTTCTAATTGAAACTTTTTCTTCTTCTGATGATATTTTTATTTTTACTATAACCAAATACCTAGATAATGAATCAAAAAAACTAAAAGTCAAGAAAAAATCAAACAATAATTCAAATACATTATTTAAAATAATTAATTTTAATGAATTTGAAGATTTTTGTTATTTTTGTGAAATGCTTTTAAATACTAATATAAATATTAATACATTTTGTAAAAACAATTCTTTATACTTATACAATAACACTTACTATTTAATATTAGAAAATATAAATGTCTCTGAATCAAATTTTAAAAAATTTAACAATTATATTTCTGAATTTTTTACATATAAACAATTTTCAAAAAACTTTGAATTAAAATTGAAAGAACATGGGAAATTAATTTTTAAGAAAAATGCTATTAATAAAACAATTAATATTTTTAATAAATAAATATAAAACAATCCACAATTTGTAATATATTGTGGATTGTTCTCTATTAATATAAATAATTTTGTGGGTTATATGCCACTCCATTAACTCTTATTTCAAAGTGTAAATGTGGTCCAGTTGAATTACCAGTATTTCCCACAGCTGCAATTTTTTGTCCTTGTGATACTGTTGTACCTGCTGGAACATATAATTTACTACAATGTCCATAATATGTTTGGACTCCATTACTATGAGTAATAACAAGCAAGTTTCCATATGATCCTTTACGTCCTGAGAATGTTACTGTTCCTGAAGCAGCTGCAAAAATTGGTGTTCCTGTTGATGCTGCAATATCTAATCCTGTATGTGCTGAACTCCTTATACTACTTCTTGCACCAAATCTTGAAGAAATAATTCCAGATACTGGTTTAGCTAAAGAAATTCCCAAACTTACTTTTCCCCCAGATATGGTTGTTGCAGTATTTACTTTTCCACTAGAGTTTCTATCAGCTTTTGCTACTACAACTTTTGGCTTTTCTACATATAACTTAGAAACTGCATCTTCTACAGAAGTGAAATCTTGAATTTGTGTTTCGTATTTTTCAGAAATTGTTATTTCATTCATATTTTTGCTATTTTTTTCTTTTAATTGATTAACAATATCTTCTGCTTCAGAAAAATTTGCAACATATAATTTTTCATTTTCATTTTCATTTATTGAATAATATCTATAATATGTTGTTCCTTCTGATTTTATTGTATTAAAAATATCGTCATCACTTGCTTCTACATCTCTTTTTAACAAGCATACTTTGTATTCTGGTAAATTATCAACTTGTACAAATGCTGTATTTTCATTTTCACCATTTTCAATATAGTCATTTATTTTTGTTTGTAATTTACTTTTATTGTCTGTATATCCTATCATTTCTCCATTTATAGTTACACTATAACTTATTTTATAAAATGATGCTATACATGCTAAAATTAGTAATGCTGCTAAAGATATTAATATTATTAACTTTATTGATCTTCTTGTATGTATCAATAATTTTTTAAACATAATATTTCTCCTTATCAAATTATGTTATAATATTATATCTTTTTTTATTTTTTTGCAAGACCCTCTTTAATAAATTTCCGTAACTTTTTTAAGTTTTTTTCATTTTATCTTTTATTTATTTTTATTTTCTATATTTTTAATTTTTTAAATTTAAAAAGCATGTTACTTTAAGTAACACACTTCTATTATTGTTGTAATTCTGTTTTAACAGTTTCAATTTCTGTTGTTGTTGCCTTTTGAGCTGGTTTATAATATCCTTTTGTTTGAGCTATTTTAAACAATTCAAATTGGAAACTTTCATCATTATTTCTAATTTGTTGAAATGTTTGTCTTAAATTCATATTTTCTGATTCTGATATTGCTGTTTGATAAGCAGTTAAATCAGCTTTTACTCCTGATAAAATATCATTTACCATTGTTTTTTCGTCCATTTTTTCTCCTCCTTAATTAATTATTTAAAAAAGACATTAATTTTTGTTTTGTATTTAAACTATCCTGAGCAGCTTTTGTAAATATTTGTTTTATTTGTGGATCTACTGCTTGAGATGAATATGTGTTTAATTTTTGATACACTGTTTCGTGTCCTCCTATTAAATGTCTTAAATGTTGTAGTTCTGCTTGTGTTAATTCTGCCATTTTTATCATTCCTTTCATTTATAATCTCTTTTCATTATTTCCTTTTTTTATTTTTATATACAAAAAAAAACAGAAAATAAATAATTTCATTTTCCGTTTTTTTGTTTTTTAAATTACTTCTAAATTAGCATATCTAGCCATTAATCTCTTATGTCCTACTTTATCAAAATTTATATCTACTTTTAAATCATCTCCTTCTGGCTCAACTACGCTAATTGTTCCCTCTCCAAACTTTTTATGGAAGATTCTAACTCCAGCTTTATATTGTGACAGGTCTACATTTAAACCCGTTGCTTTTTTATTTATTGAATTCAAGAAACTTTCTGCAGTTCTAAATGCAAATCCAGCAACATTAGATGCCACAGATACTGGTTCTTTTTTATCAATTTTATATGTTTTTATATTTCCATTATCTTTACTACCATATGTCCATGTATATTTTGAATCTGCAAAATTATCACTTTTTCTATTATCACCAAGTGCCTCATCATAACCATCTAATAATTCTTCTGGAATTTCTTTTAAAAATCTAGATATTGGATTACAACTTGTAGAACCAAAAATTGTTCTTTGCTTACTACATGTCAAAAATAGATTTTTCTTAGCTCTTGTAATCCCAACATAACAAAGTCTTCTTTCCTCTTCCAATTCTTTTGGCTCTGAAATAGATTTATAACCAGGAAAAATACCTTCTTCCATTCCTACTAAAAATACCACAGGAAATTCCAAACCTTTTGCACTATGTAATGTCATAAGTGTAACAGTATCATCTGTTTCTTCCATATTATCTATGTCACTTGATAAAGTTATTCCTTCCAAAAAGTCACTTAATTTATTTTCAGCTGATTCATCTTCAAATTCGATTGCTACAGTTAAAAATTCATCCAAGTTTTCTATTCTATTTTCAGCTTCTATTGTATTTTCTTCTTCTAATGCTTTTGTATATCCTGATTTTTTTAATGTTTCTTTTATTAATTCTGATATTTTCATATCATCTTTTTTACTTCTTAATTCTTCTATTACATTTACAAACTCTCTAGAATTTAAAAATACCCTATTTAATCCATATTGATCTGCATTTTTTATAATTTCATACATTGATATTCCAGTATCTTCTGCTATTTTTTCTATATTTTCTAAACTTGTTTTTCCAATTCCTCTTTTAGGTTCATTTATTATTCTCTTTAAACTTATATTGTCTGATGGATTTTGTATTAATCTTAAATAAGAAATAATATCTTTTATCTCTTTTCTTTCATAAAACTTTAATCCTCCTATAATTTTATAAGCTATTCCCTCTCTTCTTAGAATCTCCTCTATTGCTCTTGATTGTGTATTCATTCTATATAAAATAGCAAAATCAGAATAATTATAGTTTTCTTCTCTTCTTAAATGCTCAATTTGAGTTGCTATATATGTTCCTTCATCATACTCATTTTTTGCTGAATATACTTTTGGTAAATTACCTTCGTCATTTTCAGTCCATAGTTGTTTTTTA
The DNA here is from genome assembly GCA_963556825.1 of uncultured Clostridia bacterium. Classification (GTDB taxonomy): domain Bacteria; phylum Bacillota; class Clostridia; order TANB77; family CAG-508; genus CAG-269. Next base: position 49,037 of record CAUWAM010000006.1, on the reverse strand, counting down.
TATTTTACTTCATTGTTTTTTATTACAGAATTAGCAGCTTTTAATATATTTCCTGTACATCTATAATTTTGCTCTAATTTGATTATTTTTGTTCCAGGAAAATCTCTTTCAAAATTCAAAATATTTGAAATATCAGCTCCTCTAAAGCTATAAATACCTTGATCATTATCTCCAACTACTGTTATATTACCATTTATTGATGCTAACAAAGTTACTAATGTAAATTGCGATTTATTTGTATCTTGATATTCATCAACTAAAACATATTTAAATTTATCTGCATAATATTGTAATACATCTGGATTGTCCATTAAAATTTTTATTGTATAATTTATAATATCATCAAAGTCTATTGCATTGTTTTCTTTTAATCTCTTTTGATACATTTCATAAACTAATGCTATTTTTTCTTTTCTAAAATCTCCATTTGCTCTTACTGTATATTGCTCTGGTTCAAGCATTTCATTCTTTGCATTACTAATTTCAGATTGAACAGATCTGTCAGTAAACATTTTATCATCTAAACCAATATTTTTTATACATGTTTTTATTAATGTTCTTTGGTCACTTGTATCAAATATTATAAATGAAGAATCAAATCCAATTCTATCTATAAATCTTCTCAAAATACGCACACAAACTGAGTGAAATGTTCCCATCCAAATATCTTTTGCAACATCTCCTACTAATGTTTCTATTCTTTCTTTCATTTCATTTGCTGCCTTATTTGTAAAAGTTATTGCTAATATATTCCATGGCAAAACTCCTTTTTCATCTATCAAATATGCTATTTTATGTGTTAATACTTTTGTTTTTCCACTTCCTGCACCTGCAATTACTAAACATGGTCCTTCTGTATTTACTACGGCTTCGTACTGTTTATCATTTAATTGTTTTAATATTTCTTGCATTTTTGTTCTCCATTCTTATTATATTTTTTCTTTCAAATTATATAATTCCTCTCATTAAAAGTCAATAGATTTTTTAATTTTCACAAACATTTTTTCGCATGAGTAAAATTTGCATTTTTTTTAGTTATACTATATAATATAGCCAAAAATAAGGAGATAAATATGAAAAAAATAACAAGAAAGAAATTTATATGTTATTCTATAATACTCATTACCTCAATAATAATGTGTATTCCTCTTTTTCAAAATGGAATTCATACAGGACATGATGGGGAATTTCATATTTCAAGAGTATTTGGAACAGTTGAACAAATTATAAATGGAAACTCACCATTTGTAATCTCTAGATTTTCAAATAATTTAGGATTTGGATGGAATTTATTTTATCCACCAATTTCAACAATTATAACTATGATATTTTCTCTTTTAACTAATAACATTATACTTGGTATGAAATTATTTTTATTTTTTACTTTTGTTGCATCTGGAATAGCAATGTTCAAATTTGTTAATACATTAACAAAAAATAATTTAATTTCATTAATATCTAGCATACTATATTTAATAGCTCCTTATAGAATTTTAAATGCCTACAATAGAGTTGCTGTTGGAGAAATACTTGGTTTTGTATTTATCCCTATTGTATTACATGGTATTTATCTTATATTTCAAGGAAAAACAGAAAAATCTTACTTGTTTGTTTTTGGAACTATTGGACTAATACTTTCACATAATATTAGCACTCTAATGACTTTTTTTATAGGTATAGCATTTGTATTAGTAAATTTCAAAAAATTAAAAAATACTAAAATTTTAAAATCTTTAATATCTTCTGCATTAATAATAATTTTATGTGTATTATTTTTTGAAATTCCATTATTAGAACAAAAATCCTCATCTGACTATGAAGTATTTAGATATGGAAAAATGTATAGTAAAAGTTTAGTATCTTCTCATGCATTAAACCCTTTACAATTATTATATTCTAATGCACCTGGTCCAGATTCAAGCCTATATTTTTGTATTGGTCTACCAATTATAATATGTGTATTATTATATCCTTTTATCAAAAATAAAATTTCTATAGAATATAAAAAAATTTATAATTTTCTATTTATTTTAGGAATTATAGCAACAATAATGTCAACAAATTTATTTCCATGGCATATATTACCAAATATTTTATTAATGATTCAATTTCCATGGAGATTACTAGGAATTATTATTTTATGTTTTTCTATTATTGGTGGAGTTAATTTAGGAATTTTAATTGAATTAATTATTAAAAAATTAAAAAATAAAGAAAAAATTAAATTACTAACAATACCATTTTTAATAATTTACATGTTAAGTTGCTTATATAGTCTAAGTTTTGTTAAAAACTTAAATTTTAGAGAACTTGATTATTCTTATTTTACTGAAAAAGAAATTATTGATACAAATTACAAAGTAAGTAGATATTCATCATTTTTAGAATATTGGCCTCAAAAAGCAATTGATTCTATAAACTATGTTGTAAATCATGATAATAAAGTACATGTTTTATGTGGCACCGCTAATATTTATAATGAAAATAAAAAAAATGGAACATTAAAATTTAATATTGATAATGTGGCTGAAAATACTACTCTAGAATTACCTTTCTTGTTCTATAAAGGATATGTAGTAAAATATATCCCATCTGATAGCAACAAATCAATTAGTTTAGAATGTACAGAATCTGAACATGGTTTAATTCAAGTTAATCTAGGTTCTGATATTAATGGAATTTTTGAAGTTTCTTTTCATGCTACTAAACTTCATAAAATTTGTATTGTTATTTCTAGTATTACTTTTATTAGCTATTTAATATATCTATTATATAAAAAAATAAAGTTTTGTTAATTTACAACAAAACTTTTATTTTTTTATAATTGAGTGGCAAAAATACCAATAATAAATCCAATCATATTTCCAATAGCAGACATTCTACCTTTATATAGCTTATTTGATTCTGGTATTAATTCTCCTGACACAATATATAACATTGCACCAGCTGCAAAGCTTAGGCAAATAGCTATTACATTTTCTGATATTGAACCAACAATTGCTCCAAAAAATGCACCTAATCCTGTTGTTATTCCAGATAATATTACATAAAAAATAACTTTTATTTTTGACATTCCTCCATTTTTCATAGGTACTGACATTGATATTCCTTCTGGTATATCATGCAAACATATCGCAATTGCTAAACTTAATCCTAATTTTAAAGATGCTTCAAAACCAGAACCTATTGCTAATCCTTCTGGGAAATTATGTATTGCTAATCCTATTGAAACAATTATTCCTGTTTTTAATAAATCATTACTTGCCTTATACTTTTTTTCTTTTAGATTAAAATTTCTTTGAACTATAATATCGCAAAAAATCATTGAAATTATTCCTATTAATACTCCAAAAATGACTCCATAAATATTACTAATTCCTAAAGCTTCTGGTATTAAATCAAAACATATAATAGCCATCATCAGTCCTGATGCAAATGATAAAATAAAACTTAAAAATTTGTTTGAATTTTTCTTTATTATTATTCCTAATATTCCACCTATTGTTGTTCCAAATGTTCCAAAAAACAAACCTAGTAATGTTGTTTTTAAGATTTCGCTCATTTTCAAAATCTCCTTTTTTACTTTTTATACTAGTTTATTTTTGTTTTCTTATTTTATTACTTTATTTTTATTATAAAAAAAGATGTGTATTTTAGTACACATCTTATTCTTCTTCACCCTTTAATCTTTCAGCTCTATCTGCTGCAATTAAATTGTCTATCATTTCATCAATATCTCCATTTAGGAAATTTTCCATTTGATAAATACTCATTCCAATTCTATGGTCTGTTATTCTTCCTTGAGGGTAATTATATGTTCTTATTTTTTCACTTCTATCTCCTGAACCTACTTGAGATTTTCTTGCATTAGCAACTTCACTATCTTGTTTTTGTTTTTCTATTTCATATAATTTAGTTCTAAGCATTCTCATCGCATTATCTTTATTTTGGAATTGAGATCTTTCAGTTTGACATTCAACAACAATTCCAGTTGGTTCATGTATAAGTCTTACAGCTGAGGATGTTTTATTAATATGTTGTCCTCCTGCACCTGAGGCACGGAAAACTTCCATTTTTATATCTGCTGGATTTATTTCTATCTCAACATCTTCAACAACAGGAAGTACTGCTACAGTTGCTGTTGATGTATGTATTCTTCCACTACTTTCTGTATCTGGAACTCTTTGTACTCTATGTACACCACTTTCAAATTTTAATCTACTATAAACACCTTTACCTGTAATCATAAATGTAATTTCTTTATAACCACCAAGTCCTGTTTCATTTTCATTTAACACTTCTATTTTCCAATGTTTTCTTTCTGAATACATTGTGTACATTCTAAATAATGTTCCTGCAAATAATGCTGCTTCTTCTCCACCAGCTCCTGCTCTTATTTCACAAATAATGTTTTTATCATCATCTGGATCTTTAGGAATTAAAAGAAATTTTAGTTCTTCTTCTAGCTTGGGTAATTTTTCTTTATTATCATAATATTCAACCTCTGCTAGTTCCTTTAGTTCTTTATCTTCCATCATTTCTTTTGCTTCTTCCATAGCTTCTTTTGCTTTTTTATATTCTCTAAATTTTAATACTATATCTTCTATGCTTGCATGTTCCTTCATTAATTTTTGCCATTCTGATTGATTAGATATTACTTCTGGGTCACTAATCATTTTTGTTAATTCTTCATATCTTTTTTCTACTGCTTCTAATTTTTCAAACATAAATATTCTCCTTTACTTTTAAACTTTATGTATTATACTATTTTTTTTCGTTTTTTTCAAGTAATTAGTATTATTTAACAAATTTATAATTGTATATAATTAAATATTATATTATTTTTATTTAATATATCTTTTTCTCTATCTGTACAAGTAAAAATAATTATTTGTCTATTTTTATAATTGTTATTTAAATATTTTAAAATATTTTCTAATCTTGAATTATCATAAAATGCAAAAGCTTCGTCTAATAAAATCGGAACTTTTTCTTCAGATAATTCATCTACCATTGAAAGTCTTAATGACAAATATAATTGGTCTATTGTTCCTACACTTAATTTCTCTGCTAATACATTATCTCCATTTTCTAATTCTACAACTAGTCCAGTTTCTTCATTAAACTTAACTTTGTTATATTTTCCATTTGTAATTTTAGAAATGTTATTAGATAAATTCTCTGTAAACTTAGGAGTTACTGAGTTTTTCATTTCATCATAAGATTTTTCTAAAATTTGTTTTGCAAGCATAATACTTAAATTTAATTTTTGCAAACTTAACTTTTGTTCATTATTGCAACTTAATTCTTCTTCTATTTTTGATAAATCATCTAATTTGGGTTCTATATTTTTTTTATCTAAATCTAATGAATGTAATTTTAATTTTAAATTATTTATTTTATTTTTTATATTTTCTATTTCAAAATTTATTTTTTCTAATTCAATTAAATCTAAATAATTATTTATTTTATTTTTTTGTATTTTATTTAAATATTTATTTTTTATTTTTTCTTTTTCCAAATTAATTTTTAAATTAAAATTATTTTTTAATTTATTTATTTCATTTTCTAATTTATCATTATTATTTTCTAATATATTTATTTCATTTTTTAAATTATTTATTTCTTGATTTATTTTTTCAAAAAATTTTTTTTCTATTTTTTCTTTATTTTTTATTTTTTTATTTTTATTATTTATTAAAAATAATGAAATAATTAAATCAATTGGTACTGTAAGAAGAAAAATATAATTAAATATTTTATTTTTTATTATTTTAAATTGTAAAAAATTAATCAAACTTAATATTATTAAATTTAATATTATTTTTTTATTTAATTTATTTTTTCTTTTATTTTTTATTTCCTTTTTTTCTGAGTATTTTTCATAAATATTTTTATTATCATTTTTTATTTCATTTATTTTATTTTTTATTTCATTTATTTTTTCTAAATTTTCCTTTTTTATATTTTCTTTTATATTTATTTTTTCTTTTTCTATTTTTTGATTTTCATTTAATAATTTTATTTCTACTAAAAATTTATTTTCATTTTCTAAATTTAAAATTTCTTCATTTAAATTATTTTCTTCATCTTCGAAATCATATTTATATTCTTTATATTTTTCTAATTTTTGTTTTTCATTTTCTAACTCTTCTATTTTTCTGTTAATTAAATTAATTGGCTTTTCTCTAGACCTATCACTTCCAATTTCATCTAATTGTCTTCTATTTATTCTGTCTATCGCTCTTTTGTATGAAATATTATCATCTCCTGTACCAACTAAATTAGCAATTTTTTGTATTAATATATTTTGAGTTTGTTTTTCTAATTTTATTTCTTTTTGATTAATAGCTAGTGTCGATAAAAATAAATCTTCATCTATTTTTGTTTGTTCGTAAAAAAATTCATTTCCTTTATTTTTATCAATATTAAATTCTTTTGAAATCTCTTCCATTTTTTCATTAAATATTTTTGGATTTTTTTTATTAAAATCTCTAAATATTTGATATTTTCCATTATTATCTAATTCATAATCAATTTTTCCAGAAAATTCTTCTCCATTCCAAGGTTTATATTTTTCATAATCTGAAAATTCTTTTCCTTTTTTATTTTTAGAAATTCCATAAAAAGAATTAATAATAAATTTTATTAATGTTGATTTTCCTGCTTCATTTTCTCCATATATTAAATTTATTCCATTTTCTAAATTTATTTCTTTTTCTTTTAATTTTCCATATGAATTTATTTTTAATTTATTTATTTTCAAAAATTTCATTCCTTTCTTTTTATTCTAATGCTTCAAAAGCTATTTCTACCGCTTTTTCTACAATTTCCTTTTCTTGTTCTGTTAATGTTTCATCATTTAATTTATTTTTTATATTTTTGGCAAATAGTCCTTTTAATGTATTTTCATTTGCTATTTTTTCTAAATTATAATTTATTTTTGTTTTATTTTTTATTTTTATAATTTTTTCATTAAAAATTAATTTATTTAATTCATACGTATTAATTTCAAAATTTCTTTTTCCAATTAAAATAATTTCTATTAATTTATTTTCTTCAAATTTTAATTCATTTATTTCTTCAATTAATTCTTCTTTTGATATTATATTGGTTACATCAATTTCTTTTAATTCAAATTCTTTATCATCTAATGGAATAAATTTTAATTCTATACTTCCTTTTTCTATATTTCCAACTATCATCCCATGTTTGCCAAGTTCGTCAAATCCTAGTGACACAGTAGAACCAGGATATACAATTTTTTGATTTTCCTGAGTATTATAATCTAATTTATGTATATGTCCTAATGCAACATAATCAAATTCTTTTTCTTCCAATTCTTTTTTTGATATTGGATTATATTCATGTTCTAATGTTACTCCTCCATTTAATGTTCCATGAACAATTAATATATTTAATTTATTTTTATTTTCTATATTTAATTCTTTTATATTAAAATCTTTACAATAAAAGTCATCAAATCCGTACCCATATATATCTACTTCATTCAATTCTACTTTTTCTATTTTTGAAGAAAATATTTTTACATTTTCATTCCAATTAAATTTATAATAATATGAATTTTTTATGTATGGGTCATGATTTCCTGGTGATATAAATATTTTTGTTTTTGGTATTTCTTTAAATAAATTATTTATATATTCTATTGTTGACTTCTTTATATATTTTTGTTCATATAAATCTCCTGAAATAAATAAATATTCTATTTTATTTTCTTTTATATGTTCTATTATTTTTTTTAACGCTTTTCTTTGATCTAATCTTCGTAAATCTCCTAAACTTTCTTTATCTGATAAATTTACAAATGGACTATCCAAGTGCATATCTGCTATATGTACAAATTTCATTTTATCACTTTCCTTTTTTTATATTGTTATATTTATATCATAAAAACAAAAGTTTGTAAATAAATATTAAAAAAGATTATTGCAAATAACTGCAATAATCTTTTTAATTATTTTCATTATTAATTGGACCAAATAATTCATCAAATTTTGCTTCTAATTCTTTTTGTAAATCGTATGTATCTTCTTCATCTTGTGGTAGCATTGGTGCATTATTAAAATCATCTAAATTTAATTCATTACTATATTCTTTTACTGGTTTTTTTTCTTCTTTTTCTTCTAATTCGTCATTAAATAAATCATCTAAAGACTCTATATCTAAACTATCTACACTTTTTTCTTCTTTATCTTCAACATATGGATTATATGGATTATATTTTCTCCATGTTCCTCTTTCTATCTCTCCTATATCATTATGACTTATTTCACATCTTGACATATCCCTTGCCATTGGATGTTTAAAGTAATAAAATTTATTTGCTTTAACTGGTTTTATTCCTTTTTCAAAGATTATACATTCATCGTTATCCATTCTTCTTAATTCATCTGGTGTCATCAATGCTCTTGCCATTACTTGGTCTGATACACTTTTTCCTGTTTTATGATTTTTCTTATCTTTATTTACTGAAATACTATCTCTTCCAATTGTTTTTTCTCCAAGTGCTTTTGAAAAATATTCAACAGTTTTAAATGAGTTACTTCCTAAAAATAAATGTGTATCACAGTTACCCATAATTGTTTCATAAGATTTTTCGTATACTGCCTCTAATTGGTCAATATTTTGTAATATAACACTAAATGATATTTTTCTACTTCTTGATGTTGATATTTTTTTATCAAAGTCTGGTATTTTTCCTATATTTGCAAACTCATCTAATATGAAGAATGTTTGCTCTTTTAGTTTTCCACCATTTTGGTCTGCATAATCATATAATTGTTGTATCATTTGTGAGAAAAATATTGTTAATAAGAAATCATATGCTGTATGTGTATCTGATGATATAACATATACCGCTGTTTTCTTATTTCCTATATCTTCAAAATTTATTGTATCAGTAGATGTTAATTCAGCTATTTCTTTAGAATCAAACTTTCCTAATTTTGATTGTAAAGAACTTAGTATTGAACCATATGTTCTTTCTGGTGCTATCTCTATTGATTTATAATTCATTCTAGCAGGATGGTCATATGGTAATTGGTTCATTAAATCTGACAATAAGTTACTTCCGCCATTTTTGTTTGCAGCTCTTACTAATTCTGCACAACTTGCTAAGTTTTGTTCTTCTTCTGGTCTTGTTGCTATTAAATAATATATTAATGCTTTTAATAACATTTCTGCCATATCGTCCCAATACGGGTCTGAACTACTATCTGTTTTTTGACCTTTTACTATTGTATTTGCTATAACATCAACATCAAGTTCTGATGATATATGCATTAATGGGTTATAACCATCACTAAATTGTGGTCTTACCAAATTTAATACTTTTATTTCATAACCATGTTCTTTTAAATATCCTGCTGTTCTATCATATAGTTCTCCTTTAGGGTCTGTAAACACATATGAACCTAACATTTGATAAGCATTTGGTATTGAGTATGATGAAGATTTACCAGAACCTGAACCGTCCAACTACTAGAACATTTACGTTCCCCCTTTTATCTACTGGTAAATAATTATTTTCCGCTAATATAATCCCCTTATTTTTGCTTAAAACTTGATATTGTTCACCTTTTTGGCTCCAATCGCTTGAACCATGTTCTATATCTACATATTCATTTTTTGGTGTTGATTTAAAAAATCCAACAAGAAAAATTATTACATAAATTATAGAAAAACCTATTAATGTTGATGTAAAATTATGTGTTGCCCCTTGTGAAAATATGTTTCCAAGTGTTCCAAATGGATTTGTTATATTAGTAACTAGTTTTTCAATAAATACACTTCCTGAAAATACACCACTTGCATTAGCCTGAAATAAACTATATGCAACTGGCGCAACAAATACTATGGCTAAAACCAACCATAGTATTAAACATATTATAAAAGCTTTTCTATTTTTCTTTATTGCTCCCTCTATTTTGTAATTCATTAAAATCACCTACTATCTTTAGTATATTTTTGTTATATTTCTCTATCATATTTATTAGGATTTCCGCCATTACTTGCTTGAATTACCATTCCTTCAGATAATTCATCACTTTTAACTTCTTTTTGGTTATAATTAGTTTTACTATCTAATTCATATTTTCCTAATTCTATTAATATTACTCTAGGTTCATATGCAGCAACTTTTATTGATTGATCATCTTTCCCTATTGTTTCTCTTACTTCCTTAATGTTTTTTGCCATTTGGCTTCTCCTCCCTTATTCACTATCTCTTATTTCGAATGCGAAATAAGACTTATATGGTTTTAATTTGCATTTACCTTTTACTTCATTTGTTTTTTCATCAAAATATAGTATAGGTTTTACTTCTTCTGTAGTTTCAGGGTCTATTATAGATATAGGCCTCTTAAAATTTGGAGTATATTTAAATTCTTTGTATTCTTCTGATTTATCTGAATATAGTGTTGTGAATTTAAAAGGTGTTGGTTTTTTTGTAATTCTTAGTTCATCACCAAGTAATATTCCTGTGTTTATCACAACTCTGTCTTGACCAAAAGACAAGATAACTAATGTGTTTCCATCCTTTGCAGGATCTTCAACATAAAAAGTTTTCCTGTTTAAATCTCCCCTTATTTCTTCTGAATGTTCTAATCTTTCAACAGTATATTTAGGATATTCTTTTAAAAATTCTTTTTTAGTTTTATATACCTGATAAATTACAGTATTTACCCCTTTGGGGTCTGTTATACTAAAATGTTTTCCTTGTACATTTTCCATTTTTTTACACCTCTTCCTATGATTTTCCATAGAATTCTTCTTTTGTTTGTCACAACTATCTATAATTATACTATTTCAAAAGATTTTTGTCAATAAAATTTATGTAAATTATATTGATATCTAACTTCAATTTTATTCTATAGAATTTCTTGGACTAAATTTTGAAATTTTCTTTAATTCTTCAAATAATTTATTTTCTTCCTCTGTTAATTTTTTTGGTACAACTATTTTTACTTCTGCAACCAAATCTCCTCTTCCACCTTTTCCATTTTTATAGCCTTTGTTAGGTATTTTTATTTTTTCTCCACTTTGCATTCCTTGAGGAATATATATAGTAGTTTCCCCATCGATTGTAGCTAGATTAGTCCTTATTCCCAATGCTGCTTCCCATGGTGTTAATAATAAATCTGTAAATAAATCTGAGCCGAATAATCTAAAATTTTTATTATTTTCTATATCTATTTTTATAAATAAATCTCCGTTTTTTCCGCCATTTTTTCCTGGTTTTCCTTGACCAATTAATCTTATTTTTTCACCATTTCTAATTCCATCTGGAACTTTTACTGAAAATGTTTTCATTTTTCCATCAATTGTTCTTAATGAAATCTTTTTTTCTAGACCATAAAAAGCTTCTTCTAGTTTTACATTTATTTGCGTTTCTATATCTTCTCCTCTTTGCGGAACTTTTTTATTATCAACATCTTCTTTATTTTCTATATTTCCTAAAAACATATTAAATATATTTTTGCCTTTTATCTTTTGATAATTATTAACATTATTTTTAGAATTCCATATTCTATCATATTTTCTTTTTGAAGCTGGTACTGATAATGTCCTATATGCCTCATTTATGTCTTTTATTCTTTCTTCTGCTAATGAGTCTCCTACATTTAAATCTGGATGATATTTTTTTGCAGCTAATCTATATGCTACTTTTATTTCATCTATTGAAACTCTACTTGTTTTTAAATCTAATATTTTATAGTAATCTTTATATATCATTTGACATCCTCCTAAAATTAGGTAGCTATATTATAACATAAATAGAAAAAAAATCCATAGTTTTTATGGATTTTTATTTATTTCTAGTTCTATTAATTTATCAAGTAATTTATCATATTCAATTCCTTTTGCTTTAAATAATTTTGGATACATACTTATACTAGTAAATCCTGGCAATGTATTTATCTCATTTATATAAATTTTTTCTGTTTTATCTTCAACAAAGAAATCTACTCTAGATAATCCTTTACCACTAATTGCTTTAAATGCTTTAATTGCTAGTTTTTGAATTTCTTTTGACTTTTCTTCTGAAAGTTCTGCTGGAATTAATGTTTTTGAATTTTCATTATTGTATTTTGCATCATAACTATAAAATTCATCTGCCGCTTTAATCTCTCCCACACAAGAACTTATGACATCTTCATTTCCTAAAACAGCACATTCCACTTCTTTTCCAATGATTCCTTCTTCGATTAAAATTTTATTATCATATTTTTCAGCTTCTTTTATTGCATTTTGTAATTCTTCGCTATTGTGTGCTTTACTTATTCCAACACTAGAACCTGAATTTGACGGTTTTACAAATACAGGAAATTTTAATTTTTCCTCTGATATTTTCATAATATTTTCTAATGATAAAATCTGCTCATCAAAATTATTATCTACATAAATATATTTTTCATTATACTTTCTTATATAAATGTATTTAGCTTGATTTATTTGAGCTTTATCAAAAATTATTTTTGTGTAAACCTTATCCATACCAATACTAGAAGCTAGCACACCACACCCTACATATGGTATTTTTAATAATTCGAACAATCCTTGTATTGTACCATCTTCTCCATATAATCCATGTAAAACAGGAAATATTATATCCATTTGCTTTAAATATCCTGTAATATTGTCTATATGTTCTCTATGTTCTAAGCTTTGATCTTTTTCCATATCTTCAAGATTTACCTTGTACCAATTTCCTATTTTATTTATATATACTGGAAATATATTATATTTTTCTTTATTTAAATGTTTTATAACAGATGCTCCTGAAACACATGACACTTCGTTTTCGGTTGACATTCCACCAAAAATCACACATAATTTTATTCTGTTCAATTTATTTTCCTCCTAAACTTTTTTCTAATTTTGAAACCATTTCAAAAAACTTCATTCCGTTTGATGCTTTAAATAATATTGCATCTCCTTCTTTCCAACTATTTTTTATAAACTCTTGAACTTTATCTCTATTATCAAAATAATATATATTGTTTTTGTTCATTCCGTAAGTTTCAGCACTTTTAACAATATTTTTAGCATTTTCTCCTGTACAAACTAAAACATCAATTTTATTTTTATAAACTTCTTCTCCAACTTTTTCATGTAGTTCTTTTGAATATTCCCCAAGTTCAAACATATCTCCTAAAACAGCAATCTTTCTTTTACAGTTTAAACCTTTTAGATATTCTAACGAAGCTTTCATTGATTCAAAACTTGCATTATATGTATCATTAATAATTGTTACATTATTTTTTAAATTTATTATGTCCATCCTCTTTTTAGTAAGTTCGAATGTTTCTATTCCTTTTTTTATTTCATCTACATTTAATCCCAATAAATTTCCAACAGTCGCTGCACATATTGCATTATATACAAAATGAATTCCTCCAACTGGTACTCTTATTTTAAATTTGTTTCCCTTTATATTACATGTGAACTCACTATTATTTTCATATAATTTAATATTTTCTGCCATTACTTCTGAATTATTTTCAATTCCATATGTATGTACATCTATACCAATATGTTCATTTTGATTCCAACTATGTAATAAATCATTATCATTATTTATTACTAAAACTTTTTTATCCATTCCTTCAAGTATTTCTAACTTAGCTTTTAATATATTTTCTCTAGAGCCCAAATTACCAATATGTGATGTTCCTATATTTGTTATTACTGCTATTGTTGGTTTTGCTATTTGAGTTAATTTACTTAACTCACCAAAATGGTTCATTCCCATTTCGATTACTGCCGCTTCTTGGTCTTTTAAATTAAATATTGTAAATGGAAGACCTATATTGTTGTTATTATTGCCTTGTGTTTTTAATGTTTTATATTTTTGTGATACTACATTTGATATAATATCTTTTGTACTTGTCTTTCCTACACTTCCTGTTACTCCAATAACTGGAAAATCTTTTTTACACAACTTTCTTTTATATAATGCGATTTCTGCAATCGCTTCAATTGTATCTTCTACTTCTATTATTACTTTATTTCTCCATTTTTCTAAATCTTCCTTTGAAATTTTTATATTTTGTACAATTACTGCTTTTGCACCTTTTTCAAGTGCATTCTCCCATAAATTATTTCCATCAAAATTTTCCCCTTTTATTCCTATATATGTATCTCCTTGTTCTAATATTCTGGTATCTTTACAAAATTGATCTATTTCATCTTCTAATTTTCCATTTATTAATTTCCCATTTGTTACTTTTATTATTTCATGTATTTTCATAATTACCACCTCATTTTTTCTTGTTAAATTATATGCTATTTGTTTTATTTTTGCAATTGATATAAAAAAAAATTTAAAAGTGGATTAAATAAAATCCACTTTCAACTATTTGTTTTCTACAGAACGATTTGCAATTTCAATAGCTTTTGTAACTATATTTCCACAATCTCTTGAAGAAACACTAGCCCAGCTTCCGCCATCTTTTTTTACTTGTTCATAAACTCCAAGTTCTTTTGCGATTTCTTCCCTTAAATTTTCAGATATTAATTTACTATTTCTAGACATAACATCCTCCTCTTTCTAATAAACCTTATTAAAGATTTATTAATATTATTATTTGCAAAAAATTTTTTTTTACATTAGTAATTTTATGAAATAATTATAGAAAATTTTGTCTTTTTATGTTATAATCTTTTTAATTTTTAAGGAGTTATATATGGAATTAAAAGAAAAAGAAGAAACATCTATAATTGAAGATACAAATAATAATATTACAAATATTGAATTGAAAAATAACGAAAAAATTGTTAAAAATGAAGAATTTAAACCTTTACCAAATAATTACAACAATAAAAATACTTCATCAGATATATTAACACTTTTTGCATTTTTATCATTTACATTTATTATCTTATTACTAATTGCTTATTGTACTTTTACAATAGTTAATACTAAAAATGATAAAACAATAAAAGGCATCTATATAAAAGGATTCGATGTATCTAATTTGTCAAAAGAAGAAGCTCTTAAAAAAATTTCTGAAGAAATTGATACTGCTATTCCAGAAGAAATAACTTTAACACATGATACTTACGAAACTTCAATCCCATCTACAAATATAGACATCAATTTTAACATAGAAGAAGCTGTAAATATTGCTTATGATATCGGAAGAAACGGAAATATTTTTGAAAATAATTTTAACATTATAAAAACTGCAATTTTTAATGTAAATATAGAACCCGCATTTTCTATCAATGAAGATCAACTTTCATCTGAATTAAAAGATATTTCTGCAAAATTACCAGATAAAATGATTGATAGTTCTTATTACATTGATGGTACAAATCTTATAATTACTAAAGGCACTACTGGATATATTGTAAATATAGATGAATCTATTAAAATTATTAGAGATAAAATTTATAATTTAAATATCAATAATTCTATTGAAGTATCAACAGTTGAGCAATCTCCATCTGAAATTAATTTAGATAATATTTATAATGAAATTCACAAAGAACCTGTAAATGCTTACTATACACAAAATCCATTTGGTGTATACCCAAGTGAAAATGGTGTTGACTTTGCTATATCTCTTGATGAAGCAAAAAAATTATTAAATTCAGATTCTAACGAATGTACAATACCCTTAAAGGTTCTTTACCCAAGTATTACTACTAACATGATTGGTACTGAAGCATTTCCAGATTTATTATCTGATTTTTCAACTAATTATATAGTAAGCGATAAAAATCGTACTACAAATTTAATATTAGCAGCAAATAAAATAAATGGAACTGTTTTAATGCCTGGAGAAATATTTTCTTATAATAAAGTTGTTGGAGCTAGAACTATTTCTGCTGGCTATAAAGAAGCTCCTATATATCTTAATGGTAAAGTCGTTGATGGTTTAGGTGGCGGAATTTGCCAAATAACTACTACATTATATAATGCTGTTTTACTTTCTAATTTAGAAATTATAGAAAGAAGTAACCATCAATTTATTCCATCTTATTCAAATGCTAGTAGAGATGCAACTGTTGTATATGGTGCTATTGATTTTAAATTTAAAAATAATCGTGAATACCCAATTAAAATAACTTGTTCTGTTTCAAAAGGTATTGCTAATTTTAAAATTTGGGGATTAAAATCTGATAATGATTATGAGGTTGTTCTTTCTTCAAAAATAACTCGTTCTAATGCTAATTATATTTATTCAGAAGGTTATAAAACTTTGAAAAGAGATGGTCGCATAGTTAGTACTGAAACTATTTCTAAAGATGTATATAAAAGACATTAATACTAAAAAAGTTAAAATATAAAAAGGAAAAGGGGCTATGAACCCCTCTTCCTTTTTTACATTGTCAATGTTCCATTTGGAGTATTTGTTATAATTAAAACATCTTCCTCTCTTCCATTTTCTGCATTTATATAAACTAAAAATTCCTTATTGTCAACTTTTCCTTTAAATTCGTAACATAAAATTTCTGTATTATATTCAGTCGGAATTATTGCTAATCCTTCTGCCATTATTTCTAAATCCTTATTTAATGTCTTTTTTGCCTCTTCTTTAGTAATTTTTACTTTTGAAGTATCTCTTTGGGTATGATTATTTAAATAACCTGTTGTTTCTATTCCTAAAACTTCCCCATTATCTAAAGCAACTTTTACTTTTATTAAATCAGAATATACAACAACATTATCTTGTGTATATGCATAATTTATAGTAACTATACCATCTTGTTTTAAATAATATGTTTCTTTCATATTATTTAATCCTTTGCTATTTAAAAATTCTTTTCCTTTTTCGTTTGCTTCTTCTTGAGATATAATTTCGGAATTTACTGTTCTATTTGAGTTCATATAAATAATATGACCTCCTTTTTTAGCAATTGATATTGTTATTTCGTTTTCTGAATTTGTTTTTACAGAAAAATTATACTCTGGTATTGTTGCATTTTCTGAATATCCTAAATTTTGTATTTCTTTTATATTTTCTTGTCCTATAAATTCTACTACTTTTTGTTTTGCTACTTCTTCATCTATATCTTCTCCTGTTAATCCTTTTTTCTCACTACTTGTCATATGTTCAGAAAATGCTCCATCATATATTAATCCTGAATATTCATGGAAATTTTCTTCTAAATTACTAAAACTATCATTTGTTTGCGTACTTACCTGTTGTGCAAATGCTATTGTTCCTTTATTAGAAAGTTCATTCCATTTTATTCTTCCGGAATTTATATCATCTGATAATTGATTTAATGTATTCTCTAACTCGACACTATAATTGTGTAAATCTTTTAAATTTTTCAAATCATCTACAGATAAACTTTCATTATAAATATTTTTTCTTGATAATGAATAACTATAATCACTAACTTGATTTAAAAATTTTTCTGTATTTTCTAATTCTTGACTTTCTATTGGTAGTCTTGATAAATATGCTTGAGCTAAATTTGCTTCTCTCCATACATTTGTTAATGTTTCTGCCCCATGTTCTGGAGTACTTGATATTAACGATTTTGCAAGATATGTTTCTACATTTTCTACATAATCAACTAAAGAATAAAATGCCATATTGTAAGAATTTTCTGATGCTTGTTTTGATTCTTGTTCCTTTCTTATTAAAACAACTATTAAAATTGCAATTATAATTAAAAAAACACAAATTACACTTAACATATGACCTTTTCTTAATCTGCCTACCCAATCTTTTAATTTATTCATACTATACACCTTTCCTTTTTAAAATTTATTTACAAAATCTATGTTTTCCTATTGTTTTAACTAATGGTCTAGACCATATCCATTTATTTGTTGCAGTATTTGGATTAAAATAATACACACAACCCCCAGTAGGATCCCATCCATTCATTGCATCTCGTGCAGCTTTATATACTGTAGAGTCCTCTTTTATTGCAACATTTATTTGGCCATCAGATACAGCTGTAAAAGCTCCAGCTTGATATATTACCCCAGATATTGAATTTGGAAATCTAGAATCTTTTACCCTATTTAAAATAACTGCACCAACAGCAACTTGTCCTTCGTATGGTTCGCCTCTTGCTTCTCCATTTATAGCTCTTGCCATTAATTGGATATCAGACGAACTTGTTGCTTGTGCTAATGAAACATTATTTTTACCATCTTTGTCCACAATAAATATACAAATTGTGGATAATACTAATAAAAATAATATTAAACTTATCCTTAATAATTTTTTCACAATATCACCCTTTATTTAAAATTTTATTTTTATTCTTTACAAATTTATAAATTATATACTATTTTTTCATTTTTGTAGATTTTTTATTTCATCTGAAGAACTTGCCAACTAAATATAAATTATGTTAAAATTATATAAATTAAATGCAAGGAGTTTTTATATGAAAAAAGTTTTAATTTTTTATGCATCATATGGTGGTGGACATTTAAATGCAGCAAAATCAATAAAAGAATGCATAGATACAAATTATTCAGATTATGAAACAGAATTAATTGATTGTATGAAATACATAAATAAACCCATAGAAAAAATAACAACAGCAGCTTACAGAGAAATGGCAAAAAAAATTCCTTGGGCTTGGGGAAAAATTTATTCAGATTCCCAAAAAGGTCCTTTAGCACATATTTCTTCTAGATCAAATAAAATTTTTGCAATAAAACTTTTGAAATTATTACGAGAAAAACAACCTGATATAATAATTTCAACACATCCATTTGGAAGCCAGATGTGTAGTTATTTAAAAAGAAAAGATAAAATAAATGCAAAAATTGCAACGATAATGACAGATTTTTCTCCACATGATCAATGGCTTGTTGGAAGTGATTTTACAGATTATTTTTTTGTTGCACATAATAAAATGAAAGATTACTTAATTTCAAAAAACATATCATCAGAAAAAATTTTTACAACTGGTATCCCAATATCTTCACGTTTTTTAAAACAATATGATAAAGATGAAATTTTAAAAGAATTTGACCTTCAAAAAGATAAAAAAACAATATTATTTTTTGGTGGTGGAGAATTTGGTTTAGGAAAAACAAGAACTGTTGAAATTTTTGAAAGTTTAATTAAGAATTTCGATGATTTTCAGGTTATTGCTATTTCTGGAAAAAATTTAAAAATGAAAGAAGATCTTAATACCATAGTAAAAAAATATAATAAAGAGAATGTTGTAAAAATTTTAGAATATACAGACAAAGTTCCTGAACTTATGTCTATATCAGATTTAGTAGTATCAAAACCTGGTGGACTAACAACCTCAGAAAGTTTAGCTTCTAACCTACCTATGATTATTATTAATCCTATTCCTGGTCAAGAAGAAGAAAATGCAGAATTTTTAGAATCTCATAATGTAGGAATTTGGATTAGAAAACATGATAATCCAGATAAAATCTTTGAAGAAATTCTTTCTAACTCAGAAAAATTACAAAAAATGAAAGAAAGCACCAATAATTTAGCAAAGAAACATTCTACCGAAGATATTTGTAAAATATGTTTATCAAATAATTAACAATAATTTAAAAAACACATAAAATACTTAGAGGTGTATTTTATGTGTTTTTCTGATTTATCTAGCTGTGAATTGATTAGTCTTGCAAGTAGTCTTGCGATAACTATTGGAAAAAACTTATCTATAGATGATGTAACATCTTTAGCTGCTTTCGTAACCGCATTAGGTGATAATTTAGCAATAATAGCAACTCAAAAATCTGAAAATAATAATTGCTAAATTTCTATTCTACCCTCTAAAGCTTTTGTTAAAGTAATTTCGTCTGTATACTCTAAATCTCCGCCAACAGGAATTCCATGTGCTATTCTAGTAACTTTTATTCCTAATGGTTTTATTAATTTTGACAAATACATCGCTGTCGCTTCTCCCTCAACTCTAGGATTAGTTGCTAATATAACTTCTTTTATAGTTCCATCCATTAATCTTGCAAGTAGTTCTTTTATTTTTATATCATCTGGTCCAATTCCATTCATTGGTGATATTGAACCGTGTAAAACATGATAAACTCCTTTAAATTCATGTGTTTTTTCCATTGCTATTATATCTCTAACATCTTCTACAACACAAATTGAACTTTGATCTCTTTTCGGATTTGAACATATTGGACATGGATCTGTATCTGATATATTATAACATTTACTACAATATTTTAAATTTTTCTTTGCATCTTGGATTGATTTTATAAATTGATTTGTTTCTTCTTCAGAACAATTTAAAATATAAAAAGCAAGTCTAGCAGCTGTTTTATGCCCAATGCTAGGTAACCTTTCAAAACCTTCTATTAGTTTTTCTATTGATGGTGAATAAAGTGACATATGCCTTCTCCTTTTTATTTTTATTTTATTTTAAATAATCTATCACAATTTACATATTTTATCAATATATTTCATTTAAAATCTACTATTCTAATCTTCTAATAAAAAATCTATTATATTTATAATTTTTATTCCATTATAATCCTTATTTATTGTTTTATCCATTGTTAATATTGATTTTTCATAATTATCTGATATACTTTCTAAACTTCTTAATTCTCTTTCCCTTACCGCATCATCTACTATGGATCTAGATACCTGATAATATTTAACAGTTTCAATATTTTCGGCAACAAAGTCCACTTCATAATTTTGAGTCTTTCCAATATTAACCTTATACCCTCTTCTTAATAATTCAAGATATACAACATTTTCAAGCAAATGCCCTTCATCTATATTTCTATAACCTAAAATTATGTTCCTAATTCCCATATCTGTCAAATAATATTTACCTAAAGTCTTTAATATTGCTTTACTTCTTATATCACTCCTATCTGCTTTATACACAATAAAAGCATTTTCTAACATCTTTAAATAATTATCTATAGTTTGATGATTGGTTTTTTCTACTATTCTATTACTATTTAAATAGTCACTTATTTTATTTGCAGATATTGAACTTCCTATATTTGAAGCAACATATTTTACTATATTTTCCAAAAGAGCTATATCTTTTATTCCATTTCTTTCTATTATATCTTTTTTTACTATTGTATTATATATATCATTTAAGTAGGTCAGTACTAAATCATTTTTGTCTTTTATTTGTGATATAGCAGGTAATCCTCCATATTTTAGATATTCATAAAATTTATCTTCTATATTATTTCTATCATAATTATTAAATTCTAAAAATTCTTTAAATGATAATGGAAACATTTTTATTTCTATATATCTTCCTGATAACAATGTTGCAAGTTCACTAGATAATAGATATGCATTAGAGCCTGTTATATAAATATCAACATTAAAATCAATATTTATTGAATTAACTGCTTTTTCCCATTTTTCTACATTTTGTACTTCATCTAATAATATATAACATTTCTCTTTAGAAATATTATTTTTCACTTTTTTATATAACTCTTTATAATCTTTAATTTCATCATACATTGCTGATTCAAAATTCATATGTATTATATTTTTTTCATCTACTCCATTTTCTAAAAGATACTCTTTAAACATCTTTAATAATGTTGATTTTCCACTTCTTCTTACTCCAGTTATTACTTTTATAAATTCCGTATCTTTAGCTTGAATTAATAAATTTAAATAAGCCTGTCTAATTATCATTTATTTACCACCCTCTTAATGATAACACTCTATTATTCTTTTGTCAATATTTTTGCAATCACACTTGCAAAAATATTATTTTTCAACATTTTTTGCAAATAAAATAGGAATATTATTATAATACTCCTATTAATTATTTTCACATTATATTATTCACTTTACATTAATCCTGGTATATTGAATTTTCCAAACTCTTGATTTTGTGCACTATCAACTTTTCTTAAAGCTTCATTTACACAAGTTAATATTAAATCTTCTAACATTTCAACATCATCAGGGTCTACTACATCTTTATTTATTTTTATTTCTTTAATAATTTTTTCTCCTGTTACTTTTACATTTATTGCACCACCACCAGCTGATACCTCAAATTCTTTTGATGCTAACTCCTCTTGTGTTCTTTGCATGTCTGCTTGCATTTTTTTGGCTTCTTTCATTAAATTATTTATATTCATTCCGCCAAATCCTCCCATTCCTCCTGGGAATCCTCCTCTTTTTGCCATTTTTTATTCCTCCTTTATATTTTTTAATCAATTACATTAAATGGTATATTAGATTGATTTGCTAATTTTTGTATATCATCTTCTGGCCTATGCTGTCTTACTTGATTTTGAGCTTCTGTTATATATTTTATTTGCATTTCTTTTCCACAAGCCATTGAAACTAATGTTGATATTTCTTTAATATTTTCTTGTTTTTCTAATACTGTTTTTCCAAAAGCAGATAATCCATTTGGAAACTTTATTCCAACTGTCATATCATTAATTTCTTCTGCTTTAGTATTCATTAAATTTGTATATAAAACAATTTTTCCATTTTGCTTTAAATCATTTACAATTTTTGGCCAACTTTTATTTAAATCTTTAGAATACTGTTTTGAAGTGTTTACTTTGACTTCTGTTTTCTTTACAGGTATACTTTCTGTATTTAAAGTATTTGATACATTATTAATAGGTGTTGAAGAAATTTGTTCTGGACTAGTTCTTATCGCTACCTTACCAGATTTTAGATATTTTTCTATTTTATCTACTCTTTCTTCTATATTAGTAGAAAATTCAAATTCGTTACTACATAATTTTATTATACCTGCTTGAAACATAATAGTTTTTTGAGTTGACCACTTCATATCTGATTCTAATTTTGATAATTGATAAATTAAATTAACTAATTTTTCTTTAGTTACTTTTTCAGCAATTACATTTATATTAGCAATTTCCTCTTCACTATATAAATCCGCTTTTTTAGAAGATTTATATATTAAAATATCTTTTATATATTTTATAATTTCCCATAAAAAGTTATTTAAGTCTTTTCCCTCACTTAAAATATCATCCATACTTTTTAATGCTTTATCTACATCATATTCTATAATTGCTTCTGTTATACTATTCACAAATGCAATTTTAGGAATCCCTACTAAATCTTTTATCTTATCTTCATCAATTTTATTTTCTCCATCTTGAATACATCTCTCTAATATTGATAAAGCATCTCTCATTGCTCCTTCAGATAATACAGCAATAATATTTAATGCAGAATTTGTTATTTCTATATTACTTTCGCTACAAACGATTTTTAACCTTTTTATTATATCTTCATTTGAAATTCTTTTAAAGTCAAATCTTTGACATCTTGAAAGAATTGTTGCAGGTAATTTTTGTGGTTCTGTTGTTGCTAAAATAAACTTTACATGTTCTGGTGGTTCTTCTAATGTTTTTAACAATGCATTAAATGCACCTGGTGATAACATATGAACCTCATCTATAATATATACTCTATATTTTGCCTTTGTTGGTAAAAAGTTTACTTCTTCTCTAATACTTCTTATATCTTCAACACTATTGTTTGAAGCAGCATCCATTTCAACTATATCTGTAAGTGAGCCATTTAATGCTCCTTTGCAAATTTCACATTCATTGCATGGTTCTCCATCTTTTGGATTTAAGCAATTTATTGCTCTAGCCAAAATTTTTGCAGAAGATGTTTTTCCTGTTCCTCTACCACCATTAAATAAATATGCATGTCCAACTCTATTTGCAATAATTTGATTTCTTAATGTTCTTGTTATATGCTCTTGTCCTACCACATCCGCAAATGTTGTAGGTCTAAATTTTCTATAAAGAGCTGTGTATGCCATATATCTCACATCCTTTATATCTTAAAAAATGGTGTGAAATTTAATCTCTCTACAGAGAGCACTCCACATAAAGATTTTCTACTTATTGCTGCTTCCTTCCGGACCTGACAAGGTTCATAGGTCTCTATTGGATTGCCCTCTATACAAAGATTATATTTCATACCATCCCTATTATATACTGTAAATAGAAATTTAGCAAGTACTTTTAATCTAAGTTTTTTAATTATTCATTTATTCTTTTAAATACAATATCTTTTAAATCTGTATATTCTTTACTTTGTGTTCCATTTTCAACAACATTATCAATTGGTAATTCTAATTTTATATTAGACTTAAATGTTTTTCCCGATTCTAACTTTAAAATAACATCAAAACTAATTTTTTCTTTTAAGTCTTCATTATTTATATTTAATTTTTTTAATAATTCACCATGATTTATTTCTATATCATCATTTGACACATAATTTGCAACATTTGTAAGTGCATATCTAAAAACAACTAATCCACCTTGATTTGATACTTTTAATTCTTTAATACTTGAATCTAGTGCTCCTGTATATTCTATTTTTTCAACACTATTTTCTTCTATATTTTTAAATAATACACTATCAGCCTTTGCATCTGGTTTATACATTTTTCTTTCGCCAATTTTAGATTCTTGTTCTTGTGTAAAGTTACTTAAAGTAATACTATGAATAGCTTCTGTTGTTTTATAGTTTCCATTTTTTTTTATATATAAATAAATATCATTATTTTGATTTACTGTTAAATTCCACTTATTATTTACATCTTCATTGTCATTTCCTTCAATTGTGCTTATTACTGCTATTTTAGATAATTCGAATGGAAGATTATTTTCACCCTCAACATTATATTTTAATGTTATTAATCCAACAGCACATATTATTGCTATAATTATAAAAATAACCATACATATATGAAATTGTTTTGTATCTATTATTTGTTTTATTTTTTCTTTCAATTTGTCCTCCAATAAAATATATTATATTGGTGTGCCTAGGCGGACTCGAACCACCATCGGTCGCTTAGGAGGCGACTGCTCTATCCTGCTGAGCTATAAGCACATATATAATTTATATTCTTAAATATAATACTATTTTTTCAAATTTTTGTCAATTAAAAAGTATTTATATCTCTTGACAAGAAATGTTATAATATTAATAAAATAATTTAGGAGGAAACAATGCAAAAAATATTAAGTTACATGAGAAAAGCCATAGAAGAATATCATATGATAGAAGAAAACGATAAAATTGCAGTATGTTTTTCTGGAGGAAAAGATTCCATCACTTTATTACACGCTTTTAAGGCATTACAAAGATTTTATCCCAAAAAATTTGAATTAATAGCAATTAGTATAGATCCAGGATTCGAATTTTTTGATAAAACTTTCCTACAAAACATATGTAATAATTTAGAAATCCCATTATTCATCGAAAAAAGCAATGCAAAAGAAATTGTTTTCGAGATAAGAAAAGAAAAAAATCCGTGTTCATTATGTGCAAATTTAAGAAGAGGTGCTATTAACTCTGTTGCAATAAGAGAAGGATGTAATAAAATCGCTTTAGGTCATAATCAAGATGATGTTTTAGAAACTTTTTTATTAAACTTACTTTATACTGGTAGTATTAATACATTTTCACCTGTAAGTTATATGGACCGCTCTGGCATAACTTTAATTAGACCATTAATTTATACACCTGAAAAAGAAACAAAACGTTTTGTTAAGAAAAATAATTTAAATGTTATGCCAAAAGTATGTCCAATGGACGGTACTTCCAAAAGAGAATCTATGAAACAAATGATTTTTACTCTTCAAAAAGATATTCCTATAATTAGAGCTAATCTTTTTGGTGCAATACAAAGAAACCTTCCAGATTGGGAAATAAAACAATGAATTATATTATAAAAACTCATAAAAAAATGAATTATATCATCTTTTTATGAGCTTTTTCTATTTAACTATTGCAACCATTGCATCTTTTAATTCTTCTAATTTTGTATTAGCATCTTGTTCAGATTTTCCTTTAATTCCCATATATAATTTAATTTTTGGTTCTGTTCCAGATGGTCTAACACAACACCAATTATTATCTTCTAATCCATAATATAAAACATTAGATTTTGGTAATCCAGATTTGCTTTCTTCTCCTGTTATCATATTTTTTACATAATCTTTGTCTATATCTTTAAATTCTAATACTTTATATTTTCCAATTTTTTCTATTGGTGTATTTCTCATATTTGTCATCATTTCTTGAATTTTTTCGGCCCCTTCGGCACCTTCTAAAACTATAGAAACTTGAGATTCTTTATAATATCCATATTTTTCATATATATTTATCATCTGATCCCATAAAGTTTCACCTTTAGATTTGTAATAACAAGCCGCTTCGCATAATGCCATTACAGCTGCTATTCCATCTTTATCTCTCGCATAATCCCCTATTAAGCAACCATAACTTTCCTCAAAACCAAATACATATTTATCTCCATCAGCTTTTTCTTCTTCCCTTTTCATAATAGAACCAATATTTTTGAATCCGGTTAAAACTTCAAAACATTCTAATCCGTAATTTGAAGCAATTGCTTTAGCTAAATCTGATGAAACTATTGTTGTAATAAACATTCCTTTTTCAGGTAAAAGCCCTTTTTCTTGCATTTGAGAAATTCTATATTCTGCAATTAATAATGCAGACATATTTCCTGTATATGTCATATATTCACCAGTTTTATTATCTTTGGCATATATTCCTAATCTATCCGCATCAGGGTCTGTTGCAAGTACTACATCAGCATCAACTTTTTTAGCTAATTCTAGAGCTAATTTAAATGCTTTTTTGTCTTCTGGATTTGGATAATCTACTGTTGGAAAATTTCCATCTGGTTCTTTTTGTTCAGGAACAACATATAAATTTTCAATTCCTATTTCCTTTAAAAGTCTCTCAGCAACCATATTTCCTGTTCCGTGTAGAGGAGTATATACAACTTTTAAACTTTTTCCTTGTTCTTTTACAATCTCTGGATTTAATATTAATGATTTCAAAGTATTTATGTATTTATCATCCATTTCAGTTCCAACAACATTAAATAAACCTTTTTCAATTGCCTCTTCTTTTGAAATTTCTTTAATTTCACTATATTCTTTAACATCTCTTACTTTTGCAATTATATCTTTATCTCTTGGGCTAACTATTTGCGCACCATCATCCCAATAAACTTTATATCCATTATATTTTGGTGGATTATGACTTGCTGTAATCATTATTCCAGCTGTACATTTTAACTCTCTTACTGCAAAAGATAATTCTGGTACTGGTCTTAAACTTTCAAATAAATATGTTTTTATTCCATTTGCATTTAATATTAACGCTGTTTGCATACTAAATTCTTTTGACATTTTTCTAGAATCATAACTTATCGCAACTCCTTTATATTGTGTACCTTGTTCCAATATGTAATTTGCTAAACCTTGTGTTGCTTTTCCAACAGTATATTTATTCATTCTATTTGTTCCAGCCCCAATAACTCCACGAAGCCCAGCTGTACCAAACTCTAATTCTTTATAAAATCTGTCTTCTATTTCCTTTTCATCATCTTTAATTGCTTTTAATTCACTTTTTGTTTCTTCATCAAAATCTGAACTTTCTATCCATTTTTGATATTCTTCTAAATAATCTTTCATTTTATCAGTCCTTTCTTTTTGTCAATTGGTGTCAATTGGGACGCCCTTTTTTGACAACTTATTTTGGTATGCTTATAATAACACTAATTGCAAAATAAATAAAGGGTTTTTTATAAAATTATTTGCTTTATATAACAAAAAAGTTGTAAAACATTTCTTATATTTTACAACTTTTATTTTTATTTTAAATGATAGAAATTTTGGTATAGTTCTCTAGCTGTTCTAGGGCAATCAACTCCTGCTTCATCTGAATTTTTTACAGGTGCAAATTCTTCTTCTCGTCTCACTCTTAATATTGACATATCATCAACTTTTCCAAAAGCATCAAATAAAAATGCTTCGAACTTATATGCATTTGGAGATGTAGGAACAACTAAATTTCCATCTTTATCTATATATTTAGCTTTTTTATAAGCACTATGATATGGTAATGGATTAGCTCCCATTCTTTCTATTGCTTCAATATTAAATAAATTACAAAGAATATGAGATTCTCCATATAAAAGCTCTCCATTTTCATCAACAGCTTCAGCCATCTCATCTGTAATTTCTGAATACTCTATAACACTTGGTCTTCCGTTTCTCTTACAAAACACTCCTACTTTTTCATGAGGATTTGCTTTTACAATAGATTTACATGCTACTGTAACTTTTTTATCTATAGCTATTCCCATTAATACAGGGTCGACCATTTTTACTAAGCAATTATCTACTCCTCCAATAAATACCCATTCAACTCCTAATTGTTTCATTTTTTCTGTCATGCCATTTTTTACTAATGATTCATAAATTCCTCCATGTCCGTCTGCAGCTTTTTTTATAAGTCCATCTTCACCAATTAGTATTTTTCCCTCTGTATCAACCATTGGCAATTCTCCTTGTATAAAGAAGAAAAGATTTCTATCTTTTTGATATCCAAAATATTTATGTTTATCAAAAAATTCAATAGTCTCAACATTGTTTTCTCTACTTGTCATAATGAACCATGGTATTGTTACATCATATTTTTTTCCTTCTTCTTTTAATCCATCTGCTAATAATTCAAATAAAGATTTATGTGAGTCAAGTCCAATATCATATGTTCCTTTTGGTCCATTATGACCAAGTCTTGTACCTTGTCCACCTGCCATAGTAACAGCAGCAAGTTTTTCTTGTCTAATTGCTTCTTTTCCTATATTTTCATAATATTTATATTTTTCATTTAATTTAAACTTGTCCATATAATCCATTGGCTCAATTTTATCGCTTTTTTCATTTAATTGCTTTTTTGTATTAGCGTATAAGCTCTTTATTAATTCAAAGTCTGTATCAAAAATTTGATCTAATAATATTTGTTTTTTGTTATCATCTAATTTATCATATCCATTTAAAATATGTTCTTGATTATATTTTTTTAATATACTTTTTGCTTCTTCTAATGTATGTTCCATATTTTCATATCCTTTCAACATTTACTTTTGCATTTTTTTATATATTTATACACCAAATTTTGAAATTTATCAAGTATTCATCAAATATTTATCATGTTTATAATTTTTTCATTCCAGATGTTATTAATACATTATTATATTTTTTAGTTATTTCTCCTATATTTTCTTCCACTTCATTAATATCATAACAATCAATTATTTCTATTTTATTATTTTCATTAATCCAATTTTCTATATTTTTATTAACATTTTTTATATAATTTTCTTTTCCTTTTATAAATACAATTGTATTTTTTCTTTCTTTATTAGCTTCTTTTATTTCTTTAAATTTATCAAAATCATTATTATTCCAGTTAATTTTTAAAATTTTATTTCTTTCTTCTTCTTGTAAATTTACTCGTAATAATAATTTATTAATAGTATTTTCTAAATTGTTTTCTGAAATTACAACAACCTCTTTATTTTCTTTTATACTCTTATTAATATATGGTAAACTTATCATTTCAAAATGATAGTCACTTGCAAAAAATAAGCAATTTTTTTCTTTACTTTTGTTTTTCTTTAACATGATTTTCTCAACCCTTTCAGTTTCAAACACTAATTTTTTCTTTTGATTATCTATTTTTGAACACTGGTAAATTTTACCATTTTTATTTCAATATGTCAATATTATTTCAAGAATATTTCAAGAATATTTCATCGTGTTTTTTCGACGTTTAAGTATATGTATATTTTTATAAAACTGGTAAATAATTAAATTAAAGAATATTTTAACAAAAAAGTTTATTGGAGGTAACTCATGAAAAAATTTTTAAAATTTATTAAAAATCCCAAATTTAAAATTACACTTATATTAACTTTTCTTCTAATATTGTATACTGGAATTTGTGCAATTTCTTATGCACAAACAACTTCTTCAGATATAGCAGAAAGCGTTTTTAGACTTCACGTAATTGCAAATAGTAATAGTGATGAAGACCAAAATTTAAAATATAAAGTTAGAGATAGCTTATTAAAATATATGAATAATTTATGTGACAATTGTAGTTCAAAAGAAGAAGCTATAGAAATTGTAACTAAACACCAAGAAGAATTTAAAAATATAGCATTACAAACAATTCATAATGAAGGTTATTCTTACAATGTAAATATAGAAATAGGAAATTTTGAATTTCCTACAAAGAACTATGGTGATATTTCATTACCTGCTGGTTTTTATGATGCTTTAAAAGTCGAAATCGGAGAAGCTAAAGGAAGAAACTGGTGGTGTGTAATGTTTCCTTCTCTCTGCTTTGTAGATATATCTTCTGGAATAGTTCCAGAAGAATCAAAAGAAGAATTAAAGAACAATTTATCTCATGAAGAATACTCCCTAATTTCAAATGATTCTAATTACGGAATAAAATTTAAATTTAAATTATTAGAAATGTTTGCAAATTCTGGACTAATTACTGCTAAAAATTAAATATTTGCTATTGCAATACTCTCTAGTTTATGATATATTTTAAGCAAATATTTATACCTAACTAGGAGGAATTCAATTGGAAAAATTAGTAATAACAGGACCTACACCTTTAAAAGGTGTAGTTGAAATAAATGGAGCAAAAAATGCAGCAATAGCACTATTACCAGCAACATTACTTATAGATGGAGTTTGTACAATTAATAACTTACCAAATATAAGTGATGTTCAAATTTGTTGCACAATATTAGAAAAATTAGGAGCAAAAATAACATGGAATACTCCAAATGAAATAACAATAGATACAAGAGATATTAATACTACTCAAGCACCTCTAGATTTAACAAGTAAATTTAGAGCATCTTATTATGTTATTGGTGCAATGCTTGGAAGAATGGGTGAAATAGAAGTAGGAATGCCTGGTGGTTGTAATTTAGGAGCAAGACCTATTGACCAACATATAAAAGGATTTGAATTATTAGGAGCTAATGTAACAGTAGAAAAAGGAACAATTCATGCAAAAGCAGATAAACTTACTGGTAATTCTATATATATGGATATTGTTTCTGTTGGAGCAACAATTAATATTATGCTTTCAGCTGTTTTAGCAAAAGGTGTAACAACAATAGATAATGCTGCAAAAGAACCTCATGTAGTTGATGTTGCAAACTTTTTAAATACAATGGGAGCAGACATTAGAGGAGCAGGTACAGATGTTATAAAAATTACTGGTGTAGAAAAATTGCATGGAAACGCTACATATTCAGTTGTACCTGACCAAATAGAAGCTGGAACATTTATGCTTGCCGCAATAGCTTCAAAAGGTGATTTATTAATAAAAAATTGTATAACAAAACATTTAGAAGCCTTAACTGCTAAAATATTAGAAATTGGTGGAAATGTTGAAGATTATGGTGATAGTATAAGAGTTTGGTATAGTAAAAGACCAAATAAAACAAATATAAAAACATTACCATATCCTGGATTTCCTACAGACTTACAACCACAAATGGGAGTTGTTCTAGCAACTGCTAATGGTACAAGTATTATAAATGAAAGCATTTGGGAATCTAGATTTCAATACACAGCAGAATTAAATAATATGGGAGCCAAAATAACAGCACAAGGAAAATCTGCAATATTTGAAGGAGTAGATGAATTATTTGGTGCACCTGTTTATTCAACAGACTTAAGAGCGGGAGCAGCTTTAATTATAGCTGGTGTTTCTGCAACTGGAACAACAGAAGTATATAACCTTTCTCATATTGATAGAGGTTACGAAAAAATAGAAGAAAAATTTAGAAAAATAGGTGCAAATATTGAAAGAGTAGAAGAATAATCAAAGGAAGAAATCAAACATGTTTAATTTTTGTAGTTTATATAGTGGCAGTAGTGGTAATAGTCTATTTATAGAATCAGAAAACACAAAACTTTTAATTGACGCCGGTGTTAGTAGTAAAAAAATTGAAGAAGCTTTAACAAATTTAGAAATTGATCCATCTTCTATAAATGGAATATTAGTAACACATGAACATTCAGATCATGTACAAGGACTTGGTACTTTTGCAAAAAAATTCAATTTACCAGTCTTTGTAAATCAAAAGACATTAGATGCTATGCCAAAACAAAAAGAAAAAATATTAGAAAAAAATATAAATTTATTTAATATTGATGAAAACTTTGAAATAGGCGACTTCAATGTTAAGCCTTTTTCAATTCCACATGATGCTGCAAATCCTTGTGGTTTTAATATTTTTAAAGATAATAAAAAAATAAGTATCGCAACAGATATTGGACATATGACAAATGGTGTATTAAAAAATTTAGAAGATAGTATTTTTATCATGTTAGAGTCTAATTATGATCCTGAAGTACTAAAATATTCAAAATATCCATATCAACTAAAAACAAGAATTGCAGGTCCAGTAGGGCATTTATCAAACGAATCCGCAGGAAAAACAATTTCTCATCTTCTTCATTCTGGTTTACAACAAGCTATTTTAGGACATTTAAGTAAACAAAGCAACTTTCCAGAACTAGCGTATAAAACAGTAGTAGACGAGATAATGTGTACGCAATATAATGAAAACTCACTAAAATTAAGTGTAGCAAGTCGTGACATACCAGGAAACAAAATAAGTTTATAAGTTTTTATAAAACTTAAATATATTAAAGGTAAATAAAAATGATAACAATAAATATAATATGTACAGGAAAAATAAAAGAAAAATATTTAAAGGATGCTATAGATGAATATTCAAAACGACTTTCTAAATTTTGTAAATTAAATATTTTAGAATTACCGGATAAAAAAATTCCAGATAAATCTAATTTAACTATAGAAAACGAAATCAAAAACATAGAAAGTGAAAATGTAATAAATCATCTAAAAAAAGATACATATGTAATATGTCTTGACCTAAAAGGCAAACAATTTTCTTCTGAGGAATTTGCACAAGATATTCAAGACATATCTATGCAACATAGTAATATTACTTTTATTATTGGTGGCTCACTTGGAATTAATGAAAAGCTTTTAAATTTATCTAATCAAAAAATATGTTTTTCAAAAATGACATTTCCCCATCAATTAATACGTGTATTTTTATTAGAGCAAATTTTTAGAGCTTTTAAAATAATAAATGGAGAAACATATCATAAATAATATATAAATGTATTGTAGAGAAAATATGTTATTGATTTAAAATGATTTTGATTTAAATGTGGGACGTGATAACAATATAACAAAAAATCTTAATCTATATTACAATAAAAATGGGGGGATCATATTTTCCCTACAAGATTAAAAACAATTTTTATAAAATTTTAATTATTGATTTTTTAAGATTATAATTGCTAATACTTTAGCAATTATTTTTTTGACAATAAAAAAAATTGAAAAAAATAATACGATTTTAAAAATCATAAAACCTCCTAATGTAAAAAATAATTTGTCCAAATTTGTGTTATAATTTTACAACGTAATTTTTAATTTGTCAACAAGAAAATTTCGACAAAAACTGACAAGCATAAATTAAAAAGTAGTTTCTTTTTTATTTTTATAATCTTATTTACTATTATATCGAAAAAAACTACAACTTTATTATATTATTATTTAAATAAATTTTCGCAATTTTATATAATAGAAGAATAGAAAAAAATAATCTATAATATGTAAAAAAACAATCAGAAATTTATATATAACTTTTTGTTATAATTTTCTATGTTATGCACCCAAAATATAAGAAATTATCATCTTATTAGTATGAAAGGAGAAAAAAGATGAAAGAATTAATATTTCGTTCCCAAAATGGAGATAAAGAAGCTTATACTGAATTAATTAAACTAATACAAAATGATTTATATAGAATTGCTAGAAGTAAGTTGAGTGATTTAGATGATATAAATGATGCAATTCAAGAAACCATTATAAAATCATACAAAAAGTTAAATAAACTAAAAAATATCGATACTTTTAAATCTTGGATTATAAAAATACTTATAAATGAATGTAATCAAATTTATAGAAAGAAAAGCAAAAAAAATTCTCTAATCAATAAAATCTACAAAAGTAATTCTATGGAATATAATGAAGATTCTATTCATTATATTGACTCGAAATTAGACTTTGAAAAATTATTATATAGTCTATCTACAGACGAAAAATTAATAATTACATTATTCTATAACAGTAATTATTCATGTAGTGAAATTTCAAAAATTTTAAATATGAACATTAATACTGTAAAAAGTAAAATTGCAAGAGCAAAAGAAAAAATAAGAAAAGAATTTGAAGGAGGAATTTTAAATGTATAATAATTATGATAAAATTGATAATTTTCTATTTGATTATTTTAAAAATAATCAAAAAATACCTACTATTATATCTGAAGGAATAGATTCTGCGCTAAAAAATAAAAAAAATAAACCAACTCTATCATTAGTATTAAAAAAAATAATAATAATTTTAACTGGTCTTTTTACAATAACTGGAGGTGTTGTCTTTGCAAAAGATATATCTCAATTTGTACATAACTTTTTTAATTTTAATACTGGAATTGATACAGCCATTCAAAATGGGTATTTAGAAAATCCAAAAAATGCTATTGCTGAATCCAATAACATAAAAATAAGTATTGAGAATTTTTTGATGGATGATAACAACTTGGATTTTACATTCTATATAACTTCAACTACTAATAAAAGTTTAGGAAAAGTTAAAAATATTAGCTTAAAAGATTTTATTATAACAGATGAAAATAATAATATTATTTATAGTGATAATATTAAACTGATACAAGCCTTTTGTAACAATAATGGAATAGAATTCAACTCTGAAAAATTCAACAACTCATTTTCTAATAGTGGTGTAAATAGTTATATCAAAAGCAAGAAGTCAAATTCTTTTGAATGCATTTATAATTTTACATCACTTAATTATCCAAAAAGTAAATATCTATATATTAATATTAAAAAAATTATCTTTAATAATATAGAAAATGAAAGTACAAATGGAGAATGGAGTTTTGTTTTAGATGTTCCTGAACAATTTTATAATCGTGAAATTATTTCTTATAGTATAAAATCTAATAATAGTGACATTGAATTAAAAAAATTACAAGTTACTGATACTGGAACAAAATTAGAATTATTTACAAAAATTGAAAATAATAACACATCAGATATGATAAATTTCATAAAATCTTATATAAATATCGATGATGATTTTGAAACGAAACAAAATAAAATTGATGAATTAAATATGAAAATAAACAATCAAAAAGATTTAAAAGATTTATTTGAAAAATATTCACACAAAAATCCATTTTCAGATATCTATATTATTAACGAAAACAATGATAAGTTTTATGCTACATCAAGTAATGATACTGACACTAATTATATATATTCTTCCAATGGAGATTTTAACTTTTTTCAAACTATAGATTTAACAAAAAAAGATGCTACTGACAATTTAATTTTACATTTTAAATATCTAGAAAAAGATATTAAAATTGAATTAGAAAAAGAATAAATTTTGTCTTTTTTTGTCTTTTCTTGAAAAATTAGAAAGAGTATGTAAAAATATTATCGTGTTCTACATGAGAATTAGGAAGATTTCAAACGAAGGGAGACATATTATGAAAAAAGCAGTAAATATAAAAAAAGTTCTTAGTTTGTTATTAACCACAATAATGATTTTATCATTATCAAGTTTTGATGTGTTTGCACAAGAAAATCCGCTCGTAGCTGAAAATTCTGTTGAAGCTCGAGCAACTACTCATTGGCAAGCTGGAAAGACCTATGCATCTGAATATACATTCAACAATAATAATCTAACTCCATATAAAGTAGTTGATTCTGGAAGTTACATTTTTCTTACTGGAGAGTTTAGACGAGCTGATTCTTCAAATAGTCAGATTCAGTTAACTATTCAGCTAAGAGATTATGATACTGGCGAAATTTTGTCTAGCACAGTAATCAAGGATTTGCATAATGACGGGACTACATCAACTAGCTTTATAGGAGGATTTGCTAATGTTTATCCAGGTCGTAGAATACAGGTTTTTGTTGATGCAAGTAGTATTAGTAATCCACCAGGATTTTATAGAAGCGCTTGGGTAAAATATGAGATTTATGTAGGTAATTAATAATTTCTTACCCAAATTAACATTTATCTTCCTAATTCTAAAGAGTTCTGTTGATAGAGAACTCTTTTTATTATTCAAAATTTTTTAATTTTGCAATTATTGATGAGATTACATCTTTGGGTTTTGGCTTTTCCCCCTGAACCAATTTTAAAGTTTTAAATAACGTTGATTCTGCACAGTCAAAATACATCTCTTTAGTTGAATTTATTATATTTATTTTTATATTATGTACAGTGGTATTATATTTTTTTGCAATTATAGGATATATATTTTTTTCAAGTTTAATTCTGTTATTTGTTTCTTGGTTGTACAATAATATTATTGTTTCTAATAAATATGTAGTTCCTACGTATTTAAAATTATAATTTAATTTTTCTAATTCATTTTTTACTTTTTTTTCTATTGGAAGTTTGCAATACTCTTTTGTTTTTATTAAATCCTCAATTTCATTTATTACAAAATTAAATCCTCTTATTTTGGATATACTTGAATGAACCCAACTATTCTTAGGGAAATTATTAACTTCTCCAGATAAAACTATTACAGAACCTTTATATTTAGTAATATTATTTTCCTCTATATATTTTAAAATTTCAAAACCACTAATCTGAGGTAAAACCAAATCTAATAATATTACATCTATATCATTATTAGGTTCTTTTATTTTATTTAATGCTTCACATCCGTTGGTAGCTATATACGATATTCTTATATTGACATTATCTGATACTAATTTATTTATTAAACATTTAGAATAACTAAAATTATCATCTACTACTAATATATTTACCATAACCCCCTCCTTATCATTTATAAGATGATATATTTATATAAAATAGTTGCATATTTTATCTTTTTTTATCTTTTTATACATTTTTATTTTTTTATGATATATATAATTAAAAAATATATGCAAATTGAACTTTGCAAATAGTAAACATTCACTTTCTAAAAAACAATATATTTGTAGAATTTATTTTGCAATATTGTAGTTTAAATAAAGGAGGTGAATTTTTGTTTATAGCCATCTTGGTATCTCTATAAAATAATTAAAAGGGGGTTTTATATATGAAAAAATTTTCAAAAGCAAAAAATTTAATCATAGTCTTTACTACCATATTTGCACTTACTTCTTTTGTTTTTTTACCTGTACAATCCAAAGCAGATTATGATATTTCCAAAGATTTATCTTCAACTTCTACTCAAAATAGTATTTCTAGAAATTCACCAGGAAACATAGTTCAACATATAATGAATAAAACTTTTTATATAAAAAATGCTTATTCAGGAAGATATTTGGATGTGTATCGTGGAAATGCTTCTGATGGTGCTAATGTACAACAATGTTCATTCAATGGTGGTAATAATCAAAAATGGTATATTAATTACAATGGTGATGGTACTTTTACATTTTTATCACAAATTAATACTAATTTTGCTTTAGATGTATACGGTGCTAATTCAGGTAACTATGCTAATATTAATCTTTGGACAAACCATGGAGGAGATTCCGAAAAATTCAAAATATACTATACAGATAATTCTGTTTATAAAATAGCTTCAAAAATTAGTAATTACGAAAGATGCCTAGTAGTTGAAAACAGAAGTTGTTCAGATGAAGGAAATGTTATACAACATGATTATAATAAATCTTGGAACGATTTATGGATTTTAGAACCTGTTTCTATTGATGTTGACCTTGGTGCAAAATATGCAGTAGACAATTACAATCAAACAGTTTCTGCATACCCAAGATGCTCAGCTGACTGTACAAATTTTGCTTCTCAATGTTTATTAGCCTCTGGATTTCACTATCAAAATGATTGGCAAATTTACAGAAAAAATGATAAATATAATACTGATATAAATAAAAATGACCAATTAAAATATAGTTGGGATACTTCTGTACCTGGTCCATGGTTAAGTGCACCAAATTTCAAAAACTACTGGGGAGCAAGAATTTCTAATATTTATCAAGCCAAAGGTTCTGATATAGTTAATAATCCATCTTTAGCTTGGAATTTACCAATTTCTCAAGGTTGTATTATCCAAATGGCTGAATCCAAATTTGGTTCTGCTGCAGACCCACATCATACAATGTATGTTACTGGTTACTTAAATGATGGTACTAATAATACTTATTTGCTTACTTATCATTCTTCTGATACATTATCAAAAAGTTTATTAGATATATGTAGAGCTAATCCTAATGAATACTTCTTGTTTTTAAAAATGATATAGTGTATAATTATTATATATAAGGAGGAATCTTATATGAAAATTAAAAATAAAAAAATTGTCGCTCTAATAATATTTTTAGCAGTATTATTAATAATTCCTTTATCTTTATTAGTTGCTAAAGCAATATTAAATATTCCTATTATGGATGATGCTAGTATAGCAGAAGCTAATAAAAAAGAAGGAGAACGACTTTTATCTGAAAAAGAAAAGTTTGCTCAAGAACACCAAAACAAAGCAGGAACATCAATAGATATACCTCAAACAATGTCTACAATGTCAGAAAATAACGAGGATGAAATTGCTGATACTGAACAAGCTAAAGAAATTAGCAAAAAGCTTGATGATACTGCTAATGTTATAAAAAAATATTATGCAAGCGAATTTGATGAAATAACTAATAATTTAGAAAATGAACAAAATTCAACTAAAGTAGTAGATATAAAAAATACACCATTAACAGAAAATCAAAAAAGATTATACAACTTAGTAATAAAAATTATAGAAATAGAAAAAGAAAATCTTTCTGATGAAGAAGTTTCTTTATTAAAAGATTTCTTAGAAAGTCATAGTATAGAAATAAAAAATGATAGTGAATTAAGTGTTAAAGTTGATGAAATTCTAAAATAGTTGTAACAATCGAGATTTTAAAAAATCTCGGTTGTTATTTTTTATTAATATTTTCTAATTTTGATAAAAAATAATTAAAAAATGTGACTATCAATACCTTTGGAAATACACTCTTTATATAATTAAGTCTCCTATTCCTTCCCTTCTTCCACAATAATAATAATATGATATACTAAATTTTTCTTTGATAAAAATGTTATATATATATTGAAGTATAATCATAATATGTGTCAAAAAGATTATAACATTGAATTAGAAAAAAAGAAAGAGTTAAAATATAAACTTTCGACAAAAACTGACATCTGATACTTACATTAAATATTGACAAACCAAAATGCTAGTTGTAATCCCAACAAAATCAGCAATTAAAGAAGCCCATAACACAAATCTTGTTTTCTTTATTCCCACACTACTAGTATAAACAGCAATAGTATATACTGTGGTTTCTGTAGACCCCATAATCACAGATGCTATTAATCCTATTTTACTATCAACGAAAAAATTTTTCATAATATCAGTAGCAACAGCAATAGAAGCACTTCCTGAAATTGGTCTTATAATTGCAAGAGGAAGTATCTCTGATGGAAAATTTATAAAATCAAATAATGGTGTTATAAATTTAACAATCAAATCAATTATTCCTGAACTTCTAAGTAAACCTATTGCAACAAATAATCCTACTAAAGTAGGAAATATACTAAAAACAATTCCTACCCCTTCCTTTGCTCCATCTAAAAAAATATCAAAAACTTTTTTTCTTTCTAAAATTCCATATATTATAATTAAAATTATTATTAACGGCATTGCCATATTTGATATAAAACTAATAAATTGCATTTACTATATTCTCCAAATTAATATTTTATTTCCCTATCTTTATAAATATTTTTGTGGCAACTATTCCTGCAATAGCAGCACAAATTGTAGCAATCCATACGGGAAAAATTATTGCTACTGGATTTTGTGATCCTAAAGAACTCCTTATAGCAATAACGGTTGTAGGAATTAATTGTATAGATGCTGTATTTAATACTATAAAAATAGCCATTTCATCTGTTAAAACTTTTTTATTTGAATTATTTTCCTGCATAGTTTTCATCGCTTTAATTCCGTAATGGTGTTGCTGCATTTCCAAGTCCCAATATATTTGCTACCATATTCATGGAAATTTCTTTGTATAATTTACTTGTCTTTTTTATTTTGGGAAACAATATTTTCATTAATGGACTTAAAAATTTTGTTATTTTCTGTGCAAAAGATGTTTCACTTGCAATTTTCATAATTCCACTCCACAAACACATTGTACCGATTAAAGTAATAGACAAATTAACTGCTGAAGCAGTACTTTCAAAAATAGAATTATTTAAATTTTCTAAATTTCCAAAACAAATAGCATATAAAATAGATATTATTATAAAAAATGGCCAAACTATATTTAACATTAATATCACCTTAATTAATCTTATTATCATATGATTTTTTTATTACTTTTAATTGACCGAAAGAATGATTTATGATATAAATATTATATACTTAACATTAAGGAGGAAAAACATGAAATCTACTGGAATTATAAGAAGAGTTGATGAATTGGGAAGAGTCGTAATACCAATGGAAATAAGAAATCAATTCAATATTGTCGAAAAAGATCCCGTCGAAATATATGTAGACGGACCATGTATTGTATTAAAAAAATATGAACCAAATTGCATCTTTTGCGGAAATACTAAAAATTTAATAGAATATAAAAATAAATTGGTGTGTGATAAATGTGCAAATTTACTTAATTCCTTACATGAAGAATCAAAAAAATAATTAAAAATAAAAAATAAAAAACAAATAAAATAATAATTAATATTTTTATTTGTTTTTTTATTTTAAATAAATAATTTATAAATTTCATTTTTATTTACATTTCTATCTTTAGCAATTAATTTAATAATTTCTTTTTTTTCATAACCTTTATTTTCATAATACTTATAATGTTCTTCTATTGATAAATTACTTAATTTATTTTCATCAGAAATATTCTTATTTTCTTCTATAATTAATACAATTTCTCCTCTTATATCTTTTACATTTTCAATTAAATTATCAATACTTTCTCTTATAAATTCTTCATGTATCTTAGTAATTTCTCTAGCCAATACTATTTTTCTATTATTTAATATTTCTTTTAAATCTTTTAATGTTGATTCCAATTTATGTGGTGCTTCATAAATTATAATTGTTTTTTTTGAATTTTTTATTTCTTCTAATTTATTTTTTCTTAATTTTTTATTTAATGGTAAAAAACCTAAAAAAGTAAATTCTTTTGTGTTTAATCCAGAACATATTAATGAATTTATCATTGCACAAGCTCCTGGTATCGGAACAATCTTTATTTTTTCTTCAATACATTTTTTTATTACTTCTTCCCCTGGGTCGCAAATCCCTGGAGTACCCGCATCAGAAACTAAAGCTATATTTTGACCTTCTTTCAATTTTTCAATTAAAACTTCTGATTTTATCCCTTCATTATGTCTATGATAACTAATTAATGGTTTTGAAATTTCTAAATGATTTAATAATTTTAACGTATGTCTTGTATCTTCTGCTGCAATTAAATCTACTTCTTTTAATATTTTTATAGCTCTTAAAGTAATATCTTCTAAATTTCCTATTGGTGTTGCAACTATATATAAAATACCTTTTTCCATTCTATTTTTCCTTTCCATAAATTTTATAAATTTCATCAGTGTATTCGTTATTTTCATTATAAATATATAAATTTTCTCTAAATTTTAAAAATATCTTTCCGTTTTTTACACCTTTAATTAAAACCATTTTTGGTATCTCATTAATATGTGAATAAATAAATCTTATTTCCTTTGGTTCTATTTTATATTTTCTCATTAAAAATAAAATATCAACCAATCTTTCGGGTCTATGAATCATATAAAATTCACCATTATTTTTTAATAATTTATTAGAAATACTTATATAATCTTCTAATTTAGCAAGAACTTCATGTCTAGAAATTAATTTTTTTTCATCAATATTTATAATTCCTGTATTTTCTTTTTTATATGGTGGATTTGTTACAATAGCATCAAAAGAATTTTTTTCATATATTTTATCTAAATTTAAAATATTTTCATTAATTACTTGAAATTTATTTTGTAAATTATTTAATTTAATACTTCTTTGTGCCATTTCAAAAACGTCCTTTTGCACTTCTACACCTATTATTTGTTTTAAATTAGTTTTTTCACACAATAAAATAGAAATAATTCCTGTTCCTGTTCCTAAATCTAAAACCTTTGCGTTATTTCTTATATTTTTTGCAAAATCAGAAAGTAATACTGCATCAATTCCAAAACAAAAACCGTTTTTATTTTGAATTATTTTTAAATCCTTAAATTCTAAATCATCTATGCGTTCATTTTCTTTTAATTCTATATCCATTATTCTCCCTACTAAATCACATATTTTATCTATTTGAATATTATATAATAATTTTATTGATTTTGCAAATATAATAGGAGTTGATATTATGCCAAATTTATATAAAGTAGAAAAAAATAACCTTCTACAAGAAAAAAAACAAGAAAATAGAGGAGAAAAAAAATTTCCTCCTCAAAAAAAGAAAAAACTAAATTTTAAAACCTGCAAAAAAAACACTATAAATTCATTAAATGAAGTTGAACATTTTTTAAGAAATTTTAATCATTTTTTTAAATATGTAAAATTATATAAAATTCTAAAATAAATTTTATATTTTATTTCCTAACATACTCGTCTTTAAATTCTTCATTTATTTGACCATTTATTAATATTTTAACTTTATTTACTTCTGTTAATTCTGTAAGTGTGTTTACAATACTTTTTAACATATTTTCTTTTTCATTTTGATTATTTTTATTATAATTTAATAATTCATTTGAAAAATCTACAGTTAAACATTCTCCATCTAAAGTTGTATTTAATAATTGTGTATTTTCTGGAATTAATTTTTTTAATTTTTTATTTTTAGGACCATTTATTAATAATTCTATTACTGTATTATATGGAGAAGTAATTACATTTTTTACATTTACTAGCCTTGCTTCTGGTTTTAACGTATTTGACTCACTATCTAAAAAATATAATGTAACAATAGTTTCTCTTGCCTGCTCTTCAGAAATTTCTTCTTGAGGTGTATATTCGCTTATTTCCTCCTGATTCTTTTTATTTTTAGCATATTTTATTGCAAAATATCCAATTAAAAAAATAGCAATTACTAATACAATAAATGATATAATAATCTTTTTATTTTTCATTCTTTCCTCCTTATCTCTTAATTTATATTTAATTGTATTAGTTGTTTGTCCTAAATATGCAGTTTTACGCAATAATTTTATATTTTTCCCAATATTTACCATTTGACAAAAAGTCAATTTCCATATAAAATTAGAAAGATTAAATATATAAAAAACTTATATTTAATTATGTAATAAAAAGGAGCAAAACATATGGAAAATATATTACATGTTGGATTAGATGTTGGTTCAACAACAGTAAAAATAATAGTAATGGATGAAAAACAAAATACTATATTTAAAGATTACCAAAGACACTTTTCAGATACAAAAAATACCGTTTGTAATGTATTAGAAAATTTAATAAAGATGTATCCAGATAATAAATTTACAATTGCACTTACAGGATCTGGAGCAATGTCTGCAAGCAAATTTTTAGGAGTAGCATTTATTCAAGAAGTTGTATCTTGCAAGAGAGCTGTTGAAAAATATATTCCTCAAACAGATGTAGTAATTGAACTTGGTGGAGAAGATGCAAAAATAATTTATTTTGATAAATCTATAGAACAAAGGATGAACGGAACTTGTGCCGGTGGTACAGGTGCATTTTTAGACCAAATGGCTTCACTTCTACATACT
Organism: uncultured Clostridia bacterium; assembly: GCA_963556825.1. Lineage (GTDB taxonomy): Bacteria > Bacillota > Clostridia > TANB77 > CAG-508 > CAG-269. Next base: position 5,238 of record CAUWAM010000006.1, on the reverse strand, counting down.
GACACAGCTGGTTTAAATCAACTTGCCAAAACTTACCAAACAATTTACCCAATTGCATCAAGATGTGGTGTTTTTGCAAAGACCGATATACAACCTTTAATAAATGAAGGAGCAGCAAAAGAAGATATAGCTGCATCTATATTCCAAGCAGTTGTTAATCAAACAATTAGTGGGCTTGCCTGTGGTAGACCAATAAGAGGAAATGTTGCTTTTTTAGGAGGACCTTTAAGTTATTTATCAGAATTAAGAAAAAGATTTATAAAAACACTTAATTTAACACAAGAAGAAGTAATTGTACCAGAAGAAGCTCATCTTCTAGTAGCAAAAGGTGCTGCACTTGATTCCCTAAATACAACACCAATTACAACTGAAGATTTAAAACAAAAAATAGAAAATTTAAGGGTTTCTCACGACAATACAACACATCCACTTGACCCATTATTTAAAAATAATGAAGATTACAATAAATTTAAAGAAAGACATGATAAGGCAAAAGTTATAAAAAAAGATTTAAAAACATATGAAGGCGATTGCTATTTAGGAATTGATGCTGGGTCAACAACTACAAAACTTGTATTAATAGATAAAGATGGAAATCTTTTATATTCATTATATGGAAGTAATGAAGGAAATCCATTAAAAAGCGTTATGAACATGCTAAAAAAACTATATTCTGAACTACCAGAAAAGGCTATTTTAAGATATAGTGGAGTGACAGGTTATGGTGAAAAATTAATACAAACAGCATTAAATGTAGACCTAAATGAAATAGAAACAATTGCACATTATACAGCTGCAAAACAATTTGAACCTGATGTTACAGCAATTATAGACATTGGTGGTCAAGATATGAAATACATAAAAATGAAAAATGGTGCTATTGATAATATAATGCTTAATGAAGCTTGTTCATCTGGTTGTGGTTCATTTATTGAAACCTTCGCTAAAAGCTTAAACTTAGAAATATCAGAATTTGTAAAAGAAGCAATAAATGCAAAAAGACCTGTTGATTTAGGTTCAAGATGCACTGTATTTATGAACTCAAAAATTAAACAAGCACAAAAAGAAGGATACACAGTTGGAGATATTTCAAGTGGTCTTTCATATTCAGTAATTAAAAATGCTATTCAAAAAGTTATGAAAGTAAGGGACACTTCAACATTAGGAGACCATATAGTAGTACAAGGTGGAACTTTTTATAATGACGCCGTTTTAAGAGCTTTTGAAATAATTGTAGAAAAAAATGTTGTAAGACCTGATATTTCAGGACTTATGGGAGCTTATGGGATGGCATTACTTTCAAAAGAACAATATGCATCAAATCTTGACATGGAATACAAATCTACTATTTTAAAAGCAGACGAACTAGATAAATTAGAAATTAAAGTTACACATACAAGATGCAATAACTGTGAAAACCACTGCAAATTAACTATAAACAAATTTAGTAATGGTTCAATACATGTATCTGGAAATCGTTGTGAAAAAGGTGCAGGTATTACAACAAATAAGAAAAATTTACCAAATTTAATACAATATAAATATCAAAGAATATTTGATTATAAACCACTAGAAGAAGAATATGCATTAAGAGGAACAATAGGAATCCCTAGAGTTTTAAATATGTATGAAGATTACCCATTCTGGTTTACATTCCTTACAAGTTTAGGCTTTAGAGTAATCATTTCTGACAAAACAACAAGAAAAACTTATGAAAAAGGAATGGAATCTATGCCATCAGAATCAGTTTGCTATCCAGCAAAACTTTCACATGGACATATAGAAAACCTAATAGAAAAAGGTATTAAAACGATTTTCTATCCTTGTATGCCATATTCTAGAAAAGAATATGAAAAAGCAGACAATCACTACAACTGCCCTATCGTAATATCTTATTCAGAAGTATTAAAAAATAATGTAGAAAACCTAAAAACACATAATATAAAATTCTTGAATCCATTCTTACCATTTGATAAAAAGAATTTAGTAAAAAAATTAATGGAATTAGATGAATTTAAAGAATATAACTTTACTAAAAAAGAACTAGAAGAAGCAGCAGACAAGGCAGAACTAGAATATCAAAAATGTAAAAAAGATATTAGAGAAAAAGGAACAGAAACTGTAAGATATATTGAAGAAAACAATTTAAGAGGAATTGTTTTAGCTGGAAGACCTTATCATATAGACCCAGAAATTAACCATGGAATTGATACACTAATAACATCACTAGGATTATGTGTTTTAACAGAAGATAGCGTATCAGACAAAACAGAAGCAAAACGTCCTATAAGAGTTGTTGACCAATGGGTATTCCATGCAAGATTATATGCTGCCGCAGATTTTGTTGGTAAACATGACAATCTTGAATTAGTTCAATTAAATTCATTTGGTTGTGGTGTTGACGCCGTAACAACAGACCAAGTAGAAGAAATCTTATCAAGTTATGATAAAATGTACACATTAATAAAAATAGACGAAGTAAACAACTTAGGAGCTGTAAGAATACGTATCCGTTCACTACTTGCAAGTATGAATAAAAGAATTGCAAAAAAACAAGAAGAAAAAGCAAACGGAGATTACGGATTAAAGAAAAAAATCTTCACAAAAGACATGCGAAAAGATTATACAATTTTAATCCCTCAAATGGCTCCAATACACTTCGAATTACTTGAAGCAGCAGTTCAAGAATCAGGTTATAAAGTAGAACTTCTAAGAGACTGTACTCAGCACACAGTTGAAACAGGTCTAAAATATGTAAATAATGATGCGTGTTATCCATCTATATTAGTTACAGGTCAAATGATAGAAGCTTTAGAATCAGGAAAATATGACCTAAATAAAACAGCTCTAATAATGTCACAAACAGGTGGTGGATGTAGAGCAACAAATTATATAGGATTTATAAGAAAAGCTCTTAAAGACGCAGGATTTAGTAATATCCCTGTAATATCATTCAATGTAGTAGGAATGGAAAAAATGCCTGGATTTAAACTAACACCAAAAATGTTAGAAAGAATGATAAAATGTGTATTATATGCTGATTTATTACAAAAAATGTTAACAAAAAATAGAGCATATGAAATAAACAAAGGCGAAACACAAAAACTATTTGATGAATGGATGATAAAATGCAAAAAATTAGTAAGAAAATCTACTAATAAAGAATTTAAACAAAGTATATATGATATAGTAAACGACTTTGAAAAAATCAAACTAGACACAACTCATAAAAAGCCAAAAGTTGGTATAGTTGGAGAAGTTCTAATAAAATATCACCCATTTGGAAATAACTTTGCAGCAGACATGCTTGAAAAAGAAGGTGCAGAAGTAATATTACCAGACTTTATGGGATTTGTTAAATTTATGGCAACACATAAAATAACATTTAATTCATTATTAAATACAAACAAAACATCTGCTAAAATTAGTAAAATAGCTATAAAATTAATAGATATATTAGAAAAAGACATTAAAAAAGCATTAGCAAGTTCACAAAAAGGTTACTTACAACCATGTGATATTTGGCACTTAGAAGATAAAGTAAAAGATGTTTTATCTATAGGAAACCAAACCGGTGAAGGTTGGTTCTTAACAGCTGAAATGATTGAATACATGGAAAATGACATTCCAAATATTATATGTGTGCAACCATTTGCTTGCTTACCAAATCACGTTGTTGGTAAAGGTGTTATTAAAACAATTAGAGAAAAATACCCAGAGGCAAATATTTCTCCTGTTGATTACGATCCAGGTGCAAGTGAAACTAACCAAGCTAATAGAATTAAACTTTTAATGACTGTTGCTAAAGATAATTTAGCTAGACAAGAAAATGAAAAAAAAGCTTTAACTAGTGAAAATAATGATAAAGAATCCATTTTATTATAAAATAAAAAATGACAGGAAATCCTGTTATTTTTTTATTTTTGTTTTATTTATTTTTAAAAATTTCTTAGTTTCCTTATACCCTAACTTATAAAAATCATTAATCTTACTAATATCTAATAACGAAACTTTTTTACTCTTTATTTTAATTAAATAATCAGCTCCATCAAGTTCATATTTAGAAAGTTCTTTTCCCATTAACTCAAAAGAACGAAAAGCAACATCTACTAAATTATTACAACAATTATTATCAACTTCATTTTCAAAAACAACACTTAAAACATCATCTGCTCCAATAATTTTAAGTTCTCGCCATGGTGTATTTTCTCTAATTCCCCCATCTATTAATTTAATATTTTTATATTCACAAGGAGAAAAAACAGACGGAAAACTACAACTTGCTTGAACACAATTCCCAATATTTGAATCATTTACAAAAATAGTATTATTAGAAAAATTTCTTATTTTTGAAGAAGAAAAACAAACAACTTCTCCACTATTCATATTAACACTCGGAATTATTAATGGCATTTTTATATCAGAAATATTATATATATTTTTTCCAGAACAAACTTTATTGATTAATTTTTTTATTGATTTTCCAGAATTTAATCCATCTATAGTAATTGTTAAAGTTGTAATTAATCCTAAAAATAATTTAAAAATATTTTTAATATCTACATATTTTATTTTTTTACAATATTTTTTAAAAATACAATAAATTTCATCTGGTGAAAATCCTGCAGCATATAATGTTGCAACAATACTTCCTGATGAAGTTCCAGCAATATAATCTATTTTTATTTTTTCTTCTTCTAATGCCTTTAATACACCTATATGTGCTGCTCCTTTTACTCCTCCTCCTGATAAAGCTAAACCCATTCCCATACTAATCACCTATTATAATATATGAAAATTTAGTTTTTTTATGTTTTTTATTTTAATAAATTAAATTTTATGGTATATTTATTATGAAAGGATTGATTTAATTGGAAAAAAATTATTACGATATTTTAGAAATAAATAAAAATGCATCCCCAGAAATAATAGATAAAGCATATAAAACATTAGTAAAAAAATATCATCCTGATTTACAAGATAATAATTTAAAATATGAATACGAAGAAAAAATAAAATTAATTAATGAAGCTTTTGAAGTTTTATCTAATAAAGAAAAAAAGAAAAATTATGATTTAAATTTAAAATCTAACGAAATTTCTATTGAAGATTATGATAATTTAATTAATGAAAATTTAAAATTAAAAAAAGAAATAAATTATTTAAAAAATAATTTAAATAATTATAAAAATAAAATTAATAATAATATAAATAATAATATTAATAATACTAATTTAA
>CAUWAM010000005.1:0-91157 GCA_963556825.1 uncultured Clostridia bacterium | reverse complement strand
TTTAAAGGTCTATATGGTGGATCAAAATATACAAAAGTATTTTTCTTTATATATTTTTGACTTGTCTTATAATCTCCATATTCAAAATTTACATTTTTTATAAGTTCAGATAATGCTTTTAAATTTTCTTCATCACATATAGTTGGATTTTTATAATTTCCTATAGGTACATTAAAATCACCATTTTTATTTACCCTATATAATCCATTAAAGCATGTCCTATTTAAGAAAATAAATTCTGTTGCTTTTTGTAATGACATTTCATCCTTAGTTAATCTATAAGAATTATATTGCTTTCTTATATTGTAAAAGTACTCTTTTCTATCATCTTTTTCTAAATCTAAATATTCTTTTTCTAACAATTTTAGGTTAGTTATTAATTCTTCAACATTATTTTTTATTATATTATAAGAATTTATTAAATCTAAATTTATATCAAAAGCATAAGCTTCTTTTACTCTATAATTTTGTAATATATCTATTAAAACAGCTCCACCGCCTATAAAAGGCTCTATATAACATTCTATCTCTCCATTTTTTAATTCTAATGGATAATACTTATTTAGTTGTTCTAATAATCTTCCTTTGCCTCCAGCCCACTTTACAAATGGCTTTATCTTATTTTGCATATTTTCACCTCTTATTTTTTGTATTTTATCATACATAATAAGTTTTTACAATAAAATTTAATTCTTAATTATCATTTTCATCGTAGTCATCCCAAATTTCTTCAATATCCTCCATTAATAAATCATATAACTTGTTATTTTTCCACTTCTTCTCATCTTCTTTTTCTTTTTTGTATACTATACATTTTTTACACTCTGCATTTTGCTCTCTAGAAAAATGTTTATTACTTTTATAATGTTTATATTTTTCAATACTACCATCAGAATTTATTTGAACTTGAAGTGCTGAATCTTGACAATATCCAGTTTTAGGATGGTATTTTTCTGTAAAACAAAAATATTTATAATTATGATTTTTTATTAATATATCATAATATTTTTCCTTTATATATAAAGTACCATAGCATCCTTTTCTATACCACATTCCCTCATTATTATTAACTAATATAATTTTTTCTTCATTAACATCATTCCATGATGAAGAAAATTTATTGTAATGCAAATCAAATTCTTTTATTATTATTGCCGGTGGCAAATTAAAATCTGTTGTTACATATACGTTACTTAAATCGCTTGAACTATATAAACTAGTTGACATTTTATAACTTTTACTTTTATAGTCTTCTAAATTTCCTCTATATTTATTAGTCTCTATTGTATATTTTCTATCTTCATCACTAACACCACATAAATTGTAATCTTCATCTATTGCAAGATTTATTATATATGTATGAATCCAACTATTACCATATTCATCATCTGATTTCTCATCTAATCTTACACTTCCATATAACATATAATATTTTTCGTTTTTATATGTTATAGGTTCTATAATTTTCTTTATATTATTTAAGCTTAATTCACTGTCTTTCACCCATTTTATATTCTTTTTCTCGGGAATTACTATTTTTTTCAAAGTCTTATTATCTAAATTTTCTATATCTTGATTAAAAACAGCTACTGGATAATATATTTCAGCTCTTTCATCATACTTATCATACAAATTAAATTGATATCCCTTATAATCTCCATATATTTCAAAATCATCTGTAAAGTAGTTACAAGTCATAGAGCCATTAATTTCCGAAAGTGATAATTCTAAAGCCTTATATATAATTCCTTTCTCATCTTCTTCATACACGTGTATATTATCTAAATCTTTGATTTTTATATTATATTTTTTCATATATCTCTTGAAAATTTTCTGCCATGCTAAATAAATTACTCTATCCTCTATTACTTCTTCATTTATTGAAAATTTTTTATCTATAAAATCCTCTTTAAAATATGTTGAATGACATTCATTATCATTCAAACATTTAAAGTTATTTTGAATAAATCTATTTACTTTTATAACAGCTTTTCTGTCTTCTTTCATAAACTTAGTTCGAAATGTTATAGAAGAATTATAAGTTTCAAAACCAAAGAAATCATAATCATATTTATATGTAAAAAATATTCTATGTAAAAATTTTAAAATATTACTATCTATTCTTTTGTCTGTATCTAAAAGATAATTTGTTTTTTCCACTTTTTCATAATTTTCTTTTCCATATAGATAGTTGCTAATAAAGTATAAATTCTTAATATTACAGAAATCTTTAACATTTATTCTATTAAAAAAATTCTTTATTATTTTATTATTCTTTTTTAAAGAACTTAATACTTGTATTACCATTTCTTGTATATATTCATCTTTAACTTCATTATACACTGATATCAATTTGCTAATATACTCTGGATGAATATTAGTTATTTCAAATATTAATTTTTTAGCTAAGGTTCTAGTTAGTTTATTGACTAATGATGAGCACCAAACTGCATACCAAAATTTTTCTTCTATATATTTTTTATCATAATTAAATTTGCTAATAGTTTGAACATATACTTTTAATTTATGTCTTATTTTTTTAACATCATATCCAACTATATTTAATTGCTTTTTATCGTAAAATTTTTTTAATTTATTATTTAAAAAGTTTGTACAATTAAATGGATTGCTTTCATTTCCTCCAGCTCGAATTAATAATTGTTCTAATGAAATATTTACTTTAAGCAATTTTTGAATTTTTATCATATTATCAGTACTTAAATTTAATTCGTTAAAAATTTCTATATCCATGTAATTATTTAAATCCGATTCCTTTATTATTTTTATAGCAATTTCTATATTAGTTTCATATTTTTCAAATAGCATTAAAATAACTTGATCATGAATACTATAAAATACTTTTACAATCTTATTTATATATTCTTCTGTTTCAGATATATTCAATCCCACTAAATTATCAAATAAAAATCTTGCAATTAAATAGTCTGTCAAAGTTTCATTTATAAAATAAACAAAAGTATCATTATCATAATCATATGTACCAATAAAATTATTTGTTTTCATTTTATTCATATATGCATTAATGTCTGTTATATTTAATTTATTCAACTCATCTACTTTTATTTCTTTGCTCTTGTTTTTAAACATCTCCTCAATTATATCTTTTGTAATATTCCATTCATTTTTAGTTAGGACATTCTTAATAAAATGTTCATAAATATATGTTCCTTTTGTAATTGGTTTTAATCTTTTATTTGTTAATTGATTCTCACTTATTGACTTTATTATTAGTTTTAAATGCAATGGATTATTATCATATAATAATCTATCATATATAGATAAGTCCAAATTATATTTTTCTGATATTTTTTCTAATGCATTATCCGGGTCAACTCCTGTAAAAGTTTCTTCAACATCAACTAACTTTTTTAGATCTTGGATTTCTTTTTCAGCCATCGAGAAATCTCTTAATGAAATTATTACTCTTAAATTTGAATTATCCTTATTATCATTTATAAATTTATATATTTTTTCTCTTAAATCTTTGCTAAATTCGTTAATTGCATCAATTATAAAATAAAATCTATCAGTTTTTATATTTTTAACTATCTGCGTAAAGATTTCTTTTTCTATATTTTCACAATATTTTCCATATAAACATAAATATTTGAATTTTTTACTTACTTTTTCTGAAAATTCAAATAAAAATTGACTCTTTCCTATTCCTCCTGGTCCACTTATCATAATAACTTTATTAAATTTCATTCCATTAATAACATCATAATATGAAGTATAAAATTTTTCTTTATATTTTTCTAATTTTACATATTCTTTCTCTAGTTCATAAAATTCTTTTTGTTCTATTTTCATACTATAATTATATTTTTTTATAATTTCATTAATTTTTTTTATAATTTCATTTTGTTCTTGCTCTTCACTAGATAATTCCTTACCACTATATCTATATAATTCCCTTTCTATAGGTACTTCACCTAATATATAAGAAAGCAATCTTTTATCTTCCCATTCATAATGTTCCTTTATTAGGTCTTTACTCATTGCATTTTTTTGTATTTTATTTAATTCTTCTATTTTCAATTCATATAACATCTCCTTATATTTCTTTTATAAATGTATATCATATTTCTTTAATTTTCTCAATTTTTCAATACCTTTAAATAGCATTTTATAACATATTATAAATAAAATTTAATTCACTCCATATTTTTCCCAATTCTTGTTTTACTCCACTTAAATCAACGGTATAGATTCTTCCACTATTTGCCAAATGTGTTAATTGGTTTATATTATTTCCTATTCTTATAAGTTCTGTTATAAATTCATTTAATCCTTCAATTTTAACTATATCTTTATCTAGTCCTTGTTCAATCAAATATTCTGACAAACTTAGCTCGGCATTTATACTTTTCTTAATTAATCTTTCCTTCTCTTTTTCACTAACTCTAATTGTTATTATTTTATCCTTCTTCAATTTATCATCTCCATTTCATAAAAGGGTTTGGGAATTTTCCCAACTTATGTGACAATGTCACTCAATCTATTTGTATATACAAATAGGAATCTTGCTTAACGATTCTTCAAAGTGGAATTTATTATTAAATATAAGTAGCACTATAAAAATTGCTACTTATATCATTTTTATATTGAATTCCCTAATTAGGGAATTTGCTCATTCTATGATCTTCATCCTTTATTTCAATCCCACCACACATCTCATATAATCTTGAAATTATTGAATCCACCATACTATAATTTTTATTTACACATAATCTTTCTCGTAATTGATTTCTATTATAATTTGTAGTTATTACTATTGGTAAATAATTATTATACCTATTATTTACTATCAAAAATAACTTTTCTAATACCCATTCTGTTGGTTTTTCTTTACCCAAATCATCTATTATTAGTAAATAAACACTAGAATATAAATTCAAATATTCTTTGTCTGACATATCTGAATCTTTATATGTATCTTTTATATAATCAAGTAATTGTATTAATGTCCCAAATACTACTGTACTTTTATTTTTTATAGTTTCATTTGCTATGCAAGAAGCTAAATAAGTTTTTCCTACTCCAAAAGTTCCTGTTATAAATAATCCTTTATCTGTTTCTCCATTTATTAGTTTATTTGCATACTTTTTTGCATTTTCATAAGCCTTTTTATTTTTATTAGTTATTTTATAATTTTCAAATGTGCTATTTAATTGCCTTTTACCTAAATTATTATTTTGAAATAATTTATCTATTTGTTTTAAATTAAACTCTTTTATTTTCTCCTTTTCTGAAAGTTCATCATGCTTTTTCCAAATTTTATTTGCTTCTTCACAATTACATCTACTGTATGCTTTAGCAATATTTTCAATATAATTATTTTCATATAATGCCCTATAATCTTTTAAATCTAATAACTTTCCACAAAATTTGCACTGTTTGTGCATTTTATTATCATTATCAATAACTATATCAGAAATCAATTGTTTTAAATCCACTACCATTTTCACCTGCCTTTATATTATCTTCTATTTTATTATTTTCTTTTTCTTCTCTTATCTCTTCGGTATCGTTACTTAACGTTTGAATAACGTTACTCTCTTCTTTTTTCTTATCTCTAAACCTCTTTTGTCTAACTCTGTTTTGTTCTAAAACTTTCTCATATTTATCAATACTTTGGTATTTATACCAGTTTTTAATTATATATGTATTATCTTTATATACAATCATTTCTAAATGGATTAACTTGTTTAGCATATTTTCCATTTTTTTGTTTGATTTGTTCATAATTGTTGCAAAATTTTGTATAGTCATTGGACTATTTTCAGACATCATTAGCTTTCCTTCTTGCATACATTGTCCAGCAAGTGTTAGTAATTGAATCCATACTCTAAAGAACGTGTCCCCATCACGTTCTTTGAGTAATAACTGAATTTTTGGATTTGCGAATATATCTGTAAACACTTTAATCCATTGCATACTCTTTCTCCTTCCTATCTTTTTAATGATTCTTGTTCTTTGTTTTTTAAGTATTCATCTAAAGCTTGTACTCTAAATAACACTCTACCACCAACTCTAGCACATGGTATTTGTTTTCTACGTACTAATTGATTTACTAGCCAATATGATATTCCTAAATATTCAGCTGTCTCTCTCATTGTTAGAGTAGTACGTTCTACTTTTGGTAAATTTTCCATGTAATCACCTCCATTTTTTTAACATTTTTTAACATTTTTTAGCAATTATTAGCACTTTTCTTGATTTTTGGTGCTTTGCCTTGTAAAATATAATTAGCTAATTACTGATTATTATTTTAGTTGTTTAGTTTTGAATTAAAAACCTGACAGGTAATAATTAGAAAATGTTTTTGAGTTGTAGGGGTGATTATTATGATAAGTGATTTAAAAATTGCTTTTGATTTTACAAACTCTAAAGAATATATATCAAAATTTACAACAGAAGAATTTACCGAAATAGATAAAATACCTGAAAATTTAAGAGATAAAAAATTTTATATTTTTAAATCTGAACAACCATACTGTCAAGAACTTGGAACATATTTGCTTGACTTCATGAATACTGATTTTGATGATATTGAAGATTTTAATTTACTACTCGTTAAATATCTTTTTGTTCCTTGCTTAATGCTATATAATCCTAATATATTCAATGATTGTTTATATGGTAAAAATTTAATATCTAAAGACAATTCTGTAGAAAACAATAATTTAATTTTATCTGAGGAAGAAATTAAATATTATGCTGAAGTATTTTATGAAGAATATTATTGGGATTTATCAACTACACAGCTTAAATTTGAAAATATTTTTGAGAATAAATATTATAAAAGTTTTTTAGATGTAACTAATATTTTAGATGATAATTATGATTTATTAGAAGAATTATCTAAAAAAGAAAAAGATTTTTCTGCAATAAAAGATATTGCTTCCGAATTTAATAATATTGGAATTAGCTATGATGTAAAAAATTTCTATGATAATAGTAATTTATATATTTACTATTATTCAAAAAATCCTACTGACATTGCCTATGTATCTGCAAGAGAACTTTTGAATAACAAAAAAAGTTTTAGGATAGTAGGTTGTAAAAACTGTAACTATTATTTTATACCTAAAACTTCTCATAAAACTTTATATTGTGATGATATTTATGAAAATAATAAAACATGTAAAGAATATGCTAATTCAATATCTTCAACCAAAACTTATGAATCTGATGAGATTTGTAAAAAATATAGGAATCGGAATAGATATAAAAATTTACACAAACAAGCATCTTTAAGTAATAATCAAAAAGTATTTCTTCTTTACGATAAATACAAATTAGAGGGTGCTAAAATGCTTGAAAAATATCAACATGGTAAAATTACTGTCGAAGAATTTGAGAAGTGGATTGATAGTATGAAAATAAGAAAATAAATCAAAGTGCAATTTTTGCACTTTGATTTATTTTCTTTCATTATTATTTTCTATTACAAACTTTCTACAATTTTATTTAATGAAAAATCATCATTTTCTTTACATATAATACGCAACTTATATGGTTTCTTTATTTTATGCGGACTTAGTTTATATGAAAGAATAATTTTTTCTAACAATTCTTGTTGACTTAGCGAATCATCATTTATACGAGTAAGTCCTGAACCTAAAATAGGTATACAAACATCTTTCTGTCCATAGTATATATCAATTTCTTGCCATAACTTTGATAAACTATCAAGATATTCTTGATTTAAAAAAAATCTTCCTGAACCTTTTTCATCTAGTTTAACAAAAGCCATTAATAAGTCATCACCATTCGGTACAATCGTTCCAGAATCATATCTTATTTTATTTTTAAACATAGAATTGCTATCACTTTTATTTATTTTATATTTTTTAATCAATTTATTTATATCTAATTTCGGATGTTGTAACAGATATTGTCCACAAATAGAAGTCGGTTTTATTTGATATGGTAACTCTCCTATTTCAGTAGTATAACACTCATCAAAATTTATTACTTTTTTACAATTTTTCTCCTCTTTAATATCTCCATATTTTACTTCTATAATATAATCTTTTCCTGTAAGCGTAATTTTTTTACGCTTACTTATATATGTTGCATATATCACAACAACTATCATCGCCAAAAATAAAGAAAATAAAACACGATTTATTATTATATTTATTTCAATTGACCAATTCGAAAAAATTATGTATTTTTCAAATAAATCTTCTGGAATAAACATAAAAGCTGTTGACACTAACGTAGAAACAATTGTCAGACATGTCTTTATAAATTTACTCATATCCTAACACCTCTTTAATTTTACTATAGTTACCTACTTTTCTTCCATAATAGTCAAATGTCCAAAAAGGCATTGCATATGATTCGTACCCCTTCATATATGAAGGCAACCAATTTGATTCATTTCTTGTTGAATTATAAACAATAATAATTTGCTTATTTCTTTTTTTAGCCTGTTCAAATTCATGTCTTAAATAAGAATATGAATTTATTTCATTAACATCTGGATTGTATCCATAATAATTCGTTGAACTTTTTTTACAATATTTATATCCATTAGTATTTTGCTTATATGGTGTACATGTATACCATATTTGATTATCATTAGCTCTTGAACAACTACTTCCTGCTGTTCGAGATGCTGTTTTATCTCCAACAACAAAAATTACAGCTGAAGAGGCATTTATTTGTCTATTAAATTCCTTTTTTAAATCACAAGGTCGACAATCAGGATCTTTTGAAACACTACCTGAAACAACTTTAGACATATCGATAAAATTAACTATATGCCAATCATCGTTCCCCCATCCATTAAGCACTTCTACAACATCACGATCTCCAAAATCTTCTGAATAATCTGCACTAATATAAACTTGTTTTCTCATTATTTTATCTCCTTACAATTTTAAATATTTTGACATATTATATCATTTCTTCTGTAAAAAATCCACTATTTGTGCCTAATTCAGCTATTTAATTTTTGACAAATTTCGACATTTAAATACCCTACACTTCACTAATTTCCATTATATATTACCTGTCGGGTTTTGTTTTTGAATAAAAAGATGTTACAATTAAAACATAGTAATTCAAACAATTACTAAATAAAAATAGAAAGGAGGCAAAAGATAGTGACTGGTAGTATTGAAAAACGAGGAAAGAATAGTTACAGGTTAGTAGTATTCAAAGGCTATGACTTAGATGGAAAAGCAATTAGGCACCAAAAAACAGTACATTGTAAAAACAAATCAGAAGCACAAACAGAACTTGCAAAATTTTTAACACAAGTTGAAAGTGGACTAGTAGTTGATGGATGTGTTCCTACATTTGCACAATTTGTTGAAATATAGACTAGAGATTATGCTTTAAAAGAATTATCACCATCTACCTATTACAGATATAAACGTATGTTAGAAACAAGAATTACTCCATATTTCGGACATTACAAATTAGATAAAATAAAACCTACTGACATTATGAGATTTTATGATTTACTTGAACAAGATACTCAACTAGTTAGAAAGAAAAATAATAATGGCAAAAAAACTAGAAAACCTTTATCACAAAAAACAATATTGGAACACCATAGATTACTTTCTGCAATGCTTCATAAAGCAGTATATTGGCAACTGATTGTAAGCAACCCTGCTGAACGTGTACAACCACCTAAGACAAAGAAACCTATAAGACCACATTATGATGAAGATCAAACTAGAATTCTTGTCGATAATTTAGAAAATCTTACTGGAAATAACATTAAATATCGTGTTGCAATTTTACTTGATATATTTACTGGTGCAAGGCTTGGAGAACTTGTTGGACTTGAATGGAATGATATTGATTTAAAAAATGGAATTATTAACATTAATAAATCAAGTCAATATCTATCTCAAAAAGGAGTATTTACAAAATCTCCTAAAACTGAAAGCTCTATTAGGGATGTTGCAATACCTGATTTTATTGTTTCTTTACTTGAAGAATATAAATTATGGTATGAAGAACAAAAATTGATTTGTGGTGACTTCTGGTACGAATCAGACAGGTTATTTGTTCAAGATAATGGAAAGCCAATTCATCCATCTACAATTAGTAAATGGTTTGAAAAATTTGTTAAGCAAATTGGAGTACCTGTAATTAACTTTCATGGTTTAAGACATACTAATGCAACTCTTCTTATTGCACAACATGTAGATGTTGCAACAGTATCCGCAAGGCTTGGTCATGCACAAATTACTACTACATACAATTTCTATGTTCATCCACTGAAATCTCATGACAAGATGGCTGGAAATGTATTAGAAAATTTGTTAGTACCAAGCAAAGCAAATTAACAATTCAATATTATCTTATAAACTACTTTTGTAACTCTCATATTTATCAAATATAAATTTTATTGAAATTTATATTATTTATAAGTTTTAAATTGAGGAGTTCATCCCCAGTTTCTCCCCAATTTGACATAAATGAATGATTTTTACCTATTATCGTAACCATAACATAGGTATGAAAAAATACCCACAGTCTTTGAAACTGTAGGCATATATACTTTGGTTGCGGGGGTAAGACTCGAACTTACGACCTTCGGGTTATGAGTCATTTTACTCCATTAAAAATTAAATCAACATCATATAATTGTTTTACTTTTTATAAAATTATTTTTCTATATTATATTCCCACAAACTCAATTTACCTTTTACATCTATTAGTTCATTAAATACATCTACACATTCTAATTTCCAACCATAATTTTCTTTAAACGAACTATCTGTGTAAATATCACTATTTTCTTTTAGTAATTCTTTTTTAAATTCTGATGTCATTTTTACACAATCTACTAATGTTACTTTTCCTAATATTTTTCCAAGTGGCAATTCTTTTGGTAAATATTTTTCTAATCTTTTCATTGCTTCTTTATCAATTCCTTTTCCAGCATGTATCAATAAATCTCCTCTATATTTTGTTTGCCAACTTCTAAATTCAAATCTTTTATCTCCTTGCATTATCAATGTTGCCCATGGTTGTCTTATTGTTAACACTTTCATTCTTATACTTTCCTATCTTTTAAATCCTTTATCTTCAATTATCTTATAAAATTCTTCAAGTATTACTTTTATTTTTACTGTTATTTCATTACTTTGTTTTAAACTCATATTCTATCCTCTATTTTTTCTTTGCTATTATATCAAATATATGCCAATGTTTTCTTTTCCCTAATCCAGTTAATCCATCTTTTTCTATTTCTTTAAATACAATTATTTCAAAATCCTTAAATAACTCCATTACCTGTTGTTTAGATAAAAATACCATTTGTGATTTAACTCCATTCCAACTGTCATTCAATCCCAAAAAATTTCCTACGAAATATCCCTTATCTAATATACTCATTTTTATTTTATACCATAATACTTTGAATTTATCCTTATTACAAAATGGTAAGCAATAATTAGCTATAATTAAATTACTTCTTTCTAATTCAAGACTTTCAAAATCTTGCCTTTGAAATCTAAATCTTTCTAATTCTTCATTATTTAACCTTTTAGTTATTCTTTCTTTAACGTCTTCTCTATCAATTGCAAGTACATTCCAATTATTTTTTATTAAATATACTGTATCATTTCCAGCACCACAACCTAGTTCAATTGCTTTGCCTGGATTGCATTTTTGTTTGTCAATGAAATATTCCACATTTTTTCTAAGTTTTTCTGATTCTGTATTATCATAATATTTTTCAATACTTCTCATCACATTCCCCTTTATTTCAAATCATCATTTATTTTATGTACAGGAAATATCTTTTCCTTTAAAACACTCTTTATTGCATTAGGCAACAAAGGATAAGATTCAATACCATCCAAATCAATCCACTCATATTGTAAATACTCTTTGCCCTCTATATTCTTTAAAGTATATTCTAGTTTTTTATCTTTCTCATCAACAAATTCAACTTTATACACAAACATTATCTCATGATATTTTTTCCCTTTCATTTCAAAGAAATTTTCAATTGTTGATATATATCCTATTATTTCAATGTCTTTTCCTAGCTCTTCTTTAATTTCTCTTTTTATCGTATCTGCTGAGTTTTCTCCTATTTCAACCCTTCCGCCAATCAAAGCATAGTGGTCATAATTAACATTTCTATGCACTAATAATTTTCCATTGTGAATTATAACCCCAACTGCTCTTATGTTTAATTTGTAATCTTCAACGTCTAATGTTAAATCCATATTTATCCCTCTCATTTTTATTTTAATTATACCATTTCTTACAATTCATGAAAAGATTTTTGTAACATTTGTTTCTTAATAGAATTTACAATAAAATCTGAAGAATAATCTTAATTACAGATATATGAAATTTCTATTTTTTCTGCCTCTTCTTTTCTTATTGCTATAGTACTGCCACGAACAAAAAAGGCTCTTGGATCTTTTGATGGGCTCACTAAAACTGGAACAATTTTTGTTCCTTTAACAAGTCCCAAATCCAATAACCTTCTTTTAATATTTCCTATACATTCAATTTTTTCTATTTTCCCATATTCATTTAATGGCAATTTATCTAATGTTGTTATCTTAGTTTCCATTTTCATCCTCCAAAATAAAATTCTTTATTATATTATATTTTGTCGAATTTTAAATGTTACTGTTCTAGTTTATGTTCTCTTGTGTAAATTTGTGCATCTGCATCCATTTCTTGTTTTATATTTTCTACTATCTGTTCTACTGATATTTTATCTCTGTTTTCTTTTAATTCTCTTAACAATTTTTCTTTTACTTCTTTTTCTGTAAAAACCTCATTTATTGATTTCTCTCCATCTTCATTCTCATAATTTTGAATTTGTTTTACGTAGTAATCTATGTCAATATGTTCGTGTGTATCTGTTCTTTCTTCTCCATCAAAATCTTTTACATCTTTTGGATTACAATTATGTTCTGTGTGCTCTTCTATTTCGTCTTGAATTTTATCATTTTGATAAATTCCTTTATTTCTATTAAATATTCTTCTTGTTTCTACTGGAATTCTTTTTGTTTTTGATGTTTCTATTTGAATTCCAACATTTTCATTTTCTTCTTTTGTTTTTTGATATAAAAATATATTAACATTTCCCATATCATTTTCACACCCAATACTTGCTCCATTTGATTTTCTTGTATATACTGATTGATCTTTATTATCTCTTGTTGCTGTACTATCAGCTCTTACTTTTGTTTGTTGTTTAGTAGCTGTACTTCCCACAGTTTTATCCATTTCAAATTCATCATTTAATACTTTTGCTGTACCATCCTTTTTTACTCCAACTAATGAATATGTTGTATTATTTCTTTTTCCATTATTTTCTTTAGAAATCTCATCTACTTTGTCAGAGTATATTACATACATGCTTTCATAATCATTTAAATCCAGTTTTGATGCTAATGTTTCTCTTCCATCAACTTTTCTGTTTAGTTCTACTTGCTGAATTCCATTTACTTTAATTTTATCCGTTTGTTTTTTAGTTAATTCATTTTTAGTTGCTTCTTTCTTGACTTCTTTTCCTAAATGTTCTGATAATACTTCTGATAACTCTTTATTTTGTAGATTATTTAAAGAATATTCTTCTAATTCCTGTTCTGATACTTTTTCTAATAATTCATTAGCAACTTTCATTTTTTCTGGTTCATAATTTACAAATGTTGATTTGTATATTATATCATTATTTGCTAATCCACCTCCTATGCATTGCTCTCCTAAGTAAT
This sequence comes from uncultured Clostridia bacterium, assembly GCA_963556825.1. Lineage (GTDB taxonomy): Bacteria > Bacillota > Clostridia > TANB77 > CAG-508 > CAG-269. Next base: position 77,412 of record CAUWAM010000005.1, on the reverse strand, counting down.
AACTTTTTTGCTCTGTAGTCCTTTCTTCTCCGTTTTTATCTACTTCTGTAATTTGTTTTTCTACAATAAAAACAGAATCCGAAATGTCTCTACCTTTAATTTTGTCTTTCCACGTCGCTTTTCCTACATATGTTATATTTTTAATATATATCTTTTTATTTTTTGTATTTTGTTTTGCTATTTCGTTTTCTAATGTATCTCTGAAGCTCTGTTCAATTTTAAAAATTTCTCTTTCTTTATTATTCATAATATCACTTCCTATCTATTAATATCTTCTTTAATATTGTACCCCAATACCTATTAGCTGTCAAATTTTTACTATTGACACATATTATATAATAGTTTAAAATATTATTGTTAAATAATTTTTTGGGGAGTTTACATGGAAAATTTATTACATAAAATATATAATGATTCTGAATTTATAACTATTATAGAAGATTTATTAAATAATGATACAGTAAAGCAAATGAAAGCTTACAGACAACATTATGAAACTAGTTGTTTTGATCATTGTCTAGTTGCTTCATATTACTGTTATTTATATGGAAAAAAATTCAATTTTGATTATGTTTCTTGTGCTAGAGCCGCAATGCTACATGATTTATTTTTATATGATTGGAGAAAAAAACAAAATGATAGGAAAGGATTTCATGCTTTTACTCATCCTAAAACAGCATATGAAAATGCATCTAAATTATTTATTTTAAATAAAAAAGAAAAAGATATTATTTTAAAGCATATGTGGCCTGTTACAATAGCACTTCCAAAATATAAAGAAAGTTATTTATTAACTTTAGTTGATAAATACTGTGCTTTAAATGAATCTTACCAAGAAATTTTTAATAGATTTTGTAAAAAGAAATTTTTTAGATATGCTTATGTTTTTTTATGTTTATTGTTTATAAGGCTATAATCATTAATTGATTATAGCCTTATTTTTTATACTATTTTTTTAATTCTTTGTATCTCTTTATTTTCATAGTAGAAGTTTTCTCAAATTCTCCTTCTTTTATTTCAAGAGCTTTCACTGCTTTATAAGAATTTAATTTTTTGTTTTCTTCTTTAATTTTTTTCCAAATTATATCATAAATTTCTTGGTCTGAAATGTCTCCATATAATTCTTTTATTTTTTCTTTATCTGGAATTACTCTTGCTGTTATAATTAATTCTTCAGCTTCCCTTCTACTATTGTGTTCTGGTTCTTTTCCATAAACCATTACTTCTTTTATTTCATCTAATTTTTCTAATAGCATTTCTATTTCTTCTGGATATATATTCTTTCCATTTTGTGTTACTATAACGTTTTTACTTCTTCCTGTTATATATATAAATCCGTCTTTATCAATATATCCTATGTCTCCAGAACGGAAATATCCATCTTTGTCTATGACTTTTTTAGTTTCCTCTTCATCTTCATAATATCCCATCATTAATGTTGGTGATTTTATTAAAATGTCTCCTTCACCATTTTCGTTTGGATTTTCTACTTTTATATCAGCTTGAACTATTGCTTTTCCTGCTGAACCTACTGATGTCTTATATTCTGGTGTAAGTGCTGCAATTGGCGCTGTTTCTGTTAGTCCGTATCCTTGTAAAAATGTTATTCCTATACCTTCTAACCATTCTCCAACCTTTTTATCTATTGGCGCTGCTGCAGATACTATTATTCTTAATCTTCCGCCTAAATTGTCATATATCTCTTTAAACACTTTTCTTTTTATGTCAATTCCTGTTGCTTTTAAAGCATTTGTTATACCAATCATCGAATTTACCATTTTATCTTTTTTGCTTTTTACTATTTTTTCGTTTATCTTTTTGTATAAACTTTCAACTAATAATGGTACTGTTAATATTGCTGTTGGTTGTGCTTCTTGTAAGTTTGGCACAATATATCTTAATCCTTCACATATTGCAACTGATGCTCCTGTTGCTATTGGTAATAAAAATCCTATTGTTGATTCATAGCAATGGTGTAATGGTAATACCGAAAATAGCATATCATTTGGATATAATTTAACATATGCTGTTACTGCATTTATATTTTCTGCTAAGTTTCTATTATTTAGCATTACTCCTTTTGCATTTGATGTAGTACCTGATGTAAAGAATAATATTTTAAATTCTTCTGGATCTATTTCTATTTCTTCAAAACTATTATTTCCTGTTTTTATAATATTTTTACCTAAATTAATTAAAGCATTAAGACCAACGTCTTTTCCTTCTAAAGGTTTGTCTGATTTCATTTCTATAAAATATTCTACTTCTGGAATATTCTCTTTTACTTTTTTAATATCTTCTGCTTTTTTAGGAGAATATATTACAGCACTGGCTTTTGATCTTCTTACAATATTTTCTAATTCATTTTCTGGTAATTCTCTATCTGTTGGTACAGCAATACCAACACCACATAGCATTGCCATGTAAGATACATACCATCCATATTGTGTTTCTCCAACAATTATTACTCTTTTATTTTTTAAATTTAATACACTTGTTAAGGCTGTTCCTAATCCAAAAACATCTTCTTTAAATTCTTTATATGTTGCAATTTTGTATGGTGTCTTGTGGTCTGGTTTTTCTAATATACAGTCTTCATTTGGATATTTTTCAACTGAGTTTAAAAAGAATTCTTTTACTGTTTTGTAATGTGTCATGTCTTCATATGGTTCATTTCTTTTTTCTTTTGAATTTTTTCTTTGTATTTTTTCATAATCAATATTATTTAATTCTTCTTCTACATTCATTTTCATGTTTTTAAATTTAATCTTTGGCATTTTAAAATCAATAATACTCATTTTCATTCCCTCTCTTTTATTAACTTTCTAATATTATATAAAAATTAATAAAATTTTTCAAGTGTATTTTATACTATTTGGTCGGTTTTATGTTTTTATAAAATCTTTTATTTTGTTAAATTTACTATCTCCTATCCCGCTAACATTTTTTATATCTTCTATTTTGATAAATTTCCCTTTTTCTTTTCTATAATTTACTATTTTTAATGCTATTGATGGTCCTATTCCTGGTAATGTTTCTAATTCAGTTTGAGTTGCAGTATTTATATTAACTTTTGTGTCTTTTTTGTTTTTTGATAAATTTGAGTTATCTTTTGTAACATAATTTTCTTCACTAATTATATTTTCTTGTATTTTATCATTTTTAGATGGAATGTTTATTTTCATTCCGTCTTCTAATAGATATGCTAAATTAATTTGTTTTAGATCTGCGTCTTCTTTTAATCCTCCTGCCATTTTTACAGCATCTGCAATTCTTGAATTTTCTTCTAATTCATATATTCCTTCATTACAAATAGCTCCAGTAATATGTATTACTAACTTTTTAACATTATCATTCAAAATTGTATCATTTTCAAATTGATTATTTATTTCAATTTCTTCACTTATATTTTCTATATTTTCGATATTTCTATTTTTTATAAAACGACTTACAATTCCATATGCAATTCCGCATATTATAATTATTATAAATATTAGTTTATTATTTATTTTTTGCATATTATTCCTCCTTTTCTAATTAATTCTTGTTACTATAAATTAGTTTTACAAATTTAATAAAAATAATTGAATTTTAATCTAAAATAATATAATATATAATATATAATTTTTTAAAACAGTGGAGAGATAAAAATGAAACTAAAGAAACTAATTTTAACACTATTGATACTAATACTTTTACTTCCATATCAACAAACAAATGCAGAATCAAATTCTCCAGAAATCACAGCCGGAGCAGCTCTCTTAATGGACAGTAAAACAAGTAAAATTTTATATTCAAAAAATGAAAGTGAAAAAATGTATCCAGCAAGTACAACAAAAATAATGACAGCAATTTTAACTTTAGAAAATTGCAATTTAGATGATGTTGTAACTGTACAATATGATGCAATTGCTTCAATTCCAGCTGGCTATTCAATAGCAGCATTACAAACAGGCGAACAACTTACAGTAAATCAATTATTACAAGTAATGATGGTTCATTCAGCTAATGATGCTGCAAATGTTTTAGCATATCATATTGCAGGTTCAATTGAAAGTTTTGCAACTATGATGAATACTAAAGCTTCAGAATTAGGACTAGAACATACACATTTTACTAATCCAAGTGGAAAACATGATGAAAACCATTATACTACTGCATATGACTTAGCTAAAATAATGCAATATTGCATGAAAAGCTCAACATTTAGAACACTTGCGGGATTAAAATTTTGTACAATACCAGCCACAAATAAATATGATGAAAGAATATTTACTTCAACAAATGAATTATTAACATTAGTTGATAATAGAAATATTGCTAGCAACTACTATTACAGATACGCAATTGCTGGTAAAACCGGTTACACAACTCAAGCAAAAAATTGTTTAGTTGCAGTTGCTAATAAAGATGATTTAGAATTGATTTCTGTTATTCTTTCAGTTGGTGTATATCCTAATAATATAAGTGGTAAATTTGTAGAAACAAAATCTCTATTTGACTACGGATATAATAATTATACAATTCGAAAGCTTAGAGAAAAAGATGCAATTGCTACACAAATTGAAATTGGAAATGGAACTAAAGAAACTAAAAATTTAGATTTATTAATTTCAAATGATATAATAGCTACAATAAAGCAATCTGATTTAAATACAGAATTTGAACCCGAAATACAAATTAACGAAAACCTACATGCCCCAATTGCACAAGGCCAAGTTTTAGGAAAAATAACTTATAATATTGATGGTACCTCATATTCAGCAGATTTACAAGCTGCTCACAATGTAGAAAAGTCTGATTTTGTAACATTAATTATTCAAATTATAATGGCTTTATTAATACTATTTTTATTGTATAAATTATTATTTGATGAAAAAAATAATAGAAAAAAATATAGTAAAAAGAATCGTAAAAAATATAGAAATTATTATAGATAATATTATAGATAATATTATAGATATAGGCAGATATTTAAATATCTGCCTATTTTTTATTTAAAATCTTCTCCAATCACTATAGTTATATCAACAGAACTTGATGCTTGTTTATTAGTTGAAATATTTCCTGTATTCAATGCTTGCTTAATACTTTTTAGTTGTTCATCTGTTGCATTTTTCTTGTTTGTTATTACTGTTTTAGAAATTGTAGATGTCTTTCCTGTTTTCTTTACTTTAAATCCTGCATTTTCTAAATCAGTTTTTGCTTTTTCTAATTTTGAAGTACTTCCACTTCCATTTATTAATTCTATTGTTAATTCATTATCAGCTACTGAATTATGGCTTATTGAGTTACTTGTAGAATTTAAACTATTTGTAATTGTGTTTCCTTCTGTTTCCTCTGCCTCACTATCTTCGTAGAACATTGATTGTATTAATTCTGTTGTTAGTTTTTTATTTACTACAAATATACTAACATTGTTTGTTTCTTTCATATCTGGTGTTGTTCCTGGTAATGTGGCTGTTTGTAAATTATCTGTATTAAACTCTACAGCATATGGTATATAATCCTTTATGTAAGAAAGTTCTAAATTTGTTTGAACATTTTTATGAGCTATTTCTAGTAATTCTCCAATTTTAAATATATTCCCTGGTTTTAATGTTTGTTTTAATAATTCTGAAATAAAATCTCTTTGTGTTCTCATTCTTCCAAAATCATCATTTCCATATTCTGATGGATATGTTGTCATTACACCATTTTTATCTGCATTACTATGTCTAAATCTTAATACCTGTTCTGCTTTTTCTCCATTTAATTTTTGCATTCCAGCTTTTAAGTCTATATGTAAATTTTGTGTTGGGTCATCATATTTCATATCTATTGGTACATTAAATTCGACTCCTCCAATTGCATCAACAACTTGAATTAATGCTTCTGTTTTTACTATAACATAATATTTTATATCAAGTCCTGTTATTTCATTTACAGCTTTTAATGTTTTTTCTGGTGTTCTTTCTATATTGTATAAAGAATTAATTTTTAATGATGCTGTAGCTTTTGATGTATTTTTTCCAGTATATGAATCTCTTGGTATTGATAATAAATTTGCTTTTTGTGTGTTTGGATTATATGATGCAACCATTATTGTATCTGTTAATTCTGAATCTAAGTCTGTGCTTACTCCTAAAATTAATACTTTTATTTCTGATAAGTTCTTTTTTGTATTTTCATCATGCCCTACAACTGTTGCTAACATTCCACTTAATCCCCATCCATTTTTATATGTTCTATATGTAAACCATGCTATTCCTAATAATAGCACTATTAAAATTACAATTAATATTTTTTTGCCTACTGACATTTTAGATTTTGATTTTCTTCTATTTCTATTACTTCTTTTTTCTTCACGTTTATTACTCAAAATAATCACTCCTAAATTTTTATGTACTTAGTATAGCAAAAAAAATAAAAAAACGCAATAAATTTACGTTTTTTTATTTTTTTATTTTTTATTTAATTTTTACGATACTATTATAAATTTCTTTGATTAAGTAAGTACTTTCAACATTCTTACTAAGAGCTCCATTTGGATTTAATTTAGCAACAGTGCCAATAATTAATATAAAAGCAAAAGCTACTATAGCTCCTCTTACTAATCCATATAAAATTCCACCAACCTCATTAAATTGTTTTAATATTGGTAACTTTGCAACTGTATTTGCAAGTGATATAACAATAGAAAGTATAATTTTAGTAACTATAAATATTATTAATACAGAAGCTATATAAATAACACTAACAGCAATATTTTTTGCTTGTTCTGGTAAAATTTCTTCTTTAACTTGAGTTACTGCATTTTCAGTTGCATTTTGTATGTATTTATTATTAGATACATTTGAATTTTCATCTATAACATTTTGAGTTTTCTCTAAAATTGTATTTTCGATTTTTTCATCAATATTTGTATTTTTTATAACTATATTTCCTACTGGTTTGTAAATTATTAAAGTTATTATTATTGCAATTATTCCTGCAAATAATTTTGATCCTAATTTCACTAATCCTTTTTTGTAACCTAAAAATGTAGATAGTGCTATTATTACTACTAAAAATATATCCATTGCAATTCCCATATTATTACTTATGTTAGTTTTTCTAACATATCCTCCTTTTTATAAATTTATTAATTCTATTTTATCTCTATAAACTATTCCTGCTAACGAATTTGATAATACAATATTTGTTATTTCCTGTTCTGCTGTGTATTTTTTTATTAGCCATCCACTTGTATTAATAAATTCTACTTCTGCTCCTAAATTTAATCCTATAACATTGTCATATGTATAAATTTCTTTTGTTACCGCTTCTGTAGTATATGTTATTGTATTTTTATTATCAGTATTTATAACACTAATAATAGAATCTGCTGTAAATAGTCCTGTAGACTTCTCTTCTAACACCACTGCTGCATTTGAAAGTTTTATAGAAGTAAAAGAAACCTTTTTATCTTTATTTTCTGAAATAGTCTCTATTGTTTCATCTGTTTTTATTACATTAATTTTATCTGTATACATACATAACAGTTTACCTTTTTCTTGATATTTTATTTCTGTTAATAATTCTCCTTTTTCACTATTATAAGTCTTTTTTATAGAATTTTTAGGGTTATTCTTTCCAGCTTCAATAGACATTATCTTTATACTTGATTGTATTTGTGTTCCAGAAGTATCAATCTCTGCTAATGCTAAATATTTATTATCATTTGATAAAGAAGTTGATACCACTCTAGTTGTCGATAAATTTGAATTAAACAACCAATTTCCAATATTATCATATACGGCAATTACTGTTTTATAGCTTGTATCTACTATTGTTATAGCTACATAGCCATTTTTATTAACTTCAACATTTGCTATATTTCCCTCGATATTCTTTTCCCAAACTATAGATTTGTCTGTAATTAGATAAATTTTCTGTCCTTTTTCTTCTGCTATTACTAAATGTCTACCATTAGAATTAAAGATTGGCTTTGTTATTTGAATATTCAAATCTTCTTGTTTATTTCCAGAATTATCATATATTGTAAATTGATTTTTACATAAAACTCCAATATATTTATTAAATGCATATACGCTTTGTGTTTCACTTTCATTTAATTCTATTGTTGGTAAATTATTTTGAATTACTTCTTTTCTAAAAATATTTTTATCTATCCAAACTCTTACACTTTTATTATTTATATATATTACGCTTATGACTACTAAAAACAAAATTAGAATTATTGCTATTATAGCAATTACTACCTTTTTCTTATTTACCTTTTTTTCTTTTGGTTCTTTCCAGAAATCCCTCATAAATAACTCTCCCTATCTTTCGTTATTTATGTTATACCAGTTTTTAGCCTTTTTTGCAACATCTTTTTAGTAATATCTGTAAAATTTGAATTAACCCTATACATCCTAATATTGGATATAATAAAGTTACTAATTTTGAAAATCCTATTTTAGAAAAAAATACTGCACTTACACAAATCATTATATTTATTTTGTTATATTGTGATTTGTTTTTTGTTGCATTTTTTAAAAAGCTCATTCCAAGAGATATAGCTGTTGTAAGTATAGAAATAAGTATAATTACTCCATAAACAATTTTTATTTTAGGAGAAATTTTTTGAATTACATATATTACTGGCATTTCTAGCTCTTTTATATCAACATCTATATTTATTAAAAACATATATACCATTATTAACAAACACATAAAAATAATTGTTACTAAAATTGATATCTTTCTAATATCTTTTATATTTTTAATATAGTCTTTCATTGTTACTAATATCGGAATTAGCAAAATACAATTGTAACTTCCATAAATTATACCATTTATTAACCAATTTTCTTTTGTCTCTGTTATATAATTATTAATGTTTTTTAGATCTAAACTTTTTATATTTAAAAAACCGAACAAATACTATTACTATAATAAGAATTGGAATTAAAATTTGATTTATTTTTACTACTCCTTTTAAATTAGTTTTAAAAACAAAATAACATATTAATGATAAAATTCCGCTACCTATTATGTTATTTATTCCTAATTCTTGTGCTAAATATGCTCCAAAACCTGCTATCATAATATAAAATGATATTAATATAAATATATTTATTACTGTATCCGAAAAATCTTTTATTCTTTTATTTTTTATCAAATTTTCTAAAAACTGGTCATATGTTTTTATATTATAATATTTTATTAAGTTTAAACCTTTATATATAATAATTCCAATTATCACGCTAGAAATTATAATTCCAAATAATCCTTTTATTCCATAAGAAAAAAAGAAAATATAAACTTCTTTACCTGAAGCAAAACCTGCTCCTATAATTGTTCCAATTATTACACACACTACTTTTAATATATTTTTCATAATAAAAAAGACCCTCAAAACATTTTATGAAAGTCTTTTTTTCTTATTCATTTATTTTTTTCTTTTTCTAGAAATCCATACTATTATTCCTACTAATATTATAACTAATGGAACTATTGTTATTATTGCTAAAATTATTCTATTTTCTTTTTCAGTTGCTGTATATCTTACTATACCCGTTCCTTTTCTAACAGTAATATCTTCCTCTCTATCTGATAAGTAAGCAATTGAGTTTAATACTAAGTCTTTGTTTTGTCTGTAAGAAATTATTGGTGTTTGTGATGATTGTGTTAATTGTGCATCTGACGCAAAATAATTTTCTCCATATATAATTAATGTTGAGCTTACTTCTGGTGTTCCGTTTTCAGTATTTGCTTCTGTAATTATTTTATCTAATTTAGCTCCAACTAAATATTCCTGTTTTTCTTCTCCCTCTTGTGGAGCATCTGATGTTAATTTAAAATTGCTTCTAAAATATGATCCTTCACTTGTTTTTACTAAATCAGTTTTTGTAACTTTCAAATCACCTAAAGTATCACTATCGACAACATTTATTTTTGTTGCATTTAATAAAATAACTCCTGCAGAATTGTATATTTTATTTGTAACATCACTATATTGTATTTCTGGTATAATTAAGTCTGGTGATTGTGAAACCATTTTGCTTGAAGTTGTTTCTCTTATTGCACCAACATCAAATGGATTTACTCCATATGTAGCTAATATTTTATTTACATTTGGATAATCAACTTTGTTTGCTATTGCTGAATTTAACCATAAAATATTTCCACCTTTATTTATATAGTCCATAATAGAATTTGTTGCTATATCATCAAAATCTTTATTTGGAGTTGTTATTACTAAAGTGTTACAATCGTCTGGTATTTTTCCTACTGATAATACATCTAAACTTGATATTTCATTAATTTCATTTTGTAGATACATATTTAAATATTGCATTCCACTTGTTAATGAAAATTGACTATACCCTGCTAAGAAATATATTTTTGGGACATTTTCTGCTGTTACTGATTTTATGGCAGAAGTTAATTTTTCTTCCGCAATACTAATACTCTCATATGTTTCTGAATCATATGTATATAAATCCATTGAAGATAATACTTTATATTTATCTCCATTTTCTATAATGATTCCTTCACTTCCGCTTTCAATTCCGTATTTATCAGCTAAATCTGGTCTATCTGTTGCTGTAACTGCTTCAACTGATATTTTATTACTTATTTTTGTATATTCTCTTGCTAAATCTAATGTAGAATCATCTTCTGGATATCCCACAAAATATATTTTCACATCACTATTATCAAAATTGATTTTTCTTATTTGTTCTTTACTTTCTTCTGTTAATGTAAATAATTTTTGTTCTGTTAAATCAATTGGCGTTAAGTTTAATTTTTGCATACACATTGTTATAGCTATAAATATTCCTAATATTATAACTACTAATAATAATGTCTTTGAACCATTTATTAGCCATCTCTTTTTTATTATTTCTAAAAATTTATTATTTTTTTCCTCATTGTCTTTTTTAGCCTTTTTTTCTTTATTTTTCAACATTAACCCTCCTTTACTATTTCACACTTTTTCTTCTTTGCATAACTACTGCCGTTAATAATAAACATGTTATTGTAAACGTTATAAATGTTACTGTATCACCTATATCTATTTGTCCTTGTGTATATTTATAAAACATATTTATGAAAGAATAACTTTCTAAACTTGTATTAAATTCTGGTAAAACCCATGTTATTATAAAAAATCCTATTGATATTATACCTGATATTATTTGATTTTCCGTAATGCTTGATGATAACATACCAAATGATATATATGCCATAACAAATAATAAAAATCCTAATAATGTCGCAAATGTAGTTGTTAACTTTGGAATTCCATAATGACACAATATACCAAAATACATAAATGTACAAAGTTCTGTTATTATTACTATTGCAAGTGCTGCAATAAATTTTCCTATTACTATTTTTGTTATGCTAATAGGAGATGTAAGAAGTAATTGTTCTGTTCCATTTTTTCTTTCTTCTGCAAATGATCTCATTGTCAATAATGGAATAATAAATGCTAATACTAATATTGTTGGTAATGAATAAAATATATTTTCAAAATTTACGTTTCCAAACCCTATTACACTAAAATAAAATGATATACTAAATGCAATTAAAAATACTCCTATAAATACATACCCTATTGGTGTGCAAAAATAAGATTTGAATTCTTTTTTAATAATTGCCCACATTATTTTTCTCCTCCTTCTATTAGTTGCATAAATGCATCTTCTAATGTTGTATCTGCTTTTTTCATTTCGAAAATAGTTATATTTTCTTTGGCAAATTCAGCAAATATTACTTTTCTTAAATCTGTATTTCCATTTGCCTCTATTACATATTGTTTTGTACCATCTTCGTTTTCTTTTACTAATTTTACATCTTTAATTTCTTCTATTTTATCTTTTATTGTATCCATTTTTTTGTCTAAATCTTCTACTGTTACATATACAAAATTATTGTTGCTTACTTTTTTCTCTAAGTTTTCTGGTGTATCTATTGCTATAATTTTTCCTTTATTTATAATTATTACTTTATTACAAATTTGGCTTACTTCTGATAAAATATGTGAACTAAATATTATTGTATGTGTTTTTCCTAATTCTTTTATTAATTCTCTTATTTCTGTTATTTGTTTTGGGTCTAATCCTACTGTTGGTTCATCTAAAATTAATATTTTTGGTTCTCCAACTAATGCACCTGCCATACTTACTCTTTGTTTATATCCTCTTGAAAGATTACGGGTTAGCTTGTTTTCTACGTTTTTTAATCCCGTTTGTTCTATTATTTTTTCAACTCTTTCTTTCCTTACTTTTCTATCTACTCTTTTTAATTCGGCCATATAATTTACAAATTCTTTTACTGTTAAATCTGAATATAATGGTACTCCTTCTGGCATATATCCTATTTGGGATTTTGCTTTTTTAGGTTTTTTAGATATGTCGTATCCCTCTACAAGAATCTCCCCTTCTGTTGGTTCAATAAATCCTGTTATCATGTTCATTGTTGTACTTTTCCCAGCACCATTTGGTCCGTAATAGTCCAATTATTTCTCCATCGTCTATTTTAAAACTAATATTATCTACGGCTGTAAAGCTTCCGTATTTTTTTGTGATGTTTTTTACTTCTATCACGAAAATTCCTCCTTACTTTTGTAATTTTACTTATATTACCATTTTGTTTTTTATTGTAAAGTTTTTCACAAAGAATTCACATTACGGCAATAGGAAAAATACAAGTTTTAAATTTTTTTAATTTTTTCATTGACATTTTTTTCTTTTTGTGCTATTATATTTATTGTTCAATGATTTGGGTCAGTAGCTCAGTTGGATAGAGCACGCGCCTTCTAAGCGCGGGGTCGGGGGTTCGAATCCCTCCTGGCCCACCAATAATAAATCTGTTTGAACTACAGATACAAAAATCAATCAGTAAAATGATTGATTTTTTTGCTTGTCAACAAATATATGATATATCCGTATGACTTGTTTTAAATGTAATAAAAATACTAGCATTACACATAAAAATATGCTATAATTAAACTATAATACGCAACATCAAAATAATGTAATTACATTATAAAAAGGAGATTTCCATTATGAAAAAACGGATCTTTTATACTTTATTAACTATCATTCTTACTTTCTTTTTCATAATAACTAATACATATGTAATTTTTATGATTGAAATAGCCTTCATTTATTCTATATCATATATTGTATATATTTTATTTAGATTTTTTCATTCATTTTTAATAAATAAATACTATAAAGATTTAATAAAAACAATGAAAGATATTGAAAAAATTAAGAATTTAAGATATAAATCATACTTTCTCTTTTCTGGTGTAGAACTTGAAGAAAAAATGCAATTTTGGAATGAATGTTTAATTACTAATTATGATTATTTAAAAGTTTTAATAGAATTTTTAAAAGACAATTTTATTTATTTATCTCTAGAAAAATATTACAATGTATTAGAAATTGAAAAAGAAGTCCGTAATACAAGTAGGTTATAATCTGCTTGTATTTTTTTTTGCGAATAATTTTTATTTTTTTAAGTATAACTATCAGTTATACTTATTCTTTTTATTTTTTCTTTTTTAGTACCTTTATATTCGTTTTTTCGACATCACTTATGTGTTTTTTTGTCATATTATAAATTAGTTCAAAAGCCTAATATTGCTTGTTATACTTATAGTGTTATATAAATAGGAGGATTGTTATGGAAAATCAACCAAAAGAAATAATTGATAAAACTTTGGGTAAGGTATTTAAAGAATATCGTGTAAAAAACAAACTAACTCAAGAAGAAATTGCAGAAAAATTAGAAATTTCTGCCAAATATATATCAAGAATTGAAAATGGTAGTGGTGGAGTTAAAACAGAAACTTTAGTTAATTATATTAATCTTTTAGGTATATCACCTAATGTCATTTTTGAAAAATTAATTAAAAATAAAAATTTAAAATTAGAAATAGAATTATCAGAAAAAGCTAGTCATTTATCTGAAGATAATATTCAATTTTTAATAGATATTATAGATTTATTAGAAAATAAAAATAACAAGTAAAGACTTATATTTAATAATATAAGTCTTTTTTTATTATTCATTCCAAAAAGCTTTGTAAATTTCATATGCTGAGTAAATATCAAATTTACTTGTAACTTCATAAGGAGCATGCATAGAAAGAACTGGTACACCACAATCAATTACATCAACACCTTTATTAGCTAAAATATAAGCTATAGTGCCTCCTCCTCCAACATCAACTTTTCCAAGTTCTGCAATTTGATATCTAATATCATTCTTTTCTAATAAATTTCTAATCCATGCTACATATTCAGCATTTGCATCTGAAGCTCCTGATTTTCCTTTTGCTCCTGTATATTTATTTAAGCTAATTCCTTTTCCTATAAATCCAGCATTTGCTTTGTCTGAAACTGAAGCATAAATTGGATCAAATCCAGCATCAACATCTGAAGATAACATTTTAGAAAAACAGAATACTTTATCTAATAAATTTGGTCTATTTATTTTTAATTTATTTAATATTTCAGATATAAAGAAATCAAACATATGTGATTCCATTCCTGTATTTCCCATGCTTCCTATTTCTTCTTTATCTGACAATATACAAACAGCTGTATTTTTTACATTTTCTAATGTCATCATAGCTGCTAAAGATGTATATGCACAAACTTTATCATCTTGACCATATGCAGCAACCATACTAGAGTCAAACCCTAAACTTCTTGCTTTAAATGCTGGTATTACTTCTATCTCTGAACTTGATAAGTCATTTTCTGTAATTCCATATTTTTGGTTTAAAATATTTAAAATATTTAATTTTACTTTTTCTTTGACCTCTTTGTCATCATAAGGAATACTTCCAATTAAAACTCTTAGGTCTTCCCCATCTATTCCGTCTTTTAATTTTTTTGACATTTGTTCTTGTGCTAAATGTGGTAATAAATCTGTAATTGTAAATATTGGGTCATTGTCATCTTCTCCAATATTTACTGTTATTTTTTCTCCATTAGTTTTTACTATAACTCCATGCAAGCTAAGAGGTATTGTTGTCCATTGATATTTTTTTATCCCACCATAATAATGTGTTTTAAAATATGCAAGTTCTGTATCTTCACAAAGTGGATTTGGTTTTAAGTCTAATCTTGGAGAATCAACGTGTGAGCCGATAATATGAAGTCCATTTTCTATACTTTCTGTTCCTATAACAGCTAAATACATGCTTTTTCCTCTATTTATGAAAAATACCTTATCACCTGGTTTTAATTCCTCAATTTCATTGATATCTCTGTATCCATTTTCTCTAGCCATTTTAGTTGCTTCAACTATAAACTCCCTTTCTGTTTTTGCTCTGTTTAAAAAATTCATATAATCTTTTGTAAAACTAAATATAGCCTCTTTTTTTCTTGTATCTATAGTCTCCCAACCATTTTCTTTTTTGCTAAATAATTTTGCCTTTAAACTTTCTTCCATCATATCCTCCTTAGTTTAATTTTTTTTAGTATATCACTTTACTTTTTATTTTTCCAGTTTTTTTTGTATTTATTATATTTTTTTGCAAATAATATAATTATTAATATTTTTTGGAGGTATTTATGAATTCTTTATGGTTATCTAATACTGATTCGCAAACTTTTGAAAGTTTAAATTCTAATTTAAAAGCAGATGTATGCATAATTGGAGCTGGAATATTCGGTCTTTCTTGTGCTTATTATCTTTCTAAAGCCGGCTTGAAAGTTATAGTTTTGGAAAAAGATGGTATTGGCGAAAAAACTACTGGACATACAACTGGTAAAATAACTTCTAGTCATGGACTTTTTTATACTTATTTATTAAATAATTTTGGAGAAAAATTTGCTCATGATTATTTATTTGCTAATGAAGAAGCAATTTCAAATATAAAAAATATAATAGATATAGAAAATATAAATTGTGATTTTGAATATAAGTCAAATTTTGTATATACAACAGATAAATCAGAAGTAAATAAAATAAAAACTGAAGTGGAAACTGTTAATTCTCTTGGCTTTCCTTCAAATTTTGTAACCAAAGTTGGTCTCCCTTTTGAAATTTCTGGAGCTATTCAATTTAAAAATCAAGCTCAATTTAATGCTATTTCTTATCTATATGGTTTGTGTAAATCAATTACCAATAACTCTGGAAAAATCTTTACACATTCTACAGTTATTGATGTAAAAAACACTGGTAGTTCATACTTTACTTATACTTCAAATGCTAATGTTGAATCAAAATATGTAATTTTAGCATCACATTTTCCATTTCTAAATTTTCCTGGAATGTATTTTACAAAAATGTATCAATCTAGTTCATATATAATTGGAATTGATACAAAAAAAACTTTATTTAATGGAATGTATATAAGTTCATCTTCTCCTGTATATTCATTTAGAACTGCTAAATATAATGGGAAAGAAATTTTACTTCTAGGTGGTTCTGAACACAAAACAGGAATAGCAGTAAATTATGCTCAGACTTATGGAGCTTTAGAAAAATACGCAAAACAACTTTACCCACATTGTGAAATATTATTTAGATGGGATACCAGAGATTGTATCAGCTTAGATAAAATACCGTATATTGGCCCATTCTCTAGTACAATGGATAATATATACATTGGAACCGGCTTCAAAAAATGGGGAATGTCTACGTCAAATGTTGCAGCAAATATAGTTACAGATTATATTTTAGAAAAAGAAAACAAATATGCTTATTTATTTAACTCTACTCGTCTACAACCAATAAAAAATAGAGTTGAATTTAAGAATATTTTAACTGAATCTGTTAATTCTTTGTTTTTAAATAAATTGAAAAATTCTAAATTGTCTTTTGACAACATTTCCAACAATTCTGGAGGTATTATAGAAATAAATAATGAAAAAGTTGGTATTTACAAAGATACTTCTGGAAATATCTTTGCGGTTAAACCTGTATGTTCTCATTTAGGTTGTTTACTTTCTTGGAATGATGCAGATAAAACATGGGACTGTCCATGTCACGGATCACGTTTTGACTATATGGGGAAAAATATTTATGACCCTGCTGTTAAAGATTTAGAAAAATATAATATATAATCTTATTTTTGTTGAGTTTTTAAACTTTTTTAGCTTTTTTTGTTGACTTATTTTATTGTTTTTGCTACAATTTGCTTATAAATTCATATATTTATATATTTTTTATTTATTGAACTAGATTTCTTCATTCGTGATAATCTAGTTCTTTTTACTAAAAAATTAGATTTTATGAATATTTTTAAATGGGGTAATTATATGAGCAAAAGAAAAAGAAATAAAAAACAGAATTATATTCAAATTATTGCATCAATAATAATTTTAATTTGTATTGTACTTTATGGATTTATAATTCAAACTGCAAATTTAACAGATAATAAAAATACAGAAAATTTATCAATAGATTTATCTTCAATACCTGCATATTCATCAAGTCCATATGTAGAAATAAATAATAATATTCCATCTTTTAATGAACAAGATTATACTACAAAAAGTTTTGAAAACTATAGTGAATTAGACATACTTAGTAGATGTGGTGTAGCATTTGCAAATATTTGCAAAGAAACAATGCCCCCTGCTGGAGATAAGCGTGGAGAAATTAGTTCTGTTAAGCCAACTGGTTGGAAACAAAAGAAATATAATGGAGAATATTTATACAATAGATGTCATTTAATTGGTTACCAATTATCAGATGAAGATGCAAACAAACAAAATCTAATTACAGGTACAAGATATTTAAATGTAGAAGGAATGTTACCTTTTGAAAATAAAGTTGCAAATTATATTAAAGAAAACAAAAATAATCACGTTTTGTATAAAATAACTCCTATTTTTAAAGATAATAATCTTTTGGCAAGTGGTGTTCAAATGGAAGCTTGGTCAATTGAAGATAACGGACGCGGTATTTGTTTTAATGTTTATTGCTATAATGTACAACCTGGAATAATTATTGATTATGCAACAGGAGAAAGTCATATTCAATAAATTTTTATAAAAAGGAGGGATTGTATATTGAATTTAGACTTAATAAATAATTTATTTAATAATTTAAAAGAAAATAAATTAGTTCAAAACTTTACAAAAGAATTATCAAATTATTTAGAAAAAAACTCTTCAAACAATTCTTTTACTAATAATTGGGTTGATTTATCTTTAGATGATTTAACTCTTTTCAATACTAAAATAACTACAAAATATAGAGATGAAATTTTAATTGAAAGAAATAATATTTTAAAAAATTATGCTAATTGTATTACTGAAAATAAAGATATGTTTTATATTTATAATATAAGTTCTAATAAAAATAATTGTTATAATCTTTATAATTGCAAGACTAATGAAATTCTAACTGAAAGTCTTGATAATTTACCAACTGGTTCTGAACTTGGAAGTATTCTAATTAAAAGTTCTGATGGATTGTCTTTAGATTTAGAAGCAACCCATGTTGTTTCTAGTCAAATTAATTCTATGATTATGGAAAAAATCGAAGAACAAAAGCAATATTTATCACACCATAGAATTGATGGACATGTTTATGAAGTTGGCGAAAAATCTTCTGGTCGCATATGGCTTTATGATTTGAATAGTATTGATGGTACAAGTGATGGTATTGAAGAAGTAGCTTTTCCACAAGATTTATATGAAAGTGCTAAAGAAGGCGATTTGTTTGTGTTTATGGATGGAAGTTATCAATATTTGAACTCTTAGCATTTGACAAACATAAAAAAAGTGTTATTATATAAATATATAAAAACAAAGTCAATTTTTCTTTATATTTAGATGAATTGCTTTGTTCAAAAATCAGAAAAATGTTTTGAAAAATAAAATTGAAATAATAAAAATTACTAGGAGATAAATAATGAAAGAATCAATAAAGAAAATAATAATATCAATATTAATGATTATAATAGCTATTCTAATATGTTTATTTTGCATAAATGATTCTACTACTTCAACTAACAAGCAAAACATTAAAAATGTAGGAATAGATAGTAGAACAATAAATATTAATATTTTAGATAATAAAATAATTTGTGAAGATGTAATGGTTTTTGATATTGCTTCAAAAAAAGAAATTAAATATGATTTTTTTAAAGAATATGAATATTTAGATAATGTCAAACTTTATATAAACAATTCAGATGATTTTTATTCAACAAATTTAAATATGGATTTATTAAAAGGCTATATAAATATAGATAAAAGGTTATTAAATCTTTTAAAAATCACAAATAAAAATGTAAATATAAAATTAACATATGAACTAGATTTAGATTATATTGCAAGATATACGAACACAGATGTTTTTTCATATTATATAGATTTAGAAAATATTGATTATTTGAATAATTTAACAATAAACTTAAGTTCAAATAATACAATTACAAACTTAACTGTAGATAATGCGAAAATAAGTAAAACTACAGATGGATATGTTGCTTATGTGAATAATCTAAATAAAACTACTGATATGAATATATTATTTAATATAAATACATATCTTAGTAACACAATAAACTCCGATTTTATTAATCCTAATATCTCAAATGAAATTAAAGAATATGGCTATATTAATGAAAGAATATATATTTTAGTAATAATAATTATTATTTCAGTAATATTATTAATAATTTCATTAATTATTAATAAAAAACAAAAGGTAACTAACTATCGAAGAGATACATCAGATTTAGTTTCTCCAATTTTGGCTGAGGCTATTATAGATAGGAAAATTGGTTTAAAGGAATTAATAATGTCTACTATTATAGAATTAAGCATTAAAGGAAATATCAATATTATTAATAATAATACATTAGAACTAGTATCTTATGATAACCTTGAAACACATGAGAAAAGTATTGTAAATCTTTTATTTAAAAATGAAACTATAACATTTAGCGATATAAATAATATTTTTGCTAATTCAAATAAATCAACAATCCAATTTTCTAATGAAATAAGTTTAATTAAAAAATTTTTATTAGAAAAACTTTACTCTATGAATATTTTTTCTAAGGGACTTACATTTTTAAATAAAGCTATTGGACTTTGTTCTATTTTAATTAGTATAAATATGCCACGAATATTTTTGAATGGTCCAAATTCAATGGGAATGTTATTTTTTATATTAAACTTTTTTATAATTTTTTATTATATAAAAAGTTATATTAGCAAAAAGACTATAAGAGAAGAATTTATAACTAATAATCAAGAGCAAAAGCAAAATCAAAAGCAAAATGCAATAGATATAGGACTAGTATTGGCAATTATATTAACAATATTTATAATAATAAGTACTTCTATAAATATTGTTAAATATCATACTATATTTTTCATATTTACATTACTTGCAATTTTTCTTAATATTTATATAGTACATCGTAGTCAAGGTATTATCTTAACTAAAGAAGGAAAGAAAGAGCAATTAAAACTGTTAGAATTGAAAAATTATATAAACGATTATAGTTTAATAAAGAATAGAGATTTAGAATCTGTTATTATTTGGGATAAATATTTAGCTTACGCAACAGCTTTTGGAATACCAAGTAAGATTACAAATAGCATATATGAGGAATGGTATAACTTAAACATGAACTTACAAGTAGTAGAAACAATACTGAATTAATTTTTTAAAGAGCTAAAACTAGTAATTATTATTAGTTTTAGCTCTTATATTATTAACTATAATTATATTAATTTAAAATACTTTTTAACGTAATTATTTAATTACATCATTGAATTTTGTTGTATAGTAGGTAGAACCTTTCTTGTCTAAAGGTAGTTTTTGCTTAAAAACGGAAAGGAGGGTAAACAAGATGACACAAGCCGAACTTATTCGAGAATTGGTTGAAAAGTTATTAGCTGAAAGAGATAAAAGCATTTCAACCAATTTTAGAATAAGGTCAGGATTAGTCATATAACTTTGCTCCCTTTCCGCTCTATGTAAGTTTTCAACGAACATATTAAAATTTCTAAAATATTTTATAAAAATATTTTAAATTTCTATAACTATATAAAATTCAACAAAAATTTGATATTTTTAATATAGTTTTAATGCAACTAGAGAATATTGTCGGCTATACACAGCTAAAATAAGGCAAAAAAATACTACCTCAAATATTCTCTGATATTGTGGAATATCTTCAAATACTATGAGATAGAGTTTTTAATATGGTCGAGGCGAGGGTAGTTCACCTCGTACTATTTTCTTTGATATATCAATACTTACAACCAATTTTTTTCGCATTGCGGAACATTTTTGCGGAAATTTCTAGTTTAAAATACTATGAAATTCTGCTGAATTTCCACAATTTTTCTTCAGTTTAATTAAGCTACTTTTTCTTCTGGTAATACAACTCCAAAGATATTTTTATCAATTAGATATTGAATTGCATTATCTGTTTCAGATTCAATAAATTCAGTATCTACGTCAATATAATATTCCATTGTTATAGTAATATCTTTATGACCAAGTATTTGTTGTAATACTACTGGAGCAATTTTAGCCTCTGCACATCTTGTTGCAAAAGTTCCTCTTAACATATGATTATGAACATCAGTCTTTGTTACAAGTTTTCCTTTGTTATTTGTATCTTCAAAAGTTCCAATATCTAATTTTATTGCAATTCTTTTTAAACAACTATTTATTGATGTTTCTTCGTGCATTTTTCCATTTGCTTGACAGAATAAAAGCTTTTCTTTGTTCGTTATTTTGTATTTTAAGGCTTGCTCTATTATTGACCTACTAATGTTATTCATTTTTATTGTTCTAAGGCTATTATCGGTTTTTGTTGTTTCTCCAATAATCATTTTTCCATCTTCATCTTTTGTTTGTGTTCTTCGTATTGTTAATTCATTATTTTTTAGGTCAATATCTTTTTCGTAGTCAATAACAAGTGCTTCGCCTATTCTTATTCCAGTTGTTAGCATTAGTAAAAATAAGTATTTATTTCTACATTTGCTATAATCTACTGAATTAAGGTAATCAACAAGTATCTTTTCTTCTTGAATGGTTAATGCTTTTCTTTTGTCAGAGTTGTATTCGCTTTTTGGTTTGGAAATTCTCCTGTATCCAGTCATAAAATTTTCTTCTATGATTTTTTGGTTTTGTGCTTCCCCATACCCTATACAAATTAGTTCATAAATTTGCTTAATTGTTGATGTTGAATATGGTACTAATGTTGATAGATAATCTACAACTTCTTTTCTCGTAACTTTCGCAATAGGCTTATTTGCAAATTTTTCTTCTCCTATTTTTTTCAATGTATCAGTTTTTCTTTTAAAAGTTGAAGCTTTAATATCTTTTAACTTATACTGTTCTTCTAAAACAGGTTTTACAAGTTTTACTAATGTTTTGTTGCTTTTAGTAATAATTCTCGGTCCGCCATTTTTGTCTAGCTCCAGTTTATATTCTAGTGCCTTGTGTA
This sequence comes from uncultured Clostridia bacterium, assembly GCA_963556825.1. Lineage (GTDB taxonomy): Bacteria > Bacillota > Clostridia > TANB77 > CAG-508 > CAG-269. Next base: position 54,977 of record CAUWAM010000005.1, on the reverse strand, counting down.
ATGCTATTTCTTCAGTATCTGCAACAAATGTCTTTCTGTTTATTTTACCTGTTGTTTGATCTCGTCCAACCATTAAAAGTGCCTTTGATGATTTTGAAACATAACATTTTTCGCAAATTTTGCATATGTCATATTCTTTTTCTTTGTCTACTTTTTTCTTCTGTAATTTTTTTATACTTTCGCAATTAGAACAAATATCTTTTGGTTGTCCCTTTTTCGGCTTTCTTGAGATATAAGTTCCAACAGTTATTCCTTTAAATTCTATCATATTGATTTCTCCTTTTCTATTTGAATTTAAAGAAAAACTATTGCTAAATCTGAATTTTATGGTATAATTATATCAGTTAAGGAAACTAATAGCAATAGTTTTTCTTTCAGTTTAATAATACATAAGTGTATTTGAAGATTTAAATGTCGCATATTTAAATCTTCTTTTTTAATTTCCTCTTTCATCATCTTCAACTCTTCTTGTTTTAAAATATTCTACAAAATTTTCTTCTGTAATTCCAAAGGCTCTGCCTATTTTCATACAAGGAAAGTCCTTTTTGTGAAATAGCTCTAAACAGGCTTTATTTCCTATTTTTAAGATTTTCATTACATCTTTTGTAGTTAAAATATTCATTAAGTTTTGTTGTGTATTAACTCCCATATTTATTATTCCTCCTTTTGTTGTATTTTTGAATGATATTTTTCCTGTCCCTCTATTCTGGGCAATTCTAAACAAGTATTTTATACTTCACTGGACTCTCACCACTTCGCTATCTAGCCAAGTTACACCCATTGCTTGCGACGGTTTTATCACGCTCGAGCTGTGGCTGTGTAAGTGTATCATTATAATGTATTTAGCTATTGGGTATTCAATTTTCAATGTGCTTTCCAAGAATTTTAGTCAATTCTCTTGACAGTGGATTGTAATTGATGTATTCTATTATTACAAATAATCAATTACATTCTATAAAAATATTATAATGTAATCGGTTATTATTATTAATAGATTACAATAAATTTATTTAAAAAAATTTGGGAGTTAAAAATATGAAAGTAAATTTTAGAATTGAATCATCTTCTTTTTGTTATGCATTTAGCAAATATAAAATAGAAAAATTTAAAGGAAAGAGATATATTCTACCTGAAGAAAATGCTACAAAAAGAACTATTAGCATAACAGAAAATATTGATGAATTACTAATTGAAGTTTTAAATATTGGTAAGAAAGTTTTTTATAAAGAACCTCTTGAAGATTTTGAGTTGCTTAACTTCTATTCTAAATATGGTTCTTTTGGATTTATGATAGATTTAGCAATTAGTAGATATTTTATATTTGAAGATAAAGTTACAATAAGAGATCCGTTCTATATAAATAATAAAGAGAATGTTGATTTTATGAATGTAGATGAATATTTAAAATTCTTCTTACCTAAATTAAATAAGAAAGAAATAAATGCTATAATTAAAAAATGTAAAGATGTTGCTAGTGATACTAAAAAAGAAAGTTATTTAACATCAATAATAAATGAATACCTAATATATAATGTAAATTATGCAGAGTCTGTTGAATTAGTTTTAAATTATGCTAGGTCATTATATAAAACTTTAAGTTCAACATTAGAAAATAAAAATGTAACAATGGACTTGCCTTTCTTAAATGCAAATCACATAACATCTAATATAAGAGAATTATATTTAAATAGTAGTTTTGGAATTACAATTAATTATTTAAAACAAGCTGTTGATATTGCATATTCAATGCAAATGGCACAGGATGTTAGACTACTTAAAGTTTGTAATTTCTGTAATAAGGCTTTTATTGCAAATAATCCAAAGGCTGAATATGATACACCTCAATGTAAGAATAAAGCTAATGTTTATAAAAGTAGAAGTAAATCTATTTCAAAAAATGTTATACAAACTGAAAAAGGTATATTTGTTAAAATTCCTAGTAAAGACTTATCAGATGATATTACAAAGAATTTAAAATTAAAGTAATTGAAACCATAAGTATATAGTGATGGTGGAAATGAGCATACTAGATTAGGTGGTAATTTAAAAGATATTATGCTTTTAAATGATGATGGCACTGAAGAACAAATGACATTGGAAAAGTTAAATAGTATTTAATAATAAATAAATTAGTAAATGCTTATTAATATTAAATTATGATTATTAGAAAATTATATTATGGAAGGAAATTGTATTTTTATGGACAAATTCAAGGAAATTAGACCTATTGTATTAGGATTAGTTAAAAATGATGGAAAATTATTAGTTAGTCGATTTTATGATAAACAAAAAAATCAAGAATTTTTTAGATGTTTAGGTGGAGGAATAGAATTTTTAGAAACAAGTGAAGACGCTCTAAAAAGAGAGTTCAAAGAAGAAATTAATGTATCAATTAAAATTGGAAAATATTTAGGAATCTCAGAAAATATCTTTCATTATAAAGGAAAAGATGCACATGAATTAGTATTCTTCTACGAAGCTTATATCGATTCCAAAGACTATAAAGAACAATACAATGTCATCGATGATAATTCGGAATTAGAAGCAATATGGATAGATATTGAAAAATTTAAGAGTAACCAATTTGTCTTGTATCCTGAACAAACAGTTCAATACCTATTTTAATGCATTTATTGCAAATATAAATCAATAACTTCAAAATACTTTTATACGTTGAAAACAGACTACTCAATTTTGAGTAGTCTGTCACTTTTTAATAAGTTAAATCTTAATATTGAACCGAATTTTTCAATTTTTCTTCAATAATGGCAATATGTTCCGGTAAATCAACCCCAATGGTTGTATATTCAGTTTCAATTAACTGAATTCTATATCCATTTTCCATCACCCTTAACATTTCTACGCCACACTCAAGACTTTCTAATTTACTTCTCTTAAAATCCGCAAATTTCTTTAAGAAATCTGCTCTGTATCCATACAATCCTAAAACTCTAAAAGTATTATTAGAATCATATGTGTACGGAATTGGACTACGCGAAAAATACATTGCAAATCCGTTTGCATCAACAACAACTTTTACAACATTCCGATTTCTAAACTCTTCCTCCGTATCAATCTTTGAACGAAGTCCTACGTAGTCTACATCTTTGTTCGCCTTCATTGCATCAATAACCTGTTTGATTGCTTCAGGTTTAATTAATGGTTCATCTCCCTGAATATTCAAGTAGATATCTCCATCCATTTTTCTTGCTGTATAGGATAATTTTTCAGCTGCTGTTGTTGTCTCTTCTTTTTCAATCCAATAAGGAACTCCAAATTCAGCACATTTTTCAGCAATAATATCATCCTCTGTTACAACATAGATTTCATCAAGTTCTTTGACTTTTTCTGCCTGCTTATATACCCAATACACCATTGGTTTTCCACAAATATTAGCAATTGGCTTACCAGGAAATCTTGAACTTCCCATTCTTGCAGGAATTAATCCAATTATTTTTTCTTTCATAGTGTTGCCCTCCTTAAAATGTTTTTGTGTTGTTTTTTGCAACTTTTATTATTTTTTTGACATCATCATTTTGTATCTGATTGTCTGTTAAGTGCATAATGATGTCATAATAATAATCTGTTATTTTATCTTTGAACAAATCTCTGATTTTCTTCTTGACCCTCATTGTTGCTTTTGACTGTGGAAGTCCACTTAACGGTTTAAGTCTAAAGTCAGGATTATCAAATTTAAGTTCAATTACGCAAATTTCAAATAACTGTTCACTATAATTGTCAGCCTCAAGAGAGAGCATCATATGCTGATATTTGAGATCCAATTTGTATTTCATAATATCATCTGTTTCATATATATCATATATGAATTTTTTTAAATCTTCATTTGTAAGACTAACTTTTTCCATATTAATGATATGAACTCCTTCTTCAACTTTTTCGAGACAGTTTATAATATTGTTAAACTGATATCTTGCTGGTGTCCATAAAATACAATAATATGGCTTTCTGCATTTGGAAAGCAATTCTTCCAATTTTCCTTTAATAATTGCTATTTCTGATTCAGAAAAGTCATTTTCTCTAAACCAATCAATACCATAATATCTTCTTTGAATATTTACATTGAAGACTCTTACAGGTATATCTTCATAATCGTGATAAAGTGCTAATGCAACTCTGTGTGCTCCATCGTGAATGGAATAAGATAAATCCGTCTTAATCCAAGAATCCATATCGATTCCCTTTTCAAACGATCTTATCAAATTCACAAATCTTTCATTCCAATCTTCACCAACTCGCTTTAACTGCATTTTCCGATATAATTCAAAGCCGAAGTCGTTCTTATTGTAGTAATTTTCAATTGCTAAATATTTAACTACAATATCTAAGGCATTGAATTCACCATTAAAATACTGTGCCAAAAATAAATCCGTTGTTTTAAGGTCGATGTAGATACATTCTTCTCCATTAAATTTTGGATAATCTGTTTCAATCCCAACCTCTTTTACATACTTTTCTAACCACATAGTAATCCTCCTTTATTTTTTGCTGGCTTGATAAATTGTTTCGATTACCTTTTCATCAAATCTCCCTCTATTTTTATATGGAATCTGTTTAATCAATTTTTCAATTTCTAATAAAGAAAGTCCCTTGTTCATCAGATATTCTGCATATGTTCTATGTGTTTTTTCAAATGCTGTAATTCCATATGCAAAATAATTATTCCAATCAAGTTCATTTTTCAAAATTGGTATTTCATTTTCCATCAATGAGTAGATTGAATCCATTGAATATCTTTCTTTTCTCATCAACTGGTTTATGTAGTACTCCATAAATTCTGTCTTTAAATTACCTGGAGCTCTACCTATACCTGATACAGAAGTGTCAATGATAACTTCTTCATCAATTGCATTTGTTTGAATTAATGTTTGTGCAGATGAAAAGGCTAAATTGACGTTTTCATGAAGATGAATCCCCCTTTTTATTGATTTATTAAGAAGATGATTAATAAGATTTAACTTATTTCTAAAGTCATTGTTTAACAACACACCAAAGGTATCAACAATTGAAAAAACATCTGGATTGATTTTATTAACTTTGGAAATTAAACTTACTACTTCTTCTTTGTTATAGTGTGAAAAATTTATAGGATTTACTGAACATAAATATCCTTTTTTCTTTACTTCTTCACAATATTGCATTCCTAAATCAATCAAATTGCTATGAAAAGATACTCTTATCATCTTAACCTTTCCACAGCATTTTTCAAGCTTAGAAATATCGAACTTGTCTACTTGTGTTAACAGCGAAATTATTGAATTCTTGCAATCAATATCTTTAAGTATCTCTTCTGCTTTTGCAACTGTTGGATAGATTGCTATATTTTTATCAAATTCACTGTCCTGCAAAAAACCTATCTCAATTATATCTGTATTAGACATAGCTAATTTTTCAATAAATCCCTTTATTGTATCATATCCAAAATTGGATTTATTTAAGTGTCCGCCATCTCTTAATGAACAATCTAATATTTTTACATTACTGTAATCAATATTTTCTTGTTCCAAATTAAAATAATGACATAAAAATTCAGCTACACCATCATTATCATTAGAAGATGTAGAAAAACTTACATTTTCAATGATTTCTGAAATAGAATTTTTCATTCTGACGCCTACATCTGCATTTTTTAACGTTTCCAAATCAGTGATATCATCCCCAAATGCAATTACTTTATAATCGTTTTTTAAGTACTCTTTTATATGTTCTATTCCAATCCATTTGTCTGTTCCAGAAGGTAGAATCCTGGCTGTATTTTTCTCTCTTGAAAAGGTTATAGATAAATTGTACTTTTCTATTATACTCTTTATAGACGCATAATTTTCTTCTTGACATCTTAATATCAACTTACAACTTTGTAGATTTTTCACAAAGTTTATAGATGCGAATTTTGAATCTACAAAATCAATATCGCTTTTGTCAGTACAAAAAGAGCCATATAAGCCTTCATTAATTATGTTTTTTGTATGTTTGCTTAATTCCTCTATTACATTTTTAGATACTTCATTTGAAATAGGATTATAATATATTATATTATCATATCTGTCACAAACAAAGTTTCCGTTAAACGAACAAATAAAATCAGCATTCACCTGTTCTGCAAAATTAATAGTTCTTATATGGCTTCTAGCTGTATTAATTACCACTTTGCACCCCAAGTCTTGACATTTTCTCAAAATAAATTTGGAATACTCTGATATACTTTTATCAGAATGTAATAGTGTGTCATCCAAATCTAAAACAATTAGATATTTTTCCATTTGTATCCTCCTTTCTGTTTTGCTAAATAGATTCTTTTAATTAAAACATTCTATAACAGTGACTGTTTACATAAGATTTTAACATTTTTTTCTTATTTTGTCAATTTATACCAGTTCTTTTGGTGGATATATTTTATATAGTCCAATTTTACATACTTTAACTTCAAATGGTTTAAAATCTTTCATTATTTTTTCTTGTAATTTTATTATTTTTTTTAAATCCTTATCTATATGAATTGTTATATGCGGAATAAATACATTTGGTTTATATTTTTCTACTCTATAATTTTCATTTTGATATATTAATTCTTGTATTTTATTTAATTCTTCACTCTTTTGTATTTCAAAATATAGGTTATAACTACCTTGAGTAGATTCTTTTATTTGTGTTCCTATAATTTGCATTTTAAATTCACAAAAATCAATTGATTCTATTAATTTTTTTATTTCTGTAGAATTTTTATTTTTCCATACACATATTGTTGAATGAAATGGCAATAAATCTTTATCCTCTCTGTTTTCTTCATCATATTTAAGTTTGCATAATTTAAAATCAATATCGTTTATATATGCATTAATTTTATCTAAACTGTGTTTGTCAAACATAGTTATACATGTTATTTTATTATTTATATTCATACCTTTTACCTCCATAGTTATTTTATCACACACTAATTGGGTTAAACAAATTTTTTTGACTTTTAATTGAAAATTTGATAAAATATACCAAATTTTATAGGGAGGAATGTAAATGAAAGATATTGAATTCAAAAATGAAACACAAAAGTTTAAATATAGAGTTAATGGTATCGTAATTTATAACAATAAGATTTTAACTATTAAAATGAAGAATAATGTATCTTATTGTCTACCTGGTGGACATGTTGAATTAGGAGAAGACACTCAAACAGCTATTTTAAGAGAAATGTTAGAAGAAATAGATACACCTGTTTCTATCGATAAAGAAATAGCTATTGTAGAAAATTTTTATATGGATAAGAAAGGGCTTCAAACTCATGAATTGAGCTTTTACTATATAGTTAGTCCTGAAAATTTTGATAAAATTTCATTACAAAATTATGAAAAAGTAGAAAATGATGAAGGAGAAATCAAAGTTCATAATTTTGAATGGCTTGATATAGAATCTTTAAACAATTTTGATTTTAGACCTGAATTTCTTAAAGAGAAATTAATGAATGGTGATTATAATTTAGAGCATAAAATAATAAAATAAGAACTCTGTGAGTTCCTATTTTATTATTTTCGTTTTATATCACCTAATATATTCTTTTTTTTTCACATCTTTTTTACTATTTTGTAAATTCTCATTTTTCCTTTGCTCTATCTGTTTTTGTTCTTTTTCTCCTCTTTCAGCATTATAAATAATTCTTTTACAAATCTTAATATCTTCTGTTATTTTAGTTATTTTAACAGTAATATTTTCAATTTTAGTTTGTATATTTTCTTTATCAATATCATCAGCTTTAATATAATCTTTTAATAGCTTTTCTTTATTTTCTTTTAGTTTCGAAACATTTTCTATAAGTTCACTTTTAATTTTTTCAACATCACTTTTACTTTGAATATCATATTTTCCAATAAACCTAATTTCTTCACTTATTTTATCCATTTTCTCGATAGCCTTATAATATTCTGCACTTCTTTCTTCGTAATGAATTTTAGCAGGCAACTTTCCAAACACATATAAATAATGAACATATAGTCTATAAAAGTGTGATGTTTTTAGTAATTCACTATCAATTTTCACTCCATCATAAATTCTAACTTTATATTTATTTTCTTCAGATGGTTTAATTGCATAATTATATATTCTAGCTTTAATATTTTCAACAGAATATTCATCTCCAAAAGCTCTTGCTAATCTTATATTTCTATTATAATAAGGCGTTGATATAGATGATCCACCTTTTTTTATATAATAGCCTTGACTATTTAAAATATTTATAAAGTCCTGATATTTTCTTGATTTGCTAATTGCCTCATCAATATCATTTTTTATAAGCTCCATTTTACCTGAATTTCTGTTGTAGTTTGCTATTCTACTTCGTGCAATTTGTTTTTCTTTATTTGCTTTGTAGGTATCTAAAACTGACAAGCCATACTTCATACATAATTCATCATTAGTTTCTTTTATTAAAGCTATATCTACATTTGAATTGTGATATTTTGAGCCATCTATAAATGAAACTGAATTTAATACAATGTGGTTATGAACATTATCTTTATTAGTATGTGTACATACCACAACTTGATATTTATCGCCCCATAAACTTTGAGCAAGTTCTATCCCAATTTGATTTGCCTTTTCTGGCGATACCTCGTTACCATTAAATGATTGTATAATGTGATAACCTAATCTTCCATCTTCTTTATGAAAGTTCTTTTTAGTAAGCATCATTTGACTATATGCAGTTTTAGGTAAACAATTTAATTCTGATACTAAAATTCCATTTTCAGTTTTTTCTCCGTTCATTGCATAATTTATAACTGCCTCTAAATTTTTCTTTATTACTTTATATTTTGTAACAGCCATGGAACACCTCCTACTTTTTTCTTGAATAAACTTTCTTTTCAAAATCTAAAATAAAGTTGCTTAACATTTCATTGATAATTTCGTAATCATCATGTGAGGTACTAAATTTTGAATTTGAAATTCTAGCAATTTGATTTATATTATTTGCAATTCCATATAATTGTTTTTGAAATTCTTTTATTATTTCAGTTGGTTGTGCTTTTATTCTATAACCTTTAATTAAACTTCTAATAAACTCTGCTTCAGATAGTCCTGCTTCTTTTGATTTTCTTTTTAATAATTCGTCTTCTTTTGTATCAATCCATATTTGTTTTTTTATATTTCTTTTTCTCATAAATTAAATTCTCCTTTCACGAAAAAAAACAGCCTTACTTTTTGTACGACTGTTTCAAAAATTTTATATTTTATTAAGGGGTTTGGGGAAGAATTCCCCATCTTTCAATTTTAATCTAAAATTGACAAGCAGTGTTTTAACGGGAGTTAAAATGCGACGCTTGCTTTAAAAATCCTAACACACAAATTCCTAACTATACTTATACACATTTTGCTAAAAACTTGTGCAAAACATACTGAAAAAGTATAACTTTTTGTATATTTTATTTTTCATTTTTATTTGTAATTTCTTTTATTTCATCAAGATATTCTTGCATAATATTTCTAAATTTTAGTTCTATTGCATCATCGTTTTGGTTATGATAAATTTGAATTAAATCAAGTGAAACTTGTTTATTATTATAATATTCAAACTTAATTTTGTTATCTTTAATTAGTTTATTTATTAAATTATAATTGTCTACCATTTCATTATTTTTCATTCATTGCTCCTTATAAATAATAATTTTTATTATTTTGCACATTATAAATGCGTGTATTTATATATTAGCAAATTTTTATTATAAAATCAATAGAAATACATATTTTTACAAGGAGCAGATATGAATAATTCAAGAAAAATTAATGGAAACTTAAATGTTGTTGGCCCAAAAATTAAATATTATCGAGAAAAAAATAAGATGTCATATCAAAAATTATCGGACCAATTAATGTTGCTTGGGATAGATATTCATAAACAAGCTATTTATAATATTGAAGTTGGTAAAAGAACTGTTGTTGATTATGAATTATGCGGTTTCGCTAAATGTTTTGGCCTTTCTGTTAATGATTTAACAGATGAATATTTTGATAATTTAAAATAGAATTGATTAAGAAACATATGAATTTCTGTACCAGTTCTTTTAATTTTTAGTTATAAATTATCTCATTAAATACAATTTCTTCAGCACGATTTTTTATATTATTCATCATACCAACCCATTCCATTTGATTAGTTTCTTTTAATTCTTCTGTAACATTTTCTTGCCTCTTTATTTGATTTATTAAAACATCTAATCTTTTTTTACATTCATCATCTATATCTAATAAATGACTTGATAGTTCATTATTCAATAATAAATCGGTGTATAAGTTTTTTTTATATTTCTTAATATAATTTAATCTCATTAACCCATATTTTCCAATATTGCCTTTTCTACGAGCTTTAGGAATATATAAATTAGGGTAATAATAATCTCCTTTTCTTATATATTCAATTCCTGTTTTTTCATCTATAAATTTTTCTTTTAATTCTATATGTTCCATTTTTAATTCTCCTTTTCTAATTCTCAAATATTTTATTTGCATATAAAAAATCTAAATTTTCATATTGTCTTTGTTCGTGATTTGTAAAAGATTTTTTTGTGTCTGAAATATTATTAGATTTATTTTTATTATATTTATTCTTATTACTTCGTACATTCTCCGATTCTTGATTCGTATTATTTCCGTTTCCTGAATCGGAGATTTTACGATTCATAAATTTATCATTATCAATATGATTTAATTTACCAACATATATGATATTGTTTTTCTTAAAGCCTTGTCTAACTTCGTGTATTAGTTTTGCTTCGTTTAATTGTCTAAAAGCTTTTGTAACTGGTTTGTCTGATAGATTTAATTTTTCTTGTGCCTCTTTTCTTGAAAAAATTAAATATATATTTCCAGCTTTATCAACCCAGTTGTTTTTTATTGAAATTGATAATCTATCTAATAATAAGCCATATAGTAATTTACTATCTGAACTTAACTTTGTATATGCTGGATTTATAAATAGTTCTTTTGGGATTTGGTAAAAAGTATTTTCAAGGCATTCATTAGCCTTGTAAGGTATAAAATTCATAGCAATAGTTCTCCTTTCAGTTCTTTTAAATTTTTTGTTTTAAAATTGCTGAAAGTATCTATATATCAATAAAAACTCTTTTGCAGAAATTTGCGGAACACAAATTTTGACTATAAAAATCTTTGCGGAACATTTTGCTGAATAAAATATTCGGTTTTTTTAGAATTCTTAAGAATTTTTGAAAATAAATAAAAAAATACTATTCTCTAAATTCCTTAGAAAATAGTACTTTATATGCTTTTGACTATTCTTGAATTCTTATGAATTCTCTTAAAAATAGTCTTTTTTTGGTCGAGGCGACAGGGATCGAACCTGCGACCTCATGGTCCCAAACCACGCGCGCTACCAACTGCGCTACGCCTCGAAATATTATTTTTTGCTCAACGCTTATATATAATAGCACATATTTTATAGTTTTGCAACAATTTTTGTAAATTTTTTTATAAAATATTATAAAACATCTTGAAAATTATAATAAAAGCAATTATAATATAGTGTATATATCAATATCTTAGTTGTATATTTTTTAAATCTATGTTATACTTATTCAAGTTGAAAAATATATGTAGCTGTAGCTCAACTGGATAGAGTATCTGGCTACGAACCAGAAGGTTGTAGGTTCAAGTCCTATCAGCTACACCAAAATATCAGGTTAAAATTAAATTTTAACCTGATATTTTTTATAAAACTTTTCTTTTTTATCTATTACAAAATTTTATGAAACATCGCATTTACAGTAATAAATTGATACATTGTTTCTGTAACTTGTCCAATCCCTGTACAGTTTTCATTATAATTTGCATAAAAACATAACATCTATATCTATTCCTTTTCCCATATTTATTTTTTCCTATATAAATTTTTATTTTTTTAACATTTATATTATATATTTTTTCAAAATCAATATCTATAATAATTCAAGAATAATTTCATACGAAATTAGTAATAATCTCTTGATTTTTCCAAAATTTTATAATAAAATTATTGTAAGATTTTATACAAATGAATCAATAAAATATAATTTAAAGAAAGGAATTTATTTTATGAAAAAAACAAAAGTATTATTTATATTATTTTTAATATTATGTATTAACATTATACCTTTTAGCAATGTTAATGCTCATTCTGTTGATTTAGATCCAGAAAAATTGATATCATTTCCTTGGCTTATCTCAAATGGAGAAGGAACAATATCAATAGATAAATCCCAAACAGGATATTCATTATATTATCAAGCAGTTGAAATACCAAATGCCAATTATATGAAAATGCAAGAAATACAGAATAATGGTAAAACAACTTTAGATGCATTAGATGGAGAATTAAAAAAATTAGATGCAGAATGTGATAATTTAAAATCTAGTTATGACAAAGCATTTGATACATGGAAATCAAAAACTGAAAATGGTGCTAGTGATGAAGAAATAGCAACTGCAAAAACAGCATATGAAACAGCAAAAACAAATTACCAAAATAAAGTATCAGAATATAATAAAAAAGTATCAGAATATAAAACTAAATCTGAAGAAATAAATAATAATATAAAAAAATTAGTCCCAAACTATGTTGAAAGCAACTGGATTAAAACAAAAGATAGAAATTTTTCAATAGATTTATCTCAATTCTCTGGGGATAAAGCATTTGCAGTATGGGCAAAATTGGTTAGTTCCGATGGAACAATATCCTATGATGAAGCAACATATACTATGTCAGGAACAAAACCAACAGAAATTTTAGTTGAATCAATAAGTTTAGATAAAACATCATTAACTATAACTGAAGGCGACAATTATACTTTAGTAGCAACAATAAACCCTTCTGACGCAACTAATAAATTAGTTGTATGGTCAAGTGATAATGAAGCTGTAGCTAAGGTTGAAAACGGAAAAGTAATGGCAATATCAGAAGGTACCGCAACAATCACTGCTACATCAAAAGACGGTAATAAAAAAGCTACATGTACAGTTTCAGTAATTGAAGCTTCTAATAACAATAATCAAGATAATAACAATCCAGAAACAAATACTCCTGATAATGGAAATTCAAATAATAATGGAACAACAAATAATAATGTCACAGATGAAAAAAAAGACAATACAATAGCAACTGGAAAATTGCCACACGCAGGTTTGGGAATTGGGTTAATTTCTACAATAATTTTACTAATAAGCGGATCTATATTTGTTTATATTAAATATAGAAATTTAAGAGACATATAAAACAAATAGAGAAAGTACATACTTTCTCTATTTCAAAAATTATCGTTCATTTATACTGGGCGGTAATTTTTTTATCTAATTTCTGGATTATCCTCTAAAATCCTCTTCTCTACACCATTATTCAGATTAAAAGAAACAACATAACCTTCTAACAATCTAGCTTTTTCCTTCAAACTCTCATTTTCCTCATTAACATATATCTTAGCTTTCCCCTTACCATTCTTAGCCTCTTGCACCAAATTAGAAACCGGCGAATTTCCATCAAAAGCAATAACAATAGAACTCCTTCTTTCAAAAATTTCATAATTAAAACTTTTATATATACCAAACTCATCACTCTCTGTAGAAATACAAACTCCATTAATCCTCTCATCTAGTAATCGTTCTTTTACCACTTCTGAAATTGTTTTAGGAATAATTGCATAAATTTCGAATTTTTTATTTAATTCTTCCTCAAGTTCAATAATTACTTTTTCATATCCTTTAACTTGATGTCCAATTACAAAATATGCTTTTTCCGAATCAATATTTTCCATTAATATTTTTAAAATTTCTTTTCCTTTTTCATCTACAATTGTATTTCTATTTTTTGCATTAAAACTACCACCTGCTATAATTATTGGCATTTTTTCTTTTGGTAATGTTTTTATTTTGTCTTTTAAAGCAATTTCTGATAATATATTATTATTTAATCTAAGTTGTATTGTATTTAATTTACTTTTTTCTTCAATTTCTTCTTCTAATTCTAAAATTGCTTCCCTAATTGTCCTTCCATTTAAAAATTTCTGAAACTTTTTATTCTTTTCTTCAAAGTATTTATTCTGATGCTCTATAATTTCATCTTCTACTTTTCTCATTTTTATAAAATCTTCATCTGTTAACTCCAATAAATTTTGTAAAGCTAATTGTTCATCTATCGTATCTGTTCCATAAAATCCAAATCCATCTGTTCCTTGTACACATTTTATACCATTTTCCAAATATTTTTTTAATGGATGTTTTTCAAGTAAACTCAAATTATTTAGTCTGACATTTGAAGTTAATTGAAATTCTAGTACTGCTCCAGTTTCTTTCATTTCTTTTATTAACTTTTTCCCCTCTTTTGTATCTAAATCTTCAGTATATAACCCATGACCCAATCTAAACCTTGGCATCTTTTGCCCTGGCTCTAATCCATCTTTAATACATTGAATTGATTTTTTAACATTATCTCTTAAGCTATCATTTTCTCCAGCATGAATTCTTATTGTATATCCATTATCTTCTTTTGCTACATATTGTACAATTTCTTTTATTGCTGGGCTTAATTCTGATATATCATTAATTTCCTCTCCAATAAAATCACTTCCAACTACATATGGGCTTTTAGATACAGCTTTTAAAACATTTAAATTTTCTCTTAGATAATCTTTACTAATTTTGTTATCTTTTATAATTGTTAATGGAATTCTTCTAATAGCTACTAAAAATCTAATTTTCACTCCTGTTTCTTTTTCAATTTGAGGCATTATCTGTTCTAACTCTTCTAGTAATTCTATTGCTGGTATTCCTTTTTTAGTTAAAACTGTATCTGCTATTTCAACATAATAAATTCCTTGTTTTTGATATTCTCTTGCAATCCATAAAAGTTTGTCTTGTCTTAAATTATTGTTATAATATGGGCTAGTTTCTTCTGTATCTTTTAACATTCTTATTAAAAATTTTTTTATATCTCTTTCTGGTATTTGCCTTATTTTATTTATATCTAATTCTATTTTATTTTCGCTTTCTATTCCTTTTGAAAAAACATATCTATAAATATATAATTTTTCTAAATTTGTAAAAACTGCTTGTCCATCTTTTAGAATTTCTAAACTTTTACTAATTTTCTTTATATTTTCTTTTGCATTTTCTAAATTATTTAATATTAAATCAGCAAAATTTATAAATGTATTATCATCTATTTTTCTTGTTAGATATTTTCCTTTTAAATCAGAATCAACAAATAATTTTTCAACCGCTTCTCTTTGCTGGTAAATTATTTCTTCTTGTTTTTTATTCAATGTTAATCCTAATTTTTTTATATAATATAATGGATATCTAACTTGATGCTTTAATCCTAACGCAATTAAACAATCAGATGGTAGATTTGCATTCATGTGTGTATGCAAATCCGTTCTAAATTTTGTTTTTTTCAATATATAAGATTTAACTAATGTTTTATTTATACTAAAATTATAGTTTTTTGTTTGTGACATTAATGTCTTACTTATTGCTGGTATTGTTGCCTTTATGGCTACTCTTCCATCTCTATAGATATTAGCAACTTTTATTCCTCCCATCCTAAAAATATAAACTTCTTCATTATCACCATTTATACTTGCTGGAATTACACCTTTTATGATTTTCATGTCTTTCTCATTTTTTATTGTTTTCATTCCGCAGATTTCTGCTAAATTTGTAATTAAATTTCCTGTACCGTGGTTTGGTGTTTCTAAGATATATGTTAATTCATCTTCTTTTTCTTCTAATAAATTAACCACTATATCTTTTTCTTTATCTAAATAAAATTTACTTGCAATTTTATATTTTTCCATTAATTCAACTCCTTCTTAATATATAATTCCATTATCTTTATTATATTTTTCAAAAGTTTTCAAACATTCATCTCTATCTAATTGTTTTAAACATATTAAATCTTTATTACTACCTTTTAAATAATCATAAATAATATCATCTCTAAATCCAATATTTCCTGCATCTTCTTTAGAACAACCGTAATAAACTTCTTTAATATTTGCCCAAATAATTGCAGACAAACACATTGGACAAGGTTCACAAGAAGTATATAAAATATAATCTGATAAATCATAAGTATTTAACTTTTTACAAGCATCTCTTATTGCTACAACTTCAGCATGGGCAGTTGGATCATTATTCATTATTACTTTATTATTACCATTTGATATAATATTTCCGTTTTTATCAACAATAACAGCTCCAAAGGGTCCACCTTCTTTATTTTTTATTCCTTTATCAGCATTTTGTTTTGCTTTTTCCATATATGTATTCATAAAATCCCTTCTTTCTAATAAAAGTATATTATATTTCTGCAAATCATTCAATTAAAATCATAAAAATTTTTTTATTTAATATACTTTTATGGGGTGTCTTAGATGATTATTAAATCTTATAAATTAAATATAAAACTCACTTCTATCACATTGATTTTAATTATTGCTCTTACTTCTATAAGTTATTATTTTTTTAATTCAAAATCTGTAAGTCAGAATACTTATATTTTTTGGAATGATACAAAAAATGAAATTTCAGAAAATAAAGATTTTATAAAATGGGTTGATTTTAAAATAACATACGAAGCTTTGGATAAAACATCCAAATTAGATATTAAATCTCATAATTCAGATTCTACTATAAAATATAATTGGATTGAATTATTAGCTTATTTAGCTTGTAAAAATGGTGGTAATTTCAAAAAATTTAATCAAAACGATTTAACTAAATTAATAAATCAATTAGATAGTGGTTCTACTATGGCTGATTTAACAAAAAATATGAAATATTACCCTTACTATTACGAAAGTTATTCTGCTGTTTTAAATGGTTTTATTGGCAACTATTCTATTGAGATTCCTGATGAAAATGGAACAACTCATTTTGAAAATAAATATGGTATCAAAGCTTTTTTACCTATTGCTAAAAATTATAGTTTTAGCCATTATGATGATTTTGGTGCTTCTAGATCTTATGGTTTTAAAAGAACTCATTTAGGAAATGATCTAATGGGTAATATTGGTACTCCTATTATAGCTGTTGAATCTGGTACTGTTGAACATCTAGGTTGGAATCAATATGGTGGCTGGCGTGTTGGTATACGAAGTCTAGATGGAAAAAGATATTATTACTATGCCCATTTAAGAAAAAATCATCCTTTTGCTTCTGGATTATGTGAGGGGTCTAAAGTAACTGCAGGAGATGTTATAGGTTATTTAGGAATGACTGGCTATAGTACAAAAGAGAATGTAAATAATATAAATATTCCCCATCTTCATTTTGGAATGCAATTAATTTTTGATGAATCACAAGTAGATGGAAAAAACGAAATTTGGATTGATGTTTATAATATAATAGAATTCTTAAGAAAAAATACTTCTTCTGTTTTTATGAATAATACTGAGACTAAGGATTTCTCTAGGAAATATAATTTTAAGGATTTTTAATAATTTTAAAAGGTCATAGATTATTCTACGACCTTTTATCTTTTAAAAATATTTAATATTTTATTAAAAATTCTTTTTATGAAATTTTCTTTTCTTATTACCATCAAATTATTATCTAGAGTAATTTGATTTAAATTTTTTCTTTCTTCAAATATCTGGTAAATATCTTTCCCTTCATATTGTTCTTTCTTCTTTTCTTCCTTCTTAATATATTCTTGTTGGTCTTTTCTAGAAATTTCTTGTTTTTCTTCATCTGTTGCCCAGTAACTTCTGTAAATTAAAGATAAAATTGCTTCTGTTTCTTTCAATAAATATTGCTTATCTATTTCTTCATCTGGATTTATATTAGTTTTATAATTTACATTCATATTCTTTTTTAAGAAATTCATAAATTTAGTTGGAATTTTTGTTATTAATTCTTCTTCTGTGTTTTCTAATATATCATAAACCTCTTTAAAAGAATTTCTGTATATTTCATCTATCATAAGCCATTTCTCCTTTATCATTTTCCCTAATCATCATTTCTTTAATTTGGGAATATGTTGAACGTACTAAATTTGCTGGTGTCCTCATTGTTATTTGCTTAAATTGTTCTCTTTTAAATCTATTCTGTGCGAAACTTTTTCTATCATTTTTTTGAAACACCTTTGCTTTTTTTACAGATTCCCACCTATCCATATAAATTTGTCTATCTTCAGAATTTTCTATAATAAGGTTTAAGAAATTTTCAGCTTTTTCCTTTTCACTTACATCTGTTTTATAAAACTCTGATAATCTATCTTGATATAGTTCAGGATTATCAGTCATTTTAATTGCAGTATTCATTAATGAAGAATATAAAAATACATTTTGTTTTATAACTTCAGGATCTAATGTTCCATTTGCCATTCGAAATTCAATAGTATTTTTTTTGCTATTTCCAATATTGGTTAAATTTAGTCCTGCATAACGTCTTTCATCTAATTTATATTTGCTTGCAAGCATTCTCAATTTTCCAAATTTCTTGTATGATACTTTTAATGTGCGATCTTGTATATGTTTTAATATATGCTTTCCAGTAGGTGCTGCCATTCCATTTCTCCACATTGAAGAAATAATATGTATTCCCTTAAAATCTTTATTTATAGCACCTTCTCTAATTGGATTATCTTTATCATTACACATTTTGTATAATAGTTCTTCTGATTCAGCATATAATCGCAAAAAGTTTCTCATCTTATTTGGATCTTTAGCTATACATTCTGCATCAAAATGTATATGTAACCCACATTTACTATCTGCAACAACTTTATCTCCTTTGTTTCCAGGAAATTTCTTTATTTGCTCACACATAGCAGAAATATCTTTCCAATCTTGTTCTGTATCTTTTAATATGGGCGATACCAACTCTGCTCCACCTTCACCAACAAGTGATTCTTCACTTTTGGTTGCCATGTGCCAATTTTTACTTTTTATATATTTGGCACTTTCTCCTGTATATAAACTATTATTTCCTTTTGTTTTTACATTATAAGCTTCTAATTCTATTCCAAATTTAAAATCTTCTGGTAAGCCTAAAATACCAAAGTCTTTTGTATATCTCATTATTATCTCACCTTCTTGTGTTTTATGTATATATTTTACTATATTTATTTTTAAATATCAATATTAACTATTTTCCATTTAGATATGTAATCTGTATAGGATATTAAAAATAGTAATATTTTAGAGAATTTAGCATATATTATATAAGAGAAATTTTTTCTAACAGATATTTTTTGTTAAATTCTCTAAAACTATTGACAAAAACCATGTATAAGATGTATAATAAAAAATGTCGATACATCGCGGGGTGGAGCAGTTGGCAGCTCGTCGGGCTCATAACCCGAAGGTCGGAGGTTCGAGTCCTCCCCCCGCAACCAGTTATATCAGTTGTTTGCTAATTTTATCAAGCAACTTTTTTATTAATTATTTATATTCTACGTCTTATAATCCATTGTTTATTTTTAAAATTCTTTGTTTTAATTTATCTTAATATTCCACTATTTAAAACCGGAACACTATATAAAAATAATACATCTTGATTTTCAAATTTTATATATTTTTTTAGTAATTCTTTATTAATATATCTAAAATCTATCAAAGTTATTTTACTATAATTCTCTATTAATAATGGAGCTATACTACTACCAAACGAATCTCTAAATAATATCAATTCTTTTTTTGTAGATAAATTTGGATTATTAATAGTTATTATAGCTGTTGGTCCAGACAAATATAAATTGTACTTATCCGTTGATGTTTTATATTTTTCTAAATCATAAACCTTTCCGTTCTTGTTTCGTCTCAAAGTTATATGTGATACACTTTTCTATGGTTTCATTTGTTAAATATTTTATTTTATCTGGCTCTACTTTTACTCCTATTTGACCATAATACACACCATAAAAATCATCTAATTCTTTTTCTTCATACTCTATTTTTGATGTATCTTTTAAGTTCATTTCTTTTTCTATTTCACTTACAACTTTTCTAAGATTTTCTTGTTTCCAATGTATATCTGTTCTATAATAATCTTGACTACTTAATTCAGGGAATAAATTTATGTATTTAATATCTTTCAAATTTTGTTTTATTATGTTTTGTAGTTTTTCATAATCTATTTTTAAATTACTATTGTCTAAAAAATAGTTTTTGTCTGGAATAATAGAATAATATACATTCATTCCTTTTAAATACTCTTCTTTTATTTGGTTAATTTGTTTTGCAGTTTTTTCTATCAATTCTTCTTTTAATGGATATTCAATTTTATAAATACTATCATTTTCTATAAAGAGCTTATTGTTATCTTTTTGTCTATATATTCCAAAATTAAACAATGCTTTTATACTTCTTAACATGTCTCTACCTATCAATTGATCCATTGCATATTCTTCAAATTCTTTTGATACTGTTCCATTTAATATTCTTTTTGTTGTAATTTCTGGAAATTGTACTAACTTTCTTCTTTCTGCAATTGATATTTCTTTATCTTTGCTTAAAATATTTGTAACAAAAACTATTGTTAAAATTAAGATAAATCCTATAGAAATTAATATATTTTTCTTGTTTTCTTGCATTATTTCACCTCTTAAAATCTGAAATATAAAAATGGATTAAATGACCCATCTACAATATAGCTTGTACTTATAACAAGTATTAATAGTAAACATATTGGTTCAATTATATTTATTATTTTCTTTAATCTTTCTTTATTTGCTATTTTTTTGCATATTGGTGTTGCTCCTATAATTCCTACTATAATTACGATTGCATAGCTTTTTAGGTAATATATGCTTTCATTTGTTATTAGTGGTATATTTGCAATCCCAAATAATCCTCCTATATTTTCTAGTATTGTAGATATTCCATCTCCATTAAAGATTATAAAACTAATCATTACAATAAATAGTGTATATATTCTGTTAATAATCTTAGGTGTATTTTTTAAGCATTTTAGTAAAATTATTTTTTCTATAATTAGCAATATTCCAAAATATAATCCCCATATAACAAAATTCCATTCTGCTCCATGCCATAAACCGGTTAGTAGCCAAACAATTATTATGTTACGAAGCCATTTCAATTTGTTTACTCTGTTTCCTCCTAATGGAATATATACATAGTCTCTAAACCATGTACTTAAGGAAATATGCCATCTTCTCCAAAAGTCTGTTATGCTTGTTGCTATATATGGATAGTTAAAATTTTCTAAAAATTCAAATCCAAACATTTTTCCTAGTCCTATTGCCATATCTGAGTATCCTGAGAAATCAAAATATATTTGTAGCATTACAGATATTGCATATAGCCAATAAAATAGCACACTTTTTTCACCACTTGCTGAAAAAATGCTAATTAAATTTCCTATTATATTTGCAATCATAACTTTTTTGCCTAGACCTATTATAAATCTTCTTACACCTATTGCAAAATTTTTCATGTTATATTGTCTATTGTCTAATTGATTTTCTATTGTTGTATATCTAACAATTGGACCTGCAATTAATTGTGGAAATAGTGATACATATGTAGCTAATTTAAAAATATTTTTTTGTACCTTTGCTTCGCCTCTATATACATCAACTATGTAACTTATCATTTGGAAAGTATAAAAAGAAATTCCTATTGGCAATATTACATGTATTAAATCTAGTTTGTTCGTTAACCATAAATTTATATTCTTAATTATAAAATCTGTATATTTAAAGTAAATTAACAATCCTATACTTATACAAATATCTGATATTAAAAATATTTTAGCATACTTTGTTCCTTTGTATTTATCAATTAACACTCCAAAAAAATATGTAAAAATTATAGAAAATATCATTATATATATTTTTTTTGGTTCTCCATAAAAATAAAATACAAAAGATGAAATTAATAAAACTGTGTTTTTATACTTATTTGGTACTAAATAATATGTTATCAAAACAATTGGTAAGAAATAAAACAAAAATGTTACGCTCGAAAATACCATAAATCCCCCTTATATCTTAAAATAAAGACAGGACATGTAAAATTTAATCATGTCCTGTTTCTTTACTATAATTCTTCTGGTAGTTCTGGAAGTTCTTCTGTTTTTGTATATTCTTCTTGAACTGTTCCTGCTAATGTTTTAAATCCTTCATAAACAGGTTTTGCCCATTCTTCACTAGACATTACTAAACATACTACATCTCCACTACTTGTTGCATAAAGCTTTTCTGCTGAAACGCATATCCATTTTCTTGTGTCTATTTTTTCTGACATGTCTTTTGCAATACTATTTGCATTAACTCCATCTTTTACTTTTGCCAGTACAAGTGAATATGCTTGTGAACTCATCATTGGTTCAGATACAGCAATATATTGTAAATCATTTCCGTTTTCTAGTCCAGTTGAATTTTTTACACTATCAGTATCTGTTGGGTCTATAAATTGTGTGTTTAATCTAGGCAATGTTCCTTCTTTTCCTTTATATATTTCGTTAATTAATGTTGATAAGTCTTCCTGTTTTTCTATTGGATTTAATTTTGTTTTTGGTTTTTGGTTTGTAAGTATTGTTCCTAAAGCAATTACTATAATTAGTAATATAATTGCTATTATAATTATATTTTTCTTATTCATATGTTATACCTCCCTCTTCAATATAGCATATATGTTATAAATTATCAATATTTAAATTATTTTTTTAATCCACCAAAATCTATTATAGTTGGAAATTTTGTAGGGTCTGTACTATGTGGATATGGGCTTTCTGAATAAATTCTTTGTTGTATATTATCTAAATTCCATATACTCTCATCGAAGTGTAGTACATCTGTGTAGAATTCCTTGTTTAGTAATTGTTCTTTTGTTGCTGTTTTTATGTTTATACCATTACTATTAGAAATTCCATTTTCTGCTCCATTTTCATAAGAATTTGTAATATATTCAATATTTTCTACATTTGGTATGTTAGCAAATTTATTTAATAAATATCCATTGGTTTGTAATTTTCCTATTGATACAGAATTCTTAATTATTGTTTTTCCATCAATTTTTCCAATAAATAATCCACTTGTTTTACCAACTTCTTCTATATAAGCTCTACCAATAATATTAGATACTACATTTTCAATAATAACTCCTCCGTGGCTTAGTCCTATAATTGCACCACTATCATTTCCTGCTGAGTGCATTTCTCCTTGAACATAACAGTTCTTGATACTTCCTCCTGTTTTTTCACTGATAAATGTTGATGCCTTATTTCCACAATCTTTAGCCTTTGAAGCTGTCATTACAAGTGCTTGTGTTACACTTATTTTTTCAAAAGTAGAATCTTTGTCATTTGTTGTTATTATTGCAAGATTGTTGTTTCCAAACATAATGATTCTTTCTAATCTCATATTGTAGAATTTCGCACTCGATGATTTCTTTGCAAAAGCAGATACATTATTTTGAGTTTTATCACTTTCACCTGTTGAAACAAGATGTCCATACGGTGGTTTGTTCCAAACAACACCGTGTTGGAAGTTTTTGATATTTAAGTTTTGTACTTCTCCATTAAATTGTTCAAATATAGTTGCATTACTTAAGTTCTTTATCGTATATCCGTTTCCTTCAATTCTACCAAAGAATACTCCTGGTATTAATACACTTCCTACTTTATATGTTTTTCCTGCAAAATCTAAATCTTTCATTATTGTATATTTACCATCTGGTCTTTTTGATAATTTTTCTATAAATTCGTCTGCTGAATTTATATTTTCTACTACTACTGTTATAAGAGTTTCTTCATTAGGATCTAGATTTTTTAATTTTGGAACTTTTTCATTTACAACTTCTTTTAAATTCCAAATTTCTTGGCTCCACCCTAAAATATTTTTATAGAAATCTATATTAGTAATATCTGATTTTGTTGCAACATTTATTTTTCCAGCAAAGTTAATATCTTTTCTTTCTAATGTAGAAGTTCCTACAGTTCCTTCATATTCATAATTTCCTTGATATCTACTTAAATCTTTTTCTGTTGTTGCTCCATCAAATTTATATTGTTTGTTTTGATTTCCAAGTGAAATATTGTTTTGCACTGTAGAATTGTTTGTTGATTTTCCTACAAATCCTGCTACTGCATTTTCTCCATTAGCACTTACTCTACTAAAGCTTTTTGTAATAGAAGAATTTATTAATAATCCTACAATCCCTCCAACATTAGTATTTCCTTGTGCTGTTCCTAATGAATAACTATTTTCTATTCTAGAAGAATTTGCTACTTCTCCAACTAATCCTCCAACTGTATTTCCTGTAGCAATAACATTTCCATTACTACTAGATGCTTTGATATTAGTATTTTCTGTAGCATAACCAGTAATCAATCCTATTCTGCTAGTTCCTGATACTTTAGAATTTGTAATATGAACATTTTCTAAACTTGAATTTGATATTGTACCAATTAAGCCACCTGCTTCGCTATTAGTAGAATTTACTTTTATGTTATTTGCTACTATATTTTTTATTTCTGCATTATTTGCTTTTTGACTAAGTGCTCCTATATTTTTAGTTCCTGAAGAAATTATACTTCCCTCTATTTTAAGATTTGAAATACGAGCATATTTTAAGTTTTCAAATATTGGTTTTGTATTTTCACTTAAAGTATGATTATTTCCCTCTATTCTTCCCATAAAATCTCCACTAATAATTGTGTTTTTATTAGTTAAGTTTAATGTAGATAAGTCAATATCTTCCTCTATACTAAAGATACTATCTGGATGTTCTTTTAATAATGTTTCAAATTCATTAGCTGTTCTAATTTCATATCTTGATACTGTACTTGAAATGTCATTAGGATCTGAATTTTTTAATTTTGGTAATCCTCCTGTTTGTACTTTGTTAAAGTCCCAAATGCTACTATCCCAATTTAAAGTTCCTGTATAGAAACTTGGGCTTTGTACATCACTTTCTTCTGCCACACTTATTTTATCTGTAAAGTCTATGTTTGGTCTTGTTAATGTAGATGTTCCTATGTTTCCTTTATTTTCATAGTTTCCACTAAAGTTTGTAAATTTGTCATTAGCTGTTCTACCATCAAATTTATAACCTGATAATTGGTTTGTTAATGTAATATTATTTTTAATAATACTATTATTTATAGTTTGTCCTACAAAACTTGCTGTTCCTGCATTTCCTGTTGCTTTTGTATTACTAAAGCTGTTTATAATAGAAGAATTATTTACATATCCTATGAAACCTCCAATGTCTTGGTTTCCTTTTGCTTCTCCTACTGAATAGCAGTTTAAAATTGTAGTTTTATTGTAAATTTCTCCTATAAATCCTCCTGTTGCATTTCCTTTTGATGTTGCTTTTCCATTTGCTGTACTTTCTTCTACTTGGCTTTGTCCTACATAACCTGCAAGTACACCAACTCTAGAATCTCCAGATACTGTAGCTTCTGTTATATGTGTATTTTTAACTAATGAACTTGTCACACTTCCAATTAGTCCACCAATTTGTTTATTAGTTGATGTAAGTGATATTTTCTTTCCAATTACATTTTCAATTTCACTATATTCTGCTTTTCTAGCTAAAGCTCCTACATCTGCTACTGTGTTAGAAATTTTACTGTTTTCTATATTTAAGTTAGAAATATGTGCAAATTTTAAGCAATCGAAAATTGGTAGTGTATTTCCTGTTATTTTATGTCCTTGTCCATCTATTTTCCCCATGAAATATCCATTTATAATCGCATTTGTTCCAGTTAAAGAAGATACATCAATGTCATTATTTAATACAAAATATCCTGTTGAATTTTCTGTTATTTTTTGCTTAAATTCTTCTGCTGTTGTTATGTAAATTCTTTCAATACCATGGTCTCCATTTAAAACTTCTTGTCTAAAGTCATCTGTTACACGTTTTACATAGTGATAATTTCTTCTTCTAACATTTGTACTATTTGTAACATTTCTATCACCATTTTGTGCATCATTTTTCAATGCTTTTACATAAGTATCTAATAATTCATCTGCATTTATGTATGGAGTTGTATTCCAATTATCTTGCATTAATTCATAACGCTGCTTCTTAAATTTTTCCCATGTCATTGTATCGTCTTTTGTTACTTTTTTAATAGCATCTAAGTCATCTCTACTTTTTCCACTATAATATGTAACATATCCACCGTCATAACCGCCTATTCCAAGCATTTGCCAAGCTGTATATTTAAATCCGAAAGTATGTGTTCTTCCTTTTTCGTTATATGGTTGGTACCATCTTCTTATATACATACCTTCTGAACCATAGTCGCCTATTCCTGTTTGCGTTGTATTTCCTGTTACTCCTGGTTTTATAGTAATTCTATTTTTCCATAAGTCATCTACTGTTTGTAAATTCATTTTTTCAAATTCTTCTTTTGATAGCGTTTTCCATCCTACTGTTGAATAATCTCCTGGTTCATTTGGATAGTAAATTTGCACTGCTATTTTTGACTGTTCTTCTGGTGTTAATTCTAAAAAGGCTTTTGCTTCTACATAATCTAAAAAGTCAATTATTTCAAACATTCTCTTATAATAGCTTTCAATTTTCTCTTTAGAATTTATTCTTTCTGGTGTTAAGTTTGTTGTTATTAATTGATCTTCACTGTAATTGTAAGTTAAATTGAAGTTTACTTCTCCATCTCCAAATCCTTGCGAAGTATTTCCATCTGTGTAATCTTCTGAACCAGTTATACCATCTGCTGATGCTCCTCCACCAATTGGTCTAAATCCATTATTTTTAAAAAATAATCTAGCTGTTTGGTTATGTCCTGTTTCATGTGACCACACTGAATAACTATTTAGTGCATGGTTTGTTACAAAATAGATTCTTTGGCTTCCTGCATAAGCTCCTACTCCACCTATCAAAGACCATGAATTTAAGATTTCATTAAAGTTCTTATGGAATAAATCATTTGTTTTTCCATTTGATTGTTCCCCAAGTTCTGGTAAAAATCTAGTATCTATTACTATGTCGCATATAGCGTTAAAATATCTACTTTCGATAAATCCTGCTGCTGTTCCATAAAATGTTGCTACTTGATTTGCAAAGTTTTGCATTTTAGTTAATAAATCTTGTTGTTGTACTGGCTTTGTAGGGTCTGTTATATATACTCTTTGTGATCCTACATAAAAAGCTGCCGGTGTTGATATCATATATCCTGCATTTTCTGGTAATGTTAGAAGTGCTAATATATAATCATTTCTTTTCTTTAATTGTGTCCATGCTCTGTAATCTACAACATCTTCATATCCTTTTGCTGGGGCTTCTACTAAAAGCCCATTAAAATTATCTGTAAACCAGTTATTTGGATCTTCATAATCTGTTAAAATTTTAACATTATATTCTATAAAATCTCCAAGTTTTTCTATACCAAATCTAGGTGCTAGTGTATCTCTATAGAATTGGTAATTTACATGGCTGTTTTTCCATTTACTATTCCAGAATTCTGTTACTAAATTATCAATTTTTGTATTTTCTTTGTATAGTTCTCCTTTAAATAGCATTACATCTGATAAGTTTGTTCCATTCATATCTATTCCGTAAAAACGAGAATAATAATTATATGCAAATAGAATTCTCTTTATTTGGTTATTATTAATTAATTTATCTTTTATAACTGTATTTAAGATATCATTGTCTACTGTTACACTGTATCCAGGAGAATTTGATAAATATTTATAAATAAAATTATTAGAATTTTCTGCTGTTCTTATAACTTCATTAAAATGCACTTTATATGCTGGATGTCCTCTATCTAGAGCTACCATTCCTTGTAAGTCTTTTTCATATTCTAGGTTTTGAATATAATTACTTAGTTCTCTTACAACACCTGCATTTTGTTCTATAATATATGTATTAAAATTATAACCAACTTGTAACTCATTAATTTGATAATTTGCTACATTTCCGTAAGTATCTCTAAATTTTACTGTATATTCTTTTGTTTCATCATTATTAAATACTACTTTTATTTTACTAATTGTCTTATAGTTTTCTTTTGTAAGTGCAATTAGTAAGTTTTCTTTATTATCATATGGTAATACTGTCTTAATTGTTTGTTTATTTAAAATATTGTCCTCATTAATTTTTCTTCCATCTAATATTAAATATTTAGCATCATAAAATGGCATTAGTTTATACAAGTTACTATATAACATTTCCTTGTTTTTATTATATTCTAGCATTTTTTCTAGTCGAGCCTTGTCTGGAATATAACAATTACCATCTTGTTCTTGTTGTTCTTCTTTTGTATTATTTGGATCTGCATTATTAAGTGTTGGTAATTTATCATAATTGCTGTCTTTTAAATCCCAAATACTTTCGTCAAATCCTGCTTTATTTTTGAAGAAGTCTTCATTAACATCATTTTTAGCTATTTTCTTAACTTGTAAACTGTTATTATCTGATAATGTAGATTCTTCCATCACATAATTTTTTGTAAACATATCTAATGTAGCTTCTGTACCATATAATTTATAACCAGTTCTTCCTAGTGATAAACTTATATTTTGTTTTAGTTTAATTTGATTTGCCTTTCTTGCAAATCCTACAATTCCACCTACTCCATTTGCTCCACCAGTTGGTTCTAAGTTTACTTTTGTTATACAATTTTTTATATTACTTGGTTCATCTACATATCTTTCTACTAACCCTGCTATTCCTCCTATTTCTGTTTTTCCAGCAATAGTACCTGTTACATAGCAGTTTTCAATAGTAGATGTGTTAATATATCCTGTAATTCCTCCTAGAGCTCCAACAATATCATTGTGTGGTCCTGTTATAACAAGATTGGTCACACTACATTCTTTAAGTGTACTGCTTATAAGTTTTCCAGTAATTCCTCCATAGTAAGAATATTTTAATGCTGTTGTAATTGTCATATTTTTAACATGCACATTACTTATAGTAGAATTTTTTCCTGTTTCGTTTGCAAGTGCTCCTCTTCCTGTAACATTATCTGTATTAGATAAATAAATATCTTCTAATACTAAATCTTTAATAGTAGCACCTTCTAAATAGTCAAAAATTGGTTTAGATAAATTATATATTTTGTGTCCATTACCATTTAATGTTCCTGTAAATGTTATGTCTGCTCCTACTAGAGATCTGTGATCACCAAGAAATGTTGATGCATCATAATCTCTTGTTAATGTAAATGTTCCATTTGGATTTGTTTTCATTTGTCTTATTAAACTTGCAAGTGAATCATTAGTAGCTTTGCCATTTTCTACTGTTCCATAGTCTACTTCTAGTTTATCTTGCTTCATATCATTTTGATATTGAACTGCATTTTCATACTCTAATTCTAGTTTTAAAATATTATTTTCTACTCTAGAACTTTTTAATGCAGCATAAAAAGCTGGCATGTCTTTCATTTCAACTTTTACTAAAAATTGCTCTGTATTTGTTAATTCATAAGTGTATATACTTGATACTTCTTCTACTTTGTCTCTATTTTTTCTGTATAAATATACATCTAAAATATCTTTCATTTCTATTTTACGAATTGCAAATTCCATTTCTTCTTGTAATAAAATTTGAGATTTATGTAGATTATTTTGGTCTGTTCCTAAATTGTAATCTGCTACTACTTTAATATAGTAATATTCACTATCTGTTTTATCAAAAATTATTTCATTATTATTTGCTTGTAAGTCTTGTGTTTTTATTTCATTTTTCTTTTGATCTGTAATAATAATTTTTCCACTTAAAAGTGTATTTTCATTATCATTTAATATAAAATATGCTTTTATTTTGTTTTGATTTTCTGCATCTTCATTATATGAAAAATCTGTAATTATAGGTTTTTCTTTTATAACTTCTACTTCGATTTTTTCTTCATTTGCAGGTTTTAATTCTACACTATTTGATAAAATAATTTTTTCTATTTTTATTTCTTGTTTTCCACTTGTACTATAACCTGGTAATGTAGTTGAGCATTTATCTGTTCCTACTTTTCTTGTAAGTTCATAGTTTTTCCCATTTATTATTGCACTTTCAGGTACAAATCTTGAGGCATTTGTGCTAGTAAAGCTTAAAATAATTTCTTCGTTTTTATTAAAATATATTGTTTCTTTATTTGCATTGGCTGTTTTTAAATCGCTTACTTGTAATTTATAATCATGTATTAGTATAACTGGAATTTCTTCTAGTAATTGGTCTTTTTGAATATGTTCTTCTGTTTCCGTAAATCTGTTATATGTAACTAAAACTTTTGCAGTGTATTCAACACTTTCTTCTACATGTGTAAAAATAACAGTGCCTTTTCCATTTTCATCTATTGTAATTTCTTTTTCTTCTACGATTTGGTCTTTATTTACTAATTGGACTTTTCCACTAATATAACTCTTATCTGTATCATTTATTTCAAAATGTAATGTTACTTCGTGATTTCCTACACTATCTTCTTGTCTTATATCACTAATTGTTGGTATCTCTTTTAATATATTAACCTGTAGTGTATTTGTAACATCTGCTTCCCATCCATCTACAAATATAAGTTTTGTAGTTTCAAGATTTAGTACTTGTGGTACATTTCTAGTTTTAACTGTAATTTTATATTTTCCACTTGCTAATTTTGTTGCTGTATAATTTACACTGTTTACACGAATTTTTTGTATAGTTTGCTCTCTATTAGTTTCAATTTCATATGTAATATTTACATTTTCATTTTTTTCTATTTCTGTTTTGTCTATCTCTGCTTGTTTAATATTAGCATATATAGTAGCTGGAACTTCTTTTTCTAGTAATACCTTATCTTGTGTCATTTCTATATCTGTTACTCTATAGTTTGCAATTACTTGTACTAGATATTTTATCGTTTCTTTTGTTTTTAAAGTTGCCTCTATTGTTCCACTTCTAATTTCTTCTATGCTCAAATTTTTGCTTTCGATCACATTATTTTTACAATCATAAAGTACAACTTTTGCACTTTGTATTGCCTTTACTTCATCTACAATATTAAATTTAATTTTAATATTTCTTTCTGGCAAATTTTCTTCTGCTTCAAAATCAGTTATACTTGGTTTCTTTTCTTCTATTCTAACTTGAACACTGTTATTTTTGTCTAAACTAAATTCTTTTCCATTTCCAAGTTTTACTTTTTCTATTGTTATTGTTTGATTTCCTAGAGCTTCTATTCCATCTATTGTAGCTATATAATGATTATCTTTTTCTGTTACTTGATATTCTTTTCCATTAATTGTTACTGTAGTTGGCTTAAAAGTATTGTTTTTTGTATCTTCGAATGCTGCATTTGTACTATCAAAAGAAACTTGAATTTGTTCTTCTCTTGTAAAGATTGTATTTGCTAGCTCATCTTTTAATGTTTTTATATTAGATATTTTAAACTTATAATCTAAATTCATTGTAAATTCTTTTGAATAGATAATGCTTTCTCCTTTGTATTCATTTCCTGGCAATTGCTCTGGTGCTAAATTATAGTCTACTTCTATATTAACTATATAAGTTTTTCCATCTTGTACTGGTATTTCTTGTTTATTGTTTCCTGCTTTTATAGGTGTTTGAACTACTGCTTTACTTTCTCCTTCTATTCCTGTTTTTTCATAAGTAGTAAATTGTGCAGAAATAATGCTGTTTTCTGTATCAATTAAGTCAAAGCTAATATTTGCTTTTCCTTCAAAAGTTTCTTCTAGTTTATAACTTTTTTCATCCATAAATGGTCTTTCTTTTAATACACTTATTGAAAAGTCATAATCTATTTTTACTTCTTCATTTGTAGAAAGTATTACTTTTGAAAATTTAAAGTCTTTTTTCTCTGCTTTGTCTCCTACATTTATCATAAATGTATATTCGCGTCCATTTAATGTCTCTACTTCATATTCTACATCATCTATTATTACTTTTCTAATCAATGTATCTTCGTAGTTTATATTTGCTATAAACGATACTTTTATTTCTTCATTTTTATTTGGATAGTAATTGTCTGCACTAATATTTTCTAGTTTTACTATATATTCTCTTTTATTCTCTATCTTTTTTATTAAAAGTGTTAAGTCTGTTATTGTTATTTTTTTGTCATCATTTAAATCTGCATTTTCTAAATTTTCATCTGGTAATTTTTCAAGTTGTATTAAATGTTTTTCAACTAATCCCACATCAGCGTAGTCAATTAATCCATCTCCATTTAATTCTCCTTTTTGTACAATATTCTTAACTACTGCATATGTAGTTCCTGCTATTTGTACAGTAAATACAACTGCTAAAAGCATTCCTATTATTTTTTTGTTTTTAATTTTTATTTTCTTATCTATTTTTTTATATTTTATAAATGAATATCCTGCAATAATTACTAATATTTCTATTGCAATAACAATAAGTGTCTGATGATTTCCTAATCCTGTTTTTGGTATTTCTGTTGAAGGTTTCCCTAATTCTTGATTATTGTTACCAGAATTGTTGTTATTTTCATTATTTCCTGTCCCGGGATTATTATTTTCTGAATTGTTATTATCATCATTATCGTCTGTTCCAGAATTATTATTACCGTCTGTATTATTATCTTCCTGGATAACTTTAATATCTATTTTTGAATCTTGTATCCTTATATCTTTTTTTCCCTCTGAAGTTGATTGATTCTTAATTATTATACTTGAATCTCCTGCTTTTGCATCATTTCTTACTTTTAACTTTATTTGTAAAACTTCTTCTGCATTAGTTGTTCCTGCTTTTTTTATTAGCACAAATTCATTATTTTGTTTATTATATTTAAAATTTGTCCACATGTTTTTAGTTTCAAAACTATTTGTTTCTAATTCATAAAAAACATTCTTATCATATTGAATTTGCCCTTTATATGCGTATAATCCACTTTCAATTTCTTGAAAATCCTTAATTTCTAAATTAAGAACAATTTCTTCTTCTTTGCTCGCTTGAATTTCTTCTTTGTTTGTTGTTAATTCTGTGTTTAAGTTTTCTGCAAAAACTGTTGTAGTAAATAAAATTGTGCTCATTATTATAGTGATGCATAATTTTTTTAAGTTCATATTTTTCTTCCATCCCTTCTTCCCATTTATTTTTTAGCTAATATATTATAACATAACTATTGACTTTTTTCTACAAATATTTACATATTTTTTATGTTTTTTTATATCATATATATCATAAAGAGCAGGTGATTTTTGACTTAATTACCTGCCCTTTTTATTTTATAGTTAAGTTTAGTTTCCACCTACATATGTCATATATTTGTAACCACTCATACTAGTATTATTGGCAAATTCTTTTTTTGGTAAATCATTTTTTAAAATAGATTCTTTATAGTATGATAAATAAGTAACTAACCTATATAATCTAGTATTTTCTAAAAATTTAAAAATAATGTCTTTGTTATAATCTTCATCAAATTCTGATAAATTTTCATTATCATAATCAAAAATAATATAATTTTCTCCTGAAGTCATCATTGTATTAATTGAGTCTGGTGTAAAACAATTCAAATTATAATCATCTATTGCGGAATAATGCATTCTATCTTCTACTACCTCTAGTAAATGTTCATAGTTTTCATCTTTTCTTTCAAATACATAAAAAGCTCCTATTTTTGAAGGTTTAAAATAAATTCTATCTGGTTCTTTTTTATATACATAAGGATTAAATGTTTTGAATTCTTGATAATTGTCTCCATAGTCTTCCTCATCTTTTTCTATCTTTTCTTTTAGTTGATTTATTTCTCTATCTGACATTAATGCTGCTAGACTCGTTTGTTTCTCCTTTTCTTTTATTATTTGAGCTTCATCAATTAATATTTTTGTGTAAAAACCACCTATAAATCCTACTCCTACTAAAATTATAGTTACTATTATAAAAATAATTATTATTTTTGGGGTTAGTTTTTTCATATTCCTTCATCTCCATAAATTACTATTTATATTATAATACCATAAAAAGAAAAATTACTCTATACTTTCGTATAAAGTAATTTGTAAATCTAATCATTTTCTAAAACTTCTTGAATCTGTTCATATGAAATCGGACCTGAACGTAAAATTTTTATTTCTTCCGAAGTACAGTCTATAATTGTACTGCCTTTTGAATAAAACACTTTTCCTTCCATGATTCCATCTAAAAGAGGACAAGCTTTTTCTATCTCATCTAAATTAGTACATTCCGTTTTTCCACTTTGATTAGCACTCGTCATAAATATAGGACTTTCTGTTTTTCTAATTAATTCTTCCAAAACTTTTGATGTTGCCAATCTAATTGCAACTAAATCTTTTCCATTTGTCACATAATTTGATAATGTGTTTTTCTTCTTTAAAACTAATGTTATAGGTCCAGGCATAAATGCTTTAATTATTTTTTCTGTTCTTTTGTCTACAATTGCAATATTTTTAATTTGTTGCTCATCGGCACACATAATTGGAAATGCCTTTTCTTCTGGTCTATTTTTTACTTTAACTAATTTATCATGTGCTTTTTGTGTACTTATTCTAGCACATACTCCATAAACAGTATCAGTTGGCACACTAATTGCACCATCATTTTTGAGTATATCTGCTAATTTATCAATTTCGTTTTCTTTATATCTTTTTATCATTTAAATTTCCTCTTTTCTGCTATAAATTATAACTTATAATCTATAATAACGCAAGGTAATTTTCTTTATGTAAAATCATTTGTTATAATTGCATTTATAGTTACAATTTAAACATTGGTACACATAATGGTATATTTCATTCAGATGAAGTAGTTGCTTGTGCTATTTTATGTTTAATTAGTTCTGATATATCAGTACAAATATTGCGGTCACGAGATTGTACAATGCTCAATAAATGTGATATCTGTGTTGATATTGGCGGTGGAAAATTTGATCATCACCAAGCAGGTTTTAATGAAACTCGTTCAAATGGCATTAAGTACGCCAGTGCTGGTTTGGTTTGGAAATGTTTTGGTAAAAAACTCATCAAACAATTTTTGGCAAAATATTTTACAGAAACAGAATGTAATGTTGACTCTATCTTCAAACTGTTTGATAATTTATTTATTTCTCTTGTTGACTGTGAGGATAATGGAATTTCCACTAAAAACCATTGTTTTAGCTTTATTTCTTCGTTCTTGCCATTATGGTTTAATTCTAATGTTGAAAGTTTCAACAGCCAATTTAACAAAGCATTATTAACAACAATAGCAATATTGGAGGAGGAATTAAAAACAATCATTGGTAAAGTAATAGCTAAAAATACTATTTCAAGCAATTGGAATAATAGTAATTATTTTAAAAGTGGAATTTTAGAAATACCATCTCAAACAATAGATTGGTTAGAAACTGTTATCAATATAAATGCATCTATTGAAAACAGACAAATCAACTTTGTAATTTTTCCTTATCCTAATGGTGGTTGGGCAGCTCAATGTGTTCCACCATCTTTAGAAGAAAAATTTAGTCAACGAATTCCTTTTCCAAAGCAATGGGCTGGTCAAACAGAAAAACTTCCTGAAATATCTGGTATAACAGAAGCAACCTTTTGTCACAATGGATGTTTTTTTGTTAGAGCAAACAACAAAGATGCTATAATTAAAATGTGTATCATTGCAACAAATTTAGCTCACTAATCCCAAACAGAGAAATCTTAATTGATTTCTCTGTTATTTATATCATAAACCTTAAGTTATCTTACTACTAAATCTTTTAATTTTTGGTCAAATTCCGAAAATGTCCTTTTCAATATTATCGGTTTATTATCTTTACTAACGAAGCAATGCTTAGTTCTTCCAATCAAAACTATTTTATTGTTATTGATGTTCCTCATTGTGTATCTTATAATTAGCTTAACTCCTCTAAACTCTTCTATTTCCACTTCTATTTCAACAGTATCTCCAAAAGTAGTTGTCATTTTATAATCACATTCTACTGCTATAACAGGTGATATAATCCCATCTTTCTCTAATTTATCATAACCAAATCCAATTTGCTCTAAAAAATTTATTCTCGCTTCTTCCATCCATCTTATATAATTTGAATGATGTGTTATTCCCATTTTATCTGTTTCATAATAATTTACTTTATGTATATAATTTTCCATATATTCCTCCATATAAATCACTTTTTGTGTTTCAATTATATCAAATATTGTCCTTTATTGTATTTTACAATTTGAATAGCATATTGTTAAATTTCTTTTAAAACTTTACAAGGATTACCAACAGCCACAACATTAGATGGTATATCTTTAGTAACAACACTTCCAGCTCCAATCACCACATTATCTCCTATTGTTACTCCAGGCATTACACAAACATTTCCACCTATCCAAACATTATTTCCTACTTTAATTGGTTTTGCATATTCTAAACCTTTATTTCTTGTTTCGTAATCTAATGGATGCCCTGATGTGTAAAAACCACAGTTAGGTCCAATAAACACATTATCTCCAAACTCTACTTTATTAGCATCTAATATAACTAAATTATGATTTGAATAAAAATTTTTACCTAAATATATATTAAATCCATAATCGCAATAAAAATTAGGTTCAATTCCCATTATATCAATTGTTTTTTGAAATAGTTTCTCTAATATATTCTTTTTTTCTTCTATTTTCCTAACATCACAATCGTTGAATTTTTTACATAATTCTTTCGCATTAAATCTTTTTTCAATTAATTCCTTATCATAATTGGCATCATAAATTTTTCCTGCCAACATTTTTTCTTTTTCATTCATAATAGCTCTCCTTATTTATGCACTTCATTATAACTTATTCCAATCAAAAACACCAGTACTATGAATAAAAAAATAATTTTCTATTTTTTTCCGTAACATAATCTTAATTATTTTATTAATTTTTCCTCTAGTAATATTAAGTTCTACAACATCTCCAATGTTTTTTGTATAAATATATTCTCTTAAATCATTCATTGTATTAATTTCTTTATTATCAACTGTATTTATTATATCTCCCTCTTTTAATTCTGTATTATAGGCTGGTCCATTTTTATTAATTTGTACAACATAAATTCCTCTTGTAAATGTAAGAATATTTGTATCTAAATATGGAATTACATTTTTATCATAAACATATATTCCTAAGGTTGGTTGTTCAAAATTACCTGTATTTTTAAATCTCTCAATTACACCTTTGACCACATTTATTGGAATAGCAAATCCAATCCCTTCAGCAGAAGATATTTTAACAGTATTAATTCCTATAACTTCACCTTTTGGATTTATTAATGGTCCTCCACTATTTCCAGGATTAATCGTTGCATCTGTTTGAATCAAATCAGACATATAAGATACATTATTATTTTCTTCTAGTTTTATACTTCTATTTTTTGCACTTATAATCCCAGATGTAACAGTTCTTCTAAACTCAAATCCTATTGGATTTCCTATTGCATATACACTATCTCCTACTCTTATTTTACTTGAATCACCTAATGTTATAGAATTTAAATTTTTTGCTTCTATTTTTGTTAAAGATAAATCTAAATCTGTGTCACTCCATACAACTTTTCCTTCTTGTTTTTTTCCAGTTTCTAACGTTATATAACATGCGCTAAATTTGCTTCCAGTAACATGTTCATTACTAAGTATATATCCATCTTCAGAAACAATAATTCCTGTTCCTATCCCTAAGGCATCTTCATTGCTAGTAGAAAATATTGAATTACCATTATTTTTTAATTTTGATATTCCAACAACACTTCCCATTACATTTTCTAACATAGTTGATATTTTTTTGCTATTTTCTATGACATCTTCCACAGTTTGCTCACTTGTTGTGGATTGTAATTTTTCTGTTTTATAATCCGCTTCGTTTATCTCTATATTTGTGTATGTATTGTACAGAAAAAATATTATTACAAATGTGATAATTATAATACTTGCTACTTTTATCATTTTTTTAGCTTTATTTTTCTTTTTTCTTCTTACCATTTTATACTCCTCATTCTAATTTTTAACATTTTTTATTTTTTCTAAACATCATATAATATTTTCTTAGATATATTTTTTACATAAATTTACTTTTTTTTCCAATTTTGTTGCTTTTTCTATTTTTTAATTATATAATGCCTTTGTACAAATTAATTTTTTATAAAAGGGTGAAAATTATGGAAAATAAGAACGTTTATGAATTAACAAATCCACAAAAATCAATTTGGTATATGGAAGAATTTTTTAAAGGTTCTAATATGAATAATATTTGTGGAAATATGACTATAAATGAAAGAGTAGATTTTAAAAAATTAAAAGAAGCTATAAACATATTTGTTCATTCTAATGATTGCTTTAATATAAGAATAATAGTAGATAATAATATTCCAAAGCAATATTTCTGTGAATTTGGAACTTTAGATTTTGAAATTTTAAATATAGATTCTAAAGAAGATATACTATCAATAGAAAAACAAATGGTAAGTCAAACTTTTAATATAATTGACTCTCCTCTTTTTGCATTCAAATTATTTAAGTTTCCTAATGGACATGGTGGTTTAGTTATGAATATACACCATATTATTTCTGATGCTGCTACTATTGCAATAATTAGTACAGGTATAGCAAAAACATATTCAAATCTAATAAAAAATAAAAATATCGATATAGAAACATATTCTTATATTGATTATATGAATTCTGAAAAAAAATATCTAACAAGTGACAAATTTAAAAAAGATGAACAATACTGGAATGATAAATTTAATACTATTCCTGATGTTGCATCTTTACCATCATCATTAAAAATTACAAAAAATACATATAATAGTGATTCAAAAAGAATTTCATTTATACTACCAAAAAATATTGTAGATGATATAAGAGATTTATGCTCAAAAGAAAAAATTTCAGTATATAACTTATTTATGTCTGTTTATTCACTATATATTGGAAAAGTTGCTAATTTAGATGATTTTGTAATTGGAACTCCAATTTTAAACAGATCAAATTTTAAAGAAAAACATACTACAGGTATGTTTATAAGTAATATTCCTTTTAGAATAAGCTTAGATGAAAATCTAACTTTTGCAACTTTTGTTTCTAATATTGCAAATGATACACTTGGTATGCTTAGACACCAAAAATATCCTTATCAATACTTATTAGAAAATTTAAGAAAAAAATATGATTCAATTCCTAATCTATATGATATTTTAATATCTTATCAAATAACAAAAACTGTTGATAAAACAATTGAATTGCCTTATACAGCTAATTGGTTTGAAACAGATAAAATCTCATGTGGAATTAATATTCATATTCATGATAATGATGATTCTGGTAATCTTACTATGTGTTATGATTATTTAATAGATAAATATTCACCTGATGATATTATAGCTATGCATAACAGAATTTTACATATTGTTAATCAATTGCTTAAAAACATTAATGTTCATATTAAAGATATAGAAATTGTTACACCAGAAGAAAAAAATATGATTTTAAATGTATTTAACGATACTAAAGTTGATTATTCTAAAGATAGAACTATTATTGATTTATTTGAGGAACAAGTTGAAAAAAATCCTGATAATATTGCAGTAATTTGTAATGATGAAAGCTTAACTTATAAACAATTAAATAATAAAGCTAATCAGTTAGCTAATTATTTAGTATATTCTGGAATAAAAAACAATGACATTATTGGAATTTTAATTAATCGTTCTTTAGAAATGGTTATTGGTTTATTAGGTATCTTAAAATCAGGTGCTGCATATTTACCTATAGACCCGGATTATCCTTCTGAGCGAATTTCTTATATATTAGATACTAGTAATGCAAAATTTGTCTTAGTAAATAATAATACAGAAAATTTAATATCAAAAAACTATAAAAAAATTAATATTTCTAATACAGAAAATATATTTAATTTTAATAATACTAATAATTTACATTTAAACATTTCACCAATGCAATTAATGTATTTAATATATACTTCTGGATCTACAGGAAATCCAAAAGGTGTCATGATAACTCATAACAATTTTAGCAATTTCATTATGGGTATATCACAAAAAATAAACTTTTCTAAAAATAAAACTATGGTTTCTTTAACAACCATTTGTTTTGATATTTTTGGATTAGAACTTTGGTGTTCTTTAACTAATGGATTAAAAGTAATTATAGCAAACGAAACCGAACAAAAAAATGTACATGCTTTTAATAAATTGTGTTTAAAATATAATGTTTCTATGATGCAAACTACTCCATCTCGTTTTTTGGCTTTTTTTAAGGATACGTCTTCTTTAGACTATTTAAAAAAATTACAAGATATTATTGTTGGTGGAGAATCTTTCCCTGACACATTATTAATACAACTAAAAAATTCTTCTAATGCAAATATTTTTAATGTATATGGCCCTACAGAAACCACAGTGTGGTCTACATTTAAAGATTTAACTTATGAAGATAATATAACAATTGGAAAACCAATTGCAAATACAACATGTTATATTTTAGATAAAAACGCTAATCTCCTTCCTCCTTTTGTAATAGGTAACTTATATATAGGTGGAGAAGGTGTATCTAAAGGTTATTTTAATAATGATTCCTTAACAAATGAAAAATTTATACATTTAGATTACATTAAAAATCAACTTCTATATAACACTAATGATTTAGCTTATTATAATACTAATGGAGAAATCATTCATATGGGTAGAGCTGATTTTCAAGTTAAATTTAGAGGATATAGAATAGAATTAGGAGAAATAGAAAACTCAATATCCACTTTTAAAGGTATTTCATCTTGCGTTGTAGCTTGCCAAAATTCAGAAAATATGCAATTTCTTTGTGCATATTATACATCAACTGAAAATGTAGATATTGATAAATTAAAAAAATACTTACTAAGTAAGCTACCTATATACATGATGCCTACATATTTTATCCATTTAGATGACTTACCTACTACACCAAATGGAAAAATTGATAGAAAAGCTTTGAATCTTGATTTAGTAAAAGTTTCTAAAGAAAAAACTTTACCTAAAAATGATACTGAACAAAAATTATATGATATTATTTCAACTATTGTACCTAGTGATAATATAAGTACAACAGATGATTTATTTAATATCGGTCTAGATTCTATCGGAATTATTAATCTTTCATATAAAATCCAAGAACAATTTGGTGTAAGCCTTTCTATAAAAGATTTATATGAAATACATTCACTCGTTGAATTATCAAACTTAATAGTTTCCTCTTCAAAAACTGATATAAAACATATTGGGAAAGCTCAAAAACAAGATTATTACCCACTTTCTTATTCACAAAAAGAAATGTTTTATGTTTCAAAAATTGATAAAAATTCAACAGTATATAATGTATCTTGTGGATTTTTAATTGATACTATACTAGATTCGAATAAAGTAAAACAAGCATTTACCGAAATCATTAGAGTTCAACCTGCTTTTAGAACAATATTTAAAACCATTGATGGAATAGCATATCAATCCGTTTTAGATGATGTACAATTTGATATTAAAACATACACAGAAAATATAGATAATATACAAGCAATAATTGATAATTTCCCAAAGCCATTTGATTTGGACAAAGCCCCTCTTCTTAGAGTTTCCCTATATTTTTTGAATAATGGTCAATCTTTAATATTAATTGATTCTCATCACATTGTAATGGATGGAACTTCTCTATCTATTATACTAAATGACTTTTGTAAAATTTATAATGGTAAAAAAATTAAAAATCTAAATATTAATTATATAGACTATACTGTTTGGGAAAATAACTTTGTAAATAGTAATAAAATTAGTAATATAGAAAATTACTGGTTAAATAAGTTTAATAATAATGATTTACCAATATTAAATTTACCTTATGACTATGCAATTTCTAATATAAAATCATTTAATGGAGATAGTATAAATTTAAATATTGATAAAAAAATATTTGAACTTATAGATCAATTTTCTAAAAAATTTAGTATTTCTCCTTACACATTTTTTATAAGTGTATTTTATATTTTACTTTATAAATATACTGGTCAAAATGATATTATTGTTGGAACACCAGCAGATTTACGTATAATGCCTGAATTAAAAAATATAATAGGAATGTTTGTTAATAATATTGTTTTAAGAAATATGTTCGATACTTCTAAAACATTTAGTGAATTTTTAAATTCAACACATACATTAATTAAAGAAGCATTACTAAATCAACCATATCCATATGATAAACTTAATAAAGAATTGAATTTTAATTCTTTACTAGATGTTGTATTTACTTATCAGACTCCTCATAGTGATACTTTAAAATTAGATGATCACAACATTAAAATTTTAAGGCCAGATACAAAAACTTCAAAGTTTAATTTACTATTAGAAGTTATACCTGATATGAATACAATTAGATTAGAATATAATACAGATATATTTAAATACGAAACTGCAGAAAACTTCATAAAACATTATATTTATCTATTAAAAAGTTTATTAGAAAAACCGGAACAAGTTATATCTACTACTAATATAATAACGCCAAAGGAAAAAGAATTAATAGATACTTTTAATAATACCTCTTCTCCAATAAATAATGATACTATTATATCTTTATTTGAAAACCAAGTAGTAGAAACTCCTAATGATATAGCATTAATCTGTGATAATAAAACATTAACTTATAAAGATTTAAATAATAAAGCTAATAGTTTAGCAAGTTTGTTAATATCAAAAGGAATTGGAAGAAATGATATTGTTTGTATTATGACAAATCGTTCTTTAGAAACTATAATTTGTATGCTTGGTATTTTAAAAGCTGGTGCTGCATTTTTCAATGTTGATCCAACTTATCCTATTGAGCGTACAAAATACTATATTCAAGATAGTAAAACAAAATATGTATTAACTCAAAAAGATTTAAAAGATAGAGTAGATACTATTGAAAATTGTCTTGAAATTGATTTAGATAATAATGAATTATATAATAAAATTTGTGAAAATCCAAACATAAAAGTTGAACCATATGATTTATCTTATATAATTTATACTTCTGGTTCAACAGGAACTCCAAAAGGAGTTATGTTACATCAAGTTGGTTTTGCCAATATGGCTAAAGCAATGACAAAAGCTTTAGATTATTTAAGAGATGGGAATAAGCATACATTAGCATCAGTTACATCAACACCTTTTGATATATTTGTATATGAAATTTTTGTATCATTAACCCATGGACTAACAGTTGTAATGGCAAATAATGCTGAACATAGAAACCCAAAATTGTTAGATGCTTTAATTAGAAAATACAATGTTGATGTTATGACTGTTACTCCAAGTTTAATGAAAATTAATTATGATAATAGAGAACC
The DNA here is from genome assembly GCA_963556825.1 of uncultured Clostridia bacterium. GTDB lineage: Bacteria > Bacillota > Clostridia > TANB77 > CAG-508 > CAG-269. The sequence continues at coordinate 11,683 of CAUWAM010000005.1, read as the reverse complement.
AGATTCGGCATTGGCTTTAGTTAAAAATATGGTGTTTGGAGGAGAACCATTACCAGAAAAATTTGTAAAAGACTTAAAAACTTTATCAAGTGATATTACTATTTATAATATTTATGGTCCTAGTGAAATTACAATACTTTCAAATGTACAAAATCTAAACGGAGAAAAAGAGATAACCGTAGGACCTCCTATAATGAATACTCAAATTCATATATTAGATAAAAATATGAAACCGGTCCCAATAGGTGTAATTGGTGAAATTTATATTTCAGGAATTCAAGTTGGTCTTGGATATATTGGAAAAGCTGAAATGACAGCATCTAAATTTTTAGATAATCCTTTTGGTAGTGGAAAAATATATAAATCTGGTGATATTGGTAGATGGACTTTTGATGGCAAGGTTCAATGTTTAGGAAGATTAGATAATCAAATAAAATTAAGAGGATTAAGAATTGAGCTCGGCGAAATTGAAAATATTATGCATAATATTGATGGAGTTACTGACTCTATAGTAAACAAAATAGAAATTAATGGCAAAGAAGTTTTGTGTGGTTATTATGTTTCTAACTCTTCTGTTTCAGAATCATTAGTAAAAGAAACATTAAAAGAAGCTCTTCCTCAATATATGATTCCTGCTTATATTATTAGATTAGATAAAATGCCTTATACTATAAACAGAAAAATAGATAGAAAAGCACTTCCTTTACCTAACCTACATAAAACCATACCTAGTAAAGAGATAAATATTGATGAATTAAATTCAAACGAAGAAAAATTACTACAAATTTGGAAAAATATTTTAGGAATAGATGACATTAATATAAATGATAATTTTTTTGATATTGGTGGAGACTCAATTTCTGCAATTCAAATGCAGATAGAAGCTATTAAATATGGTCTTTCTTTTGAATATGCTGATATATTTAATTATCCAACAATAAAAAAATTATCTAATAAATTACCATCTTCAGAAATAAGTTTTATTGAAAATTATGATTATAATAAAATAAATAGTGTATTAGCTAGAAATAATATAGATAATTTTTCAACTATTGTTCCTGTTAAAGTAAACAATATTCTATTAATTGGAAGTACTGGTTTTCTAGGTTCACATATTATTGATGAATTTTTAAAACAAAATTCTGGAATTCTTTATTGTTTAATACGACCAAAAAACAATATTAATCCTGTTGATCGATTAAAACAAACCTTAACATTCTATTTTGGTGACAAATACATAAACGATTTCTTAAAAAGGATTCAAGTTATTACTGGTGATATAACAAAAGAAAATTTAGGATTATCTAATTATGATTATAATTTATTAAAAAATAATATTGATGTTATTATAAATTCTGGTGCTATAGTAAAACATTATGGATTAAAAAATGAATTTGAAGAAATTAATGTTAAAGGAACAAAAAATGTTGTAGATTTCTGTAAAAAAGAAAACAAAAGATTATTACATATATCTACTATGAGTGTTTCAGGCAGTGGTGAAAAAGAAGAAGCAATAGTAGAAACTCCTGAAAATATAAATAATAAAAAACAATTTTATGAGACTAATTTATTTGTTGGTCAAAAAATTAAAGGTATTTATACAACAACAAAATATAGAGCAGAATTAATTGTGTTAGAAGCTATATATAATGGGCTAGATGCTCAAATATTAAGATTAGGTAATATTACCAATAGGTATTCTGATGGTGTATTTCAACAAAATGTTGATAATAACGCTTTTGCTAAAAGAATTAAATCATTTGTTGAAATAGGAGCCGCTCCAAAATATATGTTAAAACATTCTATAGAACTAACTCCTGTTGATTTAGCTTCAGATGCTATTATAAAAATCTTAAATCATAATAGTAAATGCAATGTTTTTCATATATATAATACTAAATTATTACCAATACCTTTACTAATTGAAACATTAAAGAGTTTAAATTACGATATTTTGCCAATGCCTAATGATATGTTTTCATCTTTACTTACTGGTATATTATCTGATAATAATAAAAAAGATATATTATCTGGCATAATTTATGATTTAGATGAAAGTAAAAAGCTAATTTATACATATGATGTACGATTACATGCATCTTTTACAGAGCAATATTTAAAACTCTTATCATTTGATTGGCAAGATATTGATAAAAATTATATTATTAGATATATGGACTATTTTAAAAAAATAAATTTTATTAACGGAGGTAATATTGATGAATAACTTCAATTTAGACTTTTGGCTTCTTGTTCTTTCTATTATTTTTACATTTATATTTTTAATATATATAGCCAACCGAAAGGAAAGAAAGCAATTAACTATAATATTTATTTTAAATCTTGTATGTACACTTATAATTTCTATTGGTGTACTTTGCCAAACAATATGTAATTATTACTTTTCAATTCCCTCTATTTGGTTTGAAAATATAATTTATATTGGTACCTGTTTTTTACCAGTTTTCATATTTTTTACAGGACAAATTTTTATAAATACGAAAATTAAATTTAAGAAGACATATCTTCTATTATTTGTTATACCAATATTATCTTTACTTATATTATGGACAAATAATTTTCACCACTTATTTTATATTAATTATTCGTATTATTTTACTGATACAATATATGGGCCATATTTTTATATCCATACAATATATTCCTATGCTTTATTAATACTAGGAATTGTACGTTTATTGAATTTTTCACTTAAAAATTCAGGATTTTTCTCTAAGCAATCAATTTTAATTTGCTTAGGATTAGCTATCCCTATTACAGTAAATATATTAGGCTCATTTTTAAAAGTAATACCAATGACTGTATTTGCAACTCCAATTGCATTTTCAATTTCAGTTATATGTTTTGCTTTAGCTATTTTTAAATTTAATTTTTTAGGAGTTACTCCAATAGCACTTCAAAAAATAGTTGATAGAATTTCAGATAGTTATGTAGTATTAAATGATGACGGATGTATAACAGACTTTAACCAAACATTTTTAGATACATTTAATATAAAATCCTCAAAAAATTTAAGAGGACAAAATTTTGAATACATTTTAAAGAAAAACAATTTCTATTTAAATTTACAAAAGATAAAAGACGCTTTACAAGAAGTTAAGAACAATGAAAAGACAGTATCTTTTGATTTATATATAAAAAAAATAAACAGATATTGTCATATTGAAATAAATTCAATTTTATCAGAAAACTCATCTTTAGGAACACTAATACTATTAAAAGACATAACCCAACATATAGAAGATATGGAAAAAATAAAAAATGCTCAAGAAACCTTAATGGAAAGTGAAAGATTATCATCATTAGGTCAATTAATTGGAGGTATAGCACACAACTTAAAAACACCAATAATGTCAATATCAGGAGCAGCAGAAGGATTAACAGACTTAGTAAAAGAATATGATTCATCAATAGATGACCCTGAAGTAAATAGCCAAGACCATCATGATATAGCAATAGACATGCTGTCATGGATTGAAAAAATAAAAAAATATACAGAATATATGTCAGATGTAATAACTGCTGTAAAAGGACAAGCTGTTACATTATCAGAAACAGAAAATGTTTCATTTGACTTAAATGAACTTGTAAAAAGAGTAAATATCTTAATGAAACATGAATTAAAAAGTGCTGTAGTATATTTAAATATCCAAATGAATGTAGATAGTAAAACAACTATAAATGGTGATGTAAATAGCTTAGTACAAGTTGTAAATAATATGATTTCTAACTCAATTCAAGCTTACAATGGAAAAGAGGGAGAAAATATTGACTTAATATTAGAAAAACAAAATAATAATTTAATTATTTCTGTTAAAGATTATGGTTCAGGATTACCTGAAAAGGTTAAGAATAAGTTATTCAAAGAGATGATAACAACTAAGGGAAAAAACGGTACAGGACTTGGTTTATATATGTCATATTCTACTATCAAAGCTCATTTCAATGGAGATATTACATTTGAATCAAAACCTAATAAAGGTACTACTTTTAATATAACATTACCATTATAGTATATTTTTATAAACAACAAAATATAAATAATTTTGTTGTTTATTTTTTTTAAATACTTGATTTTTTCTAAATTTATTAATATAATATTTGCACAGTTAAATATATTTATATTATAATCATAAGAGGTGATTAAATGAGAAAAGGACTACAAAACATACAAACAGAAGAAGAAAAATCAAATTTCAAATATAAAATACTAGCTGTAGATGATGAAGAAGGAATTATAGATTCTCTATCTATTTTCTTAAAAAGATCTGGATATAATTTTACCGGTGTTACAGACCCATTAGAGGCCATTGAAAAAATTAAAACTGAACATTTTGATATGTTAATTCTTGACTTTATTATGACTCCCCTTCATGGAGATCAAGTAGTAGAGGAAATAAGAAAATTTAATACAGAATTATATATTTTATTGCTTACTGGGCATAAAGACTTAGCTCCGCCTTTGGAAACAATAAGAAGATTAGATATACAAGGTTATTGTGAAAAAAGCGATAAATTTGACCAATTGTTATTATTAATCGAATCTGGTATAAAATCAATTGATCAAATGAATGAAATCAAAAAAATAAACTCACAATTATCAGCAACATATGAAAAACTAGAAAAATCATACCTAGAAAGTATTCAAACATTAAGATATACTGTTGAAGCTAAAGACCCTTATACAAGAGGTCATTCAGATAGAGTGGCAGCATATTCTGTATTAATTGGACAACACTTAGGATTACCAGAATCTGACCTAAAAACACTTCAAATAGGTGGATTATTCCATGACATTGGAAAAATTGGAGTGCCTGATTCTATTATTAGAAAAGAATCAAAACTAACTGATGATGAATATTCAGAAATCAAAAATCATCCCTCTATTGGCGCACACATACTTTCAACAGCAACAATTTTCCAAGATATTATACTAATTGTAAAACACCATCACGAAAAATATGATGGTAATCGGTTACCCTGGAAGATTAAAAGGTGAAGAAATTCCTTATTTTGCAAGAATTACAGCAATTGCTGATACTTTTGATGCAATGACTTCAAAAAGAACTTATAGAGATGCTTTACCATTAGATGTCGTTATTGCAGAATTTGAAAGATGTAAAGGAACACAATTTGATCCTGCATTAGATGATGTATTTTTAGATATATTAAGAAATCATTATGACGAAATAAGAGAAATTCAAGAAAGATATAAAAACTAATATAAAAAATAGATAGGAAAAAAGCAATTCTTTTTTTCCTACCTATTTTTTTAAACTTTCATTGATAATCCTACTTTTTTTCTTTCTCTATCAATTTTTATTACTTTGACTTTTACAACATCTCCTACAGATACTAAATCTGATGGATTCTTTATAAATTTATCACTCATTTCTGATATATGTACTAATCCATCATATTTCACTCCTATATCAACAAAAGCACCAAAATCTATAACATTCCTAACAGTTCCTGTTAATATCATTCCTTCTTGTAAATCTTCTAGTTTTAATACATCTTGACGCAATATTGGTTTAGGCATATCTTCACGAGGATCTCTTCCTGGCTTACTTAATTCTTCTATAATATCTTTTAATGTCATCTCTCCTATTTCTAATTCTTTGGCTGTTTTAGTAATATCTACTGTCTTTAATTTTTGTCTTAATTCATCAGTTTTTATTCTATCTCTTAAATCTTCTTTTTCAAATCCTAAATTTTTTAATAATTTTTCTGTTACTTCATAACTTTCTGGGTGTACTGCAGTAATCTCTAATGGATTTTTACCATCTATTATCCTTAAGAAACCAGCACATTGTTCAAAAGCTACTTTTCCTAACTTAGGAACTTTTAAAAGTTCTTTTCTCTCTTTTAACTTTCCATTTTCATCTCTATATTTTACTATATTTTTAGCTATTGTATTATTAATCCCAGACACATATGCTAAAAGTGATGGTGTTGCAGTATTAACATCAACTCCTACTTTGTTAACACTATCTTCTACTACACCTGTTAGACTTTCTGCTAAGTTTTTTTGGTTAACATCATGTTGATATTGTCCTACTCCTATTGCTTTAGGATCTATTTTCACAAGTTCTGCAAGTGGATCTTGCAATCTTCTAGCTATTGAAATTGCCCCTCTTATAGAAACATTTATATCCGGATATTCTTCTGTTGCTAGTTTTGATGCAGAATAAACAGATGCTCCAGCTTCACTTACAATTACATAGTGTACTGGTCTATCTGTGTCTTTTATCATATCGGCAACAAACATTTCAGATTCTCTTGATGCTGTTCCATTTCCTATTGCAATCATATCAACTTTATCTTTTTCTATTAATTTTAACAGTTCTTTTTTAGCTCCAGCAACATCATTTTGTGGTTCTGTTGGATATACAGTTGTATAATCTAATACTTTTCCAGTTTCATCAATAACAGCAATCTTGCATCCAGTTCTATATGCTGGATCAAATCCCATAACTGTTTTTCCTTTTATTGGAGCTCCTAAAAGTAATTGTTTAGCATTTTTACCAAAAACCTTTATAGCTTTATCTTCTGCTTTTTCTGTTAAATCTGAACGAATTTCTCTATCTATAGATGGTTCAATTAATCTTCTAAAAGCATCTAATATTGTATCTTTTAACATTTGTGTGAATTGAGTTTCTTCTTTTATTATATCTTTTTCCATATACAATAATATTTTATCTTCTGGTTTTTCTATTTTTACTTTTAAGAATTCTTCTTTTTCTCCCCTATTTATTGCTAATATTCTATGGCTTGGTATAAATTTCAAAGATTCTTTATAATCATAATACATTTCATAATTAGATGGTTCTTCTTTACTTGCTTTAGTTATAACTAATGCTTCTCTATAACAAATCCTTTTAATTTCTTTTCTATATTTTGCATTATCTGAAATGTTTTCAGCAATAATATCTAATGCTCCTTGAATTGCATCTTCTTCATTTGCCACAACTTTATCTTTATTTTTCTTTTCTTCTTCACTTAATCTTTCTATATTTATAAACTCTTTAGCAATTTCATTTATATCTCTTTTTTCTTTTTGTTCTAATATAACATTTGCTAATGGTTCTAACCCCTTCGCTTTTGCAACTGTTGCTCTTGTTTTCTTTTTTTGCTTATATGGTCTATATACATCTTCTACTTCAGCCAATGTTTTAGCGCTTACTATAGCTTTTAATATTTCATCTGTTAATTTTCCTTGTTCATCTATAGATTTTACAATTTCTTCTTTTCTTGTTTCTAAATTTCTTAAATAACCTAATCTTTCTCCTAAATTTCTTAAAATTTCATCACTTAATCCACCTGTTACTTCTTTTCTATAACGTGCAATAAATGGTATCGTGTTTCCTTCGTCAATTAATTTTATAGTATTTTCAACTTGACTTGTCTTAATATTTAATTCTTCTGCAATAATTCTTATAATTTTGTCCATTTAAATTTCCTTCCTTCTCTGAATTTTTTATATTATTATGAATATAATTATTATAATAAATTATATATATAGTAAGTCAATATATAGTTAAATTTTTGTCGATTTTTGTTATTATATTATTGACTTTTTATATTGTTTAATATATCATAAAATCAAATAAAATAAAAGGGGGTATACAAAATGATTTCATCAGATTTCAGAGCAGAAGCTCGTAGAAAATTAACTGGAAAATTGGGAAAAGCAGTTTGCATTGTTCTAGCTTATTTTGTAATATTTTTTCTTATTGGATTTTTAGAAGGTTTATTTCCAGATTCCATGAAAGGTATTTTTACAATTATTACTACTATAATTGAAATTCCTATTTCATTAGGTCTTATCTATGTGTTTTTAAAGTTATATAAAAATGAAGATGTAAAAGCTTTTGATTTTTTACAATTCGGATTTAGTAACTTTGGAAAATCTTGGGGTATAACTTTCCAAATAATTTTAAAAATGTTAGTGCCTGTTATTTTAATAATAGTTTCTTACGTTTTTATTATAATAGGAGCTGTTTCTACTTCTATAAGCTATATTACATATGACTTAAATGGAAACTTTGTATTGCTAACAGTAATTGGGTTTATTCTTTTTATAATTTCTATGATTTGGGCTATACCAAAATCATATTATTATCAATTAGCTTACTTGATTGCTATCGAAAATCCTGAAATGTCTTCAAAAGATGTTGTTGAAAAAAGTAGTCAATTAATGACTGGAAATCGTGGCAAACTATTCTGTTTACAATTTTCTTTTATAGGTTGGGCACTTTTAGCAAGTTTCACATTTGGTATTGGTTTCTTATGTTTAATACCTTATATTCAATTTGCTTCTATAGCATTTTATAAACATGTTAATGGCGATAATTCAGACATTGAAGTTAAAATAGAAGAAAACACTTCTTCAGATGATAACAATCCTATTAAATAAAAAAATAGAGAATTTTAAAATTCTCTATTTTTTTATTTCTATTCAATCCCTAAATATTCATTATAAGTAACTTCTCTATCTACTACATTTCCATCACTTTTTATATCTATAATTCTATTAGCAACTGTTTGTGTTAATTCATGGTCATGTGATGTAAATAAAATATTTCCAATAAATTTTTTCATACCTTCATTTACTGAAGTAATACTCTCCATATCTAAATGGTTTGTTGGTTCATCAAATATCAATAAATTTGCTCCTGAAAGCATCATTTTTGAAAGAACACATCTAACTTTTTCTCCTCCTGATAAAACTTTTACTTGCTTTAAAGCTTCATCTCCTGAGAATAACATTCTTCCTAAAAATCCTCTTACATATGTTTCGTCTGGATCTTTTGAATATTTTCTTAGCCATTCTGTTATATTTTCATCTGTTTCAAATAAATAATTATTATCTTTAGGGAAATAAGACATTGTAATTGTTGTTCCCCATACTAATTCTCCATCATCTGGTTCTAATTCTCCAGCAATTATTTGAAAAAGAACTGTTTTAGCAATTTCATTATCTGCTAAAAATGCAATTTTATCATCCTGTTTTACAGTAAATGAAACATTATCTAAAACTTTTACTCCTTCATATGTTTTTGATATGTTTTTAACTTGTAAAATTTCTTTTCCTGGTTCTCTATCTGGTTTAAAATCTACATATGGATATTTTCTATTAGATGGTTTTATTTCATCTAATTCTATTTTTTCAAGAGTTTTCTTTCTTGAGGTTGCTTGTTTTGACTTAGAAGCATTGGCACTAAATCTTGCTATAAAATCTTGTAATTCTTTAATTTTTTCTTCTTTCTTTTTGTTTTGTTCTTTCATTTGTTTTAATGCTAATTGGCTTGATTCATACCAGAAATCATAATTTCCAGGATAAACTTTAATTTTACCAAAGTCAACATCTGCAATATGTGTACAAACTTTATTTAAAAAATATCTATCATGTGACACTACAATAACAGTATTTTCGAAATTAATTAAAAACTCTTGTAACCAATTTATACTTTTTAAATCCAAATCGTTTGTAGGTTCATCTAATAATAATACATCTGGATTTCCAAATAAAGCTTGTGCTAATAAAACTTTTACCTTTTCTCTTGCTTCTATTTCTTTCATACATTTATAATGATTTTCTGGTATAATTCCTAAATCATTTAACAGCATTGCTGCATCTGATTCTGCATTCCAACCATCTAATTCAGCAAATCTTTCTTCCAATTTTGCAGCTTTCATTCCATCATCTTCCGAAAAATCAGGCTTCGCATAAATCTCTTCTTTTTGTTTCATTATATCATATAATTCTTTATTTCCCATCATTACAGTATCTATAACTGTGTTTTCTTCATAAGCAAAGTGATCTTGTTTTAGAACTGATAGTCTCTCTCCTTTTTCTAAACTTACATCTCCTTTGCTAGGTTCTATTTCTCCTGATAAAACTTTTAGAAATGTTGATTTCCCTGCACCATTTGCACCTATAATACCATAACAATTTCCTTTCCCAAATTTTATATTTACATCTTCAAATAGAACTCTTTTACCAAATCTTACAGTTACTCCATTTGCACTTAACATTTTATTCCTCCTACGCTTTTTATCTATGCTATTATAACCTAATTTCCTATATTTTTCAAGTATTTAGTTTTTAATTGATTATTTTTAATAAATTGAAAAAACTTGTATGAATTGTTCATACAAGCTTTTTATTAATCATCAAATAATAATTTAATTCCCCATAGTCCAGAAATACCAACTAATGCATAAATAATTCTTGATATAACACTCATATTTCCAAAAATTGTGTCAACTAAATTGAAATTAAAAAATCCTATTAATCCCCAATTTATTGCTCCTATTATAATTAAAACTAATGCAATTTTATCTATAACTTTCATATTTTCCCCTCCAATTTCATTTAATATTTCGTTATTATTATGTATTTTTTATTGAAAAATATTCTTTTTTATATTAATTTTATTTTATAAATTAATGAAATAAATTAAAGAAGATTAATTTATTAATCTTCTTTTTAATCCAACATATCTTTCTTTTTTAACCACCATGTTACAATTATTGTTAAAATAGCAGAAATTCCTATCATAATTCCAAATCCAAATTTATTATTTTGAAATGGTATATTTACATTCATACCCCAAAAACTTGATATCATTGTAGGAATTGCAAGTACTATTGTTATCGATGTTAAAAATTTCATTACTCCGTTCAAATTATTTGAAATAATTGAAGCATATGCATCCATAGTTCCGTTTAAAATATCACTATATATTTTAGCCATTTCTATAGCTTGCTTATTTTCTGTAATTGCATCTTCTAGTATATCTTCGTCATCTTCATATAATTTTATTATCTTTCCTCTTAATGTTCTTTCCATTACAAGCTCATTTGATTTTAATGAAGTTGTAAAATAAACCAAACTCTTCTCTAAACTTAATAATTTTAACAATTCTTTATTTTTCATAGAATTTTTTAAAATATATTCTGCAATTTCTGTCTCTTTATTAATCAATTTTAAGTAATTTAAATAATAAGAAGAATTTAAATATAATATTTGAAAAATAAGCTTTGATTTTTTATATGTTTGAAAATCTTTTATTTTCCTTTTTTCAAAGTCCTCTATAACTTTATTTTTTCTTAATGAAACTGTTATAAAGTAATCATCTCTTACTACAATCATTCCTAATGGCATTGTTGTATAAACATCATTTTCTTCATTTTTTTCTACAATTGGAACATCTACTACAAATAATATTGTATTATCATCCTCTTCTTTATCAATTCTAGCTTTTTCTTCAAAGTCTAGCGCATCTCTTATAAAATCTTCTTGAATATTTACACTTTCACATACTTTTTTAATTTCCTGTTCCGATGGGTTTACTAAATTAATCCAACTACCTTTTTCAAATTCTTTTATTTCTTCTAATTTGTTTGTCTCTATGTTTGTATTATAAATTTTTAGCATTTTCCCCACCCCTTTTTTATCATTCTATTTATTTTAACCTTTTATTTCGACATTGTCAATGAATTTTTAGTAATTTACATAATTTTATTTATATTTATTTTATTTGAAAACTCTTGACATACCTAATAAAAAATAATATAATAAAAAAGTACTTTTTGCACCATTAGCTCAGCTGGTAGAGCAGCAGACTCTTAATCTGAAGGTCCTCGGTTCGAA
>CAUWAM010000004.1:0-98630 GCA_963556825.1 uncultured Clostridia bacterium | reverse complement strand
CTGCTTGTTTCATAAATCTTATTGCTTTTCTGTAACTTTCTGGATTTGGCATTCCGAAATTTCTTTCTATATTTTCTTTTGTTGTTCTTCCTTTTTGCTGAGCAATTACTGTAAATGAAATATCGTCTAATTTTGCCAAACCACAAATTATTGCTTTATCATCTTTAAAATTTCTATCTCCATGAAGTTCTATAAATTCATCAAATATTTTTTCTATGTATTCAATAGAAGTTTTTCTTTTTGGATTTCTTGCAATTTCTACTCTTTCCCAAGCTGAAATTTCTTTTCTATTTTCCATTATACTTTCCTCCTTTGTGGTATCCGAATTAATTTGTAAAGTGTATCTTTCATATCTTCTCTTTTTACAATTTTATCAATAAATCCATGTTCTAATAAAAACTCTGCTGTTTGAAATCCTTCAGGTAATTTTTCTCCTATTGTCTGTTCTATTACTCTTTGACCTGCAAATCCAATCATTGCTCCTGGTTCTGCAAGTATTATATCTCCTAAACTCGCAAATGATGCTGTTACTCCTCCATATGTAGGGTCTGTTAATACAGATATGTATAATAATCCTGCTTTGTCTAGTTTTGTGAGTGCTGCCGTTGTTTTTGCCATTTGCATAAGTGATATTATTCCTTCTTGCATTCTTGCACCACCTGATACAGAAAAAATTATAAGTGGTAGTTTTAATTTTATTGCTTGTTCTATGCTATATGTGATTTTTTCTCCTACTACAACCCCCATACTTCCCATTAAAAATCCGCTATCCATAATACAAATTACTACATTTTCTCCATTTATTTTTCCAGTACCACAAGCAATTGCTTCTTCTAATCCAGTTTTTTCTCTTAATGCTTTTAGCTTTTTAGGATAATCTTCTAAATTTAATGGATTGTTTGAATCTATATTTAGGTCAAATTTTTTATATGTACCATTATCTATTATACTTTCTAATCTCCTACCAATGTGCATTCTAAAATAATTGCCACAATTGGGACAGATATTAAGATTTTCTCTAATTGTTTCTTTATATAATATTTCTTTACATTTATTACATTTTACCCATTTTCCTACTGGAATATCAACTTTTGATTTTATATTATTAAAGTTTTTATTTTCTCGTTTTTTTATTTTATCTACTATCATCTATGTTATTTATCTCCTTTTAACATTTCTTTTTCAATAAATGAAGTATCAAATTTTTCTCTAATAAAGTTAGGATTTCTTATAATATCAAAAAGAAAATCTCTATTTGTTTCTATTCCGTCTATTACTAGTTCCTCTAACGCTCTCTTCATTTTACTTATTGCTTCATTTCTATTAGATCCATATGTTATAATTTTTGCAATCATAGAGTCATAATTTGATGGAACTGTATAACCATTATATATTGCTGTATCTATTCTTATTCCATTACCCCCTGGAAGATTTATTTCATTTATTTTTCCTGGTGATGGCATGAAGTTTTTATTCGGATTTTCTGCATTTATTCTACATTCTATTGAATGACCTCTAAATTCAATTTCCTTTTGTTTAAACTTTAATTTTTCTCCTGCAGCAATTCGAATTTGTTCTTTTATTAAATCAATACCTGTTCTCATTTCAGTTATTGCATGTTCTACCTGAATTCTTGTATTCATTTCCATAAAATAAAAGTTCTTGTCATTATCTAATAAAAACTCAACAGTACCGCAATTCGTGTAACCTGCTATTTTGGCAGCTTTTACAGCTATATTTCCCATTCTGTTTCTTAATTTTTCATCAATTATGGTAGAAGGTGTCTCTTCTATTAATTTTTGGTGGTTTCTCTGAATTGTACAGTCTCTTTCTCCTAAATGAACAATGTTTCCATGTTCATCTGCTAGAATTTGTATTTCTATATGTCTTGGTTCTTTAATATATTTTTCTATATATATTTCATCATCATTAAATGAATTTTTAGCTTCTTGTTTTACAATGTTATAGTTTTTTTCTAATTCTTCAAAATTGTTAACAATTCTAATTCCTTTTCCACCACCCCCAGCTGCTGCTTTTAATAATACTGGATAACCTATTTTTTCACATACTAAAATAGCTGCTTTTAAATTTTTTATACTTCCATCTGAACCGGGAATAACTGGTATTCCTTCTTTTTTCATTAATTCTTTACTATGTGATTTATTTCCTAATAAGTCTATAACTTCTGGTTTTGGTCCGATAAATTTTATATTAGATTCTTTACAAATTTTAGCAAATTGAGAATTTTCTGATAGAAATCCAAAACCTGGATGAATGCTATCTGCTTTTGTGATATTAGCTGCTTCTATTATATTTTTAATATTTAAGTAGCTTTGTTTTGAATTTGCAGGTCCTATACAAATTGCTTCATCTGCCAATTTTGTATGTAGTGCTTCTTTATCTGATTCAGAATATACTGCTACTGTTTTAATATTCATTTCTTTGCATGCTCTAATTATACGAACTGCAATTTCTCCACGGTTTGCAATTAATATTTTATTCAATTCTATTTCACTTACCTTTCTTAAATTAAACTATTGCAAATGTAAATTCTCCTTTAGCAACTAGCTTTTCATTTACTGTTGCTATTCCCTCTCCTATTCCTATAGGACCTTTTCTTTTTATTATTTTTACTTCTAATTTTAAAGTATCTCCTGGTATGACCATCTTTTTGAATTTCATTTTGTCTATTCCACCAAATAAAGCATTTTTGCCTTTGTTTTCTTCCATTGAAAGAATTGCAACTGCACCTGTTTGTGCCAAAGATTCAGCTATTAGAACTCCTGGCATTATTGGGTTTCCTGGAAAATGTCCTTTAAAATACCATTCTTTCTCATTTACATTTTTATAAGCAATGGCCATTTCTCCAGGTACAAATTTTTCAACTTCATCTATCATTAAAAATGGTTCTCTTTGTGGAATTATTTTTTTGATTTCTTCTTTATCTAACATTTTTAAATCCTTCCTATTCTATAATAAATAATGGTTTTCCATATTCTACTTGTTCTCCATCTTTTACAAGAATTTCAGCTACTTTACCATCAAATTCCGATTCAATTTCGTTCATTAATTTCATTGCTTCTACAATGCAAAGTGTATCTCCTTTTTTTATATTTTTTCCGACTTGAGTATAAGCTTCTGCAGTAGGAGATGGTTTTAAATAAAAAGTTCCTACCATCGGTGATTTTACTATTTTTTGATTTTCTTTATCATTACTTTGTTCTACTTTTTGTATCTCATGTTCATTATTTTCGTTTATATCTGTTTTTTGGTTTTTAATTGTATAATTTTTAGGTTCTTCTTTAATTTCTTTTTGAATACTTATTTTAGTTCCATCTGGTAAACTTATATCAAGTGATGAAAGACTTGAATTTTCCATATCTTGCATTAATTGTTTTATTTCATTATATTCCATCTTTTTATTCCTCCATATTCCATCTTTTTAAAATTATACTTCCATTATGTCCTCCAAATCCTAGTGAGTTTGACATAGCAATTCTTATTTTTTCTTTTCTTAATTCATTTGGAACTATATCTAAATCACATTCTTCATCTTTTTCTTTGTAATTTATTGTTGGTGGTATTGTTTGTTCTTCAAGTGCCTTAATACTTAATATAGCTTCAACTGCACCTGCCGCTCCCAATAAATGTCCTGTATTTCCTTTTGTAGAACTTATTTTAATATTGTTTGCTTGTTTTCCAAAAACTGCTTTAATAGCTTTTGTTTCTATAGAATCATTTAAATGTGTTGAAGTTCCATGTGCATTTATGTAATCAATATCTTTTTCTGATATTTTAGCATTTTCTATTGCTCTAACCATAGCCTTTGCTGCACATTCTCCATCTGGACATGGAGATGTAATATGATATGCATCTGTAGTAGCTCCAAATCCTATTATTTCTCCATATATTTTTGCATTTCTTTTTAATGCATGTTCTAATTCTTCTAAAACAACTATTCCAGCACCTTCTCCCATTACAAATCCATCTCTTTCTTTGTCAAATGGAATGCTTGCTCTATTTTTATCAGTACTGCTTGATAATGCTTTCATATTTTCGAATCCTGCAATTCCAATTTCACATATTGCAGCTTCTGTACCCCCTGCTAAAATAATATCTTCTGTTCCTAATTTAATTGTTTTATAAGCTTCTCCTATTGCATGGGTCGAAGAACTACATGCTGTTAAAATACTCATAGATTCTCCTTTAAATCCAAATTCAATAGCTATATTTCCTGATGGCATATTTGCTATTGAGTTTGGTATAAACATTGGAGAAATTTTTTTATTTCCTTTTTCGAAATTAATATTACATTGTTCTTGGATTGTTCTTAATCCTCCAATTCCAGAACTTACAAAAATACCCACTTTATCAAAATCTGTATTCTCTTTTGTTATTCCACTTGAAGTTACCGCTTCTCTTGCAGCAATTAATGCAAATTGTGATACTCTATCCAATCTCTTACTTTGTTTCAAATCAAAATAATCTAAAGGATTATAATTTTTTACTTCTGCATCCAATTTAGTTTTAAAATTAGTAGTATCAAACAAAGTAATTTCATCAATACCACACTTCTTATTTAATATACTCTCCCATGTTTCATTTACATTATTTCCTATTGGAGTAATTGCTCCTAAACCTGTTATAACAACTCTTCTTTCCATTACAATAAATTCTCCTTCCTACATTAGCATACCACCATCAATATTAATTACTTGGCCTGTAATATATGAACTATCATCTGAGGCTAAAAATTTTACTACATTTGCTACATCTTGAACTGTTCCCATTTTTCTTAATGGTATAGTTTTTATTATTTCTTCTTTTAATTCATCTTTCAATATATCTGTCATTTGTGTTTCAATAAAGCCTGGTGCAACAGCATTTACAAGTATATTACGACTTCCAACCTCTTTTGCTAAACTTTTAGTAAAGCCAATTATACCTGCCTTTGAAGCTGAATAATTACTTTGTCCTGCATTTCCACTTATTCCAACAACAGAAGAAACATTAATAATTCTTCCATTTCTATTTTTCATCATACAAGGAATTACATTTTTAGTTATATTAAAAGTTCCAACAAGATTTACATCAATAACACTTTCAAAATCTTCTTTTTTCATTCTCATAAGTAACATATCTTTTGTTATCCCTGCGTTATTAACTAAAACATCAATCTTATTAAATTTTTCTAATATTTCCTTTACCATTCTTTCGGCATCATCAAAATTAGAAACATCTCCTTGTACAGTAAAACATTTTACATTTTGCATTTCTATTTTTTGTTTAGTATCTTTTAAATCTTCATTTTCTTTTCTATAATTAATTGCAATATCATACCCTTCTTTTGCAAGTGTAATTGCAATTTGTTTACCAATACCTCTTGTACCACCTGTTATAAAAGCTACTTTACTCATTTAATTTTACCTCCTTAATTACTTTTTCTAGAGTTTCTAAATTATTTATGTTCATTGTCTTTATTGGTCTTTCAAACTTCATTCTTTTTACAAAACCACTTAATGTTTTTCCAGGTCCTATTTCTATAAATGTATCTATTCCATTTTCATACATTGTTTGCATACATGAAGTAAATCTTACAGGATTACAAATATGTTTTGATAATATATTTACTATATCATCACTTTCCGTATAAATTTTTCCATCTATGTTTTTTATAACTTTTGAATTTTTTGAATTTATTTTTGTTTTTTCTAATTCTTTTTTTAGTGCTATAGAACATTCTTTTAATTTTTCTGTATGAAATGGACCTGCTGTTTTTAATATACTTACCTTTTTAGCTCCATATTCTTTTGCAAATTCTCCTGCTTTAAGTACTGCTTTATCTTCCCCAGAAATAACAATTTGACCTTTTGTATTATAATTTGCTGGCATAACATAACCACAAGTTGTTTTTTTACAGATTTCTTCTACACTTTTTTCATCTAATCCAAGTATTGCAGCCATCTTCCAATTGCCCGTAGGTATTAATTCTTGCATTATTAGTCCTCTTTGTTTTACTAATTTAACTCCTGCTTCAAAATCGAAAACCTCATCTTCTATTAATGCTGTATATTCTCCTAGACTTAATCCTGCTGACATTTCTGCCATTATATTTTCTTTTTTTAAAATTTTTAATATTGCTAAACTTTCTGTCAAAATTGCAAGTTGTGTATTTTGTGTTTTATTTAATTTATCTTCTGGTCCATTAAAAGATATATCTTTTATATTTATACCTGTTATTTTGTTTATTTTGTTATATACTTGTTTTACTTCATCATATTTTTCATATAAGTCTTTTCCCATTCCAAGTGTTTGTGCTCCTTGCCCTGGAAATAAAAATCCAATTCTCATTTTTTTATTCTCCTTATAATTGCTTTTTCAAATTTATCACAAAAGCTATTTATGATTTCTATTCTATCAACTTCTATTCCAAATTCCTTTTTTATAGATGTTGCTATGTGTTTTATATCGTCTGTAAATTTAATTTTTTCTGTATTTATTCCTATTCCTATTACTAAAAACTTAACTATTTCTGAATTAATTTTACTTTCTGTTAATATTCCTCCTATTTTTTTGCCTTTACACATAATATCATTTGGCTTTTTTATATCAAGTTCAATTCCATATTTTTCTTTAAATATTTGAACTATAATTTTAGCAATTTCTATTGTTATTCCTTCTAGCTTATGTGATTTACAATTTGTTTGTATATAAAGTGAAAATGCAATATTTTTTATTTCATCTGTATGCCATATTCTTCCATGCGTTCCTTTACCGCTTTTTTGAATATCAGCCATTACTAGTGTTTTATCTTTTATTTTATTTTTTTGTATTAATCTCCAAATTTCATTTTGTGTTGAATCTATTTCTTTATAGAAAATAAAATTAGTTAATTGCATCCAAATTTTCCTGCCTTTTTATTTTATTTGTTGTTGTCTTTATTAATGGTGTTTCTGTTATTAACATTCCTCTAATTGCTTTATATTTTGGTATTTGTGAATTAATTTCTTTTATCTTTTCTAATAATGCTTTTCTTATTTCTTCTTTTGTTTCAGCTTTATATACATTTTTCATAGTTTCTTTATCATATACGATTTTTACATTAATTTTTATATTGTTTTTATCATTTGATTGTTGTTTTCCAAAAATAAATGATTCTTTTACTCCTTCAATTTTATTGACTAGATTTTCCATTTCTTCTGGAAATATATTTTTTCCATTTTTTAAAACAATTACACTTTTCTTTCTTCCACATATAAATATGTAACCTTCATCATCTATTTTTGCTAAATCTCCTGTATAAAACCATTCTCCATTAAATGCTTCTTTTGTTGTTTTTTCATCATTATAATATCCTAATGCTACATTTGGACCTTTTACAATAAGTTCTCCTATTCCTTCATTATTTATATTTACAAGTTTCACTTCAACACTTGGCACAGGTTTTCCTATTGAGCCTACTTTGTGTTCTTTATTTGTTCCTACTGCTACTACTGGAGATGTTTCTGTTAGTCCATAACCTTGAACTAAGTTAATTCCTAATAATCTGTATTTTTCTTCTATATTTGGATCTAATGATGCTGCTCCACTTAGTAATAATTTGATTTTTCCACCTAACATATCATGTATTTCTTTAAAAGCTTCTTTTCTCTCTTGCATTGTTGCATTTTTTAAAATTTCTTCTTTTTCTAATATCTCTTCTAGTTTTCCTTTTTTCTCCATTTGTTTTCTTATCATTTCAAATATTCTTTCATAAATACCTGGAACACATGCCATAACTGTTACATTATATTCATTTAAATTTTCTACAATATGTCTTATTCCATCACAAAATACTGTTTGTGCTCCTTTGTATAATGAAAATAAAAATCCTACTGTACATTCAAAAACATGATGTATTGGTAATATTGATAACAATGTATCTTCAGAAGTCACATCTAATATACTTCCTATATCCATCAGATTGGAACATATATTTTTATGTGATAATCCTACTACTTTTGATGCAGATGTTGTTCCAGATGTAAATAACATTATGCTCATTTTTTCGTTATCAATTTTTGCATCTACAAACTCTTTATTTCCGTTTTTTAGTAATTTTTCTCCTTGGCTTATTAATTCCATTTGTGAATAAATTCCTTCTGTATTTTTACTATTATCCATTGAAATAAGATGTTTTAATTTATTGTTTTCATTATATTTTATTTTAGTTAACATTTGTTCATATTTTTTTGAATAAAATATTGCTTCTATTTCAGATCTTTCTATTAATGATTCTAGTTCATTTTCTGGCAAAGATTTATCAAGTGGAACTACTATTCCTGTACCACATACTATTGATAAATATGCTATTTCCCATTCATATCTATTTTCTCCAATTACAGCTATTCTTTTGTTTTTTAATCCCATATCTATTAATGCAGTTCCTAGAGCATCTACCATTTCTCTTACTTGTTTGTGTGTAAAAGTTTTATATTTTCCTTCTTCTATTTTTATTTTGTAAGCTATTTTATCACTATATATATTTTTTGTTTTATTTAACATATCTTTTAAATCATTTATTTCTATTATGTTATATAATTTTTCACTCATTTTTATTTTCTCCTAATCTTTTTTTATTTTTGTTATGTGTTTTATTTTATAACATAATTTTTTTAATAAGTCTTTAAACTGGTAGGTCAGTATAAAAAATATTTTATATTTTTTGATTAGTAAAAATTAAACAAAAAAAGAGCAATCCTATATTTAAGATTGCTCTTGATTGTTATTCTATTATTGATTTCTACCACAGCAGTTTTTATATTTTTTACCACTTCCACATGGACATGGGTCATTTCTTCCAACTTTTGGGCCTTCATTTACAACAGTTTGACTATATTCAGGAGTACTTATTTTCTTTCCACCATCAACACTTTTTATAGCTTCTAAAGCTGCACCTGTTATTTTTGCTGCTTCTTGTCTTTGTGCATTTCCATTTTGTTTTCTAATGTTCATAAGAATTTTTACTACATCTAATTTGATATTAGCTATCATTTCTTCGAACATATCCATACCTTCTGTTCTGTATTTTACAACAGGGTCTTGTTGTCCATATGCTCTTAAACCAATACCATTTTTTAATTCGTCCATACTATCTATATGGTTCATCCATTTTTCATCAACAACTTTAAGCATTACAACTCTTTCAAGTTCTCTCATTTTTTCAGATGTGATTTCTTCTTCTTTGGCTTGGTATTTTTCTGTTGCTTGTTTTTCTAGTTCTTCTACAATTGCTTTTGAATCATTTTCATGTAATTTTATAAAATCAGACATATCTATTCCAAATATATTTGATATTTCTGTATTTAAACTTTCAACATTTACAGTTTTTCCATCTTCACCTTCTATAAACATTGCAACTGTTTCTTCCGCAATTGCTGTAATCATCTTTAAAATATTATTATGAATATCTTCTCCGTCTAAAACTTCTCTTCTTTGTTTATATATAATTTCTCTTTGTGCATTCATAACATCATCATATTTTAATACATTTTTACGAATACTGAAGTTTCTTCCTTCTACTTTCTTTTGAGCATTTTCTACTGCTTTTGAAATCATTTTAGAAGCTATTGGCATATTTTCATCTGCACCTAAAGTATTATAAACTTTTGTTATTGCATCTCCACCAAATATTTTCATCAAGTCATCATCTAATCCTATAAAGAATTGTGATTGTCCTATATCCCCTTGACGTCCAGAACGTCCTCTTAATTGGTTGTCGATTCTTCTTGATTCATGTCTTTCTGTACCAATTATTTTTAAACCACCTGCATCAATTACTTTTTGTTTTTCTTCTTTTATTTGTTCATCATATTTTTCTACTAATTTATTAAATTGTTCTCTTGCTCTTAATATATCTTGGTCATCTGTTTCATAATATGTGTTTGATTCTTCTATTAAATTTGCTGGTACTTTATTTTTTCTCATTTCTTCTTTTGCTAAGTATTCACTGTTTCCCCCTAGCATAATGTCAGTACCACGTCCTGCCATGTTTGTTGCTATTGTAACTGCTCCCATTTTTCCTGCTTGTGCTACTATCATAGCTTCTTTTTCATGTGATTTAGCATTTAATACTTCATGTGGTATACGTGATTCATTTAATAGTTTACTTAATTTTTCTGATTTTTCTATTGATACTGTACCAATTAGAACTGGTTGTCCTTTTTCGTAGCTTTCTTTTACGCTTTCAACAACTGCTCTAAATTTAGCATGTTCATTTTTGTAAATTACATCATTTTCGTCTTTTCTTATCATAGGTTTATTTGTTGGTATTTCTACAACATCTAAATTATATATTTCTTCAAATTCTGATTCTTCTGTCATAGCTGTACCTGTCATACCTGATAATTTATCATACATTCTAAAGTAATTTTGGAATGTTATTGTTGCTAAAGTTTTAGATTCGTCTGCTATTTTTACTTTTTCTTTTGCTTCAATTGCTTGATGTAATCCGTTATTATATCTTCTTCCATACATAATACGTCCTGTAAATTCATCAACAATTAAAACTTCTCCATCTTTTACTATGTAGTCTATATCTTTTTTCATTACTCCATGTGCACGTAATGCTTGATTTACATGGTGTACTAATGTAGAGTTTTCTAAATCATTAAAGTTTTCTAATCCGAAAAATTCTTCTGCTTTTTTAATACCTTTTTGTGTTAATGATGCTGATTTAGCTTTTAAGTCTACAATATAATCATAATTTTCATTATCTTCTGCTTGTTCAAAATCTTTTACATCTTCTTCAACTATAACTTTTGCTTCTAGTCTTCTTACGAAATCATTTGCTTTTTTATATAAATCAGAAGATTCATTTGCTCTTCCTGAAATTATAAGTGGTGTTCTTGCTTCATCTATTAAAATACTATCAATTTCGTCAACTATTGCATAATGTAATCCTCTTTGAACTAATTGATTTTTATAAATTACCATGTTATCTCTTAAGTAATCAAATCCAAATTCA
Organism: uncultured Clostridia bacterium; assembly: GCA_963556825.1. GTDB lineage: Bacteria > Bacillota > Clostridia > TANB77 > CAG-508 > CAG-269. Next base: position 87,625 of record CAUWAM010000004.1, on the reverse strand, counting down.
TTGTTTGTACCATAAGTAATGTCTGCTGCATAAGCTTTTTGTTTAGCTTGTGGATCCATTCCAGCAATTACTAGTCCAACTGAAAGTCCTAAGAATTTATATAATTTTCCCATCCATTCACTATCTCTTTTTGCTAAGTAGTCATTTACTGTTATTACGTGTACTCCTTTTCCTTCTAAAGCATTTAAGTATACAGGTAATGTTGCAACTAATGTTTTTCCTTCACCTGTTTTCATTTCTGCAATTCTTCCTTGGTGTAATATAATTCCACCTATTAATTGCACATCGAAATGTCTCATTCCTAATGCTCTTTTTGAAGCTTCTCTAACTACTGCAAAAGCCTCTGGTAATATATCATCTAATGTTTTTCCATTTTCTAATTCCTTTTTAAAATATGTTGTTTTTTCTTTTAATTCATGGTCTGAAAGTTTTTCCATCTCTGGTTCTAAACTGTTGATTTTATTTACAATTGGCATAACTCTTTTTACTTCTTTTTCACTGTAACTTTTGAATAATTTCATAACTGGTATAATCCTCCTAAGTTTATTTTACTTTGTAACTATATCACTAATATATCTTTTTATCAAGTATTTTTTGTAATATTTTTGCTTTTCCTAGAATAGATTTTAGTAATTAATTTTGAAAGAGGATTTGTTATGTTTGTTTTTAATGTTAAAGTTAATGGTAGTAAGATTTTTAAAGTTTTTTTTACTTTTGTTATAGTTCTTATGATAATTATTTTATGTACTGTTTTTTATAAGGTTATTTCTGGCTCTAATAATAGTTTTAAAGTTTCAGATAGCCTAGATAGTTCTGGAGTTTGTAAGATTTCTGCCAAGAATTATACTAATATTTTGAGAACTGTTCATGAAAATATTGATGATTATGTAGGCAAGAAAATAAATTTTACTGGTTATGTTTATAGGGTTTCTGATTTACAAGATAATCAGTTTGTTTTAGCTAGAAATATGATTATAAATTCTAGTTCTCAATCTGTTGTTGTTGGCTTTTTGTGTGAATATGATAATGCTAAAAGTTTTGATAATGATTCTTGGGTAGAAATTACTGGTGAAATTATTAAGGGTTCTTATCATGGTGATATGCCTATTGTTAAGATTACTGATATAAAGTCTGTTGATACTCCTAAAGAAGAATATGTTTACCCTCCTGATGATAGTTATATTCCTACTAGTGGGGTGTTATAAATTGAAAAAACAAGAGACTATTAATCTCTTGTTTTTTCAATCAGTTTAAAAGAAGCTTTACTTGTTTTTTTACCCATGGTGGTAATTCTGTTTTTAATGAATTTTCTAATATGCTTGAAAAAGATAATCCTTCCACAATGAGGTATTGTTCTATAAGTTTTCTCTTATACCGTCTCTTTGGCTGCCAACCTTCCATCATATAATATAATAAATATAATGCCTCCAACGGAATTAATGGAATTGTAAAGTTTTTAATATAACAAAATGTTATTTCATTTTCGTTAAACTTATATAAGAAATTAGTCCCAAATGTTACCAATCTAAAACCAGATATAATATCAACATCAACTCTTCCAAATTGAAAATGCATATAAGCATCTGATTCACAATAACCATTTCCACCAGTTTCTTTTAAAATAGCTCCGCTTCTTTCCATAATTTCTTTGACCTTTTTAATATCTTCTAATTCTACTATAAAATCCAAGTCATGAAATTCATCTACAATTCCGTTTAAAAATAAATTCATAGAACAAGCTAAGCCATATCTAATTCCATTTTTTTGAAATTCATTTACTATTTTAAACAAAGCCTCTTTCCGTTCACAATATTCTATATCTTCAAGTAAACATAGAATATTTGCGTCTTTTTGGTAATTATAATTGTTGTCCATCATATTTGTCATATTTTTTCCTCCTATTACCTTATTAAAAGTCTATATTATTATATTAACATAAAATCTTTAAAAAGTCAATTAACTTAGTATTGTATTTTTTCGTTTGTGCCATCTTTTAAGATAGTGTATCTTAAGCTATTATTTGTTTAAGTCTACTATGTAATATACTTCTCCTGCTTCATGGTCTGCTCTATTGTCTTTACATTTTTCTTTTTCATATGGTTTTGCATATGTATCTAAGAATTTTCCATCTATTGCACAGTCTTCTCCAAATCCCTTTAAGTTTTCGTACATAAACTTTACTAGTTTTTTAAATATTTCTTCTATTTCTTCTTTACAGTTTTTTAGTTTGTTTAAAAATCCTGTAAATACTCTTTTTTCAAAGAATATTTTTAATCTTTCTAAATCTCCTAAATTTTCTATTTCTCTATAGTCAAATATTGATATTTGTGATATATTATTCATAGATTTCTTGGCTCCTTTGTGTATTTTTTTAGCAACTAAATTATATCAAATTAGAGCTGAAAAATCCATAAAAACGCTTGATTTTTCAAGCGTTTTTAGTGTCTTTGTCGTATTTTCTTATTTTTATATTCTTTTTACTATTATATCTCTTGAAACCCGCATAACTTCATGTCGTTACATTTTTATTACAAATTTTACTCTTACGGATTCATATGCTTTCAACTAACGAAAATATTCGTATTATGCAAGAAAAATATTCTTTGATAAAAAAATACTAATATATTCTCTATCATCTAAATGCATTAAAAATACTTTTGTATTATTATTTGCTATATTTTGTAATTTATCTTGTATTTCATCAATTTTTAAATGTACGCCACCATATCTAGAAACATCTACATAAAATTCATTTACATCATTTAAAAATGGTAAAAATGGTTCTAAAGTTTTTGTATCTCCAGTATAGATAATATTTTTATTATTTATATTCATTTTAAAACCGAAAGAATCTAAATCGTTAACATGTTCCGTTTTAATAAATTGAATATTTTCTGTATCTTGGATTATTTTATATGAATCTTTAGGTGTTCCTATGATTTCTAAGTACAATTCTATATTTTTGCATTTACTTATAACATTGCATTTTTTATTACATATAAACCATAAATATAGAATAATTTGTCCTAAAGAACCTGCATGATCATTGTGTAGATGAGTTACTATAATATTTATTTCTTTATATTTTTTAAAGTTAAACTTTTTAATAACTTTTTCAAAAATTGTAAACCCACAGTCTATTAAAGTTAGTTCGTTATTATTTTCTATAAAAGCCGAATTATTATTTTCCCCAAAACCCGAATCTGTTCCTAAAAAATTTAAAGTTTTAAAATCATTATTCATTATTTTACCTCATTTCACTACTATTCTATTTTTCACGAATTTATTTTATCATACTATTTATTTTTTATCAAATATTGTCTTTACCACTCCCTCATCAATAAAAGTTGCAAAAACATTTTTTATAATAATTAAAATAATTGGACCTATCAAAAGACCTATTACTCCTAAAAATTTAAATCCTGTATACATAGCAATTAATGTAAAAATTGGATGTGTTCCAATATGTTTACTAACTAATTTTGGTTCTAAAAATTGTCTTATTGTTGACATTATTGCAAATAATACTATAATAGCTATTCCTAGATTTACATCTCCATTTAATCCTGATATAACAGCCCATGGTATCATTACTGTTCCTGAACCTAGTATTGGAAGTGCGTCTACAAATCCTATAAATAATGCCATTAATAATGGATACTCTATGTTGAAATTAGCAAATTTTAATATATATAAACCAATTAACGAAATAATAAAAGAAATTAATATCAATGTTACTTCTGCTTTTAGATATCCGCCTAGTGTTTTTGTTAATTCTTTTATATGAGTTCCTAGTTTAAACACCCATTTTTTTGGTAAATGGTGTTCAATTTGGTCTAATATATATACTTTATCTACACATATTAAATATAGTGCCATTATTGTTACTACAAAATATATTGCTATTGTTGGAATCGATGTTACTATATTTAATAATCCAGTTAATGAGTTTCTGAGCCATGTAGAAGCGGTATTTATAACTCCTCCTGTTGAATTTTGGAGTACTTGGTTTATTTCATTTGGTAGATGTATTTTATCAAAATCAAATCTAGTGGTAAAATTTTGAAATAAATTATATATTTTATCAACATAAAAATTTAAACTTTGTAATAAATTAGAAGCTTCTGAAAATAATGCTATTATTCCCCATGTCAATCCTCCTAAAATAAGACCTGCGACTAATATGAAAATTATAATTGAACTTATTTTTCTTGTTAATTTTAATTTTTTCATTATAAATCTAATTGCTGGTTCTATTATAAGTGATATAACAAAAGCAATTAAAAATGGCATATAAAAAACCGATAATTTTAATGCAATTATTAGTCCAATTAAAATTAATATAACATATAAAATTCTTTTGACAACTCTTGTCCAATAAGACATATCAATAATCATAATTTTTCTCCTATTTTAATTATATGTAATTATTATATTAATCATACATTAATATAATAAAAGAAGCTTAAAAAGCTTCTTTTGAAAAATTATTCAGCATTTTTATTACTATGGCAGTTACATATTTCGTTTATTGTTGTAGCTACTTGTTGTTTTCCTAATTCATTATCATTTTGTGCCAAATTTCCTAGTGTTAAAATACCTATTACCTGATTATTTTCATCACATACAGGAAGTCTTCTTATTTGATAATCAGCCATTTTATTTTCTGCTGTTGTCATATCATCATTTTCTGCACAAGTACATACATTTGTTGACATTATTTCATTCGCTGTTGTTTGACAAGTATCTTTGTCACAAGCAACACTCCTTAATAATATATCTCTATCTGTTATAATACCACATATACAGTTATTATTATCACATACTGGAACACATCCTATATGTTTTTGACTCATTAATTTTGCTACTTCATTTATTTTTGTTTCTGGTTTTACACAGCAAACATCGTTACACATACAATCTTTTACTTTCATTTATTTAACCACCTTTCTAATTTTCTCATAATTTATTATTTATCAAAAAACAAAAAATATACAATTTATTTTTGTATATTTTGGAAATTTTGAACTATAAAAAAAGGAGATATTCTCTCCCTCTATGCTTACACTACATCTCATATAAATCATAATTATCTACTTCGAATTCTCTTGGAAATGGTGGTCTTCCTCCTGGTCCAAATGGTGGTCTCATAGGTGGTCTAACTGGTGGACGTATCGGGAAGTGTCCTGGTCTATTTAATAATTCTCTTATTAATAAAATCTTTATTAAATCTCTTAGTCCTCTATTAATTTGTCTTGTTTCTCTTTTTTCATTTGTATTTTCTGACAATTTAACTTCTGCTTTTTTATTAGTTATATTAGTATTTTCTTGCGTTGTTCTAACATTATTTGTTAGGTTAATATTTAATTGAACATCATTTTTCCCTTCAAAAGCTAAATATATTTCATCTGTCATATTCTCAATTTCCTCATTTGTTAATTCTCCTCTTACATTTTGGCATCTTTTTGATACCATTGGATATACTATTTTATAAATTTCAGGATAACATTGTTCTAATTTTGTATTTTGTCTAACTATATTTTCATTTTGTTGTACTCTATAATTATTATACCCATAATCATATATTTCATTTTGCTGATAGCCTAAAACACTTCTTATGTAATTATCATATGTTCCATCATACATAATAAAAAACCTCCTCATATTTTTTATATAATATGAAAAAGTTTTTGGTTTGGTTATATTTCATTTACTAATTTTTTAAATTTATTTCCTCTATCGGCAAAATTTTTAAACATATCAAAACTTGCACTAGCAGGTGAAAATAATACCACTTCCCCTTTTTTTGCAGTTCTTTTTGCTATTTTTATTGTTTCTTCTAAAGAATCACACATATATATTTCTATATTTTTATTTTCTTTATCAAGTTCTTCTTTTACTACATCAAAGATTTTTTCTGCTGTTTGACCAATTAATATTAGTGTTTTTACTTTTTCTACAATTGTTTTTGCAAGTGGTGTATAGTCTAAGTTTTTATCATATCCTCCTGCTATTAAAATTATATTTTCTTTAAAAGAGTTTAAGCCTGATAATGTTCTTGTTGGAGAAGAACTTGCTGAGTCATTATACCATTTTGCTCCTTCTATTTCTCTTATAAATTCTATTCTATGCTCTACAGGTTTAAATTCTTTTATTGCTTTTATTGCTGTATCTACATCAACTAATGTTTTGGTTGCTGCTAAAGCTGTTGCAATATTTTCAAAATTATGTTTTCCTCTTAATATTACGTCATCTGTATTTAAAATATGTTTTCTAACTTTATCTTCACATTCTTTTATAATTCCATCATCTACAATAAATCCATTATCTAGCTTTTCTTTGTCACTAAAGAATATCACTTTTCCTTTTGCCTCTTTTGCACAACTACGTGTAATTTCATTATCATAGTTTAAAATTAAAATATCATTTTCATTTTGATTTTTAAATATGCTTTTTTTAGCTTCTATATATTCTTCATAATCTTTGTGAATGTTTAAATGATTTGGTGTTACATTTGTAATAACTGAAATTTGTGGACTTATTTGCATATTCATTAATTGAAAACTACTTAATTCTAATACTACAATATCTTCTGGTGTCATATCAGGAAGTTTTGTAAATAAAGGCGTTCCTATATTTCCTCCTAAGAATGTATTATAACCTGCTTTTTCTAAAATATGATTTATTAAGCTTGTTGTAGTTGTTTTTCCATCACTTCCTGTTACACCTATCATTTTACATGGACACATTTCCATAAGCATTTCTATTTCTGTAGTAACAATTGCTCCTCTTTCTGCTTCTGCTTTTAGTTCTGGTTTTGTTGGTAAACAGCTAGGCGATCTAAAGATAATATTAAATCCTTTTAAATTTTCTAAGGCATTTTCTCCAAAAGAAAATTCAAATCCATATGTAGTTATTTTGTCCAACATTTCTTTTGGTATCTCATCTATTTTTTTATTGTCAAAAACTGTAACTCTGGCTTTTTTTTGATATAAATAATCTAATAGAGGTATGTTGCTCACTCCAAGGCCTATTACAGCTACTTTTCTAAATCTAATATATTCATTAAATTCTTCTAATTTTTTATTTTCATATATCATTAACTTTTCTCCTTTTTGTTTTTATACTATTTTATGCTTTATTTCTAATTTCGTTTTATATTATATCTCTTTTTTATAAAAAAGACAAATTTTATATGAATATTTTTTTGATTTTTAGGTAAAAATATTTTTAGAATTTGATTGGAGGTGCTTTTCAATGTCAAAGAAAAATAAAGAAAATAGAAATAACAATAACAACAATAATAATAGACAAAATGATGAAAAACAAAACAACAACAACAATAATTGCAGATAATTGTTAAAATAGCTATTTTTAGCTATTTTTTCTTTTTATATTTTGACTTTTTTCGACATAGATGATATAATTATTTTTGTTATTTTTTAAATATATATATTAAAACCCATAAAACATCGAGGAGGTATTAACAAAATGGAATCAACAAATATGGATTTTAACGTTTCAAAAGCAAAAGATTTAATGGAAGTTTATAAGAAAAATAAATCTTGGGCAAAAATTAAATTTTTAAGAGAACTTATTTCTTTTAATGATAATTTTCAATCAAGAAGTATTTTAGGTGCAAAATTAGTATTAGAATCTGGTTATTCTAATAAAACAATAAATTCCGTTATATCTGATTTAGGATATACTGTCACTTATATTAGTAAAAAAAGAAATTATGATTCTTTTGGTTATTTTAAAAATGAAACTTCTATAATTTCTTTCAATAATTGATTTTGCTTTTGGTTTCGACTGGAGATATTTTTCCAGTCGTTCTTTTTATTAAAAATTTTATTTTTTGCTAGACATATACTGTTACTTTGTGTTATTATAAAAATATATTCAAAGGAAAAAACAAATAAAAACAGGAGGTAAAAAAATGTCAAAAATAGCAAAAAGTATTATATTTATAATGATTATGTTCGTATTTTTACTGCCATTAACAGTAAATGCTGTAGATTTAAATTTATCAGAAAACACTTCAAATATTTCGAATAATTCAAGTAATGTTTCAAATACAGATAATAATTCTTCTGAAAATTCATCTACTACAAATACTTCTAATACTAACACTTCTGCTACAAATTCAGCAAAAGTTAGTAATGTTCATATTGATTCTGGTTTAAGTTTATCTAATATTTTGAACATTTTATTAATTGTCGTAGGTATTGTTTTAATATTATTAGCTGTAGCTATCTTAATTAAATTAAAATAAATTTTAAATTAAAAGCAGAATTTTACAATATTCTGCTTTTTTCTTTTTTTACCTGTATATTTTGTCCAAATTTTAAAATAATATTATTAGATTTAAATAAATTTAAATCATTTTTTAAGGAGGATCTATCATGAAGAAAATTTTATTATCAATAACTATAGTTTTAGCTTCAATTTTTTCTTTTACTGTTTGTTTTGCTACAGATGGTTTAGGAAATGTTGCTAATGATGTCAGAAATGTAGTTGGTGGTGCTGAGAATACTGTTGAAAATGTTGCAAAAGATGTTTCTAATGTTTCTAAAGATGCTACTGGTTCTGTTGAAAATGGTATGAAAACTGGTACTGGTAATTATAATACTTCTAGGGTTTCTACTGGTAATTCTAATATGTTAGGAATGTCTACAAATACTTGGACTTGGCTTATTCTTGGTATAGCTGCTATTGCTATTATTGCTGCAGTTTGGTATTATTCAATGCAATTTACTAATGGTCATAATAATCATGATGATAATGACTAGTTTATTTTAACATTTATTGCAGTTTTGGATTTTTCGTGCTATACTATATTTGTTTTATTATACTAATTTTTGAATCGAGGTATTTTATGAAAAATGATAATTTAATTGCGAAAAATCCTACTGCTTATCATAATTACGATATTAATGATAAATTAGAAGTTGGTATTGTTTTAAGTGGTACTGAAATAAAATCTATCAGAAGCGGTAAGGCTAATTTAAAAGATAGTTATGCTATGATTAAAAATGGTGAAATATACATAGTTGGAATGCATATAAGTCCATATGAACATGGTAATATTTTTAATAAAAATCCTTTACGTGATAGAAAACTTTTGTTAAATAAACGTGAAATTAATAAATTGATAGGTCTTACAAAACAAAAAGGTTATAGTCTAGTTCCTATAAGCTTATATTTTAAAGGTAATTTAGTTAAGGTCGAATTAGGTATTGGAAAAGGTAAAAAACTTTATGATAAACGTGAAGATATTGCAAAAAAAGATGCTGAAAGAAGAATGAAACAACAATTATCTAATAAATTATAAAAAAGTATAATACAGTTTATTTACTGTGTTATACTTTTTATTATTTTTATTTATGCTTTATTTGCAGAACCAAAAACATCTGCCATTTTATGTTTTACTGTTTCTTTTATTAATTCTCTTGCTTCTCCTAAATATTTTCTAGGATCAAATGCATTTGGATTTTCTGCAAATTCTTTTCTAATACCTGCAGTCATTGCAAGTCTTAAATCTGTATCTACATTTATTTTTGAAACCCCTGATATACTAGCTTCATGTAATATTTCATCTGGTACACCTTTTGCTCCAGGAATATCTCCACCAAATTTATTACACATTTCTACTAATTCTGGAATTACTGTTGATGCTCCATGTAATACTATTGGAGTGTTAGGTATTCTTGATTTAATTTCCTTTAATATATCAAATCTAAGCTTTGCTTCTCCTTTAAATTTATATGCTCCATGGCTTGTTCCTATAGCTATTGCTAAAGAATCACAACCTGTTCTTTTTACAAATTCTTCTGCTTGTTCTGGGTCTGTATACATTGCATCGCTTTCTGCAACATTTACATCATCCTCTATTCCTGCTAATTTTCCAAGCTCTGCTTCTACCACTGCCCCATGTGCATGAGCATAATCTACTACTTTTTTAGTTAATGCTATATTTTCTTCAAAATCATATTTTGAACCATCTATCATAACTGATGTAAATCCATTATCAATACACATTTTAGCTGTTTCAAAATCTGGTCCATGATCTAGGTGTATGGCTATTGGAATATTGGGGTGTTCTTCGACAGCTGCTTGTACCATTTTCATTAAATAATTTATTCTTGCATATTTTATTGCACTTGATGATGTTTGTAATATGACTGGTGAATTTACTTCTGCTGCTGCATCTACAATTCCTTGTATTATTTCCATATTATTAATATTGAATGCACCAATTGCAAATCCTTCTTTCATTGATTTTTCAAACATTTCTTTTGTTGTTACTAAAGCCATTGCTTTTCCTCCTTTATACATTTATAAAGCTATTTTATTTCTAAAACTTCAATCTGTCAATAGTTATTTTGCATATTCTTCTTTTAATATTGAATATACATATTGATTTATTTTCTCTCCTTTACTATTAATTAATCTGTTTCTTAAAATGCCTTCCCTTCTCATTCCAATTATATTTAATATTCTATCTAATAATTCAGTATCTTCTTTATCTATTGCATAAAATTTCATTACTATTGTTTCTATGCTTTTTTCTTTGAAAAGGTATTCTATAACTTTTTTTAATACTTCTTGTGGTGTTCCATCTTCTCTCCATTTTTCTAAGAAATAAAATGCAACTTTACATTTTTTATCTTTTATAGATGCTGTTGGAACTTTTACATATCCAACTATATTGTGATTTTCTTTTTCTTCTATAAACCAATAAGGTGTACCATATTCTGCTTCTTTCATTGCTGCTTCTAGCAGTGCTTTTGTTTCTATTATATTTTTATGTTTGTTATGTTCTTTGTATTCTGCCATTTTTTCTTTATCTGTTCCCCATTTTTCGTATATTTCGTTTGCATCTTTCATTTCTGGCGTTCTTATTAAATATCGTTTTGTTTCTAAATCTTCCATTATTATTTCTCCTTATTTTTACTTCTTATATTATACATGTTTTTTATTTTTAATTGGAATATATTTTACTAAATTTGTGTTATAGTTTACGAAGTATAGTCTTTTTTTATAACCGTCCATCTATATATTATTTTTTCTCTTATCACATGTAATTTATTTTTTTCATATTATATACAAATTTATGAAAGGAGAATTTTTATGGACTATGAATTAATGATGAATGGCAATGTTAAAATTGGTCAAAAAGCTCCTGAGTTTGATGCTATTACTAGTTTTGGACCAAGGTGTTTGAATGATTATAAAGGAAAATGGCTAATTTTATTTTCTCATCCTGGAGACTTTACCCCAGTATGTACTACTGAAATGATTGCTTTTGCTAGAGCACATACATACTTTCAAAAGCTAAATACAGAATTGCTTGGATTAAGTATTGACAGTAACTCTTCTCATCTAGCTTGGATTTACGATATATATTGTAAATCAGGTATTGAACTTCCATTTCCTATAATAGCAGATAGAAGTGGCCAAATTGCAAGAAAATATGGTATGATTTCAAATGATATAAGTTCAACAGAAACTGTTAGAACTGTTTTTATAATTGATGACAAAGGAATTGTTAGAACTATTTTAATTTATCCTTTGAATGTTGGTAGATTTATTCCAGAAATTCTAAGAACAGTTCAAGCTTTACAAATGGCTGATTGCAGTGGATGTTCTACTGCTGCTAATTGGATACCTGGTCAACCAGTTATTGTTCCATCCCCTAAAACATTTTGTGAATTACAAGAAAGACAAAAATATATTGCTGAAAATCAGAATGGAATCAATTGGTATTTGAGCTTTAAAAATCCACCTGAAATTTGTGAAAATAATATCAATACTTCTAATATTTCTGATACATCTAAAAAAAATGATTGTAACTAATTATTAAAAAATGAGGAAGATTTACTCTTCCTCATTTTCTTTTACTTCATTTTCTTCTTTTATTTGAATTTCTTTTTGTTCTTTCTTCGTTTTTAAAGTGCTTATAATAACTACAATTCCACTAACTATTACATAGAAATAAAAATTTACACCTCTTGTTAAAATCATAGAACTACTAATTACACTAGCTGGAAATACACTTCTAAATATTGACATAAATCCGCCTTCACTTACACCTACTGCTCCTGGTGATGGTATTCCTGAAACTGTTGCAAATAGTACTGATTGTAATGTTATTATTTGGAAAATATTAAATCCCTTTAAACTAAATGCACAATATATCCAATATGGAATACTATAATAAATTGCAAATTGAACTGCAGTTGTTATCAATATTTTTACAATTACAATAGGATTTGATTTTATATATTTAGCACTTCCATGATATTGTTCTAATTCATTTTTTAATTTTTCTTGAACTTTATCTACTTTTTTAAATCTAAAAAATTTTAATATTTTTACTGCAATTTTTATTAGTTCTTCAGATAATCTTTTTGAGAAAATTCCTACTAAAAGAAGTGCTAATGCCATCAAGTTCAATGTTACACCGATTGCAAAAAACCAAGCTAATCCTGTACTTAAATATTTATAATTTATTGTTACACTTACCAATGCAAATGAAATTGTGATTACTTGCATACTAAATAAATTCATCAATAGTGCTAATGTAGAATTTGCAACAGAAATACTATCTTTGTACATATAATATATTTGCATCGGCTGGCCTCCACTTGCTGCTGGTGTTATTGCACTAAAGAAAAAACCTATCAATGCATATTTAAAGTTTTTTAAAAAATTACTTTTTTCATTTAGTGCTTTTAATGTCCTTCCTATATTAACAGCTTCTAATATTAAATAACATAGCATACATATTAATCCAATTAATACAAATTCTTTTTTTACGCTTTTTAATATATCAAATATTTCGTATATATTTTGGTCTTTTAATACCAAATAGAATGTTAAAATAATTAACAAAATAAAAATCATAAAGTTTCTTATCATTTTTTTAGTTTTATTCATAATTTTTCTCCCACTTTTGTATAATACAATATATATGTGACTTTTAAATGACTTTTTTTATATATTTTATATATTCTATATTACTATTTTTACTTCGTTCTACCATGCAATTATAAATTGTATCTCTTAATTCTTTTTGTTGTTCTTTCATTGTTAATTTCTTATTTGTATAAAATGGCCCGTCTATGTAAGATACTATTTTTATTTTATTATTATTTTTCCCATATTTTTGATAAGTATTTGTTATACAAAATGCTGGTCTTTCTAATTGTACTGGGTATTTAAATGATACTTCTTTAAAAGGTCTAATTTTCGTATAATACGGCCATATATGTGCTTCTGGATAAATTGTTATTGCATAGTTTTTATTCATTTTTTGTTTTATTGCTTCTAAAAAATTTTTCATTGCTCCTTTATTACTTGGTATTGGCATTGCACCTAACATTTCTACTAATGTTCCTGTTCCTTTAAGTGATATATTTACTGGATTTACTATTAAAAAATTTCTTTTAGGATATATTGGTATACTTGGTATAAAGGTATCTGCAAATGGTTGTGTATGATTTCCATATATAAAATAACCTTGTTTTTTATATGGCTTTAATTTTTCTTTTCCAATATATTTTATTCTAAATTTTATTTTTGAATATAAAATTTTTATTGGTACACTTATAATATTTTGCAAAACAAAAGAGCATAAATTCCATAATGGATTTTTATGCACATATTTGTATTTTTCGTCAATTACCCTAGGGGTAATTGACGATTTTGAAAATTCATCATTTAATTCATCTTGATAATATATTATTTTATTCATTTACTAATTCCTTGTCTTCTTTTATTGTTGTATATTCAAGTGGAATTTTATAAAAATCTTCATATATCTCTTTCCATACTTGAGCATTTTTTTCTCTCATTCTTTCTGTATTTTCTTTTACTGATAAATCCTCATCTGGATAGATTGGTTTTGCAATATTTACTGTGTATTCTTGTACTGGGTAACCATCTTCTCCTTTTATGTCACTATCTTCCATTGTTATAAATATTGGAATAACTGGCACATTGTTTTTTGAAGCTAATTTATATGCTCCTACTTTTAATGGCTTTGGTTTTCTATAATTCCACCACATACTTTGTTCTGGGTATATTAATATAAAGTCTCCTCTTTGTAATATTGTATCTACTGCTTTCATAAATTCTATCATTGTACTTGTATTTGTACTTAATGGTAGTGTATCTCCATTTCTAAATAAAAATCCTGGAAAACCTGGAAAATTTGTATAATTACCTTCTCTTATTACTTTATACATTTTTTTTGTTTTCACTTGATTTGTTTTTCTAAAAACATGCTCAATTGTAAGGAAATCATTTGAATTAAAGTGGTTACATGTTATCATTGCTCCTGTTTTAATACCTTCAAGATTTTCTATTCCTTTTATATCTTTTATTATTAATTTTTTATTTTTTATTAAATCCTTTAAATATGTTTCTCCCATCCTATTGGCTAAAACATTTTTTATTCTATTTAATCCCTTTTCTCTTAAATAATCTACATTTTCTGGTTTTAATGGTATTGTTGGTGGGTCTTGTTCTACATCTAAATCAAAAATTCCATTTCTTTCTAAATCTTTTATTTTTTCAAATACTTCTTCTCTACTTTGAGATTCTATTACTGAGTTTTTATATTTTTTTCCTAAAATATATTTTTTATATTCCCAATGTTTTTTCTCTTCAATATTGCATTTTCTATAATTTCTGTCATCTCCAACACAATCTGCTTCTTTCATACAAAGCTCTTTTAGTTTTTTGAATTGTTCCATATCTCTAAAGCGTTCTTCTTCTGTGTATGAATTTTTAATTTCTTCTATTTGTTCTAAAAACTCTGTTTCTTTTGCATATTTCCAAAAATAATCTTGATATAAAATATTATCAAAATGCCATGGTTTATATGCTAAATTGTAATGGATTAATTTAAGATCTTCTTCATTTACTCCATCTACTTTAATAGGCATCTTATTCCAATTTCTATCTACTAATATTGTTCTTCCTTTACAAAGTCTGTTTAAATAATCTTGATCTTGTGCTACACTAAATTTTACTGTTTCTAATAAATATAAAAATTTAGATTGGAAGTCCGTTTTTCTCAATTCATCTAAATTCATTAATAAAATTCCTGCATTAAAGTAATTTTTATAGCTTGCAACTCCAACAACTTTTTCAACATATTCAGCAAATTCTGGTATTGTTTGTACACTATCATCTGGTATTGCTGCAACTAAATTATCTTTTACATTTGTATTGTATAATTCTGCTATATCTCCTAAAACAACTATATCACTATCAAGATATAAAACCTTATCATATTGTGGATATAAGTCTGGTATAAATAGTCTAAAATATGTCGTTTTTGTATAATAATCACGTGTATATAGTTTGTCTTTTACTTTTTCTATATAATAGTTTAAATCTACAAATTCTATATTAATATTGTCTTTTTTATATTTGTTGATTTTTTGTTTATTTTCCTCATTTATATTTGTATATAATATCTTAATTGAATAGTAATAATTTTTTGATGAATTTTCTATTAATGATTGAAGTGCTACTGCTAAAAATGGTATATAACCATCATCTACAGCAAAAAATATTGGTATTACTTCTAAATTGTTTTCCATTTGATTTTATCCTTTCATTATTCAGTTATTTCTTCTTTTATATTGTTTTCATATTTTTCTTTAAATTTTTTGTATTCTTCTAAATCTGCATCAAATATATGGCATTTTAAATATTTATGTATTTCATCTATGTTCCATTGTTTGTAATTCTCAGTATGTGGATATGGCCACCATAATAATCTTTTACAAAAATGACAAATTACAGTATCTTCTCTTTTGAAACTTGCTTGCTCATTATATTTTCTTGGTAATAACTTCTTTTTTGTTGTATTCCAAAAAATAGCATCTTGATCGGCAAATAATAGTTTTCTTTTTTTAATTAATTTTCTTGCTTTTTCTAATAATTTTGTCTCTTTAATTTTCTTCATATTTAAAAGCAACATTCCTGCATTTATATAATCTGGTCTTATAAATTTACTTCCATACTTTTCTTTAACTGCAGCATATTCATAATCTTTAATGTCAGTATTATATAATGGTGCAATATCATCATTTACCATCATGTCTATATCTAGATATAATAATTTATCAGGCATATTAGGCACTAAATCCGCTAATAGTCTAAGCAAAGTATATGGTGTGCAATATGCTGTTTCATTTGCACAATTCGCAAATTCTTTTTCATAAATATCTGTGACATCTATCTTTATTATTTTATTTTTTGAATTTTTAATTTTAACAACTTCTTCTAAAAATTTTATTTGTTTATCTTCTATAGCTTTATATTCTGGTTTTATTCTAGATACATCCATTGTAAAAATATAACAAGTAATTGTTTCTTTTGTTTTATTTGTAATTGATATGAGCTCTGATAATGCTCCATCAAATACTTTTTTATTTCCACATAATAATATATTTATCATTTTTTCCCCTATTAATTTTTGTTATTTTTTCTCATATATAATAACAGATATTTTTAAAAATTTCAACATTTAGTCGATTTTTGTTTAATCTGTTTATTTTAATATATCTTTTATTACTTCACCTGCTATAATCATTCCCACAACTGATGGAACAAATGATATACTTCCTGGTATTTGATTTTTACAACTCTTTTCTTTTCCTTCATATGGTTTTAATGGTTCTTCTTTTGAATATACTACTTTTAATTTTTTTATTCCTCTTGTTTTTAATTGTTTTCTCATCACTTTTGCAAGTGGGCATACGCTCGTTTTGTATATATCTGTTACTTCAAATCTTGTTGCATCCAATTTATTTCCAGTTCCCATTGCTGATATTATAGGTATATTTAATTTATCTGCTTGCATTACTAATTCAATTTTTGCTGTGACTGTATCTACTGCATCTACAATGTAGTTAATACTTTTTTCTAATATTATTTCTTCTGAATTTGGTAAATAAAAGTGCTTATATACTTCTACTTCAGCTTTTGGATTAATTTCCAGAATTCTTTCTTTCATTACGTCAACTTTGTATTTTCCAATAGTTTTTGTTGTTGCATGTATTTGTCTATTTAAATTTGTTAAACAGATTTTGTCATCATCTACTAATATAAATTTTCCTATTCCAGCTCTTACTAGCCCCTCTACTACAAAAGAGCCTACACCTCCTATACCAAATATTACTACTTTGGTTTTATTTAATTTTTGTATGCTTTCTTTTCCTAATAATAGTTCTGTTCTTGAAAATTGATTTAACATTTATTTTTCCTTCCAAATTTATTTTATTGTTTTTAAAGCTTCTGTTGTTGTTTTATCTTTATCAAATTTATGTATTATTAACATTATAATTACTACTATTGCTAAAACTATTCCATATAATATAATTCCTTTTTTCCAATCTCCTACAGCTAAACTTTCTCCTGCTAAAGTTGATGATATTATTGATGGGAATCTTGCCAATGTTGATATAATTATAAAATTGATTGGTTTTATTGGTAATATCCCACCTATATAGGTTAATAAATCTTTTGGTGTTCCCGGTATTAAAAATAATATGAACATTATTATTTCTATTTTCTTTGGATTTTGAAATAATTTACTGTTTTCTATTTTTTTTATTTTATTTTCATCACAAAAGTCACATACAAATTTTCTACCTAATTTTCTTACAATAAAAAAAATTGTTGTTGAAATTATGAATACTGAAACCATCATAAAAACAGTTCCCCATAATCCTCCATAACACATCCCTGCTAATATTTCTATTGGTTCTCCTGGTATTATTATTAAAAATATTTGGGCTACCTGCAACCCAAATAATAAAATCATTCCTAATACTCCTAAATTTTGCACTTTTTCTTTAAATTCTATTTGGCCTTCTGTTGTTGATAAATTTTTCATTACAGGAAATAAATATATTATCATTGCTACACATAATACTAATACCAATATCATTAGCATTATTTTAAATACTTTTACTTTTTTCTTATTATTCATTTTTTACCTCTCTTTATATATATTAACATATTTACAAAAATTTCTCCATAGTTTTTGTCAAAATATGCAAAAAATGGTAGGAAAAAGATTTCCTCTTTTCCTACCATAAAACCACATTATTTTGTTTTAGACTTTTTTGTACATCTATAACTCTTTGATTTGCAGAACCTTTCCATTTTAATGTAGGATTATGTAACTCATCTACATATTGTCCATCAACTAATACATCTAAATATTTTACTACATCTTTGTCTTTTAATTCTTTGTCAAACAAATAACCTGACCATGCCCATAAATTCTTATTAGGAAATTTTTCTTTAAAAGCTTTTGCAAGTTTTGTAGTTCCTTCAATATTTTTAGGGTTCATTGGTTCTCCACCTAATATTGATAGTCCTTCTATATTTTCATTTTCACATAATTCTAATACTCTATTTATTGTGTCTTGAGTAAATTCTTTTCCTCCATTAAAATCATGTGTTTCTTTATTAAAACAATTTTTACAGTTAAATGTACATCCCTGCATAAATATTGACACTCTTACTCCTGGTCCATCTGCAATGTCCATTTTTCTAATTTTGTTATATCTCATGATTTTTTACCTCTTATTCATCATCATCTTTATTATCTATATGTAAAACTCTTTCTTTTATTTCTTGAGTTCTTCCTTTATTCCAGAAATTACTTCCTATATAACCACAAGTTCTTCTTGCTACATTTAATGTATTATGATCTCTATTACCACAATTTGGGCAATACCATTCTAAATTGTCATCTATTAGAATTTCTCCATCATAACCACATTTTTGACAATAATCTGATTTTGTATTTAACTCAGCATACATAATATTATCATATATGAATTTAATTATTTGGATAATAACTTCTAAATTATCTTGTAAATTAGGTGTTTCTACATAAGAAATAGCACCTCCAGGGCTTAATCTTTGGAATTCACTTTCTAATTTCAATTTAGAAAACGCATCGATTTCCTCAAATACAGGTACATGATAAGAATTTGTTATATAATCTCTATCTGTAATTCCTTTAATTATTCCAAATCTTTCTTTTAGACATTTTGAAAATTTATATGTTGTAGACTCAATTGGTGTACCATAAACACTATAGTCTATATCTTCTTTTTCTTTCCATTCCTTGCATTTATCGTTCAATTTTTGCATAACTTTTATAGCAAATTCTTTACCCTCGCCATTATCAGTATGGCTATTATTTGTCATATATTTAACACATTCATAAAGTCCAGCATATCCAAGTGAAATTGTTGAATATCCACCATGTAATAATGGATGAATACTTGATCCCTTTGGCAATCTTGCAAGAGCTCCATATTGCCATAAAATAGGTGCTACATCACTTGTTACTCTGCTTAATCTTTCATGTCTTGCTTGTAAAGCTCTATGACATAATTCTAATCTTTCATCATAAATTTCCCAGAATTTATTCATGTCTTTTCCTGATGTTAAAGCAACATCAACTAAATTTATTGTTACAACACCTTGATTAAATCTTCCATAATATTTAGGTTTGTTTGTTTCTGGATCAACATATGGTGTTAAGAATGAACGACATCCCATACATGGATAGCATTGTCCTTCTCCGTTTTTATCTATTTTAAATTCTTTCATTTTCTTTTCAGAAATATAATCTGGTACCATTCTTTTTGCTGTACATTTTGCTGCCAATTGAGTTAAATACCAATATTTGCTATCTTCATGGATATTATCTTCTTCGATTACATATAATAATTTTGGAAATGCTGGTGTTATATATACACCTTGTTCATTTTTAAATCCCAAAATTCTCTGACTTAAAAATTCCTCAATTATCATTGCTAGTTCTTCTTTATATTCTTCTGTTTCTCCCAAATACATACATACAGATAAAAATGGTGCTTGTCCATTTGTATTTGTCATTGAATTTACTTGATAATTAAATGTTTGTACTCCGTCTGAAACCTCTTTTCTAGTATCTTCTTTTGCAAATTTTTTACATTCTTCTTCTTTTAAGCCTTTTTCTTTGTATTTTTTATAATATTTATCATAGCTACTTCTTACAAATGGTGCTAAATGTGCTAATGATACTGTTGCTCCTCCATATGTTGAAGATGTAACAGCTAATATAATTTGTGTTGCTATTGTACATGCTGTTATGAATCTATGTGGTTTTTCTATCATTACTCCATTCATTATTGTTCCATTTTGTAGCATATCTTCTAAATTTATAAGTTCACAGTTTGTTAATGCATTTTGTGCGAAATAATCTGCGTCATGGAAATGAATTATTCCTTCGTCATGTGCTTTTACTATATCTTCTGGTAATAAAAATCTTCTTGTTATATCAGTACTTGTTATTCCAGCTAAATAATCTCTTTGTGTTGTTACAACTTTAGCATTCTTATTAGAATTTTCACTGTTCCAATATTCACTTTCACCTTCAATTAATTCTTTTATTGATTGATCTGTTGTATTTGCTTTTCTAACTAATTCTCTTGTATATCTATATGTAATATATTTTTTAGCTAATTCATATTTTCCAAATGACATTAATTTTTTTTCTATAACATCTTGTATATCTTCTACCAATATTCTTGATTTTTTTAAGTCTTCTATATAATTTATAATTTCTTTAATTTGTTTTTCTGAAGCTCTTTCTCTATTAGATACCTCATTATTAGCTTTTTGTATTGCTATTTTTATTTTTTCTGGATTATAATCAACTATTGTTCCATCCCTTTTTATGATTTTCATTTCCATATCTCCTTCCTCATTTTTTATGTCTTTATTATATCTCAACATTTTTCTTTTACTGTTGCAAATGCAACATTTTATAAAAAAGTTTTTTTGATTTTTCTTTGTTCGCTTGTTTCTAAGAAGATATGTTTTATTACATTTATGTTACAAATTTTGTATTTATATTACAAAATTTTCAAATACTTTTTTACTTATTATTAATAACATCCTCAATTGTATGCCAAGCAAGTAATGCACACTTTACTCTAGCTGGCATATTTGATACATTTCTAAAAGCGATTGCATCCTCTAATTTCTTTAGTTCTTTTTCATCTGTTATTTCTCTTTTTATCATTTTTATAAATGTTTTTATTATTTCTTTTGCTTCATCTATTGTTTTTCCTTTTAACGTATCTATCATTATAGATGTTGAAGCTTGTGAAATTGCACATCCATGTCCGCTAAATGCCATGTCTTCAATGATTTTTCCATTTAATTTTAATTCTAACGTTATTTCATCTCCACAATTTGGATTATGTCCTATTTCACAATAATCTACTTTTTCTAGTTTCTTTTTATTATATGAATTCATGCTGTGTTCCATTATTAATTCATTATAAACTTCTGTTAAATCTTCCATTAAACTTTACCTTTCTATTTTTTTATATATTTTTTAAACATATCATATGCTTTATTTAATGCTTTAACTAGTTTATCTACATCCTCTTTTGTATTATAGAAATAGAAGCTTGCTCTACAAGTAGAATCTATTGATAGAAATCTCATAAGTGGTTGTGCACAATGGTTTCCTGAACGTACACATATACCTTCTGAATCTAAAATACTTGCAACATCGTGTGGATGTACTCCATTTATATTAAATGATATTACTCCTGAATGATTTTTTTCATTTGGTGTTAAATATAATGTTAAGAAATCTAGCTTTGATAATTCTTTTCTTGCATATGATAATACTTCATTTTCAATTTCTTGTATTTTATCATATCCTAAATTTTCAATATAATCAATTGCTGCACCTAATCCTATAACCCCTTCTACATTTTGTGTTCCAGCTTCAAATTTATTTGGAAGTGGTGCAAAAGTTGTTTCTTGTTCATATACATATTCGATCATGTCTCCACCCATCAAAAATGGATTCATTTTATTTAAGATCTCTCTTTTCCCATATAGCACACCAATTCCAAGTGGCGCTAACATTTTATGTCCTGAAAATACTAAAAAATCAGCATCTAAATCTTGCACATCTATTTTCATATGTGGAATACTTTGTGATGCATCTACAATTACAACTGCTCCTTTTTTATGAGCATATTTTATTATTTTTTTCACATTATTTACAGTTCCTAAAGCATTTGATACATGTGTAATTCCGACTATTTTCGTTTTGTTCGTAATTTTGTTTTTTATCTCTTCATCTGATAGTTCAAAATCTTCATTTATGTACATATAATTTAGTTTACTTCCAGTAGCTTTAGTGATTTTCTGCCATGGTACTAAATTAGAATGATGTTCCAATATAGAAATAACTACTTCATCATCTTTTTTTAGATTGTCCATCCCATATGAATATGCAATTAAATTTAAGCTTTCAGTAGCATTTTTAGCAAATATTATTTCTTCTGTATGTTTTGCATTTATGAATTTTGCTATTTTTGCTCTAATATCTTCATAATTCTGAGTTGCTTCCAAGCTTAATGTATATGCTCCTCTATGTGGATTTGCATTATATTTTTCATAAAATTCTTCTACTACTTTTATTACTTGTATTGGTTTTTGCGTTGTTGCTCCACTGTCCAAATATGTAATATTTTGATTTTCCAACAATGGAAAGTCCTTTTTTATTTCTTTTATATTCATTTATTTATCCTTCCTTATTAGGCTTTTAATCTAGTCTTTCATTGATTTCTTTTAAAACTTCTTCTTTTAAATTTTCATTTTCAATTTTGTTTAATATTTGATTAAATCTAGCTCTAACCATCAGTTTCATTGCCTCTTTTAATGCAAAACCTCTGCTCATAATATAAAATAGTTCTTTTTCTCCAATCTTACCTGCAGAACTACTATGATTTCCTTCAATCTCTTCTTCCGAACATAAAAGCATTGGTAATGCTAAAGATTTTGCTTTATTTGATAATAGCATACAAGCTTCATTTTCATTTCCTGTAGCCTTTTTGCAACCTTTTTTGAAATCAATTGTTCCTTTAAAATGCTTTTTAGCGGTATCTTTTAGAGCTCCTTGGACTTCTATATCAATATTAGATTTTTTTCCTCTTAATTCTCCTATATAGTTTAAATCAAAAACTTGATTTTCTTTTCCTAAATAAATTGTATTTAATTTATTATCTGAATTTTCTCCTATTAGGTTAGAATAATAATTTGTAATACTATTCTTTCCCCCAAAATCTACAATTGTATAATTCACTTTTGAATTTTCTTCTAGGTTATTTTCAATAGCTATAAAATTGTTTGATTTTATATTCATTAAATTAACTAATATTATATTTACATTTGCATTTTGTTTTGTATTTACTCTAATAATTCCATTATGAAAGTATGCCATATCTTCATTTGATGTATATTTTATTATAATTGTTGATTTTGTGTTTTCGTTTGCAATAATCTCTATATCATCTATTAATATAGAATTTTCATCATCAAAATTGAAATCTATTTGAGTTTCTGAATTATCTTTGTCATCTATTGTTAACTTTAATTTTTTATTTGACTGTGCCTTTACTTGTTCTGTAAGTTCTTTATTTAATCCATAAATTAGTTCTATATTACTAGTATTTTGTTCTACATCTATTTTTGATGTATTACTAATTATAGTTATATTTCCAAAATCTGGTATAATAGCTGGAATTTCTATATTTTCTAATTTTATATTATTTATATTAAAATTTCTTGAAGTTCTAACTGGTGTTTCATTTAAGCTTATTTTTTCCATTTTTTATCCTTTCTGAGACAAGTGGGACAGTCCAAATTTGTCTCAACTTTTTGTCATATTTTATTCTTTTTTGTTCTTCGACATTTTTTTACAATTTTATGAGACAAATTTGGACTGTCCCACTTGTCTCACCCAATCGCTCCTTCTAATTCTAAATTAATTAAATTATTCATCTCAACTGCATATTCTACAGGTAGTTCTTTAGCAATAGGATGTGCAAATCCTCTTACTATCATTGCTTTTGCATCTTCTTCTGATAAGCCTCTACTCATTAAATAAAATATTGTTTTATCACTAATTTTCCCAATTTTAGCTTCATGTGAGAATTCTACTTCGTCTGTTCTTATATCATTTGTTGGTATTGTGTCAGATATTGATATATCATCTAACATAAGTGATTCGCATGATACTGATGATTTAGAATTATTTGCTTTTTCGTTTATTCTTACTAAACTTCTATACGTACATTTACCGCCATTTTTTGAAATTGATTTTGCATTTACTACACTTGATGTATTGAATGCATTATGCACTACTTTAAATCCATTATCTAGATTTTGTCCTCCACCTGCAAATGAAATTCCTGTATATTCTGTTTTTGCTCCTTCTCCATTTAATATACTCATAGGATATAACATTGATATTTTTGAACCAAATGAACCTGATACCCACTCCATTTTTGCATTTTTTCCTACAATTGCTTTTTTAGTATTCAGGTTAAGCATATTTTTTGACCAATTTTCTATTGTAGAATATCTTAAATATGCATTGTCTTTTACATATAGCTCAACACATCCTGCATGTAGATTTACCTTATTGTATTTTGGTGCTGAGCATCCTTCTATAAAGTGTAAACTTGCTCCTTCGTCTACTATTATTAATGTATGTTCAAATTGTCCCGATTCTGGCGAATTAAGTCTAAAATATGATTGAAGTGGTATATCTACTTTTACTCCTTTTGGTACATATACAAAAGAACCACCAGACCAAACTGCCCCATGTAGTGCTACAAATTTATGATCATATACAGGAACACATTTCATAAAATGTTCTTTTACTAATTCTGGATATTCTTTTACTGCTGTTTCCATATCTGTATAAATTACACCTTGTTTTATTAAGTCTTCTTTCATGCTATGGTAAACAACTTCTGAGTCATATTGTGCACCAACCCCTGCTAAAGATGTTTTTTCAGCTTCTGGTATTCCTAGTTTATCAAATGTATTTTTAATATCTTCTGGCACATCTTCCCAAGAATTACTTAATCCAGTTTTTGGTCTTACATATGTCGCTATTTCATCCATATTTAATTCTGATAAATCTGGTCCCCATGTTGGCATTTTTAATTTATTATATACTTCTAATGCTTTTAATCTAAATTCTTTCATCCAGTTTGGGTCTTGTTTTTGTTTTGATATTTCTTCTATTATTTCAGATGTTAATCCTTTTTTTATTTTAAAATCATATTCGTCTTTATTTTTTATATCATATATGTTTCTATTTATTTCATCAATATTTGTTTTTTTCATTATTGCTTATTCCCTTCTGTCAAAGGGGACGGATTTTTTGACAACTTATATATATTGCGGTCAAAAAAGCCCGTCCCTTTTGACAACTTTCTCGACATTAAGATTATTTATATTGTGCATATCCATTTTCTTCAATCTCTTTTGCCAATTCTTGACTACCAGTTTTAACAATTTTTCCATTTACTAAAACATGGACATAATCTACTTTTAAGCTATGAAGAATTTTAGTATTATGAGTAATAATTAAAACTGCATTATTATCATTTTTAAACATTTCAATTCCTTTAGAAACTGTTTTAATCGCATCAACATCAAGTCCAGAATCAGTTTCATCAAGTATTGCAAGCTTTGGATTTAATACAAGCATTTGAAGAATTTCATTTTTCTTTTTTTCTCCGCCTGAAAATCCAACATTTAAACTTCTTTCCATATTTTTTGGATTCATATTTAATTCTTCCATATACTTTTTAAGTTCATCCTTAAACTTGAATATCTTAACAGGTTGTCCTGTGATTTTATTTTTAGCATATTTTAAGAAATTTGTAACTGAAACCCCTGGTATTTCTTCTGGAAGTTGAAAAGACATAAAAACTCCTTTTCTTGCAATTTCATCTGTCTTGGTGTCTGTTATATCTTGTCCATCAAATATAATGCTTCCTTTTATTTTTGTATATTCAGGATTATTTAAAATCGCATTTGCTGTTGTTGTTTTTCCTGATCCATTAGGTCCCATTATTACATGGATTTCTCCTTTATTTATACTTAAATTAATTCCTTTTAATATCTCTTTATTTTCTGCATTTACATGTAGCTCTTTTATTTCTAATATTTTATTGCTCATAGTATTACCTTTCTTTCCATTTAATTATTTTTTATTCTTTTTATGCAACTTCTACATTTTTCTTGATTTATATCATAATTGCAATTTAAATTACTTAATCCTAAAACTTCATGAACATATTTAGCTAATTTG
The DNA here is from genome assembly GCA_963556825.1 of uncultured Clostridia bacterium. Classification (GTDB taxonomy): domain Bacteria; phylum Bacillota; class Clostridia; order TANB77; family CAG-508; genus CAG-269. Next base: position 61,392 of record CAUWAM010000004.1, on the reverse strand, counting down.
TTTATTGTATTATCTGTTATTGTTGTTTTTATTTTTTCCGCTTCTTTTTTTGCTTCTTCACCTTCTAAATTTAATACATCTTTTAAAAACAAATAAACTATATCATATGCTTCTAGTATCTTTTTTGCAAGATTTTCTCCAGTTTCTGTCAATTCTATTGTTCCATAAGATTCATAATTAAGTAATCCATTATCTTTTAAGTTATAAATAGCTTTATTTACACTTGGCTTTGTACAATTCATTTTTTTTGCAATATCTGTAACTCGTATATTTCCATTTTGTTTTTTTAACACGTACATTGTTTTTAAATATTCTTCTGATGACTTGGATATCATTTTCTTCTCTCCTTTTGTTAACTACGGTTAACATTATAATATATAAAAAAATGTTTGTCAAGGTTAACAAACATTTTTACTAAATTACACTTCCCCTAATGCAACATCTAAAATCATCATAATAACAAAACCTATAGCAACACCTATAGTCCCAATATTAGAATGTTCTCCGGCTTGAGATTCAGGAATTAATTCTTCTACTACTACATAAATCATCGCTCCTGCTGCGAATGATAATAAATATGGCAATATTGGAACAACAGCATTTGTAAGTAATATTGTTATAATAGCACCTATGGGCTCTACTATTCCAGATAAGGCTCCATATATAAATGCTTTTGTTTTAGAAACTCCTTCACTTTTTAATGGCATTGAAATTATTGCTCCCTCTGGGAAATTCTGTATTGCAATTCCTATAGCTAAAGCAAATGCCCCTGCCATTGTAATTCCTGTATTTCCTACTAAAGCACCTGCAAAAGTTACACCAATAGCCATTCCTTCTGGTATATTATGAAGTGTTACTGCTAAAACTAACATTGTTGTTTTCTTTAATTTAGATTTCATTCCTTCGGGTGTTTTACTTTCTAAATGTAAGTGTGGAATTAAACTGTCTAACACTAATAAAAATACTATTCCAAGTAGAAATCCTATTGTGGCTGGAATCCATGCAACATTCCCTTGTGCTTCTGCCATATCAATAGCAGGAATTATTAATGACCATATTGATGCTGCTATCATTACCCCTGATGCAAATCCCAATAATATTTTTTCTACTTTTGAGTTCATTTTATTTTTCATCAAAAATACCATTGCAGAACCTAATATCGTTCCTATAAATGGTATTAATAAACCTATTAATGAGTCCATTTATTTCTCCTCCTTTTTATCATTTGTTAAATCTCCATTTCCACTTACTGGTATTGTATCTCCCAAAAATGTTGGTTCTGGTTTATATATGCATTTAAAAAAGTCTTTGTCTCTTGCAAGCCATTCTCTAACTTCTCTAATAGCCTGTCCCATATATTCTCTTGGATTTGAAGCTAATCCATATGCTTCTATATTAAATTGTTTTGCAATATATAAAGCTCTATATAAATGATACTTTTGTGTAACTATAATTATTTTTTTTGCTTCAAATATTTTCTGTATTCTATAAATACTTTCATAAGTTGAAAAACCAGCATGGTCCATAAATATATCTTCTGATTTTACTCCTCTTTCTATTGCAAATTCTTTCATTGTATTTACTTCATCATAATTTTGTCTACCATGGTCTCCACTCATAATTATTTTTGGAGCAAATCCTTTTTGATATAAAGTTATTCCTTGTAACAGTCTGTCTTCTAACATTGGGCTTGGCTTATCGTTCCATATTCCAGCTCCTAATATTAATATACAATCTACATTTCTAATCATTTCTGATTCTTCTGTTATTATTCTATCTTTTGTTTCTAAATACATTTTTAAATTTATAAATATTGTTAATAATGTTGCTATTATTATTGCTATTAAAATTATAATTAAAATTGTTTTTATTACTTTTTTCATATTATCCTCCTTTTCATAAATTAATATTATCATATTAATTTATGAATTTCTATAGCTAAAAGAATTTTTATTTCCATTTATTGTATTTTTATATAAGTAAGAATAAAAAATGCTAACATGATCCATAATAAGAATGAATTTAAATTTACTTAAATTCATTCTTATTTTTTGGAGGTTCTTATCATGAATGGAAATCAAAAAATTTATTGCAGTGTTACAAGCTGTAAATACAATAACTTAGAAAACTTTTGTAAATTAGATGAAATTCAAGTTTCACCAGCAAATAATTGTAATACTAAAAAATCAGACGAATCCATGTGTTCTAGTTATAAATGTGAAAAATAGAAAAAAGTTGTTAATCAGGATTATTCCTATTAACAACTTTAAATTTATTCAACTTAATCATTACAATCTTCAAATTGTGAATTATATAATTTTGCATAAAATCCATTTTTTATTAGTAATTCTTCATGAGTTCCTTGCTCTACAATATCTCCATGATCCATAACTAATATTAAATCTGCATTTTTTATAGTAGATAATCTGTGAGCAATAATAAAACTTGTTCTTCCTTCCATTAAATTATCCATTGCTGCTTGAATTTGTTGTTCTGTTCTAGTATCTATTGAACTTGTAGCTTCATCTAATATTAATATTTTTGGATTTGCAAGTATTACTCTTGCAATTGTAAGTAATTGTTTTTGACCTGCTGATATATTCGTAGATTCTTCGTTTATTTTTGCATCATAACCTTTTGATAAGGTTTTTATATAATGGTGCACATGTGCTGCTTTTGCTGCTTGAATTATCTCTGAGTCTGTTGCATCTGGCTTACTATATTTTATATTTTCTTTTATTGTTCCTCCAAATAGCCATGTATCTTGAAGTACCATTCCAAACATTTTTCTAAGTTCTCCACGTTTAAATTCTTTTATATTATTTCCATCTAAAAGAATTGCTCCACTATTCACATCGTAAAATCTCATTAATAATTTTACTATAGTTGTTTTTCCTGCTCCTGTTGGACCGACAATAGCAATTTTTTGTCCGTCTTTAATATCTGCATTGAAGTTATTTATTATTGTTTTTTCTGGGTCATACCCAAAATGAACGTGTTCAAATTTTATATTTCCTTTTAATCCGTCTGTTGATACTGGATTTTTGATGTCTTCTACTTCTTCTTTTTCTTCTAAAAATTCAAAAATTCTTTCTGCTGCTGCAATCATTGATTGTATTGTGCTTGATATTTGTGCAACTTGCCCTATTGGTTGTGTAAATTGTTTATTATATTGTATAAAACTCTGAATATTACCAACTGTTATTCTTCCTTTTACTGCAAAATATCCTCCTAAAATTGCCACTGCTACATAGCCAACATTTCCAACAAAATTCATTAATGGATACATTAAACCAGATAAGAATTGTGAACGCCAACCTGATTTGTAAAGTTCTTTATTATCTTTTTCAAATTCTTTTATAACTTCTTTTTCTCTTCCAAAAACTTTTACTATATTGTGACCACTGTAAACTTCTTCAACTTGACCATTTACATGTCCTAAATATTCTTGTTGTTTAACAAAATATTTTTGTGATTTTCCTATTACTTTTTTTAATATTACTGCTGATATTGGTAATATTAATAAACTTACAATTGTCATTTCCCAACTTATTGATATCATCATTACTAATATTCCTAATATTGTAAATATTGAAGTTATTATTTGTGTAATACTTTGATTTAATCCTGTGCTAAGTGTGTCTACATCATTTGATATTATTGATAATACTTCTCCATTCGTTTTTTTATCAAAATATTTCATTGGTAATTTATTAATTTTTTCCGTTAATTCATTTCTTATTTTATACGTTACTTTTTGTGCAACACCAGCCATTATATAACTTTGTATCATTGAGAATAATGCACTTATTCCATATAGTCCTAAAGCAAACAAAATTATTTTTCCTATTTTTACAAAGTTTATTCCACCTGTTCCATTGATTTTATTCATTAGTCCTGTGTATATTTCTGTTGTTGCATTTCCTAATATTTTTGGACCAACAATACTAAATATTGTACTTCCTATTGCAAATATCATTACTATTATTATTGCTATTTTATATTCTGAAAGTCTATGTGTTAATTTTTTTGTTGTCCCTTTTATATCTTTTGCCTTTTCTACTGGTCTGTGACCTTTATGTGCTCCTCCCATTGGCCCTGGACCTTGCATTTTTGGAGGCTTATTTATTGTTTGTTGTTCTTTATTATTCATGTTCTTTACCTCCTTCTAAGTTTAATTCTTCTTCTGAAAGTTGTGATAATGCTATTTGTTTATAAGTTTCATTGTTTTTAATCAGTTCTTCATGAGTTCCTTTTCCAACTATTTTCCCATCTTCTAGCACTATAATCTGGTCAGCGTTTAAAATTGTATTTATTCTTTGTGCTACTATTATTACTGTTTTATCTTTAGTCTTTTTTTCTAATTCAGCTCTTAATATACTATCTGTTTTAAAGTCTAATGCTGAAAAACTATCATCAAATACTAAAATTTCTGGATCAATAGCTATTGCTCTAGCTATTGATAATCTTTGTTTTTGTCCTCCTGATACATTGCTTCCACCTTGTGCTATTGGTTCTTTATATTTTTCAGGTTTTGATTCTATAAATTCTGTAGCTTGCGCAATTTGTGCAGCTTCTATCATTTGTTCATCAGGCATGTTCGAATCTCCATATTTAATATTTGATTCTATTGTTCCTGAAAATAATATTCCTTTTTGTGGCACAAATCCAACTATTTTCCTTAAATCTTTGTTTGATATTTCTTTAATATCTACACCATCTATTAATAGATTTCCAGATGTTATATCATAAAATCTTGGTATTAAATTTACTATTGTTGATTTTCCACTTCCTGTACTTCCTATTATTGCTGTTGTTTCTCCTGGCTTTGCTGTAAATGTTATATCATTTAGAACTTCTTCATCACTATCTGGATATCTAAATGATACATTTTTAAATTCTACTAATCCTTTTTTGCTTTTGTCCAATTTTTTAGGATTTTCACTTTCTTTTATTACTTCTTTTGTTTCTAATATTTCATTTATACGATTAGCTGAAACAGATGCTCTTGGTAACATTATTGATACCATTGATATCATTAAAAAACTCATTACTATTTGCATTGTATATTGAATAAATGCCATCATATTTCCTACTTGCATTGTTCCATTTTCTATTCCATGAGCACCTACCCATACAATTAATAATGATATTCCATTCATTATTAACATCAATGTTGGCATCATAAAACTCATCGCTCTGTTAACAAAAAGGTTTGTTTTTGTTAAATCTATATTAGCTTTATCAAATCTTTTTTCCTCTTTTTTCTCTGTATTAAATGCTCTTATTACTGGTAAACCTGTTAAGATTTCTCTTGCAACTAAATTTAATTTATCTATTAAATCTTGTAATTTTTTAAATCTAGGCATTGCAATCACAAATAATGTTACCACAACAAAAAGTATTGCTAAAATTGCAACGCCAATAATCCAAGCCATTGAGTTGTTACTTTGTCTTAATACTCTTAAAAATCCTCCAATACCTATTATTGGTGCATAAACTAATACTCTGAAAAGTATTGCTATTAACCCTTGAATTTGTTGAATATCATTTGTTGAACGTGTTATTAAAGATGCTGTACTATATTCTGAAAATTCTTTATTTGAGAACTTTAGTACTTTTTTGAATATTTTTTCTCTTAATGTTTTTGCTAATTTAGCTGCTACTCTAGCTGATAAGCCCATAACTGCAATTGCTGAAGCCATTATAATAAGTGATATTCCAAGCATTTTTAATCCTGAAATTATAATATATTTATTCTGTAAATCATCTGTATTTATTCCTATTTCTTTATATTCTGCTTTTACTTGTTGTATTGCTGCTTGTTCTAGTATACTTTGTTGCATATCATCTAATTTTTGATTTACTGTTTGTAACATTGTTTTTAATTGTTCTTGTGGTGTTTGTTTTAAAATATCGATTAATTCCGTATTCTGCATTGCCATTTTTTGTTGTTCTGGCATATTTTCTGGTAAGTTTAATATTAGCTGTTCTTTTATAGTTTTTGAAGTTTCTTCATTTTCTAAAGAACTTAGCATCATCAATGGTTTTGCCATACTATTATTTAAGTTTGTTTGTGCTTCTTTGTCTAATTTTTTAATTTCATATAATGCTTCGTTTTCTAATGCTGGATATTTTTTTACTAATTTTTCATATTCTTTTTCATCTAAATTTTCTTTTGATATTTCTTTATACTCGTTTAAAATTTTTTCATCATTATCTGTAAAAATTAGTAAATTTTCCATTTCTGCTTTTCTTATTACTTCTGGCGCTGGATTTTCAATTCCACCATTTTGAATACCTATATTTACTATTTTAGATGTGTAATCTGGTAATGTTAAATCTCCAGCTGCTTGTAGTATTAATAGTAATACTATTGATACTACAGATATCCATGATTCTTTTAAATTTTTTAATACTTTTAACATTTTCTCCTCCTTATTTGTATTTAATTTTGACAATTTATGGTTTTAATATTCCATATTTTACATATTCTAATTGTTTCAAATATTCTTCTCTTGCTTTTTCTTTTGAATCATATTTAAATCTCATAATTATTGCTTTTGTTGTCAATGTAAATAAAATTTTTTCAATTGTTTCTATATCCTCTTTTGAATTTACTTTTAATTTACTTGTATCTATGTACTCATAAAATTCTTTGATTTTTTGTGGTTTTTCTTCTATTAATTTTTTAAATATTTTACTATCTTCACTTGACTTTATATTTTCAAATATTTTTTTGTATAATTCAATATCTTCATTTTTTTCAAAATTTCTATCAATACAGTCATACATATATATAAATATTTTAAAAATATCTCCTTTTGTTTCTATCAAACTATTTTTTATATCTTGATTAATTTGTTCAAAATGGTCACTTAATATAAAACCGTAGTAAATCCTCTTTACTTTCAAAATATTGATAAAAGCTTCCTCTTGCTATGTCTGCATTTTCTACTATGTTTTTTATTGATACCTGCTCTATTGGAACTCTCTCAAATTCTTTTTTAGCAGCTTTAATTATTTTTTGTCTTTTTTCTTCTGAAAGTTTTAAAAACGTTTCTTTTGGCATATTACTCACCACCCTTAAATCAATAATGACACCGTGTCATACATTATATGTGACACAGTGTCATTTGTCAATGATATTTATGTGAATTTTTTGTGAACTTGGTATATTATAAAAGTTCTTTTAATTGTTTTAAATTTGAAATCGTTATATATTCTGAATTTAATGTGGTTTCAGTAATATTTATTTGCTCTTTAGGGTTAAAATATATCGCTTTAAGCCCTGCATTTAACGCTCCTTTTATGTCTCTTTCCATATTATCTCCAATCATAACACATTCTTGTGGTATATTTTGACCAATAGCCTTAATAAATGATTCTTTATATGGTTTTCTATTTGTTTTTTCTGCCGAATATACATATGAAAAATATTTTTTTATTTCTAATTTTTCTAGTCTTCTAGTTTGTTCTTCTGCATACCAATCTGTTAAAATAACCATTTCATATTTATTTTTCAAATAACTTAATGTTTCTTTTATTGCATAATCAATTTTTTCAGGTACACAATTAGACCATCTTTCAAGAATGTTATACATAAATTCTTTTGGGTAGTCTTTTTCTGTATATTTATTGATATATTCTAACATCAATTCTTTATTAAATTTATAGTATACATTTTCATATTCAGATAATGCTTCTTTTATTTTTTCATAATCCTGTTTTGTGTATTGTATATTTAGATTTGTTAATTCTTTTTGTATTTCTTCATAGTATTCATTTTTCCAAGGAATCAGTGTATTATCTATATCAAATATTATTCTTTTTATCATGTTTTTTCTCCTGTTTTTTATCATTTGTAAAATTACATTTTTCTAAATACACCACAAACTTTTCCTAAAATTTCACAAGTTGGAACTATTATTGGATCCATTGTGCTATTTTCTGGTTGTAATCTAATATGGTCTATTTCTTTATAAAATGTTTTTACTGTTGCTTCATCTTCTATAAGTGCTACTACTATTTCCCCATTGTTTGCATTGCTTTGCTTTCTGACTAATATGTAATCTCCATCTAAAATTCCAGCTTCTATCATGCTTTCTCCTCTAACTGTAAGCATAAAACAATCTGAATTTCCTACAAAATCTATTGGAATTGGGAATGTATCTGTTACATTTTCTACTGCTAATATTGGCATACCAGCTGTTATTTTTCCAACTACTGGTACTTCTACTAATTCTTTTTGTGTATAGAAGTCTTTTGTTGATGTTTTTTTAGTTTCTCCTGTTGCTCCTTTTAATAATCGTAATGTTCTTCCTTTTTTATCTTGTTTTTTGATATAACCTTTTTCTTCTAGTTTTGCTAAATATCCATGTACTGTTGCTGTAGAGCTTAAACCTACAGCCTTTCCTATTTCTCTTACTGATGGTGGGTAACCAACTGTCATTATTTGTTTTTCGATGAATTTTAATATTGATTTTTCTCTATTACTTAGTTCTGGTTTTTTTCTTGGCATTTATATCACTCCATTTCGATTTTTTCATATCATATCATACAAACAAAAAAATGTCAAACATAAATTTGGTTTTTGACATTTTTTATTACTATTATTTAAATCTTTTTCCTTTTGCATGTCTTTTCTTTTTTTGTTCTTCTTCATACTCTTCTTCATATTCTGTTTCATCTTGCATATTTACTTGATTATCTTGTTCTATTTCTTCTTTTTCTTCTTTTTTCTCATCATCATTATATAATTCACTATAATAATATTCTTCGCCATCATTTATATTTCTTCTCTTTCTTATAATTATTATAACAATTATTATAATTAATAATATAATAGCTAAACAAGCACCTAAAACAATCATTTTAGTATTGTTATTCTCTACATTATTAACTGTAGCTTCAACAGTATTTGTATTTGGTAATACTTTATTTACATTTATTTGATATGTTGTTGTTTCATCTGTATCTTTTGCTTTGACAATTATAGTAATTATATTTTCACCATCTTTTAGATTTTCATTTCCTGTAATTTCTATTTCTGCATTTTCAACTGTAGCTACTGTTGTTAAATCTATTTTATCCTTATCTTCTTTAAGTTCTACAGAATATTTATATACATCTGTTTTAAATTCTGGTGTTAATTCTAATCCTCCTATTTTTAGTTCTGTTAATCCAACTATTTCTTGTTTTTCTGTTTCGTCAGGATTTTCAGCTGTTGTTTCTGGAGTTTCTTCAGTAGCTTTTCTTTCTATATTGATTGTGTATGTTTTTGTTGTTTTTCCATCTTCTGCTGTTACTACTACATTTACTGCATTTGCACCTTCTTTTAATTGTTTTACTCCAGTTCCAGTTATTTTTTGTCCACTTTGACCTTTTTTTGCATATATTTCTACTGATTCTACTTCATTTGGTACTGTTACTGAATATGAAGTCTTTGATGATCTAAATCCTGTAAAGTCATATTGACCATTTATTCCTAAGTTTGAAAGTGTTGCCACACTAGATTTTGCCTGAGTTTGTGTTGATGACCCAGAATTTGAAGTTGAACCTGAACCAGAGTTTGAGCCTGAATTTCCATTTTGATTAGAATTATTTGAACTTGGAGTTGCTACAACAATCGTTCCTGCTGTTGCAGTAGTAAATGGATTTGCTGTTGTAGAATCAGAAGCATCTACCGGAGTTGCAGTTACTTTTACATTACCTGTTCCTTTTATTGTTACTGTTGCTGTTACTGAAGAATTATCTACCCATACACTACTTGGACTTACTGTAGCATTACCTGATACACTTAATGATATTTTTCCCGCTATTCCATTACCATTTACCGTAACTGTAACATTCTCTCCAACATTTGCACTTGATTTTGAAAATGCTATTGTTAACCCTGCCGCATTTGCTTTCGGCATAATAAGCAGTGTACAAACTATTATTAATGCCATTACTAGAATTCTTAATTTTTTCATACTTATCTCCTTTATTAATTACTCATTATATAATTTTTAATTAAAACATAATCACTTGATGTTACTTTTCCATCTCCATTATAGTCAGCATATTTTTTTTCTTCTTCATTTAACACTTTTGTTCCCATTATATGATTTTTAATTAAAACATAATCACTTGATGTTATTTTTCCATCTTTATTTACATCACCTTTTAAAATTTGAGTATTGCCACTATTGTTACTATTATTATTGTCGTTACCATTATTATTTTCTTCATCTATTGGTTTTAAATATAACTTATAATTGCTCTCATTTTCATAAGTTTCTCTTGCAGCATAACCTATAGTACCATCAGATTTTTTAACTTTGTCCCAATAGGTTCCTCCAATTTTAGAAGTTGCTTTTTCTAATCTCGTTACAATTTCATCTTTATATAACCAGCCAACTGTTGTATTTCCATTAGGTTCATTTCTTATTCTTAATGTACTATCTACATTTACTCTTACTAAATCAGATGTTATATTACTTGTACCATTTGGGTCAGGTCTTGCACAGTCTGAAACTGGCATATTTTCATATACTGGTATGATAAATGTATGTGTTGATGACATTGAATTTGTATTAATATATGTATTTCTTAATGTTAATCCCTCATTTTCTGCTGCCATTAAATTTTGCATATATTGATTTGAATATAAGCCATTTGTTGCTTCTACATCAAATTTTTGTAAATATAATGTATTTTGTCCTTTATGTATATATTGTTTTGCTATAAAATCTATTCCACCATTTATTGATTTTTCTAAACTTGTCCATCCATACTTTTTAGCTGTTGCTAGTCCATTTAATAAAATTTCTTCTGTAGAGTTTCCTGAAGCACCTCTGTTGAATGCATTATAATAACCAACATATTGACCTTTATATCCTTTACCAGATGTTAAAACTGTTCCATTTTTTCCTTGTTCTTGGATTAATCTTGCTACAATATAACAAGCATTAACATTATTATTATTTGATGCATTAATTATTGCTTGTTCATAGCCAGCCAAAAATGTTCCGTTTGTCATATTTTTAATTGTATTTATATTTGTCTCTGTTTTTGTTAATTCTTCAAATTGAAATATGTCTGATTCATTTATTGAATTTCTTGGGTCCATCATATATTTGATAGCTTCTTCTGATGCACATCTCCAACTTCCGTTATCATATTTTTTATCTTGACATATTGAACAAATCCATGCACCTTGATAATTATTTGATTTATATATTAAGTTTTTTGGAGATTTTCCATGTCCTGTATATTCATTTGAAATTACTTCATTGAAGTCTAATCCTGTATAAAGTATTTTAAATTTCCAATTTGAATATTTTTTTTGTAACGCTTGTATTTTTTCTTTTATTCCTGGATATTTTGATGTGTTTATTGAATTTATATCAGAACTTATGCTTTGAGTTACTGCTAATGATTTGTTTTGAATTAATATTGATGATAATATATATGTTACTACTGTTAAGATTATTATACTTGCTAATATTTTTTTTAGCGTTTTCATCTTTATGATTTCCTCCAATTCTTTAGTTTTTTCTATATTTTTTCTTTTTTGCTATTTTTTTACTTTTTTCAGTTTTTATTATATCATTGTGTTTTTTTTTAGTCAATAAATTTGCAAAATTGTAATATAAATGTAAAAATTTAAAATTTTATGTATTTCTATTGTATTTTTTACACATCAAAAAAAGAGCTAGATTACTTATTATCTAGCTCTTATAATTCTAATTGTCTTTTATCAATCTTTCAAAATTCCATCTCTTTTCATCTTGTTTATTATTTTAGCATAAACTCTATCTCGTACCCATGTTTCAGATGTTACTTTCAAAATCTCATCAATAGGAACCCACTTTACACCACTATTTTCATCTTCTTTTATATGTATTTGTTCATTTTCATCAGCTTCTAATAAATATGTTAAATTAAGATGAACATGTGAACTCACATATTTTCCTCTCTTTTCATGCCCATTTACATTAATTAATTCTAGAGAATATATATCTCTAAAAATAGGATTTACTTTTCTTATTCCCGTTTCTTCTTTAGCTTCTTTCATAGCTACATATAAAAGATTACTATCTCCATCACTGTGTCCACCTGTCCACGCCCATGAATTATAAATTTTGTGATATATCATTAAAATTTTTGTTCTTTCTTTATTAAGAACAAATGACGAACTAGTAAAATGTCCATATTCGTTTTGTCTAGTCAACACATCATCAAAATCCTTAATGTAGTTTAATATTATTTTTCTATCTACTTCTTCTTGTTCATTATATGGAACAAATCTTTCAAGACTTTCTTTTAAATTATCTACATTAATTTTTATTTTAATTCCTAAAACACCATATTGTTGTTCTTTTTCAGATGAATAGATTTTATACATACCTTTCGTGTTTCTTATTATGTCTTCTTCATCATAATTTAATTTTCTAAATAGATTTTCAAATGTGTTTTCCCTATATAATTCAACAACATCAACTAGCAATTTTTCTTGTAAATCTGGTAATTTTAAAAACTCTATTTTGTCCCCAACTTTTATTTTTTGCCTTTTTTCATCATATAATCTAAATTCTATTGTCTTTGTTCCATTCTTTATTCTTTCAAATGGACTTTCATTTAATTTCATTTTGTGTAACATGTATATCTCTCCTTATTTATTGTTTTTATCTTTTCTTTTTTTTCTTCATATAAATCGACATGCAACCTTTTAATAAATTGTAATTTATATTACCACCTTATTTTTTATCATTTTATAAAACTTAAAACTCATTATTACCATACCTATTGCTAATAAATCGGACATAACTAATTGAAGTATCGCTGCCCAAGCAACAGGTTCAAGAGGCCATGGTTCTATAAATGTTGCAAGACTTGCTCTAATTAACCATATTAAGCTTAAGAAAAAATACATTTCTTTTGATTCTCTATTTTCTGTAAATGCTCTTTTTCCCCATAATATCAATAATAAACTACTTCCAAATAATAAAGCAGAAAAACAATAATTAGTATAATCTATTCCAACAATTAAATTTTCATATTGTATTGGTAAATAATCATACCATTGAAACATTGTCGGAACAAAGAAATGCCATAATCCAACTAGCATACTCACGAATGTTGTTACATAATATAATATTTTATATTTTTTCATAAATACCACCATTTTACCTTTCACTTTATAATTCAATCTTAGCAACAAATTACTATCTGTTGTTATAATATCATAAAAAGAAAAATTTCTCTATACTTTCGCATAAAGTAGTTTCCTATTATTAAAATTCTATCGTTCTTCTTCTATTTCTAGTTCTCTTTCTAAAGCATTTTTATTAACCAATACTCCACTAATAACTTTAAATGGATATTGTCGTTTCGGTGTTATAGTTTTTACAATAATTGTTTCTGGTATTTCTTCTCCTAACTTAAAATCTAAATCCTCATTTATTCCAGAATATCTTTCTGGATGTTCTCTAAAATCTTTATAGTTTATTTTTTTATATCCCATTGATTGATAGAAATTATCTGCCCTATTTTCTAATTCACCTTTATCTCTAATAATATTATTTGTTCTATCTGTTGATAGTTGTCCTGGTTCATATACCCCTCTAATTTTATAACCTTGATATTTTTGCATTATATAATCAGCAATTTCACTTAAATTACTTGCTATTTTTCTTCCTCTAAATGCATCATAACAATATATTGTATCTAAAAAAAATCTCATATTAGGATGAAAATATATATGCATGTATCCGAGTATCTTCGCCTTGTTGACTTTTCGAATTAAGCATAACGCATTGCCCCATATTTATATAAATTTCTACAATATGAAACTCTCCTTTCTCATCTTTAAATATTGCAAATTTTTTATCTAAATTATGACCTTTCTTAGACATTTTTTCTTTAAATTCTAAAAATTTTTTATATTCTTCATTACTATTAATTTCTTCTATTAATTTTTCTATTTTCATATTTGTATCATTCCTTTTTATAGATTTTATATATAATTTTAATCATAGCGACAACTTGTAAGTTGTCGCTTAGATGTTATTTATTATATTCAACACATTTCTCTTCTAATAATTTAAAATTACAGCATCTTAATTTTATATTTTCTGGTAATCTTCCGTTGTTATATAGTTGATATAATTTAAAAGATTTATTTTTTACTTGTTTATAGTTTGCATTTAACCAATCTAATTGTTCTCTTAATAATTTTTGATATTTTAATTCTGCAATAGTTAAAGTTTCTTTAGTTAAGTCTACTAAAGAGTAATTCGTTTTTGTTACAGGTATCATATTATTAAAATTAACAGCTCCTAATTCACCTTCTTTTATTTTAAAGAAATCAACTGTATTTTTCATATTTTTGTGTTTAAGTTTCGGGCTTGATAATGGTGCAAAATACTCACAAGAATTTATTTGAAATAATATTCCTATAAAAGGTCTTAGTTCTTTCTCATTTTTATTATAAGCTACCTTATTATCAAATTTTCTTAAATAATCACAATAATCTGAATTGACTCTAACAATTTTTAAATTTATAATCATCACAAATTACCTCCTTAGCATTTCAATTATATATTAAAATTTATAAAAATACAATAATGCAAAAGGATTAGAGTTTGACCTCTAATCCCTCTTTTTTAAGTTCCAATTTTATGGCTGGAAACACCGCTTTTTCAAATTCCAATTTATGGCTGGATTCACCGCTTTTTTAAGTTCCAACTTTACGGCTGGATTCACCAACTTTTTCGCTATTTCTAGCAATAATATTATATGCAATTTATATAAATTTATTGCTTTCTGTATTTTAAATATACCATATTTTTTAGCAATAATCAATATTTTTCGAAAAATTTTGTATATTACATCAAAAATAGTGAACTATTTGCTAATTAAGGTAAGCAACAACTTACTAGTTATATATAATACCATAAAAAGAAAAATTAATCTATATTTTTGACATAGTTTATCACTAAGGATCTTTTGAATAACAGTCATAGTTAAGCATTTATCAACTGAAGAACAATTTCTGCCATTTAAACTTCAACATCAGCTTAATTAATATCTGTTAGTTTTAAATCTTTAGTTCCTATATATACATCTCTATTCCCATCTAAAGTATGATATTTTATTATTGTATAATTTCCATAATGATACTCCATACTACCTCCATCTTTATAGGTTATAGCATTTGGAAAGTCTGTATTTGCTTTTTCTACTATTCCATGCAATGTTAATTTTCCACTTTTTAATGCTTCTTCTAACGACATATCTTTATTATCAACTTTCACATTTACTTCATCTAGTCCATAATAATATAAATTAAAATCCTGACCATCTGTTTTTAAATCCTTGTTGTTTAATATTTTCTTTTTTGTAATATTATTAGATTTTTTTACTGTAATTTCAAAATCTTTGTATCCTTCTGTTGATATTTTATTTGTATTTATTTGTGCTGGGTATGATTCCATTATATATCCAGTATAATAAATAACAACTTTTCTACCAATTCCATATAAATAATCTATATGATCTGTTCCATAATTTATTTTTATTTTATCAGATGATTTCCTTTCTTCTTCATCTTCATTTGGTTCTACTATCATATATTTTGTTGTTTCTTCTAATACTGTTCCTACAAAACTACTATACTCCACATCTTCTGCAATATCTAAAATTTCTCCATTAGACTTCTTTATATTTTCTTTATCTATTGCTCTAAATAAAACTGCAACATTATCAACATTTAATACCATAGTTTTCTCGTTAGCTTCTAATACATTACAATTTAAAAATTCTTTACAGTTAGTTTCTCCATCTAATTGTGGCAAATATTCTTCGCCTATTAACAAATCAATTTTTCCTATTGATTTACTCAAATCTCCTGCATAGTCAATAAATTCATTAGGTTTGCCATATAATACACCATTAAATTTAACTAATTTTGTTGTATCTATATTTTCAGCTTTTATTTTTAAATCTTCTAGTTTTATTCTTTCTTCATTATTAGTAGAAGTTGTTTCTTCTTTTTCCTCAAGAGAGTTAAATATTTCAAATCCTAAAATTTCAATTTTTATTCCTTCAAGATATTCTGTTTTACTTCCTTCTAGTGCTATTTTGTGATAGTCAGTTATTGTATAAAGTAATGCTTCATATTCTACTGTTCCACCATCGTTTAATCTGTTTGGCATTGGAAATAATAATATTGCTAACACCATAATTATTGCTATTATTATAATATTTTTCTTTTTCATAATCTCACCTTTTAACCTTTCTATTATTTAGATGATTTTTTATTTGCATTTAGTTGGTATTTTGCTAAAAAAATACTAAAAATAATGGTTACTAATAAAAAAATAGCTGAAATACTGAACATTCCTATACTAAAATAACTTGTATGTTTAATAGCTGTTGGTTCTTCTACAATAGTTCCTTCTGTTATTTCCTCTTCTTGGATTATATCCTCTTTTTTTTCTTCATCTCTATAATTTCCTTTATCATATTTTTCTTCTAAATCTTCTGTTATAATATTATTTGTAATTACATATTCGTCTTCTAACTTATTTGCAACTTTATTTTGATTTTTAATACCCAGAATTCCTAATATTGCTGTTACTATAAACATGCTTAAATTACTTAATAATACTTTTAATGTATAAATTGCCTTATAGTATCTCCATTTTATAGTATTGGTAGATTCTCCTAATATTTCTGCAATCTCTGAAAAAGTTAGTTTTCCAAGTATTTTTAATGAAACAATTTCTTGTTCCTTTTTATCTAGTTTATTAATTAGCTTATTGTACGAATCTCTATCTATCAATTTATCTATTTCATTATTGTTATTTTCTAAACTGTATATATTTTCGAGACTGACATTATCATTTTTCTTTTTTAATATTGCTAGTGCTTCGTTTTTTGTTACTGAGTATAACCACGTTGCTTCTTTTTCTTTTGGTAGTTTTTCTTTATTTAACACATATAATTTTGAAAATACTATCTGCACTACATCTTCTGAATCTTCTTTATTTTTTAAAATACTAAATGCTATTCCGTATACAATTTTATTATAAGTGCTATATAACTCTTGCATTACTTCTTTGTTTCCATTTTGTAGTTCTTTTAATAATACTTTTAATTTTAATTTTTCTTTTTTATTCATAAATACCTCTGTATTTTATTTTTCCAATTTCATATTATACTTCTAACTTGCAATTTATTTATTTCTGATTTCGATTATTTTCTTTACATCTTCATATCTTTTATCTTTATCTTCTAAATCTATCATCAACCATTTTTGATTATTTCCTTCTTCTGTATGCGTATAAATTTGCTGAATTTCATAACATCTTCTTTATTAAACATAATTACACCTCTTCCAAAAATGTAACAATGCTATTCTTCTTATAGTTCGCATAGCTACAAATGGTAACAAAAGTATTATACTATGTATCTGCATGCTTTTCAACTTTTCTTAAAATTTAATTCAGATGACTTTAATATTGTTTTTAGACAACAAAAAAATCAACCAGATTTTATTTTCTGATTGATTTTTGTATCTCTCTGTTCTATAAAAAGTTCGAACAGATACGTCGTTGGTGCGTTAGCCATACTTATTTGAGAAAAAATAGCACATTTTCTCTGCATATACTCCCACATTTAGCACAAAAAAAATTTCCGTTTCATCAACTGTAAATAAATTTTAACATAAGTGTTATGAAAAGTATATAAAATTTTAATATTTATGAAAATAGAAAGGAGGTGAATAGTATGCTAAAAAATAAAAATGGCATAAGTTTAATAATTTTAGTTTTAATTATAGTATTGGTAGTTGTTGCAGGGGGATTAATTATTTTCTTTATTGTAAATAACAATAATAGTAAAAATACTACTAATATAGTTCATAATAGTAATAGCAACAATAATAAAATCAATGTTAATTTATCCATTGATGAAAGTATCTCAAAATCAATAACAGGAAATTTGGTTGAAAATTCTACATATGCAAATGGAAAGACATATTCTTATGAATATATTTTGCCAAACTGGAATAGATATACGTTTTTAAAAGAATATGAACCTGAATATACTAATGAACCTGGAAAAATATATGTAATAGATTATGATAAACAAACTAACAAAGATAAAAAAATTGATAGTTCAAAGGCAGTTACAAATGATTTCAGCCTTTATATACATTATAGTGTAGATAAATATACCAAATCAGCATGGTCAAATATAAAAGATCGTGCTACTGGTCATATGGGATATACTTCTGCAGGTAGCCCTACATTATATGGAAATGAAAATGGTTATTGGTATGCATATATGGATAAAAGATATAATCTTAAAACTAATGAAGAAGATTTAGATGAACTTAATATTGTTATATGGAAACAAGTAGGTATGATAGAAAATGCAAGTAAACTTTACGGAGATGAATACCACGCACTACAAATAACAATTAGAGCTTCATATGAAAATGAAACTGGAAAGATTAGATTAAACTATTTATTAAATGATTTAAAAGAGATTTTAACTGAAAAATATGATTTAGATTTATCAGAGTTATCTGTAGATATGATTAAAAAATAATACTATAATCAAGGGGCATTAGCCCCTTTTAATCAATAATTATCTCATAAAGATTAGCTAACATCTCATAAACAAATATGCTTTGTTCTCTTTCTGACATTTCCATAACCTTTGATAATATAAAAACATCTATATTATATAGTATAATCGAATTAAATTAAGCTATGTGATTTTCACATCGGCATTAAGAAGATTAAGAGTAGTTCTTAGCGAATTACTCGTTTTTTTATAGCTTAAAATCAATTATTTGCACCTTTGGATACTTTATAAACTCCTAACTAATAAACATTTAAGCGATAAAGAAAAATATATCTATTCCTTAATCTTATTCTTTAGTAAAAATGATGGCTAAAGAAATATATACAAGCAATAACAAACTTTCAAGACACAACTAGGCAAATTATTAATAGAAAAATACGTAAACTAGCAAAATTAAATTTAATATTTTTTTAATATTCTTTTCTTAATAAAAGTCAAAAATCTTATAACAATATTTTCTTTTTTTATTTCAATAGGTAAGTGGCTTATATTTTCTTTTTTAAATGTTAAATCTTCTTTTTCTAATTTTCTATTTTTGAAAATATTATCAGAATTATATTTTATTCTTTTTTCTTCTTCAATCATGTTATTGCAAACTTTATCATATTTTTTCCAAGTTTCACTTTCTTCTTTTGATGCTAAATATCTTTCATATAGTTCTACAAATAATGCTTTCGTTTCAATTCTATACTTTTGATTTAATAAATCACTATCTTTATCCAATATAAATTTATATTCTTTATCCATATTATCTTTTAAGTTTTTAAAAACTAATTTAGGAATTTTCTTTTGTTCTTGCTCTGGTAGAACTTTTATTATTTCATATAATTCTACATATGACTTTTGATATTCCTTTTTTTCAGTTTGCGTCATATAATCATCTCCTATTCTAAGAGACTAGGACTTTCTTGTATATGCTCATTTTCTTTTTCTAGTTGTTCAAATACTACTTTAGCATCTTCTTTTTTTAATGCTACTTCTTTTTCTTTAGCAAATCCTCTAGCAATATCTCTTAATTCTATCTTTTCATTTTTCTCTATTTCAATAAACATACTTAAATAATCTTTTTCATGATTAATTTCGCCTGTATAAACAATTTCGCCATTTTCATTCATATATCCAGATTGCCATTCCTCTACTGGCAAATATTGTTTATCTAGATGTTCTCTTTTGTAAAACATTGCCATTTCTTTAAATACATCCCATGTTGTTCTTGGCTTTCCATTTTCATCTGTAATCATCTCTATCTTATCAGAAGTAATTGTATGTCCTTCAAATGCATGCATATTCTTTTTTGTCATTGGTCTTTTTTTATCTCCTGTAGCAGAATAGTTAGTATCATTCCAACTATAATCCACATTTTCTTTTAGATTTGCTTTCAAACAAACATCATTGTCCCATATAGTTTTTGTAATATTGTATATAATTTTATTCAAATCATGTTCATTCAAATTTTTGTTTATACCATTTTTAAAAATATCTTCTTTTATAAAATTTGCTATATCTATAAATCCACCATTTTTAGCTTCTTTTTTTTCAATTTCATTGTTTACAGAATTATTTAAAAACTCCTGCATTTTTTCTTTAATGTTTTTTCCATTATCCCCTTCATTTGTTCTTTTTATATTTTTTACAAATTCATTTATTAAAAAAGCTAAATTGTTTGCTTGTGCTAATACCCCTTCTAGTCCTTGACTGAAAAATACTCTAGGTACTGGGTCCTCTGCACTAGTACTTTTTCCATTTCTTTTTCCATCTCGTGGCACTAATCCATTTCTTTGAATACTTTCTATATTTAACTTGCTTGTAATATGCCAAAAAGTGTTTTCATCTAAATAATCCACTTTTAACTCACTATTTTTCACTTCTATTCTCCTTATATATTTCTATACTTTGATAAACACTTTCATCATATATTCCTCAAAACATAATGTCTATTACATAATTCTGTAATTTTTGGTCTGTGTGTAATTATTACAAAAGAAAATACTTTGAATAATATTTATGAAGATATTGATAATTCTAATCAATATCAAAATATAAAAAAAGTTGTTGCACCCCACCAAGTTTAACAACAACCTATTCCTAAAAGTGTTAGAAAATTTTATAAAATCTGTTAGAAAAAACTAAAATTTTCTAACAATACGGTTTCTCGTAAAGCTTGAAAATCTTACTATGGTGCGGATGAGAGGACTCGAACCTCCACGCCGTTGGCACTGGTTCCTAAGACCAGCGCGTCTACCAGTTCCGCCACATCCGCATTTCTTATTAACAATATTTATAATAGCACATTAATAGTTTCATTGTCAATAGGATTTTTTAATTTTTTATAATTTTCAAAAAAATAGGAACATCCATTCAGATGTTCCCGTTAAGGATTATTTGCTAACTGGCAATCTGTGAGAAGTATATAATCTTCCTACTTGAATTCCCATAGATTCGTATTTTTGAATCTTTGACAATTCTTCCTTATTTTTGATTCTCATTTCATTTGCCATACTTTTTTTCCTGTTCTTAATCTTGTTGTCTGTCATTGCTTTTAATCCTCTCTTATAATTATTCATCAGCTTCTCGCTAACTTCTTTTATTATACACCATTTCCAATATTATGTCAATTTCACTTACAAAAGCATCATTTTATTATACAAAATTTACTTAACAACATATATAATAATTCCACCAACTATAGCAATCATAAAACCAATAATCTTCAAACCAGAACTTCCTTCATTTTGATCTCCAAATCCAAAAAATTTCTTAGTTATATTTCGTGCATCATATATTAAAATTGCTCCTGCTAATACAAGCAATATTCCTATTATTTTAACAATTATACTAACCATTTTTCTACATCCTTTATTTTTTACCCTTATATATTAATATGTTTTTACCTAAATGTCAAGATTTTTAGATTTTTGCTTTTTTTATTCTAAATATTTTTTATTAACATATATTTATACTAAATTTAATTACCCTTTAGGAGGCTATTATGCGTAAGGTTTGTTTATCTATTATTACTTTTATACTTGTTTTATCTTTTTCTACATTATCACTTTGCTATGATTCTTCAAGCTCTTATATTTGGTCATCTGACTATTTAACTACAATAGAAACTTCAGAATCTTCTATTAGTAATTCTTCAGATATTGAAGATAACAATTCTTTAAATTTAGAAAGTGGCTCTGCTATTTTAATTGAACAAAATACAGGTCAAGTTTTATATTCTCATAATTCACACGAGAAATTGCGTCCCGCTTCTGTAACAAAAGTTATGAGTATTCTTTTAATTATGGAACAAATAGATAGTGGCAAATTATCTTATTCAGATCAAATACCATGTTCAGAAAATGCTCGTTCAATGGGTGGTTCACAAATATGGCTTGATACTAAAGAAACTTTAACAGTTGATGAAATGTTAAAAGCCATTTGCGTGGTTTCTGCTAATGATTGTGTTGTAGCAATGGCAGAACATATTGCAGGTTCTGAAGAAGCTTTTG
The DNA here is from genome assembly GCA_963556825.1 of uncultured Clostridia bacterium. Lineage (GTDB taxonomy): Bacteria > Bacillota > Clostridia > TANB77 > CAG-508 > CAG-269. Next base: position 39,253 of record CAUWAM010000004.1, on the reverse strand, counting down.
TTCAAACGATGAATGATAAAGCAAAAGAACTTGGAATGAATGATACAACTTTTAAAAATTGTCATGGTATTGATGAAGATGATCATGTTACTTCTGCATATGATATTGCTTTAATGTCCCGTGAACTTTTAAGCAAACATTCTGATGTAACTAAATATACCACTATTTGGATGGACTCTTTAAGAGATGGTAAATCACAATTAGTTAATACTAACAAATTAATAAGAACTTACAAAGGCATTACAGGTTTAAAAACTGGCTCTACTTCTTTAGCTTTATATAATTTATCAGCAAGTGCAACAAGAGATAACTTATCATTAATTGCTGTAATTATGAAAGCTCCATCTACAAAAGTTAGGTTTGCCGAAGCATCTAAGCTTTTAGATTATGGTTTTAGTAAATTTTCTTATAAAAGTTTTGGAAATAAAAATGATATTATAGAAAATGTATCTGTAAATAAAGGAGTTAAGAAAACCATTAATGCCGTATTGGAAAATGATGTTGGGACTTTAGTTGAAAAAGGAAAAGAAAACCAAATTTCTCAAAATGTTACAATTTCAGATAATATCTCTGCCCCATTAAAAAAAGGAGATAAAATTGGAGAAGTTACTTTTTCTCTTAATGACCAAATTTTATCAACTACTAATCTTGTTGCTGAAACTGATGTTGATAAAATAACTGTTTTTACTATTTGTAAAAGAGTTATTTATAGTTGGGTTGACTTATTAAGGAGTTAATCTTATAAAAATTCACAAATAGAAAAAGTGCTACTTAAACTAAGTAGCACTTAATATTTTTTTCATTTCTTCGTTTCTTTTTACTTTTTTTGTTGTAGTTTTAATTAATTCATCTTTACTAAAAATCATATTAGTTATGTGTTTATATCTAGGAACTGTTTGATTTACATCTGTTTTTATTTTTTGCCAAATTATCTCTTTTAATTCTTCATCGTTTTTTTCTTTATAATCCTCTTTAGCAACTTCTTTATTCAAAACAACTTTGACAGATAATTTTATATCATTTTTATCGTTTTCACTAGGCATTCCAAAAACCATACATTCTTCTACTAAATCTATTCTATTAACTAATGTTTCTACTTCTTCTGGAAAAATTTTCTTTCCATTTTTTAATACTATCATATTCTTTTGTCTACCTGTTATAAATATAAATCCATCTTTGTCTTGATACCCTAAGTCTCCGGTATAGAACCAACCATTCTTCAAAACTTTTTCTGTTTCTTCTTGATTATCATAGTAACCAAGCATTACATTAGGTCCTTTTACTCTAAGTTCTCCAATTCCATTTTCGTCTTTATTTACTATTTCTATTATATCATTTTCCATTGGAACTCCTATTGAGCCATTTCTTGTTTTGAAATCATTTTCTGCACATATTACAGGTGATGTTTCTGTTAAACCATAACCTTGTATCATTCTTACCCCTAAGTTATTCCATCCCATTTGAACTTTAGGGTCTAATGGAGCACCTCCAGAAATAACAAATCTTAATTTTCCTCCTAATTGATTTAATACTTGTTTAAATATTTTTCTTCTTATATCGATTTTTACTTTTAATAGTGCATTACTTATTTTGATTGCATTATTTATTAATTTTGTCTTTCCTTGTTTTTCTATTTCTTTTAAGATTTTATTGTATATCGCTTCTACAAGTAATGGAACTCCAACAAATACAGATACTTCATACTCCTTTAAATTTTGAGCTATATATCTTAAACCATCTGGGAATGCTGTTCTTACCCCACAAGCAAGCATCATTATTAATGCTGTCGATCCAAATATATGATGAAATGGTAAAAATGCTAAATTAGAGTCTGTTTCATATATTCCTTCTACTTTTTGCATTGCATATATATTTGATGCAATATTATTTTGTGAAAGCATTACAGCTTTTGATTTTGAAGTTGTTCCTGATGTAAATAACAAAATCCCCATTTCATAAGAATTTATTTTTGTTTCTACAAATTCTTTATTTCCACTTTCATACATTTCTTTTCCTTGTTCTAATAAAGTATTTATGTCTAAAAATCCATCTAATTTTGACATTGAAATATATTCTTTTATCTCTGTACTATTACCTTCTTTTATTTTTTCTATTTTTTCAATATATTTTTCATCGAATATTACAGCATCAGCTTTACTTCTAATTAGTGAATTTTCTAATTCTTCAATTTGTAAATCTTTATCTAATGGAATTGAAATTATTCCACCTAAAAGATTTGTTAAATGTGCTAATGCCCATTCATATCTATTACGTCCTATAATTGCTATTCTTTTATTTTTTAGCCCAATATCATATAATTTCGTTCCTAAATAATTTATTTGATTCAAAAGTTCTTTATATGTTATTTCTGTATATTCTAATTTCTTACCAATTTGTTTTTTATTTATAAATGCTATATTGTCACTATATTTTTTTGCTGAATTGTAAATTATATCTTTTACATTTTCAAATTCTTTTACTTGTCTTTGTTTTTCCATAATTTTCTCCTATATATATAAATACGATAACTTTTTAAGTTACCGTATTTATAATATACTATTTTCTAGAAAAAGTCATTACACTAATTGGTCAGTTTTCTTTTTTATTATATCACAAATTAAATCTGCTGATTTTTCAACTCCTAATGCATCACTATTTATACAAATGTCATAATTGTTTGGATTATTCCATTCTTTTTCTGTATAATGTTTATAATGATTTGCTCTTAGTTTATTTATTCTTGTTATTTCTTTTTCAGCTTTCTCTTTGTCTAATCCATAGAATTGTGTTGCCCTTTTTATTTTATCTTCTATATTACTATATATAAATACTTTGGTAACATTTTTTCTATCACTTAGTATAAAGTCAGCACATCTTCCTATTATTACACATGATTCTTTATCTGCTATATTTTTAATTATTTCTGTTTCTTTTAAAAATAATTCATCAGCATTATTTAATCCAAAATAATAGCCATTATTTAAATCTGTAAGTATGTCTCTTTTTTGTTCATTATTTTTTATAAATTCTTCTGAAAGTCCTGTTTCTTCTGCTACTTTAGTAATAAAGTTTTTATCATATAATTTAATTCCTAATTGTTTTGCAACTAGTTTTCCTATATATCTTCCTCCTGAACCATATTCTCTTGCAATTGTTATTACTATATGTTGTTCTACTTTATTTTCTTGTTCTTCGTTATATGTGTTTACTTTTGCTTTTTTATTCTCATTATTTTTCAAATGTTTTACTTCTAGTATTAATAATATTGATGCTATTAAGAATGCAAGTCCATCTGCAAATGGTCCAGAATATAATATTCCTTCAATTCCCCATAAATATCCAAATGTTACCATTGATGGTATTAAAAATAATATTTGTCTTGATAATGATAATACTGCACTTTTTATACTTTTTCCAATAGCTTGAAAGAATATTCCTGATGGAATTTGTATTCCATTACATATACATAACAACAAATACTTTCTAAATGCTATACAAGCAAATTCCATATAATTAGTATCACCACTACCAAATATTGATATTAATTTATCTGGTATTGTTTGGAATAATATGAATGCTATTGTGCTTATAATAACACTTAAGCTTAATACTATTTTTAATGTTTTCTTTACTCTATCATATTTTCCTGCACCATAGTTATAACCAATTATTGGTTGTGCTCCTGCTGCTATTCCTATAATTATACTATTTAATATTTGACTAATCTTCATTACTATTCCTAGTACTGTAATTGGTATTTCTGAGCCAAATTTTGATTGTTCTCCATATTTTCCTAATAGATTATTTTCAAAAGCTATAACTACAACAATGCTCATTTGTGTTATAAAACTGCTTATTCCAAGCATTGATATTTTGTTTGCCATATTTAATTTTATTTTAAAACATTCTTTATTTAGTTTTATAGATTTGAATTTTTTAATATATAAAATATTCATTAAAAATGTTAAAAATTGACTTAATACAGTTGCTATTGCTGCTCCCTCTACACCCATTTTAAATACAAATATGAAAATTGGGTCTAATATTGTATTTAATATAGCACCAGAAACCATTGATATCATTGAATATTTTGGATTTCCATCAGCTCTTATAATAGAGTTTAATGTTGTTCCTATCATCATAAATGGTAATCCTATTGCTATTATGTATCCATATTTTAGTGCGTAGTCTCTTAAGTTATCTGTACATCCAAACACATTTAGTAATTGTGGTAGAAATATTAATGTAATCAAACATATTATTAAAGCTACAATTACAGACATTGCAATTCCATTTCCTACCCCTTTACCAGCTTCCTGTTTTTTCTTTTCTCCTAATTTTAAACTTAAATATGCTGATGCACCATCTCCAAACATTAATGCAAATGCTAAGCATACCATTGTTAATGGGAATACTACGTTTGTTGCTCCATTTCCTAAATATCCAACTCCCCAACCAATAAATATTTGATCTACTATGTTATATAGTGAGTTTACTAATAATGATATTATACATGGTACTGAAAATTTTCTAATTAGTTTTCCTATTTTTTCTTTTCCCAATATGTTTTCTTCGCTTTTCATTTTTCCCCCTTTTTATTTTTTCGACAAAAAAAAGACAACACAGAATGTTATCACTTTTTTTATTTTTTGTCAATTTTTTATAGTTTTTATTGCATTTCTTGCCATTTCATCACATCTATTATTATACTCGTTGTCACTATGTCCTTTTACTTTTATAAATTGCACTTTGTGTTTTTTTGTCATTTTGTATATTTCTTCCCATATTTCTTTATTTTTAACTGGTTCTTTGCTTGAATTCTTCCAATTATTTTTTTGCCAACCATAAATCCAACCTTGATTAAATCCATTTACTAGATATGCACTATCACTATATAATTCAACTTCGCAAGAAAATTTTAAAAGCTTTAAAGCTTCTAGTGCTGCTGTTAGTTCCATTACATTGTTAGTTGTATCTTTTTTCCCTCCTGAAATTTCTTTTTTAGTATCTTTATACATTAGAATTGCTCCCCATCCTCCTGGTCCTGGATTTCCTGAACAAGCTCCATCTGTGTATATTATAACTTTTTCCATAATTTCACTTCCTTGTATTTTTTTTCTATTTATGATATTATATCAATGTAATAAAAAATAAACAAGAGTTTTTAGAAAGGATGGTAATTTTTATGAGTAAAGTTTTAGGAATTATTGCTGAATATAATCCTTTTCATAACGGTCATTTATACCATTTAGAGCAATCCAAAAAATTAACTGGAGCTGATTACACAATTGCTATTATTAGTGGAAATTTTACACAACGTGGTTCAACTTCTTTAATTGATAAGTGGTCTAAAACGAAAATGGCTCTTCTTAATGGTGTTGATTTAGTAATAGAACTACCTGTTTTATATGCTATATCAAGTGCAGAAAATTTTGCTTGTGGTGCTATCAAAATCTTAAACTCTTTAAATATAGTAAATTATCTTTCTTTTGGCTCTGAAACTTCAAATATAGATATTTTAAATAAATTTGCTGATGTTTTATATAATGAACCAAAAGAATATCAAAATCTTCTTTCACATGAATTAAAAAAAGGATTATCTTTTCCTAAAGCTAGAGAAAATGCTTTGCTAATGTATATTAATGATATTAGAAATTCAGTTAATATTTTGTCTTCTCCTAATAACATTTTGGGAATTGAATATTTAAAAGCTTTAAAAAAGTACAATAGTCCTATACAACCAATTACTATATCTAGACTAGAATCTGATTATAATAGCACAAGTTTTTCTAATAACATAGCTAGTGCAACTGCTATTAGAAATTTAGTAAATAATAAAAGTTTTGATATTATAAATAATTTATTACCTGCTTCTTCTTTCGAAATATTAATGGAAGAAATACGTAATGGACATATGATTATTGGTTTGTCTATTTTTGAAAAAGAAATTATTTATATTTTAAGAAAAATGAGTATTGAAGAAATACGTAATTTACCTGATGTTTCAGAAGGATTAGAATTTGCTATTAAAAATGCTGCTAATTCTTGTAATAGCATTGTTGAATTTTTAAATATTATAAAATCTAAAAGATATACATCAACTAGACTTCAACGTATTCTTTTATATGCTTTACTTGGAATTACAAAAAAAGACATGGAAATTTCTAAAAAAGCTTTGCCATATATTCGTGTTCTTGGATTTAATAATAATGGTAAAAATTTAATTTCTGAAATTGCTAGACGCAATCCTAAAATCAAAATTGTGACATCTGTTAAAAAATTTTTGGACAGTAATTCTAATAAAAGCTTAAATCGCATGCTTGATATTGATATTTTTGCTACCAATGTTTTTACTATTGGCTTTGAATATGATTCTTTAAATAATTTAGATTTTACTAATGGAATTGTTAAAATCTAATAATTTCATCATAAAATTTTTTTCTCAGAATACCTTTAAAGAGGTGAATTATTTTGAGAAAAAAAAGCAAACTATTCCTAATTAATGGTACAATTTTAACATTAACAGCATTATTTATGAGATTTGTAACATTAATTTTTAATATATATATTTCTAATAAAATAGGATCTGAAGCAGTTGGAATTTTTAGTTTAGTCATGGCTGTATATTTATTTTTTATTACAGTTGCAACTTCAGGTCTAAATATTGCTGTTACTTGTATAGTATCTGAAAAATTCGCATTAGAAAATAAAAAAAATGGAATAAAAGCTGTTAGAACTTGCTTATTTTTCAGTTTACTTCTTGGTGTTCTTTCCGGCATTTTGATTATTCTTTTTTCTGATTTTATTACCTCTATTTGCTTGCATAATAGAGTTTCTAGTAAACCTCTATTTTATATTGCTATTGGTTTACCTTTTATTGCTATGTCTGCATGTATTAATGCTTATTTCAACTCCGTTAGAAAAGCTTACAAAAATGCTATTTCACAAATTTTTGAATTTGTTATAAAATTTGTTGCAACCATTGTTTTACTACAAATTAATATAACTAAAGGAGTAGAATTTGTATGTATTTCTTTAATATTAGCTGATGTAATATCTGAAATTTGTTCTTTTACTTTGATTTATATTTTGTATAAATTTGATATTAGAAAAAAGAAATTAGATAATGTACGTTCATTTGGAGAAAAAACTAGTATTATAAAAATAGCCACTCCTGTTGCTCTTACTTCATATATACGTTCTGGGCTTTCTACTTTAAAACAATTAATTATTCCTTCTCAACTTGAAAAATCTGGCCTATCATGTTCTGCTTCTCTTTCTAAATATGGAATTATAAATGGTATGGTTATGCCAGTTATTAATTTTCCAATTGTTTTTATGAGTTCATACAGTATGCTTTTAATTCCAGAATTTTCTACCTATTTAGCTCAGAAAAACTATAAAGCAATTAATTTTATTAGTAATAAGATTTTTAGATTAACCTCTGCTTTTTCGTTCTGCATTTGTAGTATTTTTTTATTTTTTTCAAACGAACTTGGATTAGCAATTTATAATAATTTAGAAGCTGGTCTTTATTTTAAGATTTTAGCTCCTTTAATTTTCTTTATGTACATGGACAATATAATTGATAGTATTTTAAAAGGTCTAAACAAACAATTTGGAGTTATGTGTTGCAATATTTTAGACTTAAGCGTTACAATATGTTTTATATATTTTTTACTTCCTATTTATGGTATAAAGGGTTATATAATCTCTATCTTCATCAGTGAAATACTTAACTTTTTTGTAAGTATTTTTCAAATGATAAAATATTCTAAAATGAGTTTGAATTTTATTGATTGGATTATTATACCAATTATATGCTCTATTATATCTTATTTAATTTTGTGTGTTTTTCGTTTTAATTTTATTGATTTAAAATTAAATTTAATTTTTAATATTTTACTTTTTATTTTAATTTACTTAGTTAACTTTATTATACTAAATAAAATAAGAAAAATAGATAATATAATATAAAAATAAAACTCTTTAATGAGTTACTTTTTACATTAAAGAGTTTTATTTTACAATCAAAAATTATTTAAGCCACTCAGGATTTGCTAAATACCAATCAATAGTTTTAACAATACCATCTTCAAATTTAGTTTTTGGATACCAGCCAAGCTCATTTTTAATCTTAGTTGGATCAATAGCATATCTATAATCATGTCCTTTTCTATCAGCAACATGTTCTATTAATTCTTCTGATTTTCCTAATCTTTGTAATATTAATTTAACAATTTCAATATTTCTTCTTTCATTATGCCCACCAATATTATATCTTTCGCCTGCAACACCATTATGGAATACTAAATCTATAGCTTCACAATGGTCTTCAACATATAACCAATCTCTAATATTTAGTCCTTCACCATAAACTGGTAATTTTTCGTCATTTAAAGCTAATTTTATCATATGTGGAATTAATTTTTCATTATGTTGATATGGTCCATAATTGTTTGAACAGTTTGTTACATTTACATTCATTTTGAATGTTTCTTTGTATGCTAAAGCTACTAAGTCTGAACTTGCCTTTGATGCTGAATATGGACTACTTGGTTTAATTGGTGATTTTTCTGTAAAGTATCCATCTTCCTTAAGCGAACCATAAACTTCATCTGTTGAAATGTGTACAAATTTATTTGAGCTTCCTTCTCCCCATATTTGTTTAGCTGCTTCTAATAAAGTATGTGTTCCTATTACATTTGTATGTGTAAATATAAAAGGATTTTTTATACTATTATCAACATGTGATTCTGCTGCAAAATGAATTACACCATTTATATCATATTTTTTAAATAAATCTAATATAAAATCAAAATCACAAATATCTCCTTGTACAAAAGTAATTTTATCCATTACTTTTTTTAAATTATCTAAATTTCCTGCATATGTTAATTTGTCTAACACTATTACATTATAATCAGGATGTTTATTTACAAAATATTCTGCAAAATTTGCTCCTATAAATCCTGCTGCACCTGTTACTAATACATTTTTGCTCATCTTTTTTTCTTCCTTTCTTTTAATTGAACTGTTTCTTTTTATTTTATATTTTTAAATAAATCTGTTTTTCTTAATTCTTTAAGTGATGGCCATTTTGCATCTTTCTCAGATGTTAATAAATCTGATGATTTTAAATCTCCCAATGGCCAATCTACTGCTACATCTGGATCATTCCATGCTAGTCCACCTTCTGCTTCATGGTTATATATGTCATCACATTTATATGCAAATTCTGCTTCATCTGATAATACTAAAAATCCATGTGCAAATCCTTTTGGTATCATAAACATTTTTTTATTTTCTTCTGTTAATATAACACCTTCCCATTTACCATATGTTTCGCTTTCTGGTCTTAAGTCAACAGCAACATCAAATACTTCTCCTTTTATACATCTAACTAATTTAGCTTGTGTATTTTCTTTTTGAAAATGAAGTCCTCTTAAAACTCCTTTTTTAGATTTTGATTGATTGTCTTGAACAAAGTCATAATTTAAGCCAATTTCTTCAAAATCTTTTTTACTGTATGTTTCCATAAAGTATCCTCTATTATCTCCAAATACAGTTGGTTCTATTATACAAACGCCATTTATTGATGTGTCTATTCTTTTAAATTTTCCCATTTATAAAACTCCTTTAATAAATATTTTTACAAGTTTCGACAAATTCATGAGACAAATTTGGACTGTCCCACATGTCTCATTTTATCAATTCTTTTAAGTATTTCCCATAATCTGTTTTCATATATTTGTCTGCTAATTTTGATAGTTGCTCTGCTGTTATCCAGCCTTTTTGATATGCTATTTCTTCTGGACAACAAACTTGCATTCCTTGTCTTTTTTCTATTGTTTGTACAAAACTTGCTGTTTCTAATAAAGCATCATGTGTACCTGTATCAAACCATGTCATTCCTCTTCCAAATGTTTCAACATATAGTTTATTCATTTTCATGTATTCTTCGTTTACTGTTGTTATTTCTAATTCTCCTCTTGCTGATGGTTTTACATTTTTGGCTATTTCTATTACATCATTTGTGTAGAAATATAATCCTGGTACTGCATAATTTGATTTTGGTTCTTGTGGTTTTTCTTCTATTGATACTGCTTTGCCTGTTTCATCTATTTCGACTACTCCATATGCTCTTGGATCTTTTACTTGATATCCAAATATTGTTGATTCATTTTCTCTTTCATTAGCTCTTCTTAGCATTTCTGGTAGATGTGAACCATAAAACATATTGTCTCCTAATATCATTGCAACATTGTCTTCTCCTATGAAGTCTTCCCCTATTATAAATGCTTCAGCTAATCCATTTGGTTTTTCTTGTATTTTATATTCAAATATCATTCCCCATTGTGAACCGTCACCTAAAAGGGCTTTAAATGTTTCTGCATCTCTTGGTGTTGATATTATTAAAACTTCTCTTATTCCAGCTTCCATTAAAACTGATAATGGATAATATATCATTGGTTTGTCATATACTGGCATTATTTGCTTTGATATTGCAAGTGTTAATGGATATAGTCTTGTTCCACTTCCTCCTGCTAAAATTATTCCTTTTCTGTTTTTCATTGCTGTTTTTCCTCCTCTAAATATCTTTTTAATCCATCTTTCCAATCTGGAACTTTTATTCCACATTTTCCTAATTTTTCTTTAGACATTTGTGAATTAAATGGTCTTTTTGCTTGTGTTACTTTCATCATTTCTATGTATTCTTCCGTTGTCACTGGATTTACTTTACATTCGATTCCTTGTTCTTTTAAGATTTCTTTAGTGAAGTCATACCATGTTGTATATCCCTCATTTGTTGCATTGTATATTCCATATGGTATTTTTTTATCTATTGCTTGATATATTATTTCTGTTAAGTCTTTTGCATATGTTGGACTTCCATGTTGATCTGATACTACATTTATTTCATCTCTAGTTGTTCCTAGTTTTGTCATTGTTTTTACAAAGTTGTTTCCTCCAACTCCATATAACCAAGCTGTTCTGAATATGTAATATTCATCCATATTGTTTTCTATTCCTTCTTCACCATGCAATTTTGTTCTTCCATATACTGTTACCGGCTCTTTTTTATCATCTTCTTTATAATCTTTTGATAAATCTAAATTTCCTCCAAAAACATAGTCTGTTGAAATATGTACTAATTTACTACTAACTGATTTTGCAGCTTTTGCTAAGTTTGTTGGTCCATCTCCATTTATTTTATCTGCTAATTCATAACATTCTTCTGCTTTGTCAACTGCTGTAAATGCTGCACAGTTTATTATATAATCTGGTTTTAATTTATTTACAAAATCAAATACTGCATTTTCATCTGTTATATCTAATTCTGAAACATCTGTTGCGATTATCTCATTTCCTTTTGCAAATTTTTCTTTTACTTCTTTTGCAAGCATTCCATTTGCGCCTGTAATAAGTATTTTCATATATAATTCCTTCTTTCTTTTAATTTCGAGTATAATAATATCATTAAATAGTAAAAAGTACAAGGGTTTCTTGTACTTTTTTGCGTTTATATTCCTATTTTTGATAATAAATCAAATATTGTAAATATTCCTATATATAATGCTGTTTTATTATATTGATTTGTATCAACATAATCTTTTGATATTTTTTTACTATTTATATTTATTAATATTAGTGGCAATATTGCTATTAAATATCTTGCTTGGTATCCATTTATTGATAATGCTCTTTCTGGTGTTACTAATAAATAAAATGCAAATGTTGTAAGTAAAAATGTTATTATAAATGTAGAAAACATTATAATTCTTTCTTTTTTACTAAATGTATATGTATTATCAGTTATAGCTTTGTAAAGTATGAATATAAATAGCATAAATGATACAATACTGTAATATTGTCCACAAAATACTTTTAAATTAAATCCTGTATACCAATTTAAATTTAATATTGATGAACGTAAATAATTTGCATATACAGTTAATAAATTTTTAGGATTTTCTAATATAAATTCTATCTGTTTTATTGGACTTGACCCTTCTACTCTTATATCTCCTTGTGAACTATTAATTATTTTTATTCCTTCATATAACCCAAATCCTAATGCTAATAATATAATAATTATAATTGTAAATAAAATTTTTTTATCTTTTTTTATACTTTTTATTATTGGCAATAAAAATATTAATAAGCAAATACCAAAATATGCTCCATTTTTGCATAATAAACATAGAAAACATAAACATAATAAAATTATAAACTGTTTAAATTTTATTACTCCGATATTTTCTTTACTTAACTTTAAAACATATGCAATAAAAATTCCTATTATTCCAATTGTCAATGAATCTATAGAATATGATGCACCTAGTATAATTGTTATTGGCATTAAATATGAACAATAAAATATATCTTGTTTAAATTTCAATAGTTTAAATATTATTATTAATAATATTCCATAACATATTACATTAGATACTCGACCTGCTATAAATATATCGGCCACACTTCCATTAAGTAATCTTGCACAATTTATTCCTATTGCACTAGGTATGTATAACAAAGGTGATGTATCTGTTGGTGTTGAATATATTTCCTCATTATCTGGAATTTTATATTTATCTTCTACATACTTTTCTCCAAAATAATCCATCGCCAAATTTATTGATGGATTATTAAATTCTATTTCATTAAATACTCTATCTGTTACTCCATTATTGTAAAAATCCAAATTTCCATCTGCTACATTTAATGCTGATAAAAAATGCCTTTTTTCATCAACAATATGATAAACTGTTGTTGTTATTGAAAATAAAAAACCAAATGTTATAATACTTAAAACTATATTTTTTATATAATCTTTAGTAACACACAATATAAATAACAATCCATTTAATTCTACTAGTATCATTAAAATTATTGAATATGTATTTTTGTGAGAAAACAATTCATATATTGTAAATATTGTTGCAATAATTGAATATACAATTATTATTTTTTTCTTATATTTTATTACTTTTTCAGCTTCTTCTATAAATTTTTTTGAAAATATTTTGTATAACACCATTAAAATAATATACACAACTATTCTAAACATTGAAAAGTTATATGTCTTACTTGCTAGTGCATTCCAGTTACAAAAACCTAATTCATATATTAACAAACAAAAAGTTAATATTATAATAATTGTTACTTCTAAACTTCCTATTTTTTTATTTTTCATCTGTAATCCTTTTATTCTATATTTATTTTCTTATCTACTATATACTGTGGTCTTTTTTTGCTTTCATCATATATTCTTCCAATATATTCTGATATAATCCATGTTGTTAATAATTGAATTCCTGAGAAGAATATTATTGCTGTTATAATTGGCCATGCAACAGATAAGTAATTAAATTTACCAATAGCATTTGCTATTGTATATATTAATAAAATAAATGAGATTAATATAAATATTCCACCTAATATTCCTATTGCTTTTAATGGTTTTGTTGAAAAACTTATAATTCCATCTGATGCTAATTTTAGCATTTTCTTTAATGGATATTTTGTTTCTCCAGCAAACCTTTCTTTTCTTTCATATTCAAATACTTTTTGTTTATAACCTACCCAACTAAATAATCCTCTTAAAAATTTATTGTGTTCCGGTAATGTATTTATTGTATCTACTACTTTTCTATCTACTAATCTAAAATCACCTGTATCTTTTGGTATTTCTACATCTGACAAAGCATTTAATGTTTTATAAAACATTTTAGCTGTTAGTAACTTAAATACACTTTCTCCATCTCTAGATTTTCTTTTTCCATATATTACTTCATTTCCTTTTTCCCATAATTTTAACATATCTGGTATTAGTTCAGGAGGATCTTGTAAATCTGCATCCATTATTACTATTGCATCTCCTGTTACATATTTTAAGCCTGCTGTAACAGCTGCTTGATGCCCAAAATTTCTTGAAAAAGATACTATTTTCACACATTTATCATTTTGAGCTATATTTTCCAATAATTCTAAAGTTTTGTCTTTACTACCATCATTTACAAAAATGATTTCATGGTCATAATCTGTAAGTTTCTCTAAATTATTTTTTACTCTTTTGTAACATTCTTCTACTACTTTTTCTTCATAGTACATTGGTATTACAAGTGTTACTTTTTTCTTTTCCATTTTTTATACTCTCCTTTTTTGTAAATACAAATACTTTACTAAATACATAATTAGATACAATTATAATAACTTGAGATATTATTTTTATTATTTTATCATTTCCATGTAATATAGTTACACCTAACCACATAACAACCACATCAATTATAAGAGTTACAATTCTAGCTGTTACAAATTTGCCTGCTTCTTTTAATTTATTCTTCTCCTTACTTTCAAATACGAACTTTCTATTTGAAAAATAGGCAAACGCTACTCCTGCTATCCAAGATAACACATTTGCAATTTGCAATTGAATTGCATTTGATGGATTTAAAAATGTAAATACAGAAATATAATATACAAATAAAGATATAACTGTTGTAAGTACTCCAAATATTAAATAATTTATTATTTCTTTATATTTTATATATAATTCTTTTATTTTTTCCATTTTGTTTTCCTTTCATTAATACTTTTTATAACAAATATTTAAATCTACATTTCCAAGTATTCCATCTACTTTTCCTGAACTTGTATATTGCCAAATTGAATATTTTCCATTATATCCTGGTCCTGATTGAATATCTTTTTTGTAACTTGCAATCCAAGTATCATATGCTGATAATTGAGACATATCTAGTTTATTTGTTGCCCAATCTACATTTGTATAAATAATAGGTGTATAACCTGCTGATTGTATTGTTTGACAAAATACTTTTGCTAAATATGTACGTGTATTTTTGTCTAAATTATCTGCACGTCCTGGCCCGTCTGGTTTTGCTGATCTTTCTATATCAATTGCAACAGGATAATCTAAACTATAACCTTTTATTTTATCTATAACCCAATTTGCTTCTTCTATTGCTTCTTTTTCATTAATTGCTTGTGTTACAAAATATATTCCAACTGGCATTTGAACTCTTTTTGCAGCCTCTATATTTGTTCTAAAATTAGCATCTTCCTTAAAGTTTCCGGCAGCACCATAACCTCTGTATCCTACTCTTATCATTGAAAATTCTACACCACTTCTTTTTACTAATGCCCAGTTGATACTATGATTAAATTCACTAACATCTATACCTTTATACTGTCTTTTATATTTAGGAACTATTTTTATTCTAATCGCTTCTATTCTTTTACCTTGACCTACTGTCCCTGCTGTTTCTCCATCTATATACCATCCACTCCATCCATAATTTTGTATATGTACTTGATATTCAACAGTATATTTATCCATATTTTGTAATTTTATCTCTATTGCTTCTATTCTTAATGATTTACCTGAAGTACCTGCCATTTCACCATTTGACTTCCAACTTTGCCATCCTATATTTTGTACATGTGTCCTATATGTAATTCCTGCATTAGATGGAGCGTTAATTAATTTTATATTAAGTGCCTCAACTCGCAATTCTCTACCAGATGTACCTGAGATATTTCCATCTAATACATTTTGCTGCCAGCCTATATTTTGTACATGTGTTTTATATTCTACATGTAAATTTCTATCAATTTTTATTTTTGTTATAGTCTCATTAATTTTCTCATTTTTTGATGTATATAAAACTATTTTTATAGTATGTGTTCCACTTGACATTTTTGTTGAATCAATAGAAAATTCAAAACCAGGATTTGGATTTTCTACAGATGTCCCATATCCAGATATAGCAGCTATAACATCATCTCTTTTTTTGTATGTAATTAAGTTCTCATCTATTGGTGTTGTATTACCATCTATATAAGCTTTTATCTTTGTATTAGAAACATTTGCCATTTTCCATCCAACTACTTTTATAGATTTTGGACTATAATAAGTAGTTCCATCAGTAGCAGTATCTAAAGTAATCATTGCTTTTTTCTCTTTTGGAACAAGTTTAATTTGAATGGCTTCCAATCGTAAGCTTCTTCCTTCTGTTCCAGCTATTTCTCCATCTTTTTTCCAATCTTGCCATCCTACATTTTGTACATGTACTCTGTACATAACAGAATAATCATCTGTTGTTTCTAGTTTTATTCTAATTGCTTCAAGTCTTAAACTTTTTCCTTCTGTTCCTGCAATTTCTCCATTTGATTTCCAATTCTGCCATCCTATATTTTGTACATGTACTTGATATTTTATTTTAACTTTAGAAGCAATGTCTCCAACTAGTTGTAAATTTATAGCTTCTAATCTTAAACTTTTTCCTTCTGTTCCAGAAGTACTTGCATTACCAGTCCAATTTTGCCATCCCACATTCTGTACATGTGTTTTATATTGAACACCATTACTTACATTTTTAAGTATTTTATTATTAAGTTGTTCATCTTTTAATTGTATTTCTACATCACTGCTATTTTCTTGTATTTTGTTTTCTTCAATATTATTATTAATTATATTATTAGTTGATGTATTATTTACTATATTATCACTTACACTATTATTACTTATTACATTATTGTCTATTACATTATTGTTTATTACATCATTCTTTATTACATTATTCTTTATTACATTATTTTTTATCGTATTATCACTTATTGTATTATCACTTGTTGTATTATCAGTATTTGTTGTAACATTATTTATAGTTACATCATTATTTGCTAAAATTACTGTTGAACACATATTAAGTAATATAGAAAACAATAACATTATTGCAAAAATTTTATATTTTATATTTTTCATTTTTAGCCTCCTATTATTATTTTTTATCTATATTAATTTTAAATTATTTGTTCAATAAAATCAATAATTTTTTATGATTTAATAGCTATTGTGTAATTTTTCCTTTTTTTCCTTTTTCAATTCATATACAAAGAAAACTGTTAATAATATAAATAAAGTAACTGTTGTAACCATATTAGATACTACCGCACCTCTCATTTGCCATTTATGTACACATATATTTGAAACAACTAAAGCCATTATTGATGTAATAATATATGCTAATGTTGTTAATTTTTGTTTTCTTATTGTACTTAATGCATATAGCATGACCGTTGCTGATGCATAAAAAAATCCTGATATAACAAGCAATATCATTTCAATCTCGTAAAGTGATAATTCTATACCATATATAAATGATAATACCGGAACACCTAATAAAGCACATGCTATATCAATGCAAATAGTAGCTCCTGCTAAAATTAATATTATATAAACAATTGATTTCATAAATTTAGAATATTCTTTTCTATTCCATAAATCACCAAATGGTTTTAAGAATGGTTTTATTACAAATGCACTAACTAAATTTATAACAAATGTTGGCATATATATTACATTAAAATATGTTTGCATTGTATAATCTCCAAAGTTATCAATTGCATATTTTGTTGCATTTATAATATATAAACTTAAGCATGTTGATATAGCAAGGGGAAAACATTCAATTAAAATTTCTTTTATATGTAATTTATTAAATTTAATTTCAACTTTTTGAAATTTTGATAAGATTCTTACATCCCATAGTAAAAACAATATTAAATTTGTAATTACAAGTGCTATACATGCAATAATTACATTTTTTGTTATCAAGTCTAATATAAAAAACATTATTAGTGAACTTGATACTCTTATTACCATTGATTTTCCACCTAAGTCTAATTTATTTCTTAATTGAAATTCACCTTGATAGGTTTCACTTAAATTATCTATTACTTTAAATGCAATTAATGAAATACATATCCATAATTTTTCTGCTGTATATCCACTTAAATTTACAAATATAATTCCTATTATTACCATGCCTATTACCACAATAATTCTAGCTAATAAGTAATCACCAAATTTATATTTTCTATTTGTATCTGTTACTTGATAAATTCTAATTCCAAAATCTCCTATTGCATTTAAAATAGTAGCAGTTGCAAAGCTTATTGAAAACATTCCTGCTATTTCTGTCCCATTTAATCTAGTACAGAACATTAATAACACTGCACTTAATAATGATTCTACAAAGCTCCCTAATGTATTCCATATTATTTCTGATTTTTTTATCATCTTTTCTCCTCTGTTTTATTGTTGTTTATATTTTATAGTTTCAGCTATTTTTTTTGACGTTACATCCCAAGAAAATTGCTCTTTTACCTTTTTTTCTATATTTTCACTTAGTTTAGTAATTTCATTTTTGTTTTTTATTAATTTTTCGATTTTTTCCAATATTTCGTCTGTTTCAAAACCACATATATATCCTAAATCATCACTTGAAATTATTTCAACAGTTCCTCCCATTGGAGTTGCTATAACAGCACATTTCATAATTCCAGCTTCTAGTATTGATGTTGGTAATCCTTCTGAAAAAGCAGATGGATTAACAAATATTGTTGTCTTTCCAAGTAATTTTAACACTTCATCATGTGATATTTTCCCTAATATTTTTATATTATTTTCTTCTTTATTTTCTATCTTTATTTTTTCTAATATCGGACCTGCTCCAGCTAAATTTAACTCTAAATTATTATATTGCTTGTCTAACTTTTTAAATGCTTCTATTAATTTTAAAACACCTTTTTCTTCAATCATTCTTCCAACATATGTTATAATAATTTTATCTTTACTCTTTTCTATGTAATTTTTATACTTTTCAATTTCTTCTATGTCAATAGAATTATAAAATACACCTTTTGCATCTATATTAAAATGTTTCAGCCACTCAGTACATTTTTTAGAAACACCGTAAAAATCTTTTACATTTTTCTTTATGCTATTAGTTAATTTATGCTCATAAATTTCTCCAAACTTATCTAGTATTTTATTGTTAACTGTAAAATGAGTACTTCCATGTTCTATTAAACATGTAGGTATATTATTTTTTGATATAAATTTAGAAGCTAAATATGATGTTGTCCAAAATCTAGTTTGAATAATTGCAGAATCTATATTTTCATCTTCTAGCATTTTAAATATTTCTTTACATCTCTTATTTTTTATATTAATTGGATATCTTTCTGCAACTATTTTAGCTGTTGGTAATCTGTATATTTTTGCATATTCTGTTTCTTCTATTTCTTTTAAATCATTGCTATATCTTGATGTAATAATGATTATACGATAACCCATTTTACTTAATTTTTTAGCTAAATTGTATGTATATCTCTCTACTCCTCCTAAATGAGGTAAATAATACCCTGAAAAAATTGCTATTGTTTTCATTTAAATTTCTCCTAATTATAATCTTCCAAATAAAAATAATACTCTACACATTATTTCATCTACAATATTTTGTCTAAACATTTTTGTATAAAATAATTTTTGTATTGATTTTATAAAACTATATTTTAATGAAAATAAATTTATTATTTTTTTATTTTCTTGTTTTAATTCTTCATAAAATAGAATTTTATATTTATTAATTTGTTCTCTTATATTTTTAAAATATTTTCCAAATATAAATTTTTTAATTCTATAAATTTGTAATTGAATTCCAGCTTTTCCACTAGGACTTACGTTACTTCCAGTTCTTCTATATTCTACTGTAGCTTCATTATCATAAATTACTTTGCCAAGTCCTGCTGCTATAATGTATGCCCACCAATCATGAAAACAAATGTTATCTGTTCCAGATTTTAATACTTTTTCTGCTAATTTTTTATTAAATACTTCTACTATCCCAAAAGAAATACATTCCACTATTGAATTTTGGAAACTTGCTCCCTTTTTATTTATATTAGATTTATTTACAAAATTTAAATTTTCGTCACAGTAATTAAATTCTGAAAAGTATAACAGTGGTAATTCTTGTTTTTCTATTTTTAATTTTGCAACTGCTTTCTCTATTTTGTCTTCGTGCCATCTATCATCTTGATCACAATAAGCAAAATAATCTGCATTATCATAAGCTTCTTTTAGGCACTCGTAAAAACTATTTACAACACCAACATTTTTTCCTTTTATAAAATGTATTTTATTTTGTTTTTCATATTCTTCTAATATTTTAATTGTATTATCTTTAGAGCCATCATCTCTTACATATATTTCAATATTACTATATGTTTGATTTAATAAGCTTTCTATTTGCTCTGTAACATATTTTTCTCCATTATATGTGGACATACATATAATTACTTTTGGCTTATTTTCTTTCTCCATTTTTTTCTCCTGACTTCTCTTCATGTTCTTTTAGTGCTATATAATGATCTAAATCTTTTATTTTTTCATTCAATTCTGTTATATGCATATTATCAATAAATACCTGTATTAATAAAAATGCTATCATAACAAAAAACACAAAATTTACCGGTGCTAAAAATCCTAATTTTTGAGATAGCCATGCTACTGCATTTGAAAAAATACTCATTAATATTAGTACAATACTTCCTAACATCCATGTTACAGAATTTGCAACTTTAAGTTTTGATTGTTTTATTTTCTTTATACATAAGAAAAATGCTATAAATGAACATATTATTAATATTACTCTTAATGTTACTGACATATTTTTCACCTCTATTTACTTTTTCTTGTTATTGATCTTATAAATAATATTGAAAATATCATATTTATCATATATTTTATAGATCTTATTGGGTTTAAATAACTTTCTCCAAATTCTCTGTCTTTCATTTCAACTTGCACTTCTTTTACTTTTAACCCTTTTTTCATCATATATACTAGTGTATCTGGTTCCGGTGTTAGACTTGCATTTCTATTAAATTCCCATATTGCTTTTTGGTTATATGCTCTCATTCCAGATGTAGGATCTTTTATTGTTTTTCCTGTTGTTAATTTTATATTAAATGAAATCAATCTACTTCCTAACATTCTTGCTGTAAATGGTTTCTTTTCTGTTACAAATCTAGAACCTATTGATACATCTATTTCATTTTCTTGTATTTCTTTTACTAAGTCTTTTAAATATTTAGCTTGGTGTTGTCCATCTCCATCAAATTGTATTGCTATATCATAACCATTTTGATATGCATATTTCATTCCTAATTGTATTCCACTTGTTAGTCCATAATTTATTGGTAATGATAACATATTAAAATTATTCTTTTCACATACTTCTTTTGTATTGTCTTTTGAACAGTCATTAATAACTATATAATCATAGTTTGTATTTTCTGTAACATCCTTTACTGTTTTTTCAATATTTTGTGCTTCATTATAAGCTGGTATTATTATTAGAACTTTCATATATGTTTTTTCTTTCCTTTCAAAATTAATAAATGATATTTTTAATATTCTACATAATATATAATCATTCCATCTTCATCATACAACTTTTTGTATACTATATCATCAGTATTAAATTGTTCCAAATATCTTGTTGTTAAAATATACTTAACCCCTAATTCTTTTACTTTTTCTGATGTTAAATATATTTTCAAACTATCTTGTTGAATTAATTCTATATCATTAATATCTGCTGTTATTTCCATATTAATATGAGAATATCTATTATATACATACCTTACTTCTGGTCTTTGACTTTTTTCTTCCCCTAGAACTGTTTTATATAAATCAAAATTTGTATATAAATTTGTTGAGTTTATTATTTTTGCACCACTTGCTAATAAATAGTTATTTATCATGAAATTTGTTGAGTCACATATCCATAAATTATTTTCTTTATCTTGTGATACTATCTCTTGTGTTTTTTTAGCTACAGGCTTATCAGTTAAAACACTTATTCCTTTTTGTATTGGGTGTACACTTACACCTGTTAATATTGCTACTGGTATTAACAACATGATTAATCTTTTCTTATTTTCTTCTTTATTTATATTTACAATTTGATATATTCCATATATTAATATAAGTCCACAAATATAAATATAAATTGGATGATTTTGTAAAATATTCATATCAGTTTTTAAAGCTATATACATTATTGCTATTGATGATAATAGTGTTCCTACCTTTTTTAACCATTCACTTTTTAATATAATATCCTCTTTTTTGAAATTACCCAACATATATACTATTAATAATATTTGGCTAAATCCTAATGGAATTGCTAATCTTCCAGGAGGTGTCATATATAATAGTGATAATTTGGCAAATGTTTCATTTACTCCAAATATCATAAATACAGAATATACTATACTTATTATTAGCATTGGAATTAAAAAGGCAAAATGCTTTTTATTTTTTATATTTTTTATTAAATATACTAATGCAATTAACATTGGAATTGGATAAAATGATATCATACTTGATAATTCACATGGATTACCAATTGTATCTATTTTATATGGGAACAATATTGAATATACATAAGAAAATATTGTTTTTATTTCCTTTCCACCTGTTTCAAATCTTTTTCCTGGATAATCTGTTCCTGTTATTAATTTTAATGCATCTGCAGATTTTATAAAATATATTGATAAAATTCCTACTAATGCTAATATAATGGTTAAAATTATTAGTATATCTTTTTTGTTAATTTTATATTCTTTCCAATTTTTTATTATTACCCAAATTAATACAGCTAGATAAATATAGCCATATGGAATCTGCCAAGTTGGATAAAAATAAAATATATAGGATATTCCCGAAATAAATATTCCTATTGCACATAAAATTTTTGTACTAAATTTCTTTGTTATCATGAATTTATCAAATAATACTATCGCTAACATTCCCCATGTAAAAATATTATAGCATTGCCACCATTGTGTTGAAGCTGAAAAAGATATAAGTAACATTCCTAATAGTGAAACTAATTTATTTTTTTTAGATATAACCATACAAAATTCAAATGACACTAGTAAAAGAGCTATCATACTTGCAGTCCATAAAAACGAATATCCTCTAGATGCTCCTAATATAAGTGCACCAAGTGTAAATGGTTTACCTATTGATAATATATCTAAAATTGGTTGATTTAGTTGAGAAAACATTTCCGTATTTGTTCCTCTTAAACTATCATGATAATATGAATAGTTATTTCCTTCAGGATCTACACATTGTGAAACAAAACTTGGTGCATTTACAGCCCATTCATCTGTCCTTATAGTTCTACTATTTCCTATTATAGGAGTATAGTAAGTTTCTTTATTATTAGGTTGAATAATGTCATTATAAATTCCAATTGAAGAGCCTGAATATTCCATTAATACTGCATATATTAATACTATACCCGCTATATAAAATCTATATTTATAAATATTGTTATAAATTTTTTTTATATCAAATATAAAATGAATACCTATAAAAAATATTATAATAGCCAAAATTGGGACTCTATCCCAAATAAAACCTCTTCTTGCAATAGTTGTTAATGTAAAGGCTCCTATAATAGATATTAAAATTAATAACATCATTTTAATTTTTGTATAATTACCTTTTTTTATAAATGTTTTTATTTTTTCCTCCATAAAAATTTTTCTCTCCTTAATAGATATTTAATACTCAATTTTATCAGTTCTTACATTATATTGAGCAGTATTTTTATCAAAGTTTATATTAGAATATGGGTCTCCTATATCTAGCACTTTTCTCCATTTTGTTCTAAAGTTTGTACATTCTTTTTCAAATCTTGCTTTTTTCTCTGGAGAATCTTCATAACCTCTTGTCTTAGATTCATAATGCATAAATTCAACATATGGATTATATACAATTAAGTATCCTTTTTGTCTGATTTTTAAGCATAAATCAACATCATTGAATGCTACTGCAAAATTTTCTTCATCCATATATCCAACTTCTTCGTATATACTCCTTCTTGAGAACAAACATGCTCCCGTAACAGCTGATAAATCTTGTGTTAAACATTCTCTTCCAAAATATGCGTGAAATCCGTTTGGTGTATTTGTAAGTAAGTTTGCAGCTAAGTCACATATTGCTATTCCAATTCCTGCATGTTGTATTGATTTATCTTCATAATATAATCTTGCTCCAACTGCACCAACATCTTTTCTTTGTGCATACCCTATAAATTTTTCTAACCAATTTGGTGTTAATAGTTCTGTATCACTATTTAATTGCACTACAAATTCGCTATCAGAACAATTTTTAACTCCAAAATTTATAATTTTTGAATAGTTAAATCCTTTTTCTTCATATTTTATAACTCTAACTTTATCTAATTTTTGAATCATTTCATAATAATCAAATGTTTTTGGGTTTGTACTATTATTTTCAACTATTACTATTTCATAGTTATCATATGTTGTAAGTTTTAAAATTGAATTAACACAGTTTTTTAATATTTTTATACTATCTTTGTTTGGTATTATTATAGAAACTTTTGGATTTCCTTGTATTTCATATTCTACTTCATATACCCCTGGAATATCTCCTCCATGTGTTACTTTAGCTTTTAAATTCTGTCTTTCCAAATGGTCTTCAATTACTTTTATCCCTGCTTCATATGCATATGGTTTTGCATCTGCTACCATTGCTGTTGAATTTGGATGAACTCTCCAATGATATAAAACTTTTGGTATATGTATTATTTTTTTACTTTCTTCACATGCTCTTATAATAATATCAAAATCTTGTGCTCCATTGTATTTATCTCTAAATCCGCCTAACTTGTCCATTAATTCTTTTTTAAATACAGATAAATGTGTTATATAATTATTTGAACGTAATGTGTCTATTGCAAAATCTGGTTTAAAATGTGGATCTCTTCTTGTTTCTTGAGTTGTTTCTATTTTATCTTCATCAGTATAGATAAATTCTACATCTGGATTTTCATTTATTGTTTTTGTAAGTTCATATAAGCAAAATCTTGGTATTAAATCATCATGGTCTACTAATGCTATATAATCTCCTGTTGCTAATTTTAATGCTTCATTTGTATTTCCTGAAATTCCTTTATTTTCATTTAAAAATTTATATTTAATTCTATCATCTTTGTCTAATATTGGTTTAATTTCTTCGTTTTCTTCCGGGCTTCCATCAGCCAAGCAAAGCTCCCAATTTGAATATGTTTGATTAATTAAACAATCCACTAGTTCTTCAAAGAAATTTACTGGTGTATTGTACATTGGAACTATAATACTAAATTTAGGTTCTATTTTAAATTTAATATTTTTTTGTTCTTCTAACTGGTTTTCATCTGGTTCATTATTTTTAATCCATATTTGATATTTTTCTCTTTCACCTACAAGGTGTGCTTCTTGATCTCTTCTAAATATTTTTGTATATATTTTTAAAACAACCTTTTTTACTGTTTTTATAAATCCATATTTTTTAAAATAGTATCTCACTTGGTTTATTATATTTTGTATTCTTCTCATTTTTTCCTCCTATTGCAATCAGCTTAAAAATTTTTTCTAATCCAACGAAGTGGTTTGGTTATTTTCCATGATGCTGAATTGGTTATTCTTTCATTCATACTTTTCAATACATTTACTGTATTATCTAAATTCTCTTTTTCATTTATTAATATTTCTTTTTGATTTTGTAATTCTATATTTTCATTTTTTAATTGTTGATTTTCTTTAAGCAATTCATCCATATTTGTATTTTGATAAGTACTTTTGTACTTATCAAATTCTTTCTGCAAATTATAATACAAATCAATTAAAGTTTGTCCTGTTTTTGTTCTGTTGTGATGTTCCCACATTTTATTATCTCTGATTTCTTCTTGAATTTTATTGTCTAATTCTTGGAATATTTTTATATATTGATTAATTCCTAATGTTTCATATAATTTGTTTGTTGGGATATATGCATGTGCATTTGGAAAATATGCAATAGCTCTATAAATTATATATTCAACTGGTATATTTTCTTCGTACCATTCTTGATCATAAAAATATAGTTCATTATCAATATAAAACGAATTTTGAAAAATCAAATCCCATAATCCATGTTTTACAAAATGAAATTTATTCAAAATTTCTTCTTCACATTTTATATTGTATTTTGTAAATACATTGTTATCTTTTATTTCGTTATAATCAACATTTTTTAGTATTTTTGCTAATTTATTTTTATATTCATTTATCTCCGAAAAGAATCTTTCATTTTGTTCTTTTTCTAAATATTCTAGTAGAATTTTATCATAACTTTTTCCATTTTTAATATACTTACTAATTATTTTTTCATTCTCGTACGAATCTAATGTCCTTATTTTTAGTTCATTCATAATGTCAATATTTCTTTTTATCTGTTCTATATGCATTTTTGCCATTTCATTATTATATGTCTTTTCTACTTTATCTTTATATATTATTGTTTTTATTCTGTATTTTTCTTTTCTAATATTTGTATAAGAAACAAAGATTATATCATTATCTTCTAATTCATTTTTTCCAATTTCAATAAAATATGAATTTGAATAGAATTTAAAAAGCTCTATATTTTCCTTTAAAATTTCTCCATAAGCTTCTATTTCATTAAATGTTGAAAATTCTTCTTCTCCATATGTAAAGTCTCTATGAATATTTTCAACATTTGGTAAAAATTCATCTGTAAAAATCACATTTGTTATCTTATAATCGGGTAACATGTAATAATATTTATAATTTGTAAGATTTACTTCTTTTAATAGCTCATTTATCATTGTTTTACTTAATGCAAATTTTTGATTACATAGTATATTTTTTTGTGCATACATTGTTGTCCAAAATTTCATTCCATATTTATTATCTATTGCTAACAAAATTTTTCCATTTTCTTTGCAAGTATCTTTCGCTATTTTTAATAATCTTTGCAGTCTTTTATATGCTTTTTCTTCTAAGTTATCTTGATAGATTTTAATGGTTCCAATTAATGATACATAGTCATATTTTTCTTTTATATTTGTTAAATTTTGTTCTACTTTAATTTCTAAATTTTCATATGTTACCTTTTGTAGTATTTCTTCTTTTTGTTTATCATTGTTTATAATTATTGTTACCCTTTTTGATTTTTTGCACATTTCATCAATTAATTCATATGATTCAAAACCTATTTGTAAAATTGTGCTATTTTCTTTTATTGGGTACCATTGTAATACATTTCTTTTTAAGTCCGTTTCTTCATATACAACCATTAAAACTCCTCCTTAAATTTTCTTGTTTAAAAAATCTTTATTTCTTTTGTTCCATCTTGAGCTAAATAATTTTGTTTAACTTTCATATTTTCCATCCATTGTCTTGTTTCCATAGTTTTTAAAGATCCTGCATTTTTCTTTCCATTTTCAATATTATCCCATATCCAATCTATTGTTGGCCATAAACATATTTTAGGTTCTACTATTTTATATAATTCTTCTGTTGCTCCTGCTTGACCATGATGTGCAATTTGTACAATGTCTGATTTTAATTTTATCCCTTGATTTTTTATTAATTTTTCACTGCTTTCAGTTCCTGTATCACCTAAAAATAATATTTTTTTCTGATTTACTTGTACTTGTATTACCATACTAGAATTATTTATTGCATTATTTGTTATCTCTGGGTTTTTTATTCCTAAAATTTTTACTGTAATATTGTCTATTTCTATAGTTTCATTTAATTGTGGTTCTACTATTTTTGATGCTGTTTTTTCTTGTTCAATTATCTTAAAAAATTCTTCTATATCAACAGTTCTTGATGGTTCATTTATTAAATACCAATTTTTTTCTTCTACAGACATATAAATTTTATTAATTTTTATTTCGTCATTTTGCGAAATTATTTCAAATGCTCCTGCATGGTCGATATGCGGATGTGTAATAAACCAAGCTTCTACTTCTCCACCATTATTTTTAATATATTCTTCTAATTGTTTTGCATCTTCTTTTAGTCCACCATCTATTACTACTATTTTTCCATTTATAGTTTTTATTGCATATCCCATCATTTGTCTTTGGGTTGTTGGAGAAAATTGTGTTATGTTTATGTAATTATTTCTTCTTTTTATGTATAGACATGTGCAAATTGTTAAAATTATTAAAATTAAAATTGCTGTTATTTTTACAATTTTACTTTTATTTTTCATATTATTTAGCCCCTTCTATTTTTGTAACATTTATATCAGAATCTATTCTATATAAACCTACTGTATCTTTATTTGATGTTATTTCTACTAATAAGGCATCATATTTTCTACTTAATACTTCTAGTTCTCCATTCCCATTAAAGTGTGTACAACTAAATGATAATGTATACTTATTTGGTGCTAAGCTTATTCTTTGCTTAAATTCTGCTACTGCTATATCTCCTTTTTCAAATGTTCCTGTTACTATTTTTTCTATTAATGTATTTGTTCCCATCATATCTAATCCTTTGAAGTCTTTTACTGTCATTGTAAATATTGGATCTATAACTCTTTGATTAAAAACGACTTTTGATTTTAGTATAATTTCTTTATCATTAGGAATTGATGTTAAAATATTACCATTTGTATCAAAAATTCCAAAATCTATTAAATCTGCTTGTCCATTTCCATATTCTATTATATTAGGATTTATTGTGTAATTTTTCTTCCATTCATCTTGATTTGTTACTTTTTTTAATCCTAAATCCTTTTCTTGTTCATTTTTTATTTTTTCTTTTCTTTCTATTTCTTCTCTGTCAGAATCTAATTTTACAATTATTTTTTTGTACCTTTCAACCCCGCCTTTTACATCTCCGTCATATATTTTTTTACCATTGTTTATAATAATTGTTCTCGTACAATTTCTTATAACATCTGTTATGTTATGTGTTACAAAAAGAATTGTTTTTCCTTTTTTCTTGAATTGTTCGAATTTTTTAAAACATTTTAATTGGAACGCCATATCCCCAACAGATAAAACTTCATCAACTATCAATATGTCTGGATCTACATTTATTGCACATGCAAACGCAAGTCTTGCAAACATTCCTGATGAATATGTTTTTACTGGTTGATATAAATGGTCTCCTATGTCTGCAAAATCTATTATGTCTTGTTTTGTTGCTTCTATTTGTTCATTTGTTAACCCCATAACTTGTCCATGTTGATATATGTTTTCCAATCCTGTTAAATCTGAATTAAATGCTGCTCCTAATTCTAGTAATGAACTAATTTTTCCGTTAACTTTTATTTCTCCACTTGTTGGTGCAACAACTCCTGTTATCATTTTCAATAATGTTGATTTTCCAGCACCATTTTTACCAAGAATTCCTAAGACTTCTCCTTTCTTTAATGTTAAGTCTAAATCACTTATGGCACTAAATGTTTCATGATTTTTATAGTAAGGAAGTACTGCTTCTAACAATCTTGCCTTTTTGCTTTTATACATTTTATAGTCTTTTCTCAAACTTTTAATTTCAATCATGTTTTCAGAATTTTCT
This sequence comes from uncultured Clostridia bacterium, assembly GCA_963556825.1. Lineage (GTDB taxonomy): Bacteria > Bacillota > Clostridia > TANB77 > CAG-508 > CAG-269. The sequence goes on along the minus strand of CAUWAM010000004.1, from coordinate 9,964 downwards.
TCTTTATTCATTTTTTATTTTCCTCCGGTTTTATTATCCCTTTTATTTTTTATAAAATTTCTTATATTAAATAATATTCTTCCTAAAATTGGCAAATTTATTATTATGAAATTTAAAATATAATATTTAAAGTTTTCTGTTTTATACAATTTATGAAAAATTTTCCATTTTCTAAAATTTATATTTCTCTTTTTTTGTACCATATTAAAGTATTCTAATGCTTGTTTATTTAATATTTGCACTTGCTTTGGAAATTTTTCATTATTTTCTACATATACTCCAAATACTCCTAATTTTACTTTAATAAAATGTTCTCTTATTTCATCTAATGTTCTTAATTTATATGAAATTTTTTCTGTTCCAACTTGGTTGTCTCCGTGTTGTCTGTATTTTATATAGCTTTCTGGCATATATGTTATTTTGCCATTCAAAGATACTATTAGTCCAATCCAATGGTCATGTATTAAGTGGGTTGATTGAGTTGGTATTGGCAATATTTCTGTTATCCATTTTTTCTTAGATAAAATCGTACATCCTGTTATGCAATTATATAAATAATTTAATTTATAACTGTTTATATATTTTTTTATTTTCTTACTTAATGTCATAAAATCACTAAATGATGAATTTATTATTTTTAAATTTTCATCCACTATTTGTAAATCTCCAAAAACTAAATCAGCATTTTCTTTTTTTAATATTTCTAGTGATTTTTCTACTTTTTCATTAAGCCATATATCATCTTGATCTGAAAGCATATAATAATTACTTTTTACTTGTTTTAATAAGAATTCTATATTTTTTACAACACCTAAATTTTTTTCTTGTAAATGTAATATTATTCTTTCATCTTTTTTTGCATATTCTTCTAATATTTTAGGTGTATTATCATTTGAGTTATCATCAGATATTATTAAATTAAAGTTTTTATATGTTTGATTTAATATACTTTCAATTTGTTCAGATACATATTTTTGACCATTATATGTAGCTAATAATATATCTATTTTTTCTTCCATTTTATTTCCTCTTATTTATTTAGTAATTTTATAATACATCTGCAAAATCTTTTTTGTTTTTATTAAATACATGATTCCCCCATACAAACATAAATATAGTTATAACCCAAAATACAATTGTATAGATTCCATGATTTGCCGTTATTATATCTCCTCCCATAAATGCTTGTCTAAATCCTGTTACTAAATAAGAAAATGGCATATATTGCATTATACTTAACATTGTTGGATGATCTGCAAGTCTTGTTAAACTCCAAACTACTGGTGTAGCCCAGAAGAATAATTGCATTAGTATCCCTAATAAATTTGAAAAGTCTGGTACTAATGTTGTTATTGCTGATGTCAATCTTGTAAATGCTAAAATAAATGCATATGTTGCAAAAATTATATATATTATATTCCATACATTTGGTACAAATTTAAATATTATACATACAACAGTTGCTACTAAAAATAAAAATATAGATACAAAGCTACTTCCTATTAGCGATATAACTGGTATAGCATCTACTGGAAATATTACTTTTTTTACTAAATAGCTATATGTTCTAATTGAGTTACTTGCACTCATTATACTATCATTTAGACATTGCCAAATTGCCATTCCAGGCAAAAACCATACAATGTATGGTGCTCCTGCTTCTCCTGGTGTTTTGAATATATATTGAAATACAAATACATACATCATCATAAATATAAATGGTTGTAAAAATCCCCATATACTTCCTAAACTTGTACTTGCAAATCTATTTTTAAAATCACTTTTTCCTAATTTCCATATTATACTTCTATTTTTTAAAATTGTTTTTATAAATCCCATTATTTTTCTTCTCCTATTTTGCTTAAAAAATCTGCATTTATTTTATATTTAAAATACTTTTTTGTCAATAAAAAAGAGCTCTTTTTAGAACTCTTTTTAAAGCATTTCTACAATATTATTTAATATATCTATTTTTGTTAACTGATTTTCTTTATTTTCGTTAATAAATATTATTTTTTTGTTTTCATCTTCAAAATATTCATATGTTTGATATTTGTCCATTTTTTCAAAATTATAATCTAAAATTTCTCCTGTTATATTATCTACAATATAGCAAACACTTGATACACACAATATATTTTGTTTATTGATATTTATTGCTCTTTCTATTTTTTTATCCAACTCTGTTTGATTATTTTTTTCTTTTATTTTTAAATAGCCTTCTTGATTTATTGTGTATTTTGAATTTATTTTTTCATCTTCTAATAAATCTAATACTTTTTTTCTACTTTTTTCTTCTATCCAAATACCATTTTCTTTTGGATGATTTTTATTTAATATTTCATCAGTTTCAGTTAACTCTGGCTTTGTGTTTTTTATCATTCCTGCAAATGCTACTTTATATTTAACATTTGCTTTTATTGTAACAACATTTCTTCCATCATATTCTTGCTGTACTTCGTAAATATTAGTATCCCCTGTTGCTCCTATATTATTTTTTATTTCATTTATTGTTGTATTTTCTTGATATTCTATTTGGTTTTTATCTACTTCTCCAAATTCATTGTCTACTATATTAATTTTATTTTCTGGATTATTTTGTTTATTTGAATTATCTTTTTTATTTAAATTTACTATTATTTCTAAAATTAATATTACTATAACAGCAATTGTAACGGCTATTAATCTTTTTTTATTTTTACTCATAATTTATTCCCCTTTTATATATTTCTTAACATATCTAATGTTGCCTGAATGTATCTATTAGAAAAATTATGATTTAATACGTCTTGATGATTATTTATTCCTTTTTTTGGTAATTCTATCAATGCTGATTTTGCTACATTTTTAGAGTTTCCTAATGAATTCCTTGCCCAATCTATTAAATAACCTGTCCCATATCTTCCTACTGCAGATTTATCATTTTCTGAAAACTGCTTATTGTAGTAAGAACATATTTGACTGTCTCCTATTAATTGTTGTGTCCATCCATGTAAATCAACCAATATTGTTTGTCCGTTTTTTGATTTATTATTCAACAAAAATGTTCTTAAATATTGTGCTTCATATGCTTGAAATCCTGTTGTTCCATTGTAATTTCTACTATCTGTAAATTTTTGATATGTATCTCCTATTTGCCAGCATCTATTTAAATCTATTCCTTTATTTTCTGGTGCTTGACTATATAATGTTGTTCTACCTGGCCCATTATTTGTGTAACCTTGTAATATTCCATCAGGATTTATTCCTGGAAAAATATATATAGTCCATTTTTCTGCAATATCATAATTATTTCCGTCAATTAATTCTTTGTAAAAATCATTTGCAATTTCAACTAATTCCATTCCATCATGATTCCAACCATCTTCAAACCCATGAATTGCAAATGTTGCAAAAAATACATTTGGTCCATTTCCATATTTATAATATTCTAAATTGTGTCCTTGTGAAGAATTTGCAACTTTTCTTCCAGATTTTCCGTATACACCTTTGCCATAGCTAATTTTTTTATGAATATTTATTTCTTTCTCTTTTGTATGAATTACTTTGTTTTCAGCATTTAATATATTTATTTTAATTTTGTGTTTTCCCAATGCATATTTTGAATAGTCTATATTTATTTCAAATCCAGGATTTTTATTGTATATTGTATCATCTCCATATCCTTTATTTGTATTTTTAATATCTTGACGTTCTTGTCTTTTTAATGATGAAGTGCTTATCTGTTTACCATCAATACTTATTTGAAATTTAATATCTTTTTCTGTTGTCATTACCCAACCTTTTAATTTTGCAGTTTCATTTGATACATTTGTAGTCGGCTCTTCAATTGTTATTATTGTTTTATTTTTTGTTATTTTAGGAGCAATTTTTATTTCTATTGCTTCTATTCTTTTTTCTTCTCCAACTGTTCCTGCCGTTTCGCCATCATAACACCATTCTTGCCAGCCCTGATTTTGAACATGTACTCTATATGTTATAGAATATTTTTCTGTTCCTTCTAATTTAATTCTTATGGCTTCCATTCTTCTTTCTTTACCTGTTGTTCCTGCTATTTCGCCTTCATTTTTCCAATTTTGCCACCCTTCATATTGAACATGTGCTTGATATTTTATTCTAGCATTTTGTGGCAAATTTGAACTATTTATTTTTATAGCTTCAACTCTTTTTGCTTCTCCCGTTGTTCCAGCTAGTTTCCCATCAACACGAGTATTTTGCCAACCGATATATTGAACATGTGTAGAATATTTAACATGTAACTGATTATCAATTACAAATTCTAATGATTTTCTTCCTATTTCTTTATTATCTTTTGTGTATAAAACTATTTCTACTTTGTGCTTCCCCTCTTTTAAAGTTTTTGCATCTATATTAAACGAAAATCCTGGTTTTGGATTTTGAGTTTTACTTCCGTATCCATTTATAGCTTTTAATACATCTTCTCTCTCTGAATATTTTATAGATTTTTCATCAATTTGCTTATTATCAACATATGCCTTTATTTTTGTATTAGATATATTTGCCATTTTCCAGCCTGCTACAGAAATAGATTTGCTTGAATTATATGTACTATTATTATAAGGAGTATCTATTGTTATTAATGATTTATATCTTTTGTCAATAATTTTTATTTCTATTGCTTCTAATCTTAAAGCTTGTCCTTCTGTTCCAGCAATTTCTCCATCATAACGCCATTCTTGCCAACCAATATTTTGTACATGTACTCTATATGCTATACTATATTCTTCTGTATTTGTTAATTCTATTTTTATAGCTTCTAATCGTAATTCCTGCCCCTGTGTTCCAGACATTTCTCCGTTTTTCTTCCAATTTTGCCAACCAATATTTTGTATATGGGTTTGATATTTTATTCCTATATTGCTACTTTGTTCTCCATATAATTTAATATGAATTCCTTCTAATCTTTTTGACTCACCATGAGTTCCTGATGTTGCTCCATCTTTTTTTGATAGACTTTTTTCCCATCCATTGTATTGTATATGTGAATCATACATTACTCCGATTTTCTTTTTTTCTTGTACATTAGTTGCTTCATTACTTCCTATTAATCCCAACAAAAGTGCAATTATCATTATTATTGTCAAATTTATTTTGAATATTATTTCTTTTCTTTTCATTTTAATTCTCCTTTTATAATATTTATTTTTTAATTACTAATAATATAGACAAATTAAATTATAAATAGTTACATTTTTTGTTTTTTATATTAAAGAAAAAATACTATAACCAATTAATGGAAAGTGTAAAATTATAATTTCTTTCAAAGCTCTTTTTTTAATTCCTTTAAAATTCAAATATTTAAAATATTTATGTATTGGAAAATATATAATTTTGTGTTTTTGTGCATTTTCAAAGTATTTTATAATCTCTTCTTCTTGCTTTTTGAATTCATTATTTTCTATTCTATTTGCATACTCTCTGCACATTAATACTCCTGCTAAATATGTTTCTGTAATTGCATGATGTCTATATTTTAAATATGATTGATAACTATTTCCTTCTTTTTTCTTCCATATTTCCATGTTTTGTTTAAAATTTCTTCCACCAAAAGCATTATTTCCATGTAATCTATATCCAAAAAGAGGTTTATCGATGCAATATATACCTTTTAATCTTGAAGCAATATATACAGAATTCCAATCATGTGCCATAGTATTGTCTGTAAAAGGTAGCAATTTTTCTCTTACTTCTTTAGTAAAAAATTGACTACATCCAATAGCTATATGTCTTGAAAAAGCTAAGATTTTTTTATTTATATTTTTATTATATTTTTCATTCAAAATTGGCATATTTTTATATCTTAAATAGCTTTCATGTAAAATCTGTCCATTTTCATCAATTTGATTTGCATCACAATAAACCAAATCAACATTTTTTTCTTTTAATGTTTTTAAGCTTATTTCGATTTTATTTGGATACCATATATCATCATGATCGCTAAAAGCAATATAACTAGCTGTAGACTTTGTCAAAGCAAACTCAAAATTTTTAGTATAACCTAAATTTTGTTTTTGAATATATAATTGTATCCTATCATCTTTTTGTTTATATTCTTCTAATACTTTTTTCACTTCTTCTTTTGGTGAACAATCATCTGAAATTATAAGTGTAAAATTTTTGTATGTTTGATTTAATATGCTATCTAATTGCATTTTTAAATACTCAATATTTGTATTATATGTAGTTAATAAAATATCTACTCTATCTTCCATTTTTTACTCCTTTTGAGCTATTTAGCACTTATCCTACTTGTGTTCATTTTACACTTTTTTCTTTTATTATGCAATAATTTTGTAGTAAATTTTATAACTTGTTTTTATTCTTTTATATTAATTTTAAAACTATCTAATTCTACATATTTTTCCCCACCATTTTCAAAATCAACTTGACTTTCAATTAATTTTATTAATATATCACTTATATTTTCTTTTTTCTCTATTATTAGATATTCTATTGTTTCCATTTTCGCATTATAAAAGTCTTTATATGTTCCAATATCACCTCTTGACCATTCTTCGACTTTTCCATTTTGATATGTTATTGTTCTTTTTGTTTCTATATAACTCATTGTTAATTTTTCATTTTTTTCATTATTTTCATTATATGCTTTATAATTTATAGCACCTATGTAATTTTTATTACGTGTATTGCTTAATTCACTTAGACTTAAATTATTTCTAGTTGTTTTTAATTTTACTATTATTTGTAATGGAGTTATTTTAATTTCTTCTATTTCTTTTACCATATTTTTATAATTTATTTTTTGGTCTTTTACTGGTATTATTTTTGTATTTTTGCTTGCTTCTTTTTTTGATAAGTTTATATTAAACTCTCCTTCTATATCAATTTTTCTTGCGTTCTCATGTGTATTTACAAGATACATTTTTTCTTTTGGTTCGGAATCAGAATAATCCGCAATATTTCCTAGCTTTATGTTATTTAATGTTATTGTAAATTCTGTTTTATCCTGTAATTCCTTATCTGTTAAGAAATACAATTGAAAAATCTTATATTCATAATCTGAAATTTTATTTACAATTTGTTTACGTAGTGGATAATATGTTTTTCCATCTATTATTACATATCTATTTGCATCATCTTCTACTTCATTTCCATTATCTAATATAACTTTTGTATTAAACATTATTTGTAATGTATTTTTCAAATCTTTACTTTGTTGTAAAAGGCCAGATGTTCCTCTTTCTTCTGCATCTTTTATATCTTGTTCTGTAACAACATTTTTATCTAATCTTAGATATTCTCTATCTTCTTTACTTAGCTTAACATTAAATTCTAAAATTGTATATCCTTCATCACATACAGTTGATACTAAATCTATTTTTGTTTCTCCCTTTTCTATTTCTTTTCCCTCTACATTTATTTTATAATTTTCATATTCATCTGGAAATTTTATATTAAAGAATTCAGAAAATGGTCTTCCTGATATCGTACCTCCCATTGCTGCATATACGCTTATTCCTCCTAGTAATACTATAGCAATTGATGCTATTGCAGTTGATAACTTTTTAATATATATTTTCCATTTATTTTTATGTTTATGGCTTAATGTATAATTTACTCTGTGCTCAACTTTTGAAGGAATATTGAAATCTTTATTGCTTGCATCTTTTAACATTTTTTCTATATTATCCATTTTTTTCTCCTTCCAATTGTTTTCTTAATTTATTTTTTGCTCTAGTCATCTTGCTTCTTATTGTATTTTCTTTTCTTTTTAAAATTTTGCTTATTTCTTTTGTTGTATATCCAGAGCAATAATATAATGTTAATATTAGTTTTTCTTCTGTTTCTAATTTTTTTATTAATATATTAAATTCTATATTTTCATCATATTTTTCTTCTAATTTTATATATTTTTCAATTTCGTTGTCTTCTATTGATATTTTATATTTTTCTTTTTTACGATATATTTTATTACATTCATTTATTAAAATTTTTATTGTCCATGTTTTGAATAATTTTATATCTCTTAATTTATTTATATTTTGGAAGCATTTTAATATTGTTTCTTGAATAGCATCTGCTATATCATCATCATTTTTTAGTTTTGTCTTTGCTATTAAATATAATTCTTTTTCTATCAATAAAATCAACTCATCAAATGCTTTTTCATCATTATTCTTTGCTTTCTTTACTAGTTCTTCCACGATTTTCCTCCACTTTTATTTCATATGTACATATTAAATACATATATTAGATTTTTTATGTATGTGTTTTTGGTGCATTATTTTAAAAAAAGTATTAAACTTTTTTGTTTAATACTTTTATAACATATTTATTGATATTATTCCACTGAATAATATTCAGCCCAATGATTATCCCATCTTAAATAATCGCTTGTGCTTCTTCCGATTATTTCACCTGTTGTACAGTCTATAAAATATGTATATTTCCCTTATTAACTCTTTCTGAAAGTTTTTCTATTTCTGTTTTATCTTCATTTTCTTTATTATTTGTATTATCCTCATAATTAAATATTACAACCCATACTCTTCTTACTTTTTCATCTGTTTTATAGTAATATCTTTCATTATCTGGAAAATTTGTATTCATCATTGAACCATAATAGTTTTCTGTATTGTTTATTACATTTATTGTTTCTTGTACTGCTTCATTTATATCATCTTCATTATATAATCTTGTTTTTGCAATTTTATATAATTCACTTTGTATATCTAATATTAATCCGAGTAAATGCTTGTTTATCACCTTTTTTGCTTTTTCTATTAATTGTTCCATTTGTGTCCTCCATTTTTTCAAACGCTTGATATTTATTAGAGTTCTTATCTTTTGTAAAAAGTTTAATTTTTTATAATATTTAAAATTAAATTGTAAAGTGTTGATATTTATAATAAGCAATGTTATAATGTATCAAATATTAGTAATACTCTCTTTGTAACTATTAATAAGTACTTGGAGGGTAAAACCTCCAACAAAATTTAGGAGGTTTAAGTATGTTAAAATTAGTAATTCTTAAATATAATGTTGGTGAAATTTTTTTGTCAAATAAAAAAATTTCTAAACATTATGAAAATGCAATGAGTAGATTTTCTAAGACAATTGAAGATGCAGCAGATGATGTGTATAGTAAATTCCAACAAAATTCCAAAAATCTTTTGCTTTCACAATTTAATGTTTCAAAATCAGATATAGTATCTAAATTATATGAGCTTATAAAAAAAGATATTATTATTATGGCATTTGAAATTTTATTTAATCAAAATGAATATAATTTAAAGAAAAATTTTATTTGGATTTTAGATAATGATAAATTACTGTCTAGTTGCATTGATAAACACCAAAACTTTTTATATTATTATTATTCTTTATATATTTTTGAAGGTAAAATAAATAAAAAATTGTTAGATAAGTTCGAGAATCTATATTTCAGATAATCTAATTTAAAAAGCAGATATAAAATTTTATATCTGCTTTTTTATTACTTTGTTAATCTTAAAGTCTCTTTAGCTATCATTAATTCTTCATTTGTAGGAATAACATAAACTTTTACTTTTGAATCTGGTTTAGAAATCACTTTTTCTTCTCCTCTCATATTGTTTTCATCTAAGTCTATTTTTATTCCCATGAATGCTAATTTTTCACAAATTCCTTTACGTATATTAATTTGATTTTCTCCTATTCCTCCTGTGAAAATTATATAGTCAACCCCATTCATTGCAACTGCATATTTTGCTATATAACTTGCTATTGAATAATTAAATGTTTCAACTGCCATCACTGCATCTGGTTGTCCTTCATTTGAAGTATTTTCTATTACTCTAAAATCTGGTTTTAAATTTGACATTCCTGAAAGTCCAGATTCTTTGTTTAAAATATCTTCCATTTGTTGAGCATTTAAGTTTTCTTTTTTCATTATATATGTTACTACTGATGGGTCTAAATCTCCACTTCTTGTAACCATTGG
>CAUWAM010000003.1:0-118573 GCA_963556825.1 uncultured Clostridia bacterium | reverse complement strand
AATATCACTAGCATACAATACAATTCAACACATCTAATAAAATATGTTATGTAACTCTCATAACCCCAAGGTCTACCCCAATATTGACACACCAACAAAAAAATAATAAAATAATAAAAAAGAAGAAAAAAAGAAAGGAACCCAAAATGAACTCAACCAAAACAGAAAGTATAGGAATAACCTCACTAATAAACGAAATAAACCAGTACGACAACCTACAAGAAAATTTACGAAAAAGAGACAAAGAACCAGTATGGGACGGAACAATAGAACTATACAAAAACGACAGCAACAAAACAACAGACATAGTAGGAATAATACCAGTACAAGTAAAAGGAAAAAAAGCAACCACAAAGTCCGAAGTAGAAAAAGAAACATATTACGACGTAAAAATATCAGACATAGAAAATTACAGAAAAACTAATATAGGCACAATATACTTTATTACAGAAATAGACTCAAACAAAAACACACAAATTTACTATAAAGTATTTGACCTAAAAACAATAGAAGAAATATTAGAAGAAAACAAGATAAAAAAAACAAATACTAAAAGACTAAAATTTAAACCATTAGAAAAAAACAAACTAGTTTCAATATGTATAGAATTTATAAATAATCTAAAAATATACAAAGAAATAAAACCATTAAAAGAAGTAGAAGTATATAACAAAAAAACAATATGTTACAACTATAACACTAAATATGAACTAGATGAAATAAAAAAATCAAATAAAGTATTTTTTGAAACAAATGCATATAAAGAAGCCAAAGAAAAATTGGAAAACCAAAATATTGTAATTTTACATGGAGAACCATGGGTTGGTAAAACAAGTACGGCAAGAAAATTAGTATCAAACTATGTAGAACAAGGATATATGTTTATATATGGAAATGTAGATGATTTATTAAAAATAAAAGAACAGGTTGCTATTGATGAAAAAATAATATGTTTACTAGATGACTTTTTGGGTTCAAATGTGCAATATTTAGAAAAAAATATTGCAGATAGTACATTAGACAAAATAATTGGAATATTTAAAAATTCCAAAAATAAAAAACTTATATTTACAACAAGAACTTATATATATAATAATGCTAAAGAATTATTTTACAAATTCTATAAGGCAACAAGCATAAAAAATGAATATTTAATAGATGTGGCTAATTATACATATGAAGAAAAAGGAAATATTTTATATAATCATATGAAAATTAATAATCTACTTGGAACCGATACACATAAACAATTAGTACAAGAAGAATTTTATGTTGATGTAATTACACATAATAACTTTAATCCAGGAGTTATTGCATTAATATGTGAAAGGCTCAAAGATAAACAAATTATAGATGTAAAAGATTATATAATCAGAGCATTAAATGATCCAGATGAATTATGGGAAGAAGAATATAAAAAATTATCACCATATGAAAAAATAATTTTAACAATCATAGTTTTGTATGGAGTTAAAGTCCCAGAAACATATGTAAAGGAACAATTTGAACAAATAATAAAAGATGAAAATATAACATTATTAGATTCAGAAATATTTGCAAAATCACTTCATGTATTAAGCGATTCATTTGTTAAAATTACATTTAACGAAGAAGAGAAAACAGAACTAGAAGTTTGTAAGCATAGTATTGCAGACTATGTTATTAACAAAATAAAATATAGAGAAATAAATGTAGATAGATACATAAAAAGTGCAAAATTTGTAGAAACTTTACAATATATATATATAATTATAGAAAATGACAATGTATATGAAAAATTAGCACAAAAGTCAGAAAATGATTTTAAAACTTTAAAAAGTTTTTATTATAATAAAGAAGTAATTTTATTTAATATAATAAAAAATAGAATTAATCCTGAAAGAGAAAAATTTCTAAAAGATATTATAGATAAAGCTTTTATTTATGAAGATCCTGAAATAGTAATAAATATACTTGACAATAAATTTGACGTATTATATGAATATACAAAAAATAAATTTAAAGAAGATATAATAGAATATGGAAACATTGATTTATTATATAATATCATAGATATAATGGATTGTGAGATATTTTTTAAAACATGTGTTGAAATATTTGAATATCAAAAAGATACGGAGTATATGTTAGGAAATTTTTATATATTTCAAGAAGTATTATCTGACTTGATTTCAGATTATGTAGAAAATACAATAAATGAGGACATACCGGGAGAAATAGCAGAAGAAATGCTAGAAGGGGAAAAAATAGAAGATATTATAAAATGTTGGATTAAAGATACATTTTTAGATGAAATTCCAAGTTTGCAAGATTTATACAGTAAAAAATATATAAACAAAATGTTAAAAGAATTATATGAATATTGTGATGTATATGTTGATAAAGAACAATTAGAAGAAATTATGATAAAAATTCAAAATGAAAAAAAAGAAGAAAAAACACTTAGATATTATAAATATAAAACTATTGATAAAAACCAAGTGAAAGCAATAAAAGAAAAATTTGAAAAAGGAATAACAACAAAAAAGGAAAAAAAGACAAATCATGATTATTATGATTTATGGATTTCAGTAAATACATACGGAAAGTGGTGGATATCAAGCTTTGTAATAGAAAATGATGAAAATGAGTATAATAATTTAAAATTATATAAAGAATTTATTGATAAAAAAGAAAATGTAGATGAATCAGTAAAAGGTTTAGCAAAACAATTTTTGCAATACTTATTAAATGAAAAATTTAATATATCTCAAGAAGCTTATAAATTACTTAAAAGTATTGCATATGATAGCTTTTTAAATAACGATTTTTATATTAGTAAAGATATAACGAAAAAATATAATAAAAAATACTTAAAAGAACTATATGATATAGGTGTTATAAAGAAAAAAGATGGAAAAACAAAATTTATAAATAAATATATTCATTTATATCTTGCTGTTAATGAGTTAATAACAAAAAGAACAAATTTGTTAGAAATAATTACAAATTGGATAGAAGATGAAGAAGATAAGGAAAAAATGATTAATGAATCTTTACAAGAAGTATTACATTTATATTCAGAAATCAATAGAAAAGAATTTAATAGTCGTTATTTAATTACAGCATTAGAATATTTTATAAATGAAACAAATCTAAATTATAAAAATATTGGCAAAATGAAGGTATCACGAGCAATAATAAATTCACTGGAATTAACAAGTTATTTTAATAAAGCTTTTGAGTGTATTGGAAATATAAATAGGATTCAACTTTTTATGGTATTTGTGGAGTTTATTATTGGGTCAAATATAGAAAGTGATTTGGCACGTTTTGATTATGGAATATATCAAAAAGTTTTATATCAAAAATGTTATAATAAAGAAAATGAAGAATACGAAATTAACTTTATAGAGATAATGAAAGATGAAAGTTTAAGAAATATATTTAATAAACTTAAAATATGGGATTATTTATATGATGTATATTTAGAGTGTGAAAAGGCATTGGAAATTTTATTAAAAAATAAAGAAGCTGATGTTTTTAATATAGGAAAGAAATATATTGAGGACAAATATTTTAAATAGAATAAAATATAAAAAATTCAATAAAATAAATTAATAAAAATAGGAAAGGAGGAAAATATGTGTACAGCAGCAACATATAAAACAAAAGATTTTTATTTTGGAAGAACATTAGACTATGAATTTTCATATGTAGATGAAATAACAATAACACCGAGAAATTACGAATTTAACTTTAAAAATAAAAAAACAATTAAAAGTCATTATGCAATAATAGGTATGGCATATGTAACAGAAAATTATCCACTATATTATGATGCTGTAAACGAAAAAGGATTATGTATAGCAGGGTTAAATTTTGTTGGAAATGCTAATTATAATGAAAAAATAGAAGGAAAAGATAATATAGCACAATTTGAATTTATACCATGGATTCTTAGTCAATGTTCAAATGTAGAACAAGCAAAAAGATTAATAGGAAAAATGAATTTTTTAAATGAACCATTTAATGATAAATTACCATTAGCACAATTACATTGGATTATATCAGATAATAAGGAAACTATAACAGTAGAATCTGTAAAAGAAGGAATAAAAATATATGAAAATCCAGTTGGAGTATTAACTAATAATCCATCATTTGATAAGCAAATGTTTGAATTAAACAATTATATTAATTTATCTAATAAATCACCAGAAAATAAATTTGCAAAAGGACTAAATTTAGAAAAATATAGCAGAGGAATGGGAGCAATAGGACTTCCAGGTGATTTATCATCACAATCTAGATTTATAAGAGTGGCATTTGTTAAAATGAATTCGGTTTCAGCAGATAATGAAAAAGAAAGTGTGAGTCAATTTTTTCATATTCTTAATTCGGTTGACCAACAAAGAGGATGTTGTGAGTTGGATAATGGGAAGTATGAAATTACAATTTATACATCATGCTGTAATGCAACAAAAGGAATTTACTATTATACAACATATGATAATCATCAAATTAGTGGAATTGATATGAATAAGGAAAATTTAGACTCAGAACAACTTATTAGATATCAATTAATAAAAGAAGAACAAATCAAAATGCAAAATTAAAGTAATAGTTTTAAAGTTTATGGAAAAAATAAATTAAGGAGGAAAATAAAATGGAAGTTCAAAAAATAACAAATAATAATTTTAAAAGTGAAGTTTTAGAAAGTAGGCAAAAAGTATTAATCGATTTTTACGCAGATTGGTGCAGTCCTTGTAAAATGATGGGACCAAAAGTAGAAGAAATAGCACAAAAACATAACGAAATAAAAGTAGTAAAAATAAATGTTGATGAAGCAGAAGAAATTGCAATGCAATATCAAATTATGTCTATACCAACATTAGTAGTAATAGAAAATGGACAAGAAATTAATAGATCTGTTGGTTTAATAAGCGAAGAAAAAATTGAAGAATTAATCACAAAATAATAAAAAAGAAAGAGGAGAAATATGAAAGTACTAGTAATTTCAGATATTCATGGATCAGGATATTATAGCGAAAAAATAAAAGAAATTAATGAAATAGAAAAACCAGATAAAATTATATTGTTAGGAGATTTATATTATCATGGACCAAGAAATGAATTAAGTCAAGAATATAAACCGATGAAAGTTGCTACTATCCTAAATTCTTTGAAAGAAAAGCTTTTAGTAATTAAGGGAAATTGTGATGCAGAAGTTGATGAAATGATTTCTGAATTTAAATTTCAAGATCATATTTTAATGGAAATAAATGGAACAAACTATTATTTTACTCATGGGCATAAATATAATATAGAAAATATCCCATATGAAGAATTTGAGGTAATGGTATATGGACATATTCATCAAGGTTTTATTCAAGAAAAAGAGGGCTATGTTTTTGCAAATCCAGGATCTATTTCTTTACCAAAGTGCAATACAAAACATAGTTATATCATAATTGATGAAAATAAAATTATATTAAAACAAGTTGATGGAGAAATTTTACAAGAATATAATTTAAATAGTAAAAGATAAAATAAAAATATTAGTAGTAAAATTTCCCTTGCCATAAATCTTGAGTACGTAATATTTTATCCAAGCCATTCATTACCCATTTTTTGTGTAAATTCCATTCAGGAGCAACGAGTAAATCTTTAGGCGCATCTCCGGAAATTCGGTGTATCACAATATTTGGACTAATATGAGTTATAATATAAGTAAGACAACTTAAATAGTATTCTAAAGTAATGGGTACATAATCTCCTTTAAAATACATGTTAGCTAAAACAGTATCTTTTATTACATACGTTGAATGAATTTTTATACCTTGAATATTATGATAGTTTATAAAATTAACACTATTTTTAATGTCATCAAAATCTTCACCAGGTAAACCAACCATTAAATGTGTAACCACATCAATTTTATATTTGTTTAAAAGAGAGACTGCTTCTGTAAATTGTTTTTGTGTGTAACCTCTATTAATTAATTTGCTTGTTTCATCATTAGAGGTTTGTAAACCAAGTTCAACACAAACATAATATTTATCTGAATAAGATTTAATTAATTTACAAATATCTTCATTAACACAGTCTGGTCTAGTAGCAATTTGAAGACCAACAATTCTATTATCAATTAAAGCGGAATTGTATTTTGATTTTAAATTAGAAATAGTATCATATGTGTTTGTAAAATTTTGAAAATAAACAATAAATTTATTAGCTCTTTGGCTACGATAACTTGAAAAGTAGTCTTTAACTTGTTTTGTTATATTTTCATATTTAAGATGTTCACCAGAACCTCTTTCACCACAAAAAATACAACCTTCTGTTGAGATACTACCATCTCTGTTAGGACAAGTAAAACCACCATCAACACAAATCTTAAGAGTTCTTTCTCCAAATTTGTTTTTTAAATATTTATTTAAATGATTATATCTTTCTTCGTTTTCCATAGTGTATTTAGTATAGCAAAATTTTGAAAAAATAGCAAGAAAAACAATGATTATATGGAATTAAACAAGATAAGATTCATAAATATAAAAAAGATAGTTTAAAAGCAAGGAGAGATATAATGAAAGAAAAATTAAATCAAAAAGTAGAAGAATATAAAGAAGAAATGATAAATAAGATATGTGATTTAATAAAAATACCAAGTATATCAGATGAAGAAAAATTTGAAAAAAATATGCCATTTGGAAAAGAATGCAATAATGCATTGGAATATATTTTAACACTTGGAAAAAATATGGGATTTAAAACAAAAAATTTAGATGGATATTGTGGTTGTATAGAATTTGGTAAAGGTAAAGATTTAATCGGTATAATAGGACATTTAGATGTTGTACCAGCATATGAAAAAGATTGGAAAATAACAAAGCCATTTGAACCTAGAATATATGATAATAAAATTTATGGTAGAGGAGCAATAGATGACAAAGGCCCAACAATAGCTGCATTATATGCAATGAAAGTAATAAAAGACACAATTAAAATAAATAAAAGGGTCAGATTAATAATTGGATTAAATGAAGAGAAGTCTTGGAAATGTATAAATTACTATAAAAAATATGAAGAAATACCAACTTTAGGATTTAGCCCAGATGCTGATTTTCCATGTATATATGCAGAAAAAAGTATTTTGCATCCATTTATAGAAGCTCCAAATAATGAAACTGAAAAAATAATAATAGAAAAAGTAGATTGTAAAAACAATGCTTTAAATGTAGTTCCTAAATACTGTAAATGTACTTTAAAAATAAATGGTATAAATAAAAATGAGCTTATCAGAATTTTTCAAGATAGTATAGAAAAAAATAAATTTGATATTAAAATAAATGAAAAAGACGCTGAATATCTTGAACTAATATCAAACGGAATATCAAGCCATGCAGCACATCCAGATTTGGGTAAAAATGCAATTTCTCAATTATTATTAATATTAGGTGAAGTATTTAACAAATATAAAATAAAAAACGAACTAATAGAATTTTTTTCAAAATATATAGGAAATGATTATAATGGAAATCTATTAGGAATAAATAAAAAAGATGAATCAGGAGAACTTACACTAAATGTAGGTGAATTATATATAAAAACAGAAACAAATACTATAAAATTAGGAATAGACTCAAGAATTCCAATAAATACAGATATAGAATTTGTTAAAAATAAATTTCAAGAGAAGATTTATGAATATCAGAATTTAAAAGTGATTTTTTGTAAAGAAATGAAGTCTTTATTTGTTCCAAAAGACAGTAAATTAGTCAAAACACTAACAGGAGTATTCAAAGAAATAACAAATAAAAATGAAGAACCAATAGCAATAGGAGGAGCAACATTTGCAAGAGCATTTCCGAATTGTGTATCATTTGGGGCAAATATGCCATACGAAAAAGATTTATGCCATCAAACTGATGAATATATAAAAATTGACAATTTAATAATAAGTGCTAAAATATATGCAAATGCAATTTATAAATTATTAGAAGAATAGGAGAAATAAGAAATGCAAGAATGCAAAATAGAAAATTTATATAATTTAGAGGAAACAATAGCATCAAAAATATTTGAGGAAGTAGTATACCCATGGGAAGTATTAGCTAAAATAGAAGAATTTATAATAGAATTAGGAAATACCTTAAAACCAGAAGAATACAACAAAGTAGGAGAAGACATTTGGATTGCAAAAACAGCAATAGTAGCACAAACAGCATATATTAAAGGACCAGCAATCATAGGAAAAAATGCAGAAATAAGACATTGTGCATTTATAAGAGGCAAAGTAATAGTAGGAGAAGGAGCAGTTGTTGGGAATTCAACTGAACTAAAAAATGTAATATTATTTAATAAAGTACAAGTGCCACATTATAATTATGTAGGAGATTCAATATTAGGATATAAAGCACATATGGGAGCTGGTTCAATAACATCAAATGTAAAATCAGATAAGAAATTAGTAGTTGTAAAAAAAGGTTCAGAAGAAATTAAAACAGAATTAAAAAAATTTGGAGCAATGATAGGAGATAATGTGGAAGTTGGTTGTGGTTCTGTATTAAATCCAGGAACAGTAATTGGGAAAAATACAAACATATACCCATTATCTTCAGTAAGAGGGGTAATTGAACAAAATAGTATATACAAAAAACAAAATGAAATTGTAAAAAAATTTTAGAAGTTTTGTATAAAAATTATTTTGTAAATGGAGTTATATATATTAAGTCAAGGAGAAAATATATGAATATAAAAACAAGTTTTTTTAAAGCAACAGATGGAGTGGACTTAAAAGGGATTATATATAAATCACAAGTAAAAACACAAAAACTATTAATATCAATACATGGAATGGCTACAAATTGTATAAAAGAAAGAGATGAAAAAATAGCAGAAAAAGTAAATGAATTAAATATAGACTTTTTAGCATTTAATAATAGAGGACATGATTTAACAAATTATATAAAAAAAGAAAATAAAGACAAAGAACAATTGGCAGGAACATCATATGAAGAAATATTAGAATGTTATGAAGATATATTAGGGGCAATAAACTATGCAACACAAAATAATTATAGTGAAATATATTTAATGGGACATAGTCTAGGATGTACGAAAACAATATACACATACAATAAATTATTAGAAGAAAATCAAGAAGAAATTTTAAATAAAATAAAAGGAATAATATTACTTTCTTTAGTAGATATACCACTATCAATTCAAATTTATTTAAAAGATAAATTTCCTGTAATGGTAACATATGCAAAAAATATGAAAAAAGAAGGAATTGAAAATTCATTAATGCCTGAAGAAAGTTTTATACATCCAATAAGTGTAAAGACATTTTTAAGATATTCAATAGATAATAAAGATATAGATTTTGCAAGATTTTCAGATGAAGATTATAATTATAAAAAGCTAAATAATATAAAAGTTCCACTATTTATGAGATGGGGAAATGATAGAGAATTAATTATTCAAAAAGCTGATAAATTATGTGATATGTTAAAAGAAAAAATAAACAATAAATCATTAGATATAGGATTTATTGATGGAGCAAATCATAGTTATACAGGAAAAGAAGAAATTTTAGCAAATGAAATTAAGGAATTTATAAAAAATATTTAATAAATAAACGTCGAATAAAAAAGAAAAATGATAAGTATAATAAGATAAAAGAATTTTATGTCACAAATTGCGATGAAAAATCCTTGAAAAGTACTGAAATTAGTAGTAACATATAATTTGTTGCAATAAGTACTAAAGAAAAGGGGGATTTTTTTGAAGACGTTTTTTGGAGGCACATTTATCGAAAAAGAGAAACTTGAAGAAGCGGGAATAAACCATCCAATAAAATTAGAATATTACAAAGAAATAAATGAAGATGATATAAAATCTGGTAAAGAAAAATATGGAATTCACATAATAAAAACAGAATATGTACCAGATAATTTGAAAATAGAAACAAAAAGTATAAAATATATAACAAATGATGAATTAGAAGAAAATAGAATTTTAAATATTTTTAAGGAAAATCAAGTAACTCCTATAAATTCTGAAGAAGTTATATCAGACATATTTAGAAACAAATTTTAATAAAAAGAGAATACGAATTCTCTTTTTTTATTTAAAAAACTTGCAAAATATTGAAAATTGTTCTAGAATACTAAAAGTAAAATATAATAGAATAAAATTCTAAGGAGGACTTATGGCAGATAAGTTAATAATAGTAGAATCACCAGCAAAAGCTAATACAATAAAAAAGTTTTTAGGGGGAAGCACAAAAGTTGTAGCCTCAATGGGACATATAAGAGATTTACCTAAATCAAAATTAGGAATAGATATAGAAAATGATTTTGAACCAGAATATATAAATATTAGGGGAAAAGGAGATTTAATAAAATCATTAAAAGCAGATGCAAAAAAGGCAAAAAAAGTTTATCTTGCAACTGACCCTGACCGTGAAGGAGAAGCTATAGCATGGCATTTGTCAAAAATATTAGAAAATGATAAAGATAAAATTACTAGAGTTACATTCAATGAGATTACAAAAACTGCGGTACAAAAAGCTATTAAAGAACCAAGAAATATAGATTTAAAAACAGTAGATGCTCAACAAGCAAGAAGAGTTTTAGATAGAATAGTTGGTTATAAAATAAGCCCAATTTTATGGAAAAAAGTTAAAAGAGGGCTATCAGCAGGTAGAGTCCAATCAGTTGCTGTAAAACTAATAGTAGATAGAGAAAATGAAATAGAAAATTTTGTTCCAGAAGAATATTGGAATATATATGCAGATTTAAAAGATAAAAAAGCTAAAAAACAATTTGAAGCTAGATTATATGGGAAAAATGGAAAAAAACAAGATATTCACTCTAAAGAAGAAGTAGATAAAATTTTAGCTACAATAGAAAAAGCAAAATATATAGTATCAGAAGTCAAAAAAGGAGAGAAGAAAAGAAATCCAGCACCACCATTTACAACAAGTACATTACAACAAGAAGCTTCTAGAAAACTAGGATTTACATTAAAGAAAACAATGTCAGTTGCTCAAGGGCTATATGAGGGTGTAAAAATAGCAGAAAAAGGTACAGTTGGTTTAATTACATATATGAGAACTGACTCTACAAGAATTTCAGAAGAAGCTAGAGCTGCAGCTAAGGCACAAATAGTATCAACATATGGGGAAGAATATTATGAAAATAGATATTATAAAACAAATAAAGATGCACAAGATGCACACGAGGGTATAAGGCCAACATATGCAGATATAGAACCAGATAAAATAAAAGATGAACTAACAAAAGATCAATATAAACTTTATAAATTAATTTATAATAGATTTATGGCAAGTCAAATGAAACCAGCTGTATATGATACAATGTCAGTAAATATAAAAGCAGACGAGTATGACTTTAAAGCAAATGGACAAAGTTTAAAATTTAAAGGATTTATGATATTGTATGTAGAAGGAACTGATGAAAAAGAAGAAAAGGAAGACGGAATATTACCAGAATTACAAGAAAATCAAGAAGTTAAACTTATAAAAATAAATCCAAAACAAAGCTTTACAGAACCACCAGCAAGATATACAGAAGCAAGTCTTGTAAAAACATTAGAAGAAAAAGGAATAGGTAGACCAAGTACATATTCTCCAACAATTACAACAATATTAGAGAGAAGATACATAAAAAAAGAACAAAAACAATTAGTTCCAACAGAATTAGGAAAAGTTGTAAACAAATTATTAACTGAAAACTTTACAGATGTAATAAATGTAGAGTTTACTGCAAAAATTGAAAATGAATTTGACGAGATAGCAGAAGGAAAAGAACAATGGAAGCAAATGATTAGAGAGTTTTATGGGCCATTTGAAAAGGAATTAGAAAAAGTAGAAAAAGAGTTAGAACATGTAGAACTTGTAGATGAAGTATCTGACGTTCCATGTGATAAATGTGGTAGAATGATGGTTTATAAATATGGAAAATATGGAAAATTTCTAGCTTGCCCAGGTTACCCTGAATGTAAAAATACTAAACCAATTATAGAAACAATAAATGTACCATGTCCAAAATGTGGAGCAATAGTACAGGTTAGAAAAACAAAAAGAGGTAAAAAGTATTATATTTGTGAAAATAATCCTCAATCATGTGATTATATTTCTTGGGATAAACCAAAACTAGGAGAAAAATAGAATAAGGTAAAGAGGCAAATTATAAAATAAGTTTAATTTGTCTTTTTTACGTAAGTGTAGATAAATAAAATTTAAAAACTATTGACAATAATTATAATTTTTGGTATTATATTAATTGCTTTTGAATATAATGTATTAAAGCAAATGCGGGAATAGCTCAGTTGATAGAGCGCTGCCTTGCCAAGGCAGAGGTCGCGGGTTTGAGCCCCGTTTCCCGCTCCACTAATTAAATAATGGCGCCTTAGCCAAGCGGTAAGGCACGAGTCTGCAAAACTCTGATGATCGGTCCGACTCCGATAGGCGCCTCCAAGTTTAAACCAAATTCCACAGATTTTTTATATTTCTGTGGAATTTTTATTGTATAACCTCACACAAAATGGAAAAAATATAATAAATACATATATGAGGAGGTAGCAATGGAGGCAAGTAATTTAAAAAACATGGTAGTACTAAAAAATTTACCATCAAATATAGTAGAAGAAGCAATAATTATATTAAAAAACAGTAAAAAAATAAAAAGACTAGAAAAAATTGAAAACAATAAAAATAATAATAAACAACCAAGACAAGCAAAAGAAAAAGACTATATATTAAAAGAAGCAGAAATGTTAGTAAACAGTTATGTGTCTAAAATGGAAAATAAAGAAGATAAGAAAATAGTAGAAAACAAAATACAAAAAAAATATAAAAAAATAAAAAAATATGCGATATTATCAACAATAGCAGCATCATTAGAATTTATATTATTATTAACATTATAAAACAAAAGTCGTCAAAGAATTAAATTTTTTGATGACTTTTTTTATAGGAATAAAAATAAAAAAATAACATATAAATTAAACAGAAAATACGAAAGAGGTGTAAAAAATGGAAAGAACAATGACAGTAGAAGAAAAAATAAGGAGAGCAGAAGAAATATATGCAAGGAGACAAGCTGGAATTTCTAAAAGAACAGCTAAAGTTAATGTGAATTTAGAAACAAAGAAAGACTTAAAATTATTAAAAAAAATGATAGTACAAATAATAATAAGTCTTTTAATATATTTTACAATATATATAATTCAAAATAATAACTACATATTTTCACAAAATTTTATAAACAAAGCGAAAGAAATATTATCGTATGACATAAACTTTCAACAAACATATGAAAATATAAAACAATATATAATGAATTTTAATAATCAAGCACAAGAGAATGCTATAGGAGGAGCAAATGAAAACATAGAAACAAACGAAGAGATAACACAAAATACAGAAACAATAGAAGAAAAACAAGAAGAACAAAATAATGAGCAGTCAGCAAATACAACTCCACAACTTTCACAAGAAGAACAGGACATAAATAACATAAAAGCAACTACCACATTTATAAAACCAATAGAAGGAACAATAAGTTCAAAATATGGTCAACGAGAATCAACAATAGCATCAATACCAAAGAATCATACAGGAGTGGATATTGCCGCAAATATGGGAACAAAAATAAAATCAGCAACAAGTGGAGAAGTAGTTCTAGCATCAGAAGAGGGAGATTACGGGAAACATTTAAAAATACAAATCGGAGAAGTTAGTATAATATACGCACATTGTAATAATTTATATGTAAAACAAGGGGACAAGATAGAACAAGGTCAAGAAATAGCAGAAGTAGGCTCAACAGGTAATTCAACAGGACCACATTTACATTTTGAAATAAGAATATCAGAAAGAACAATAGATCCTCAAAAAATATTAGATTTGTAATTTAAAGGAGAATAAAATGAGATTTAGAATAGACCTCAAAATATTTTTATTTTTAATATTGTTTTATTTAACAAAACAAATTGAAATATATACCATGATTATGATATTTGCATTAATTCATGAACTAGGACATTTATTTGTAGGTTTGATGATGCAAATGAAACCACAAAAACTAGAAATAATGCCATTTGGAGTGTCGATAGCATTCAAAATAAATCCAAAAGATTATAATAAAAAAATAAAAAATGGAAATATGCTAAATATGAAAAAGATAATGGTAGCAATTGCAGGACCATTAACTAATTTAATTATAATAGTCATAACATACAACTTGAAAATAGATATTATAAAAGCAATGATGATAATTTATACAAATTTATTAATAATACTATTTAATTTTCTTCCGATATACCCATTAGATGGAGGAAGAATCTTAAAAGAATTTATACATATTATTCAAGGAAAAAGAAAATCAGAAGATAGCATAAATAATATATCAATAATAACTACTATAATAATGACAGCAATAGGAAGTATATTAATTTTATATTTAAAAAATATAGCTATATTTATAATCATAATGTATCTTTGGTATCTTGTTTTAAAAGAAAATAGTAGGTATTTAAATAAGAAAAAAATATATGATAAAATTGAAAAAATAAATATAGATAATACTTGAAAATAAAACAAATAAATAGTAAACTAATAATAGCAAAATAGAGAGGAGCATGCAAAAGATGAAAAATAAATTAAAACAGGAAAAAGGGGTTACAATGGTAGCACTAGTTGTAACTATTATAATTTTAATTATATTAACAAGTGTTTTAGTTTTTAATACACAAGATAGTGTATATATAAAAAAAATTAATAACTTGTATTCAGACATAGAAGTATTAAGAATAAAAACTGATGAATATTACAACGAATATGGTAAAATACCAGCTAATATAAAATATACCAATATAAGCTCACTAGCAAGTGTATTAAGCACAAAAAATGATATTGGAGATTTTTATGTAATCGATTTGGAAGCAATGAAAGGAATTACATTAAACTATGGAAAAGACTATGAAAATGTAAAAATAAATCCATTAAACGCAGATAGCTATAAAGATTTATATATAATTAATGAAAACAGTCATAACATATTTTATGTTAAAGGAATAGATATAAAAGAAAAAGATGCAGTAAAAACATATTATACAGATTACAGATTTCCGGATGACACAACAGTAGATATAAAATACATAAATGGAATACTAATTCCAGACAATTACTATTATATAGGAAATACAAAAGATGGTAGTGGAAATGAATCTATAGTAATTTCTAACAATAAAGAAGAAAGTGTAGATTTGACAAAATCAAATCAATATATTTGGACAAAGCAAATATCAGAAATTACAGAAGTTCCATCAAGTGTAACATTAGAGAATAATCAAGAAAGTTATCAATTTATTATAAGTGTAAATAATTATAAAGGGTATTTTAAAAATAAAGATGGAAAAGTTGTGTATATCGTAGTAGATGAAGAAAAATGGTCAGAGGCATATACAAAAGATACAGAATATGAAGATAAAAATGGAGATACAATTATAATTCCTGCAGGATTTAAAGTTAGTATGGCAGATACAATGAATACTATAAAAAAGGGTTTTGTTGTAAAAGACGAAAATGATAATGAATGGGTATGGATTGAAGTACCAAGCAATGTTTTTATAACATCTAATAATGATACTGACTATGAGAACATAGAAGCGGATTTAATTAGATATGCAAAGGACTATAGAAAAGGAGCAAGTTCACAAAATTGTGATTGGAAAGATACATGGCATAATGGTTGTGGACTAAATGAAGAAGAATATACAAAAACATATCATACAATGTTATCAAGCGTATATAATAATAATGGTTTTTGGATTTCTAGATACAATATTGGAGATAGCTCGGCAACAGAAAATAATTATGAAGTAAGATCAAAAAATAGTGGAACATTAGGTAAAACAGCAAGTAAAAAAAGTCAAGTTCCATATAACTTTGTTACTACAGCAGAAGCACAAAAATTAGCAAGTAAAATGAGTAATCAAAATAAAACAAGTAGCTTATTATTCGGAATTCAATGGGATTTAGTATGTAAATTTTTAGAAGAAAATTTAGAATTAACATATGAAGATATTGCTGTAGATAGCAGTCAATTGGGAAATTATTCAAATAGCAGTTTGAAATTAGTTAGAGGAAAATATTTAATTACTTCTAATTGGATAGATTTTAAAGAAAATACTCAAAATTATGTTACAAATTCACAAACTTCAATTAATGAATCTTATAACATGTTATTAACAACTGGATCTTCTGAAAAAACAAGAAAATTAAATATATATGATTTAGCCGGGAATATATATAAACTTACTTTAGAGAATACATATAGTGGAAAATATTCAATGAGAGGTGGACGCTATGGAGTAAAAGGTAATGTTGCACCAATGGCATATAGAACATATACTTCCGAAGAAAGACAAGCAGAAATAGGATTTAGGGTATCAATATATTAAAAGAAAAAGCAATTCTATAAAAAATAGAGTTTGCTTTTTTGTTTTACGGCTGTAATCATTTTGTAATAATTTGGAAATATTTCTGTCATTTTATTGGACAAATTCATTGACTTTTTAAGCAATTCGTTGTATCATATAAACATATAAAAATGAGTGTTTTTAAAATCCTAAGGAGGAAAATTATGGGAGAAGTAATAGTTATAACATCAGGAAAAGGTGGAGTAGGAAAAACAACAACAACAGCAAATTTAGGTGCAAGTTTAGCAGTAGAAGGAAAGAAAGTATGCCTAATAGATACTGATATTGGACTAAGGAATTTAGACGTAGTAATGGGTCTAGAAAATAGAATAGTATATGACATAGTAGATGTTGTTGAAGAAAAATGTAAACTAAGACAAGCATTAATAAAAGATAAAAGATTTAAAGAATTATACCTACTACCAGCTGCCCAAACAAGAGATAAAAGCGCTGTAAACGAAGAACAAATGATAAAATTAACAAATGAACTAAAAGAAAAATTTGACTATATACTTATAGATTGTCCTGCAGGAATAGAACAAGGATTTAAAAATGCTATTGTTGGAGCAAACAGAGCAATAGTAGTAACAACCGCAGAAATATCAGCAATAAGAGATGCGGATAGAATAATAGGATTACTAGAATCATCAGAAATAAAAAATCCAGAATTAGTAATAAACAGAATAAGACCTAACATGGTAAGAAGAGGAGAAATGATGGATGTTGATGACATAGTTGACTTATTATCAATAGACTTAATAGGAGTTGTTCCAGATGATGAATATATAATAACACAAACAAATAAAGGTGAACCAGTAATCCAAAATAAAAAAGCACCATCAGGAAAAGCATATATGGAAATAGCAAAGAGAGTGCTAGGGGAAAAAATAGAAGTAACAATTCCTGGTAGAGAAAAAGGATTTTGGGCAAAAATCAAAAAAATATTCAAAAAATAAAATTAAAATAAAGAGAAACACAGTGGAGGGATAGGAAACATGTTTGAAAATGTAATAAACTTTTTTAAGAATTTAGGCAAGAAAGAAGAAAAAAAACAAACACAAGCAGAAAGTTCAAAAGATGCTGCAAAAGAAAGACTACATTTAGTTCTAATGCAAGATAGAGCAAATGTTTCAGCAGACTTTCTAGAATTAATGAAACAAGAAATAATAGATGTAATAAAAAAATACATAGAAATTGATGAAAAAGAAATAGATGTAAGATTAACAAATAAAGAAAACGAAGATGGAACAAATGGAGCACCAGCTTTATATGCAAACATTCCTATTCTTAACATTAAAAATGACGCAAGAAAGATAGAGAAAAAAGATATTGAAAATAAAAATAATAAAACTGAAAAACAAGAAAATATAGAAAATACAGATAAACAAGAAGACAAAAAAGAAAGTAATATTATAATAGAAGAAGCAGAAAACAAAAAAGATATTACTGAAGAAAAAGTAGAAGAAAATTCCCAAGAAGAAACAGAACAAAAAGAAGAAGTTAAATCAGAAAATTAATTAAGAAAAAGAGTGATTTAATGAGAAAAAGAGAATTAAAAAACATG
Source organism: uncultured Clostridia bacterium (assembly GCA_963556825.1). Taxonomy (GTDB): domain Bacteria; phylum Bacillota; class Clostridia; order TANB77; family CAG-508; genus CAG-269. Next base: position 100,512 of record CAUWAM010000003.1, on the reverse strand, counting down.
GAGTGGGGCTTAGTAATAGTAGCAATAATATTGACAATAATAGGGTTAGTAGCCCTATTTTCAGCTACACAAGAGACCGAATATGAAGAATTTAAAAAACAAATAATATGGTTTGTAGTAAGTTTAGTATCAATGATAATAGTTATGCTAATAAATTACGAAACACTAGTAAAAATATCTCCAGTATTATATGGAATATTTTTAATTTTATTAATAGCTGTAATGTTTACAACACCAGTAAATGGGGCTACTAGTTGGTTTAATATTGGAGGATTTTCTTTCCAACCATCAGAATTTGCAAAAATTGCAGTAATATTATTTTTAACATTTATAATATCTAAAATTCAAGAAAAATATAAAGATGAAATCAACAAACCTGTTAAGTTACTAATTATATTTGTAGCTTTAGCAGTACCATTATTATTAATAGTAAAACAACCAGATTATGGAACAGCAATGGCATTTTGCGTTGGAATATGCATGATGTTATTTACAGCTGGAATTGATAAAAAATATATAATAGGAGCAATTATAGTAGTAGCAATTTCAATACCAATATTATACAACTTTGTATTACCAAAACATGCTAAAAAAAGAATAGACATATTTTTAAACCCAGAATCAGATCCAAGGGGAAGTGGATATAACATAATCCAATCCAAGCTAGCAATAGGAGCAGGTGGACTCACAGGAATGGGGCTTTTAAAAGGAAACCAAACACAATTAGGTTACTTATACCCAAAAACAACAGATTTTATATATTCAGTAATAGGTGAAGAAATGGGATTTATAATGGCAGGAACAATAATAGTACTATATGTATTTTTAATAACGAAAGCACTATATGTGGCTAAAACAGCAAAAGATAATAATGGTGCGTTAATAGCATCGGGAATAGCAGGGATATTTATGTTCCATATGGCAGAAAATATAGGAATGGTAATGGGATTATTACCAATAACAGGTGTACCATTATTATTTGTAAGTTATGGAGGAAGTTCACTTATTACAAGTTATATATTAATAGGAATATTATTAAACATAAGTGGTAAAAGACAAAAAACAATATTTGTAAAATAAGGAAAAATTCTCTAGGAGGAAAAATGTATTTAAAAGCACTAAAAATAAAAAACGTAGAATTAGAAAATAACTTAATATTAGCACCAATGGCAGGAGTAACAGACCTGCCATTTCGTAAAATTTGCAAAAAATTTGGACCAGGTTTGGTATGTACAGAAATGGTAAGTAGTAAAGCAATTTATCATGATGATAGTAAAACGAAACTATTAATGAATACAAATGGAGAAAAAAGGCCTATAAGTATGCAAATATTCGGAAGTGATGAAGAAACAATGGGGTATGCTGCAAAATATGTTAGTAAATTAGCAGATATAGTAGATATAAATATGGGATGTCCAGCACCTAAAGTAGTAAAGAATGGCGATGGAAGCAAATTATTACTAGACATAGAAAAAGCAGAAAAAGTTATAAAAGCAGTAGTAAAAAATTCAGAAAGACCAGTAACATTAAAACTAAGAAAAGGATGGGATTGTAATAACGTAGTTGCAGTAGAATTTGCGCAAATGGCAGAAAAAGCGGGAATATCATTAATTACTATACATGGAAGAACAAGAACAGAAATGTATTCTGGTAAAGTAGACTTAGATATAATAAAAAAGATAAAAGAAAGTGTAAACATTCCAGTTATAGGAAATGGAGACATAGTAGATGAAGAATCTGCACTAAAAATGTTCGAGCATACAGGAGTAGATGGAATAATGATAGGAAGAGGAACATTTGGAAATCCTTGGATTTTTGAAAGAATAAGATATTACTTAGAAACAGGTGAAAAATTACCACCAGTAACAAATGAAGAAAAGTTAAAAATTATAAAAAATCAAATACAACTAGAGTTAGAAAATAAAACAGAAGTAACAGCAATTAGAGAAATGAGAAAACATATAGCATGGTATACAAAAAATATGCCAAATTCAAGTGAATTTAGACATGAAATAAATAAAATAGAAGATAAAAATCAATTAATGGAAACAGTAGAAGATTATTTTTTGAGACAAGTAGAACAAATCTAACTTGTCTCATTTTTTCAAAAACATAAAATAAAAAAAGCTGAATAAAAATTAATAAGAATAATTTTTAGGAGGCTTTTTATGTCAAAAAATAGAAGAAATCAATACCATAAAATAACAAAAGAAAAAAGTAAAAATAAAAAAATAATATTGATAATAATAGTATTGATTATAATAATATCTGCAATAATAATCATATTAAAAAATAATAACAATACGACTAAAATTTCAAAAATTGGAAAGAATAGTACTAGTCAAGAAATTGTAGATTATATTTTAAATATTAATTCATACGAAACACAAATAGAAGTAGAAATAAAAAGTAATAAAAATTCAAATAAATATAAATTAAAACAAAGTTATATAAAAGATGAAAAAAGTACACAAGAAGTAATAGAACCAGAAAATATACAAGGTATAAAAATAATTAAGGAAAAAAATAATTTAAAGATAGAAAATACAAAATTAAGTTTAACTAAAATTATAGAAAATTATCAAGAAATAACACAAAATAATTTAGATTTAAGTGCTTTTATAGAAAATTATAAAAACAATAAAAATTCAAAATTTACAGAACAAAATAATCAAATTATAATGGAAACAACAGCTCAAACAGAAAATAAATATCAAAAATACGAAAAGCTATACATATCAAAGGAAACTGGAAAACCTGAAAAAATGGAAATAAAAGACACTAACCAAAATACAATAATTTACATAATATATAATGAGATTAATATAAATACTTACAATACAAGCTTGACATATACCAATATTAGGAGTGAATGTTATGGTAATAAAAAGAGGAGATATGTTTTATGCTGATTTAAGTCCAGTTGTAGGTTCAGAACAAGGTGGGATAAGACCAGTGTTAATTATTCAAAATGACATGGGGAACAAATATAGTCCTACAGTAATTGCAGCAGCAATAACATCACAAACGAACAAAACAAAACTTCCAACACATATAGAAATTAATTCAGAAAATTGCGGATTAAAAAGTGATTCTGTTATATTAGCAGAACAAATTAGAACAATAGATAAAAGTAGACTAAAAGAAAAAATAGGGCATATAGAAGATGAAAATGTAATAAATAAAATAAATAATGCTTTGGGAGTAAGCTTTGGACTTGGAGAATAAAAAATTGTAATACATAATTTTTCTATGTATTACAATTTTTTATTTTATATAGTAACTTTTAATTTTTTAATAGTTTTTATTTCATTAAATAGATTATCTATTTGTGAATTTTTAATATTTAAAATATTTTTATAAGAATCCAAAATTTCAGAATAGTTTTCAACAGTTTCTCTATCAGTTAGTAAACATTTCATTCCTTCCAAATAATAATTTTTAGTTTTTTCATCTTTAGCTGAATTCGATTTTTTAGCATATTTATCAATTTGCTCTAATCTTTTGATATCTTTCTTTAAATCCTTAAGGTAATCCATAGTACAAGAGATTTCATATTCGATATCATCAATAATAACTTTAATTAAAGCTTTTACTATTATAGGGTTATTTTTACCTAAAGATGGAATTTTAATATTATCATCAGGATTATTTTCTGGTTTTGCATCACTAATTAAAATTTTAACAGTTTCTGCTATACCGACATGTGATTTATATTGCCTCTTACTAACAATAGCATCATATTCATCAGCTACTTTAATGATTTGGCCTTCATAGGGTATATCTTTTTTAGTTAACCCATTTGGATAACCAGAACCATTTAAAGCCTCATGATGATATAATGTACCAGCTACATAAGGACGTAATTTTTCATCTTTCATACAAATGTTATAACCAATTGTTGTATGAGTTTTCATTATTTCAAATTCTTCAGGAGTTAAAGCAGAAGGTTTTTGTAAAATGGAAGGCGGAATAAATTGTTTACCAATATCATGTAAATAAGCACAAATTGTACAATACTCTGTAAAACTTTTTTTGCAATGTAAATATTCACAAATTCTACAAACCAAACTTGCAACGTTTTCTGAATGTTTTCTTGTAAAAATATCAAGACTTCCTAAAATATTTAATTGATATTGCATTGTTTTATCTAAATTATAAGATTTTAAACTAGTTATATCATAAAAATCAAAAATTTCTTTTTTCATTATAAACTCCTTTTATCTATAAGTACAAAAAAATTTTAACATAAAAAAAGAATAACTTCAATGAATAATTGTAAAATTTACAAAAATGTGATATTATATATAACAAATGAAAATTTTGGAGGAAAAACAATATGTATAGAACAAAAACATGTGGGGAATTAAACATATCAAATGTTAAAGAAACAGTAGAACTTGCAGGATGGATACAAAAAATAAGAGATTTAGGTGCAATGATATTTATTGATTTAAGAGACCAATTTGGAATAACTCAAATTGTAATTAATGATGAACAATTAAAAGAAAAAGCCAAAGAACTTACAACAGAAAGCTGTATCCACATTTTAGGAAAAGTTGTGGAAAGAAGCAATAAAAACTCAAAAATTTCTACAGGAGAAATAGAAATAATTGCAAATGAAATAGAAGTATTAGGAAAATGTAGAAATATACTTCCATTTGAAATAAATACAGACCAAGAGGTAAGGGAAGATTTAAGACTTGAATATAGATTTTTAGATTTAAGAAATGAAAAATTACATAATAATATTTTACTTCGTTCAAAAATTTTAAAAACATTAAGAGACAAAATGGATGAACTAGGATTTGCAGAAATTCAAACACCAATTTTAGCAAACTCTTCTCCTGAAGGAGCAAGAGATTATTTAGTACCAAGTAGATTAAATCCAGGAGAATTTTATGCTTTACCACAAGCACCACAACAATTTAAACAATTATTGATGGTAGCAGGATTTGATAAATATTTTCAAATTGCACCATGTTTTAGAGACGAAGATCCAAGAGCAGACAGAGCACCAGGAGAGTTTTACCAACTAGATTTTGAAATGGCATTTAGTACACAAGAAGATGTGTTCAAGGTAATTGAAGAAGTAGTACCATATACATTTGAAAAATTTACGAATTGGAAAGTAGACAAAGGACCATTTATAAGAATTCCATATAGAGAAGCAATGGAAAAATACGGAATCGATAAACCGGATTTAAGAAATCCATTAATAATACAAGATGTAACAAAATGTTTTACAAATTCAGAATTTAAAGCTTTTAAAGGGAAAACAATAAAAGCAATAGTAGTTCCAAATGGAGCTGAGCAAGGAAGAAAATTCTTTGACAAAATGACAGAATATGCTACATCAGATGAAGTAGGAGCAAAAGGGCTTGCTTGGACAAAATATGAAGAAACAGAAGAAGTTACTGGAGGAATAGCAAAATTTATTACAGAAGAAATAAAAGAACAATTAGTAAATGAGTTTGGAATGACTAAAAATTCAAGTATATTCTTCATAGCAGATGAATTTAAAAAGGCACAAAAAATAGCAGGACTAATAAGAATAGAATTAGGAAAAAGATTGGAATTATTAGAAAAAGACATATATAGATTTTGCTGGATAGTAGATTTTCCAATGTATGAATTATCAGATGAAGGAACAATAGATTTTAATCATAATCCATTTTCAATGCCACAAGGAGGAATGGAAACACTAGAAACAAAAGATCCACTAGACATATTAGCATATCAATATGATTTAGTATGTAATGGATATGAAATGGCATCAGGAGCAGTAAGAAATCATAATCCAGAAATAATGGTAAAAGCCTTTGAAATAGCAGGTTACAAAGAAGAAGATGTTAAAAATAGATTTGGAGCATTATATAATGCATTTCAATACGGAACACCACCACATGCAGGTGCAGCACCTGGTGTAGATAGAATGGTAATGTTAATAGAAGATTCACAAAACATTAGAGAAGTAATAGCATTTCCTAAAAACAAAAAGGCAAGAGACCTTCTTATGAGAGCACCATCAGTTGTATCTGAACAACAATTAAAAGATGTACATATTAAGTTAGATCTTAGTGAAAATGGAGGTAAATAGATGGAATACAAATATGAACCAAAAGGAGTCTGCTCATATGAAATGATAATAGAAGTAGACGGAGATACAATTAAAAAAGTAACTATTGAAGGTGGATGTGCTGGAAACACAGTTGGAATTTCAAGATTAGTAGAGGGAATGAAAATTGATGAAGCAATAAAAAGGTTAAAAGGAATTCCTTGCGGATTTAAAGGTACATCATGCCCAGATCAATTAGCAATAGCTTTAGAAGAAATTAAAAAATCAAATAAATAAAACAATAAAAAACCTAGCAATTAAGCTAGGTTTTTACATGGTTATAAAATTATTTAGTAATGTAAATAATATAGACACACTAATTAAAGAAGAAAGTAAAGCTAGAATAAAATGTATATCTATACTTCTAAAAGTAGAAGGAGTAAAAAAATACTTTTTCCATTCAGTTATACTATAAATAATTAAAATAACTCCAAAGATGAGTAAAGCTATACTAAATATTTGCGAAAATATCAATAAGATAAATAAACAAATACCAATTAGTATTTTAGAAATAGAATTAGTACTTTTTCCGTAAAGTGTTCATAAGATAAATCATACAAATCACTTCCCATCTCTTTATTTTCACATTGATTATATCAAATAAATTTAAAATAGTAAATAGTATTTATAATTAAATTCATATTAAGCCGAAAGAATAAAATCTTTATTAGCTAATAATAATCTTTTAATTAATTCAATTTGTTTTTTTGATAAATGTGAATTTTTATCTAAATCATATAAACTTTTAATAATCATAGCAATTTCAACATCAGAATCTACATCAGATGATTTTAAGTTTTTATTTTCAGAATTTCCAAGTAAATAATCAATTGAAACATTAAACACGCTTGCAATTTTAGCCACGACATCAAGTCTTGGAACTCTTTCACTTGTTGAATATCTACAAATAGTAACATTAGAAGTGCCTATCATTTTTGCTAATTGAGTTTGTGTCATATTATGTTCTTCTAACAAAGCATTTAACCTATAACTAAATTTTTCAACTTTAAAATCCATAAAAACCCTCCTATATCAAATATTATAGAACTATAACTAAGAAGTTCCACAATATTTTACTCAAATTATAATCAGATAAATATATTAACCAATCTGATAAAATATCAAAAATAAATATTTCAAACAACAAACTAAATATGAAAGTTATTAGTGCAAAAGATGGAAAAATGTGTTATAATAGTAAAAGATTAAAAACTATAATGAAAGAGAGAATGTATGAAAAGAGTTTTATTAGGAATGAGCGGAGGAGTAGATAGCTCAGTATCAGCACTTCTTTTAAAACAAATGGGGTATGAAGTAATTGGAATAACATTAGAATTATTTTCAGGTTCATGCTGTAATATAGATACTAATATGGAAGCTAAGAATGTATGTAAATCAATAGGAATTCCACATATCACGTATAATTTAAAAGAGCAATTTAAATGTAAAGTAATTGATAATTTTATAGATGAATATTCAAAACAAAGAACACCAAATCCATGTATAGAATGCAATAGATATATGAAATTTGGGTTAATGTATGATAAAGCAAAAGAATTAAATTGTGACTATATAGCAACAGGTCATTATGCCAAAATAGAATATTCAGAAGAATATGAAAGATGTGTTTTAAAAAAATCAAAAAATATAGCAAAAGACCAAAGCTATGTTTTATATAACTTGCCAAAAGAATTACTTGGAAAAGTAATATTTCCATTAGGAGATTTTGATTCAAAAGAAGAAATTCGTGAAATTGCCAGAAAGAATAATTTGAAAGTAGCAAATAAGCCAGATAGTGAAGATATATGTTTTATAACAGATGGCAATTATAAAAACTTTTTAAATTTAAATATGGATAAAAAATACATAAGACCAGGTAACATTATACTAAAAACAGGAGAAGTTTTAGGGAAACATGAAGGTTTAATAAATTATACAATAGGTCAAAGAAAAGGTTTAGGAATAGCATATAAAGAGCCATTATATGTTATAAAATTAGATGGCAAAAAAAATCAAGTAGTGGTTGGAACAGAAAAAGAATTATATCAAAAAGAATTATTTGCAGATGATATAAATTGGTTATTATTTAATGAATTAGAAGAACCATTAAAATGCTTTGCAAAAATAAGATATAAAGCAAAAGAAGCAGAAGCTATTGTATACCCAGAAAAAAATAGAAAAGTAAGAGTAGAATTTAAAGAGCCACAAAAATCAATTACTAGTGGTCAGTCAGTAGTTTTTTATGATGAAAACGGTATTGTTTTAGGAGGAGGAAAAATTAGCTAGGAAAAATGAGATGACATTTCCTAGCGTTTTTTCTATTTATTATCATAGAAATTTCTAAATTCATATCCATTAGATCTTAAATAATCTATAGAAGATTTTAAAACATCATATGTTTTATTAACATCAGCAGTATCATGCATTAAAATTACAAGAGTTCCCTTATTTTTAGCACTTTTCTTTAGATTATTAATTAATTGATAATTAGAATATTTTCTTTCAGAGTCTTTATTTAAGCAATTCCAATCAATATAAGAATAATCTAAACTTCTCAAAACCTCAATAGCAGATTTTTTCTGTGATGAATATTTTTTAGACATAAAACCATTTGGAAATCTAAATATATGTGAACAATAATTTTCTACACCAATAGCCTTTGAAATTTCAATATCTGTATTAACAATTTCTTCTTTGAAATGTTCCATGCTACTATACAACAATTTATTATTATGACTATAACCATGGTTAGCAATATAATGTCCTTCATCATATTCTCTCTTAACCAATTCGGGATTTTCTTTTACATGTTTGCCAACAACGAAAAAAGTTGCTTTTACATTTTCTTCTTTTAAAATATCTAATATTTGGGATGTAGCCTTTGTAGTAGGCCCATCATCAAAAGTAAGATAAGCCACTTTTTCACTAGATTTTGTGATACTATTTAAAGATGAATTATACATTTCAACAGCTAAAGAAGGAGAAGTATAAATATAAAAACAATAACTAAATGTTAAGGTAAAAATAAAAACAAAAAAGAATAAAAAAATAGAAGTCTTTTTAATAACCAATATTTTCATAAAATAACCCCCATAATAAATATATGAGGGTAAATATAAAAAATTCTAAGTAAGAATTATTTAATAGAATTAGCTTCTTCTTTAGTTATATAACCATATTCTATCATTGAATTAATAACATGATATTGTCTTTTTTTAGCTAAATTTGGATTAACAGAAGGAGAATAAATAGAAGGAGCATTAGGAACACCAGCAAGCATACTGCTTTCATCTAAATTTAAATCTTTTGGTGCTTTGTTATAATAACCATAACTTGCATCATAAATACCATAATATCCGTCTCCAAAATATGCAGTGTTAACATACAATTCAAAAATTTCGTTTTTTGTATAATTTTTTTCTAAATCATAAGCAGCAAAAATTTCTCCAACTTTTCTAAGCCAAGTTTGTTCCTGAGAAAACACAATATTTTTAGCAACTTGTTGTGTTATAGTACTTCCACCTTCTTGAAGTTTGCCACTTTTTAAATTAGTAAACAAAGCTCTACCAATAGCAATAATATCAATAGGCCCATGGTCATAAAAACGATGGTCTTCTACACTAATAACGGCATTTCTATAATAGGCAGACATATCTGAAAATTTAACAAAGTTTTCTTGTTCTGTAATTTGTTGAATTCTAGTTACTAAAGGTTTTTCTTTTAATTTTGAAGAATAATAAATATAACCAGATAAAGAAACGAATGTTGCTGCAGATATTATTAAAATAATTGATATAATAAATAATTTTTTTATAAATTTCATATAAACTTTACCTTCCTTTTTCTGGATATATTATACAATAAAATTATAAAAAAGCAAATGTTAAAATAAAACAAATTTAAGGTGAAAATTTGTAATATTATGTAAGGGAGAGTAAGAAAATTTATTTTTAAAATAAGAAAAAAATATTGTCATAATTGAAACAATATGATAATATATACTTAAATTAAAAGTAAAAAAAGAGGAATAAAAAGTATGAATAGAGATAAAAGCTATGTAAAAAATCACATAGTTAATATAAGTGAAAAAATAAGAAATAATAAAGGATCAATAACATCATTTACATTATTAAGTATGATGTTTTTTATGATTGTAGTAATAGCAATTTACATAGGTGTAAGCAATAAAGTACAAAAACAAGAAAAAGAGTTAAATGCAATTCAAAAAAGCTATGAACAGAAGGAAACTATAAATGATATATATGAAAAAGAATATGATGATTACATAAATTCAGGAACAACTACAATTCAAGTATATGCAGATACAACATTAAAAGGAGAGATAAAAGGGCAAAAAAAAAATACAATAGGAACAGTATATACTAATATAGCAAAAACAAAGATAAAACTGTTGGGAGGAATTAATAATAAATATGCATATTCAGAAACAGTAGATGGAAAAAAGGTTGATTTAGAAGGAAATGAATTTACAATTGAAGCAACAACAAGTGGAAAAACAATTTATACATGGGTAAAAGGTGAGAATGGAGAATATACTAAATATTATACAGCAGTAGTAGTAAAATTATCAACATTACAAGATAAAACAATTTATGTAGCAGAAGGGAAAAGTGTTGATATAGGAGAAATAAAAGGAGTAAATTCAGGAAAAATAACATTTGATAAAATAGATACAAATATGATTACAGTTAAAGATAACATAGTAACAGGAATAAAAGCTGGAGACACAACAATAATAGCAATAGAATCAAATGGTGGTGCACAATCAACAATAACAATAAAAATAGTAAAATTAACATTAGAAAAAACAAAAGAAATAACATTGGTAGGAGTAAATAAAACAATACAAGTTTCAGGTATAAATAATGGTGCATTAAAAGTAAAATCAAGTGACGAAACAATAGCAAAGGTAATCATAAGTGGAACACAAGTAACAATAAATCCACAAAAAGTAGGAAATGCAAAAATAACAATAACTGAACAAAATGCAGGAGCAAGCATAGACTATGAAATACAAGTAGCAAATATAACATTAGCACCAAATGGTGGAAAATATACAATGCCAACAATAGGAAAAGCAACAATAAAAACACAAGTAAAAGTAGAAAATGCAAACAAAATCGAAGTAGCATGGACATCAACAAATCTTGAATGGAAAACAATAGAAAATAATAGTGAAGTATCTAAAAAAGATTGTGAAAAAGGAACATACTATTTATATGTAAAAATAGATAATGAATATATCTATCAAAGTGAAGTTTTTACAATAGGAAATAATATAATAACAATAACACTAAATACAACAGCATGGACAAAAGAAAATATAGTAGGAACAATACAATATCCAGATTCTACAATAAGTAGTACAAGAAAAGCAGGATATGGGTCAACACTAGCAAGTGCTCAAACAGCAGCAGGTTCGGCAACAGCACCAACAACAAGTGTAACAGCAACAGATAATGGTTATATATTTGCAACAGCAACAGATAATGCAGGAAATGTAATAACAGCAAGTAAACAAATAACAAATATAGATAGAAATGCACCAACAAAACCTACAATTGAAGCTAGATTAAATAATGAAAGAGGAACAATATATAATAGTTCATGGACAAATAATAATGTTTATGTAAAAGTAACATCTACAGACAGTGGTTCTGGAATAGATCACTATGAATGGTATGACAAAGGAGCATGGACAACAAGTACATTAACGACTAATAATGGAGTAGGCACAATAACATATACTTTAGAAAGAAACGCAACAATAAGATTTAGAGCAATAGATAAAGTAGGAAATATATCAGAAGAAGGAACAATAATAATAAAGATAGATAAAACATTACCAACAGTAACACTAAGTCCAAATGGAGGATCATATGCAAAACCAACAAGTGGAAATGCAACAATAAAAACAACATTAACAGCTAATGATACAGGAGGAAGTGCATTAAAAACATTACAATATGCATGGTCAACAAGCAACACAACAGAACCAACAACATGGACAACATTCACAAATGGAGCAACGGTAAGTAAAACAGATTGTACTGCAGGAACATATTATTTATGGACAAAAGTAGTAGATAATGCAGGAAATAGAGCAACAAATATAAAAACAAGTTCAGGATTTGTAGTAGAAACAAAAAATATAATAATAACACTAAATACAACAGCATGGACAAAAGAAAATGTAGTAGGAACAATACAATATCCAGATTCTACAATAAGTAGTACAAGAAAAGCAGGATATGGGTCAACACTAGCAAGTGCTCAAACAGCAGCAGGTTCGGCAACAGCACCAACAACAAGTGTAACAGCAACAGATAATGGTTATATATTTGCAACAGCAACAGATAATGCAGGAAATGTAATAACAGCAAGTAAACAAATAACAAATATAGATAGGAATGCACCAACAATTACAACATCAGAGATAAAAAATGTAACAACAACAGGATATGATGTATATGTATATGGAGTAAAAGATGTAGGTTCTGGAGTAAACAGAGTGCAATTTCCAACATGGACAGAGCTAAATGGACAAGATGATATTCAGTCAAATTGGACGCAAAGCTCATTAGCATCAGGAAAGTTACAATCAGATGGAACAACATGGGTATATCATGTAAATGTAACAGACCATAAAAATGAGGCTGGAACATATTATACACATGTATATACATATGATAATTTAGGAAATTTTAAAGTTGTAAGTGGTCCTAAGATAGTAATTCCTACAGTAACAATTACATTTGATGAAAATTACAATTCAGTAAAAACAAAAATAGAAAAAGCTTATAATACACAATTAGGACCATTAAGTACACCAACAAGAACAGGATATACATTTGCAGGATGGTATACAGCACCAACTGGTGGAACTCAAATATCAAATACAACATTAACACCAGCAGTAAATACAACATATTATGCTCATTGGACAGCAAACAATTATACCATAAATTATAATGGAAATGGAGCAACAAGTGGAAGTACAGCATCAAGTAGTCATAAATATGATACGGCTAAAAATCTAACAGCTAATGGATTTTTAAAGACAGGGTATACTTTCCAAGGATGGTCAACAAACGCATCTGCGACAATACCAACATATGGCAATTTGGCAAGTGTTAAAAACTTAACAGCAACAGCGAATGGAACAGTAACATTATATGCAATATGGAAAGATACAACATCACCAACAATGACAACACCAACAATATCTCCAACAGGATGGACAAATGGAAATGTAATATTAACAGCAAAAGCAATAGATAGTGGATCAGGAATAAATGCTTACCAATGGAATACAAAATCAGGAATAACATCTTCATCAGGTGGATGGACACAAATTACAAACACAAAAGCACAAATATCACAAAAATATACAGCAACAGCAAATGGAACATATTATTTCTATGCAAAAGATGCTAGTGGAAATGTTGGAGTAACAAGTATTAAAGTATCAAATATTGACAGAATTGCACCAAATGCAAGTATAAAATTAAACTCTACAAGTGGCACTACAATAGGATCAATAACTGCAACAGTAACACAAAGTGATAGCCAAAGTGGAGTGAAAATATCAAATTGTAAATGGGTATATAATACAACAGCAGGAAAAATTGGAACAAATGCAAGTAGTTATACAGGAGGAACATTTACAAGTACTACACAAAACTTAACATTAAAAGCAACAACACCAGGAACATATTATTTACATGTATTAACTGTAGATAATGTTGGTAATGCTAAAGAAACAATTTCAGAAGCAGCAACAGTAGAACCATCATTTGCAAGTAAAGTAAGTGTAGGAGATTATGTAGCATATAATGCAACAAATAATTATAGTTATACATCACCAAAAGGAACTGGTATGTCACATGGAAATGGATATCAAGACCAAAAATTCACATCAAGTAGTAGCATAAAATGGAGAGTATTAAGTAAAGATACATCAACAGGGGAAGTAGTATTAATAAGTGAAAAACCAGTAGGAACAGAATTCTATATGAAAGGTGCAATAGGGTACTTATATGCAGAACAAGAGTTAAATGAAATATGTAAAATATATGGACATGGAGTAGGAGCAAATACAAGTAAAACATTTACATATGAAATCGGAGATCCTGTTGACGGAATAGAATTCAGATTGATGTCTGGAAGTGGAGCAAGAAGTATAAATGTAGATGATATAAATAAAATATTAGGATATACACCACCTTTTAGGGGGACATTTACGAAGAGTGCATATTATCCTACAAGGATGATGGATAAAGGATATTTTACATGGGCTGAAAGTAGAACATATGAAATAACTGAATTGGATTATGATATTTATGAAGTTAATTCTTCTTTGACAGAGACTATGCAAGATATTATTCATGGCTCTAATGGAGGATATGTATATTGGTTAGCAGATGCGAGCCAGGGATTAGGTCCTAATTTTAATGTCCAATTTATGGATGGTAGTGTTGTAACATATAGTACTATGTTTGATGGTAAGGTTCCATCTGAATGGGATAATTATATGAGTGTCCGCCCAATAGTCTACCTAAAAACAAATGTCCAAACAATCGGAAAAAACTCAAGTGGAGCATGGACAATAGTAGAATAAAATATTAATATTGGGAGAAAGCAAAAATTTCTCCCAATAAAAAAAGGAGATAAACCTATGAAAAAAAATAAACAGAAAAATATAATATGGTTAGTATTACTACTATTATTAATAGTCATAATAGTAGTAGGAATAATAGTTTACAAAAATAAAAATAAACAACCAGAAAAACAACAAGAAATTGAAAAAGATGAATTAAGCTTAATAGACATGAACAATACAGAAAATGCAAAAGTAGAAAATGGAATAAAAGAAAATACATCAGAAAATGTTTTAAGAGACAGAAAAATAGAAAATTTATCAGTAACAGAAATAAAACTATCAGCACAAGATGGAGTAACAAGTTTTATAGCAACAGTAAAAAATGATTCTAACCAAGACTTTGAAGGAGGAATTGTAAAAATACTATTTACTAATAAAGATGGAAGTAATTATGCAGAATTAGAAGCGTATATACCAGAAATAATAGCAGGTGGGACTAATTCAATAAATGCAGGAACAACAGCTGATATAGCAAATGCATATGACTTTACAATAGAATTAGAAAAATAATATTAAATAAAGTAAAATTAAAAAGTAAAGAAAGTAGGTAGAAAATGAAAGCAAAATTTTTAGAATTACTAAGACAAGTAAAAAGAGAAGGAATAGATGAACTAATAGACTTCATAGAAAAAACGGACTTTTTTAAAGCACCAGCAAGTACAAGATTTCATGGAGATTACGAGGGAGGATTAGTAGAACACAGTTTGAAAGTATATGAAATACTAAAGCATAAAGTAGAAACAAATATAGAACCATTAAATATAAATCCAGAAACACTAATTTTAGTTCCGTTATTACATGATTTGTGCAAAGCAAACTTTTACAAGGTAGATTATAGAAATGCAAAAAATGCATTAGGAGTATGGGAAAAAGTACCATATTATACAATAGATGACACAATACCATATGGTCATGGTGAAAAATCAGTAATGATGATAACAGAATATATGAAATTAACACCAGAAGAAAAATACTCAATCCGTTGGCATATGGGATATACAGAACCAAAGGAATTATATAGTACAATAGGTGCAGCATATAAAAAATACCCATTAGCATTATTGATGCATGAGGCAGACTTAGAAGCGACTTATTTTTATGATATTTAAAGGAGAAAATTATGTTAGCATATATAAAAGGAACATTAGAAATGAAAATGACAGGATATATAGTAATAGACGTTGGAGGATTAGGTTACAAAGTATTTATGTCTGAATCTGGAATAGAAAAATTAGGAAATATAGGAGATATAGTAAAAGTACATACGTTTTACAAAGTAAGAGAAGACGATATTAGTATATTTGGATTTGCAACATTAGAGGAATTAAGAATGTTTGAATTACTAATATCTGTAAGCGGAGTGGGAGCAAAAACAGCAATAACAATGCTAGACGTATGTGAACCTACAGAATTTGCATTAGCAATTATATCAGAAGATATAAAAACATTAACACAAATACCAGGCATTGGTGCAAAATCAGCACAAAGAATAATTTTAGAATTGAAAGATAAAATAAAGAAAGAACAACAAATACAAGAATTAACAAAAACAACAAAAGGTATAAAAGAATTTAAAACAAAATTAGAACAGAAAATAGAAAATGAGCAAAAAGTAGAAGAAGCAATGGCAGCACTACAAGTACTAGGATATAATAAAAAAGAAATAGAAAAAACATTTGATAAATTAGTTAAAGATAATATGACAACAGAAGAATTAATCAGAAAAGGATTATCAATTTTAGGAAAATAGATATATGGAGGAAAAATGAACAGTAACCAACCACTAGCATTTAGAATGAGACCTAAGACATTGGATGAATATGTTGGACAAGAGCATGTTTTGGGAAAAGATAAAATTTTATATAGAACAATAAAAGCAGATAGATTATCTAGTATAATATTATTCGGACCACCAGGCTGTGGGAAAACTTCATTGGCAAAGGTAATTAGCGAAACAACAAAATATAAATTTTACAAATTAAATGCAGTAACAGCAGGAGTATCTGATATAAAAAGAGTAATTGAAGAAACAAAAAATTTTATGATAAATCCAGTAGGTAAAAGTATTTTATTTATTGATGAAATTCATAGATTTAACAAACTACAGCAGGATGCACTTTTACCATTTGTAGAAAATGGCTTAATTATTTTAATAGGAGCAACAACAGAAAATCCATATTTTGAAGTAAATAAAGCTTTGATTTCTAGATCAATGGTAATAAAATTAGAACCATTAACAGAAGAAAATATATTTACTATATTAAAAAATTCATTAACAAGACAAGACGGATTAGCTGAATACAGTATAAAAGTAGAAGATAGTACATTAAGAAAATTAGCAAATATATCAAATGGTGATGTAAGAACAGCATTAAATGGACTAGAAATAGCAGTTCTTACAACAAATATGGAATCAGATGGTTATATTCACATAACAGATGAAGTTATTAAAAATTGTATTCAAACAAGAAAAGCAGTATTTGATAAAAATGGAGATAGTCATTATGATAATATTAGTGCATTTATAAAATCAATGAGAGGTTCTGATCCAGATGCAACAATATTTTATTTAGCAAGAGCATTAAACGGAGGAGAAGATCCAATGTTTTTAGCAAGAAGAATAGTAATATGTGCTTCAGAAGATGTTGGACTTGCAAATCCAAATGCATTAATACTAGCAAATTCTGCAATGCAAGCGGTACATATGGTAGGAATGCCAGAAGCAAGAATAATATTATCAGAAGCAGCTGTATATGTGGCAACATCTAAAAAATCAAATGCAACATATTTAGGAATAAATAAAGCACTAGAAGATATAGCATCAAAAGATACAGGAGAAGTTCCAATGCATATAAGAAATGCACCAGTAGAGGAAATGAAACAATTAGGGTATAATGAAGGCTATTTATATCCACATGATTTTCCAAATCATTGGGTTGAGCAACAATATTTACCAGACAAAATGTTGGGAACAAAATATTATATAAAAGATGAAAATATTAAAGAAAATTAAACAAAAATAAATAAAAATTAAAAAAGTGGAAAACCTACTAAATAAAAGTAGGTTTTTTTATGGTTAAAAATTTATTAAAAAAAATAATAATTGGATTATCTGCAGGATTTGTAAGTGGATTTTTTTCAACAGGTGGAGGACTAATATTAGTACCAGCATTTGTGTATTTATTAAAAATGGATTCACAAAAAGCAAGAGGAACTTCAATTTTTTGTATATTGCCAATGGTAGTAACAAGTAGTTTCTTTTATTATAAAGGTAATTATATAAATTGGAAAATAGCTGTATTATGTGGGGTTGGAGGAGCAATAGGAGGATATTTAGGAGCTAAACTACTTAAGAAATTACCAGAAAAAGTATTAAAAATTGTTTTCACACTGTTTCTTTTTTATGTATCTTACAAAATGATATTTGCTTAAAATAAATATTCGTATACTAAAAGTGCGATTTTGTAAAAAAAATAAAAATAAAGTAAAAAAATGTTAGATAATAAATCATACACAAAAATACTAAATAAAATGGAGGTAGTAATGAAGGAAAAAAATATAAATGATTTAATCCAAAATAGTATATGGAAAAATAAAAATGAACAATATTTATTTGAATTGCAGAAATTTATTGACTTAGCAGATAATATTGAAAATGAAAATCTAAAAAAATTAATAATATCTCAAATGCTAAAATGTGATAAATGTATTACAACACTAGCAGAAAAAATGATAAAGCTTGCTTTAAAAAATAAATAAGTGGAGGTAAAATGCTCGAAATATTAATAGGAATTATCTCTGGAACTATAAGTGGTACTGGGATGGGAGGAGGAACAATATTAATATTTTTACTCACATTTTTATGTGGAGTGGAACAACATATTGCACAAGCAACTAACTTAATATTTTTTATTCCAACTTCAATAATTGCGATTATAGTAAATATTAAAAATAAAAATATAAATTTAAAACTAGCAACAATAATATCAATATTTGGAGTACTAGGAGCAATATTAGGAGCAAAACTATCAGTTCATACTGATGTAAAAATACTAAGAAAATATTTTGGTATATTTCTAGCAATTATAGCAATACATGAAATATATACCATAATAAAAGAGAATAAAAAAACAAAATTGAGAGAAAATAAATAAAACTAATAGGGAAAGGATTGATAAAAAATGAAATTTACAAAAGGTTTACTAATTGGCGGACTTATTACAACGGGATTAATTATGATGTATAATGACAAAAATATGATGAACAAAAATAAAATAATAAAAAAAGGAAAACAATTTGCTAAAAAAATGGGAGTATTATAACAAAAAGACCACTAAAGAGTTAAAATTTTAGTGGTCTTTTTTTATTAAAAACTATTTGTCACAGCAATCTTCTTTACAATCTTCAGGGTATTTATCTTTATGACATTTATCATCTATAAAACAATCACATTTATCGCATT
The DNA here is from genome assembly GCA_963556825.1 of uncultured Clostridia bacterium. Lineage (GTDB taxonomy): Bacteria > Bacillota > Clostridia > TANB77 > CAG-508 > CAG-269. Next base: position 81,249 of record CAUWAM010000003.1, on the reverse strand, counting down.
TATCACCTTTTAAACATTTTCCTTCATGATGACATTTAGCACAAATTTTAATTTTTTTAGTAGTATTTGCCCAAATTTGGATAGCATATTTTCTGTCGGGACAAAGAGGACCAAAAACAAATTCTCCTTCTTTATCTGTAAAAGTATGACCAATAGGTTTTCTTTCTTCTTTACCACAGTCATAAACAATTTCTGTTAATTTTACAACTGCATCACGTACAGGCTCCTTAAAACAATTTTTTATAACACCATAGATCACATCACGGTTATCTTCTGGTAAACTTATATCGAGATCAAATTGTTTTCCGCCTGAAATAACACCATCAACATCTAATACTGGGCAAAAAGGCTTTTTATCTTCCATATCCATAATAATTACATCCTTTCATTTCCTAATTATAAATCAAAATGTTTTAATTTATAAATCATTTCAAACTTAATGTTTGATTATTATATAATATGAAAAAATTAATAAAAAATTGACAAATAATGTAAAAAATTAGAGTAAATAACTGAAAATTTGATTTTTTTATAAAAAAGTAGTATAATAAATATAACTATATTTATATTATATGGCTAGCTTATAGCCAGAGGAGGACATTATGAATAAAAAAACCAAAAAACGGATACTTCAAGCAATACTCTATGTTATATTAGGATGTGTTACAGCAATGAGTGCAAGTGTGTTTATAGTATTTATGTATTTTTCAGGAACCTTTCTTCCAGGTATGCATATTGCTAGATATACATTATATGCATTATCATTTGTAATAATTCTTATAGCAGGATGGTTTGTATGTGAAGGCTATGGTTATCTTTGTCATGTTGCAAAAAAGAGACGCTGATTCAGCGCCTCTTTAATTTTTTGTTTGTATAAAATTCCACTTATTGTAAACAATAAATATAAAAGATATTATTGCAAGGAGTGGAATTTTTTTGAAAGAAAATAAAATATTAAAAGTAAATGGAACGATGTTAGAAAAAGCACAATTAGAAAAACACTTGGAAAAAATAGCATCAAGTCATAATATAATATCAAAATCGGAAAAAAACACATATCCAATACCACATTTAATAGAAAATTTCAAAACAATACAACAAGTATATGAACTACTAAATGAACATTTAAAGCTAGGAATAAACATACATCCAGCAGGAGAATGGTTATTAGACAATTTTTATGTAATAGAAGAAACAGTTAAACAAATACAAAAAGAATTAACATTAAGCAAATATATCAATTTTGTTGGAATTGCAAATGGAGAATATAAAGGATTTGCAAGAATATATGTGTTAGCAGCAGAAATTGTAGCATATACAGAAAATAAAATAGAAAAAGAAAAATTAGAAGATTATCTAAAAAGTTATCAAACTAAAAAAACATTAAGTATGGATGAAATTTGGAATATAGGAATTTTTTTGCAAATAGCAATTATAGAAAATATAACAGATATAGCATTAAAAATATATAGTTGTCAAATACAAAAATATAGAGTAGAACAAATTGCTGAAAGATTAATAGAACCGAAAGAAAAGAAGGAAATTAAATTTAAAAATAATGTAAAAGAATTAGAAAAAGAAATGTTCAAAAATATGAAATATCCATTTATAGAATATATGTCATATACACTAAAAAGGTATGGGAAAAAAGGATATGGTTTTTTAAATGTACTAGAAGAAGTTGTAGAAAAGTTAGGAACAACAGTGTCTGATGTAATAAAAAAAGAACATTTTGACATAGCAACACAAAAGGTTCTAATAGGAAATAGTATAACAAGTATAAAAAAAATACAAAGAATAAACTTTTTAGAAATATTTGAGAAAATAAACGGTGTAGAAGAATTATTAAAACAGGATCCGGTAAATGTCTACAGTAATATGGATTTTAGAACAAAAGAGTATTATAGAAATAAAATAAAAGAGATAAGCAAAAAAACGAAAATTTCTGAAATTTATATCGCAAGAAAGACATTAGAATTAGCACAAGAAAAATTTGAAAAAAAAGGAATTAGTAAAGAAAGTCACATAGGCTATTATCTAATAGATAAAGGAATAAACAATTTATATGAAAAACTAGAATATGTATCAAAAAAAGAAAATTCACCAAGTAAGAAAACAAAAAAATATATAATAGTATCTTTTATATTAAGTTCAATAGTATCTTTGGTTTTTAGTTATATTTTAAATCTAAAGATAAAAAATAATGCAGTACTTATTATAAGTTTTATACTATTTTTAATTCCAGCAAGCGAAATTGTAATACAGATTATGCAATACATTTTAAGCAAAATTGTAAAACCAAAACTAATACCAAAAATGGATTTTTATAAAGGAATTGATAAAGAACATAGTACATTTGTTGTAATACCAACTATTGTAAAAACAAAAGAAAAAGTAAAAGAGATGATGAAAAATTTAGAAATATATTATCTTGCAAATAAATCAGAAAATATTTACTTTGCACTACTAGGAGACTGCTCAGAAAGTAATAAAAAACAAGAAGAATTTGATAAAGAAGTAATAGAAGAAGGATTAAAGCAAGCAAAAATTTTAAATGATAAATATTCAAGTAATAATATACCAATATTTAATTTCTTTTATAGAGAAAGAATTTGGAACGAAAAAGAAGAATCTTATTTAGGATGGGAAAGAAAAAGAGGTTTATTAAATCAATTTAATGAATATATATTAGGTCATCAAAAAAATCCATTTTTTATAAATACAATAGAAGAAAATCCTAATAATGAAGAAATAAAACGAGAATTAAAAAAAATAAAATATGTAATAACACTTGATGCCGACACAGATTTAGTATTAAATTCAGCTTTTGAGTTAGTAGGAGCAATGGCACATATTTTAAATATACCACAAATTAGCAAAGAAAAAAATATTGTAGTAAGTGGTTATGGGATTATGCAGCCAAGAGTAGGTATAAATTTGGATATCTGTTATAAAACATGGTTTACTAAAATATTTGCAGGAGCAGGGGGAATAGATAATTACACAAATGCTATTTCAGATATATATCAAGACAATTTTAAAGAAGGTATATTTACAGGAAAAGGAATATACGATTTGCAAATATTTTCTAAGGTTCTAAAAAATGTAATACCAGAAAATACAGTACTAAGCCATGATTTATTAGAAGGGTCTTATTTGCGTTGTGGACTTGTAAGTGATGTTATGCTGATGGATGGGTATCCAACAAAATATGCAAGTTTTATAAATAGATTATCTAGATGGATTAGAGGAGATTGGCAAATTATCAAATGGATTGGTAATAAAAGTCCACTTAATTTGTTATCAAAATACAAAATATTTGATAATTTAAGAAGAAGTTTATTTGAAATTTCAATAATCACAGGATTAATATATGTAAATATTTTAAATAAAATATTTAAAATAAATATATATGGAATAGAGAGTATATTAATTGCAACATTATTAATTCCATTTATATTAGAAATTTTAAATTATCTTATAGGAAAAAAAGAAGGAGAAGAAGAACAAAAAACTTTTACACCACAAATAACAGGATTAAAAAGCACTATTTTAAGAGGATTTATAACTATAGGTTGTCTACCACATAAGGCATATATTTCTATAAAAGCTATTTTAAAAACTCTTTATAGAGTAAAGGTAACACATAAACATTTATTAGAATGGACTACTTCAGAAGAAGCGGAAAGATTGGGTAAAACAGATCTAACGTCATATTACAAAAGTATGCTAATTAATGTTATTGCATCGATAATAAGCTTAATTATATATTTAAATACTTTTAATGTATTTGCTTTATTATTAGGAATTGTTTGGATTATTATGCCAGCAATTATGTGCTATATAAGCAAAGAAAGTTTAGAAAAAAATAATGTAGAAATATTATCAAAACAAGAGAAAGAATATATTTTTGATATTGGAAAAAGAACATGGGATTTTTTTGAGTCATATCTAACAAAAGAAAACAATTATTTAATTCCTGATAATTATCAAGAAGATAGAAAAGAAAAGGTTGTACCGAGAACCTCATCTACAAATATAGGATTATCAATAATGGCAGTAATTTCTGCAAATGATTTGGGCTATATACAATATGAAGAAACAGTAGAATTAATAAAAAATATTGTATATGAAATTCAAAGTTTAGAAAAATGGAATGGTCATTTATATAACTGGTATAATATAAAAACGAAAACTCCATTATATCCAAGATATGTCTCAACAGTAGATAGTGGAAATTTTGTTGGTTATTTATATGTTTTAAAACAATGGTTAGAAGATAAAGAGGAGTTAAAAGAAATAGTTGCTATAGTTGATGATTTAATAAAAAATACAGATTTTTCATATTTGTATAGCAAAGAGCATAGGATTTTTTCAATTGGTTTTAATATAGAAGAAAATAAATTAACAGATTCTTATTATGACTTACTGGCATCAGAAGCAAGACAAGCAAGTTTGGTAGCTATTGCTAAAAGAGATGTTCCAGTAAAACATTGGAATTCTTTAAGTAGAACATTAACAACTTTAGGGAAATATAAAGGTTTGGTTTCATGGTCTGGAACTTCTTTTGAATATTTAATGCCTAATATAAATATTCCTAAGTATAAGGGAAGTTTACTTGATGAATCTTGTAAATTTATGATTAAAAGTCAAATGGAATATGCAAAAAAATTACAGATTCCGTGGGGAATATCAGAAGCAGCATTTAATTTAAAGGACTTGTATTCAAATTACCAATATAAAGCATTTGGTATACCATGGCTTGGACTAAAAAGAGGACTAGCAGATGAGATGGTTGTTGCACCATATGGAGGAATACTTGCAATAACAGATTATCCAAAAGAAGTATATGAAAACTTAAAAATTCTGGAACAATATGGAATGAATGGAAAATATGGATTTTATGAATCTATTGATTTTACACCAGAAAGAGTTGAAAAAGGAAAACAAGCAAGTGTTGTAAAAACATATATGGCACACCATCAAAGTTTAATATTATTATCAATAAATAATTTATTTAACAATAATATATTACAGAAAAGATTTATGAAAAATCCTGAAATGTCAGCAGTAAATATTTTGCTACAAGAAAGAATGCCAGAAACTGCAATAATTACAAAGGAAAATAAAGAAAAAGTAGAAAAATTAAAATACAAAGATTATGAAGATTATGTAGAAGAAACTTACAAAAAAATAGACAATAAATTAATTAGAGGAAATTTAATTTCTAGTGGAGATTATTCAATTGCAATGAATCAAAAAGGAGAGGGAATTAGTAAATATAAAGATATTTATATTAATAGATTTAAACCAACAGACGATTACCCACAAGGTATATTTTTTGATATTAAAAATATAAAAAGCAAAAAAATATGTAGTTCTAATTATAGTAGCAGCATAAGTTTTATGCCTGATAAAATAAAACAGGAAATAATAGCGGATAATATTAAAACTACAATAGAAACATTAATAGCACCAGATGAACCAGTCGAAATTAGAAGTTTAACACTAGAAAATCAAGGAAATTTAGAAGAAATAGTCGAAGTTACGTCATATTTTGAGCCTGTAATATCTACTAAGACACAAGATTATGCACATCCAGCATTTAATAATTTATTTTTAATATATGAATTTGATGAAGAAACCAATAGTATAATAATAAAAAGAAAAAAGAGAGAGCAAAATCAAAAAGAAATGTATGTATGTGTCAACTTATCCACAAATAGTGAGACAATTGGGGATTTAGAATACGAAATTGAAAAAGAAAAGTTTATGCGGAAGAGGAAATATAGGAATTCCACAAATGGTAAAAAATTCCAAGCCGTTTAGCAAAAAAATAGGATTAGTTACAGAACCAATTGTAGCATTAAAAAGAACTATAAAAATAAAACCAAATCAAAAGGAAAAAATAAATTTAATTATTGCAATAGGAGAGAATAAAGATATTATAAAAGATGAAATAAAAAAATATCGCATCGAAGAAAATATAAAAAAGGCATTAGAGTTATCAAAAGCTAAAAATGAAGCACAAAATAGATATTTAAGAATAAAAGGAAGTCAAATCAGAGATTATCAAAAAATAATGTCATATATTGTATTTTATAATCCAACTAAAAAAGAAATTTTAGAAAAATTACCAAAAGTAAAATATAATCAATCAGAACTTTGGAAATATGGAATATCAGGAGATTTACCAATTATATTATTAAAAATAAAAGATAGTAATGATGCACATGTTGTAAAAGAAGTATTAAAAGCATATGAGTTTTTTAAAACAAAAAATCTAGAAATAGAATTAGTTATATTAGATGAAGAAAAACATAGTTATGAAAATTATGTAAGAGAAGAAGTAGACAATTTAGTACTAAATAGCCAAATGGCTTATCTAAAAAATATGAGAGCAGGAATATTTGAAATATCAAAAAATGAAATAAGCAAACAAGATTTAGATTTATTAAATTTTGTTGCAACACTAGTAATTGATGCGAGCAAAGGAGGAATAAAAAATGCATTAAAAGAATTAGAAGAAGAATATCTAGAAAAATATAAAGAAATAGGTAAAGAACCACAAAATCCAATAATTGAAAATGAAGACAATGGAAATGTAGACATTTTAGAAAATATAGAAAAATTAAAATATTATAATGAATATGGAGCTTTTTCCGAAGATGGAAAAGAATATTTAATAAAAGTAAATAAAGAAAATAGACTTCCTACAGTATGGTCAAATATTATGGCAAATGAAAAATTTGGAACACTTGTAACAGAAAGTATGGGAGGATATAGTTGGCATAAAAATAGTAGATTAAATAGAATAAGTTCATGGCAAAATCAAGCAAGTTACGATATTCCATCAGAAATCATATATTTAAAAGATAAACAAACAAAAAAGGTTTGGTCACTAGGACTAAACCCTATGCCAGATGATAAAAATTATAATGTGATTTATGGATTTGGTTATGCAAAATATATTCATAAAAGTGATGGACTAGAACAGGAATTAGAAATATTTGTTCCAAAAGAAGATAGTGTAAAAGTTCAAATATTAAAATTAAAAAATACTACTTTAAATCGTAAAAAAATTAAAATTGTATATTATTTAAAGTCAGTATTAGGAGAAGATGAAATAAAAACAAATGGTTATATAAACTTAAAATATGATTCAAATAACAATATAATATGTGCACAAAATTTATATAATAGCGATTTTCCAAATGACGTGATTTATGTATCAAATAGTGAAAAAATAAAAAGCTATACAGGAGATAAAAGATTTTTCATAGGAAATGGAGATTTATCAAATCCAGAATGCTTAAAAATGTCTGGGCTAAATAACGAAAATTCTTTAGGGAAAAATCCGTGTATTGCTTATGAAATAGATGTTGAAATTGAAAGCTCGTCAGAAAAAGAAATAATATTTACATTAGGAGCAGAAGAATCAATTATAGACAGTAAAAATGTAGCATATAAATACAATAAAATTCAAAATTGCAAGCAAGAATTAAAAAAAGTAAAAAATTATTGGAAAGAAGAACTTGGAAAATTACAAGTACAAACACCATTAGAATCTATAAATATTCTTTTAAATGGATGGATTATATATCAGACATTAGTAAGTAGATTGATAGGTAAAACAGGCTTTTACCAATCTGGTGGGGCATATGGATTTAGAGATCAATTACAAGATACACTAGCATTAAAGTATATAAATCCTCAAATATTAAAAAATCAAATAATAAAACACAGTAAACATCAATTTATAGAAGGGGATGTAGAACATTGGTGGCATGAAGAAACACAACAAGGGATAAGAACTAAATTTTCAGATGATTTATTATGGTTAGTATATATGACATGTGAATATATAGAATTTACTGGAGATTATTCAATACTAGAAGAACAAACATCATATTTAAAAGGAAAAGTATTAGATGAAAATGAAGATGAAAGATATGATAAATATTTCAAATCAGATAAAATTGAAAGTATTTTTGAACATTGTATAAAAGCAATAGAAAAAAGTTTTAATTTTGGAGAAAATGGACTACCAAAAATTGGAACGGGAGATTGGAACGATGGATTTAGTACAGTAGGAAATAAAGGAAAAGGTGAAAGTGTATGGCTTGGATTTTTCCTATATAATGTGTTAGAAAGATTTATACCAATTTGTGAAATAAAAGAAAAACAAGAGTTAGTACAGAAATATAAACAAACACAAACAAACTTAAAAAGAGCATTAAACACAAATGGATGGGATGGAAGATGGTATAAAAGAGCATTTATGGATGACGGAAATACGTTAGGAAGTATGGAAAATGAAGAATGCAGAATTGATAGTATAGCACAAAGTTGGAGTATAATATCAAATGCAGGAGATAATGATAAAAAATATATATCAATGGAAAGTCTAGAAAACCATTTGATAGACAGAGAAAATGGAATAATAAAATTATTAGATCCACCATTTGATAAAGGAAAACTAGAACCAGGTTATATAAAATCATATTTACCAGGAGTAAGAGAAAATGGAGGGCAATACACACATGCCGCAATATGGGTAATAATAGCAGAAGCATTATTAGGTTTTGGAGACAAAGCAACCGAAATCTACAGAATGATAAATCCAATAGAACATGCAAGAACTAAAGATGCAAGTAACAAATACAAAGTAGAACCATATGTAATACCAGCAGATATATATGGATGTAATAATCTAGCAGGTAGAGGAGGATGGACATGGTATACAGGTTCAAGTAGTTGGTATTATAAAGCAGGAATTGAATATATACTTGGATTAAAAATAAATAAAGGCTTTATGAGTATACAGCCTTGTATTCCAAAAGAATGGAAAGAATACAGTATTAGATATAAATGGAAAAACAGTGTATATAACATTAATGTAAAAAATCCGAACAATAAAAATAGTGGAGTCGAAAAAATACTAGTAAACGGTATTGAATATGAAAATAAGATAAAGCTTGAAGATAACGGCATCTTTAATATAGAAGTGGAACTATAAAACAAGTGGGGATAGACCCACTTGTTCCATTTTTACGATATAATTTTTATTAAAAACACTTGTATATTCCTAAAAATTGTGATATAAATAGTTTATATAAAAATAAAGCTATGGAAAGGCGGAATTTTTGTGGAAGAAAATTTGGAAAAAGAGGTAAAAAAAGTACTAATAGTTGATGATGAACAAGCCATTATAGATGTGTTAGTATATAACCTAAAAAAAGAAGGATATGAAACATTAGAAGCAACAGATGGAATAACAGCAGTAAATATGGCATTAGAACAAAAACCAGATTTAATGTTGTTAGATATAATGTTGCCTAAATTAGATGGATTATCTGTATGTAAAAGAGTAAAAAATCATTTAAATATACCAATACTAATGTTAACAGCAAAAGATGCAGAAATAGATAAAATAGTAGGATTAGAATTAGGTGCTGATGATTATATTACAAAGCCATTTAGTGTAAGAGAATTAATGGCAAGAGTAAAAGCAAATCTAAGAAAAAATGAAATCACATCAAGTCTAAAAAAAGAAGAAACACAAAAAATAGAAGAATCACCAGAAAAAACAGATAGTAAAATAAAAGTAAACGATTTAGAATTAGATTTAGATAGATTTGAGGTAAAAGTAAGAGATAGAGTAATAGATTTAACATTAAGAGAATTTGAAGTTCTAAAATTCTTAGCATCACAACCTGGACAAGTTATAACAAGAGAAATATTACTTGAAAAAGTTTGGGGTTATGAATATTATGGAGATATAAGGACAGTTGATGTTACAGTAAGAAGAATTAGAGAAAAGATAGAAGAAGATACTTCTTCACCAAAAATATTAATAACAAAAAGAGGAGTAGGTTATTATATAGCAACAAAATAAATATAAAAGAAATAGTAAAAGTCTGGCATTTATCTAAAGATGTCAGACTTTGTCGAATGTTGCGGTGAAAAGTCTTGAAAAAAATAAGAAAACTATTGACAGTATAAAAAAATGAGATTATAATCTAAACAATTTAAAATCAGAAAATTTATTTCAATTTTTAATTATAATTAAAATCTAAAAAATATCCATTAAAAAATTTAATATAAGGAGGAATGATATAATAATTGAATAGAAAATTTATATCAAAAAGTAATTTTGTACTCAGAAAAGTTTTAAACTCTGATGCAGGTTTAGAAATTCTCAAAGATATAGTTGAAAGTATTTTAGACATAAAAATAGAAAAAATAAAACTAAATCCATATTTGTATAAAAGAGAAAGATACTTACCTAAAGAAGAAAATTTTGGTATAGCTGATGTAAGAATATTAACTGAAAATAACGAAGAAATTAATATAGGAATTCAATTTGTTGATGGAAAATATATTCCTACAAAAATATTAATGTATTATGAACAAATACACTTAAATCAACTAGAGTATGAAGATGAAAGAAAGTTTGCTAAAACAATTACAATAAATATAATAGACTTTATATATTTTAAATTTGAAGAAATATTAAAAAAGATAAAAATAGAATGCAACGAAAATTTTGTAAAAAATGAAGAACTTGAACTTTATATAATTCAATTAGCAAAGTTTAAGCCAGAGAAATGTGTGGAATTTAATAGAAAAGAACAATGGATTACATATTTTAAAGGAGATAATAAAGAATTAATAGAAAAAGCAAAAAATGAAAATGAATATATAAAAAAATTTGATGATTTACTAGAAAATTATTGGAATAATGAAAAAATGGAATAAAAAAGAGGAAAATTAAAATTTTCCTCTTAGTGAACATCTGCAGTAGCAGATTTCAATGTAACTTTTACCACAGTTCCTTCATCCACTTTCGAAGCTTTTGGAGGATCTTGAGAAACTACAGTACCACTTCCAGTAATACTAATATTCAAATTCAAATTTCTAAGTTCGCTAGTAGCTTGAGAAGCAGACATTCCTGTAAGATCTGGAACTGTTGTAGTAGTTCTAACACTTTGATCATATAACATTATTATAGAATTTTTAGACAAAGATACACCAGGCTTTGGAACTTGATCAATAACTGTCGTACTATTTTTGTCATTTGAAGTTGTAATTTTGCTTGTAAATCCAGCAGATTTAAGAATTTTTTCTGCTTCAGCTATAGTTTTCGTTCTAACATCAGGAACAGTTACTAAATTAGAATTATCATTAGAAGCATTATCATTTGATGGAATTCCTAAACAAGGTAATATTTCAGTTAACATTTGTGACACTACAGGACCTGCAACTTGTCCACCTTGATGATTCTTCTTGTCAGGTTTGTATAATGTAAGAAGTAATACAACTTGAGTATCTTCAATAGGAGAGATTGCAACATATGATGCAACATAACCATCTGTATCTTCTTTACCTGCAATTGGTTCAGAAGTACCAGTTTTACCACCTATAGAATAACCAGCAACAGCACCACGTCCACCAGTACCTTTTGTAACAACAGATTCCATCATAGATTTTACTTTTTGAGAAGTTTCTTTTGAAATTACTTGTCTAACAACTGTTGTATCTATATTAGTAATAGTACCAGTATCAGTATTAGTAATTTGTTTTACAATTCTTGGTTTAATCAAAACACCATCATTTGCAATAGCAGATACAGCAGTAATCATTTGAAGAGGAGTAATACTAAATCTTTGTCCAAAAGACATAGTAGCTCTTTCTACAGGTCCAACCTTTTGCTCATCAGTAAACATAGAATTTGCCTCACCAGGTAAATCAATACCAGTTTTATCAAAAAGCCCAAAAGCTTTATAATATTTATATAAAGTACTTGTACCAATTCTTGAAGCAAGTTGAATAAAAGCAGGGTTACAAGAATTCATTAAAGCTCTTCGTAAAGATTGAGAACCATGTGGATTATAATGCCTCCAACAATTAATATTTACACCACTAACGTTTTCATAACCTTTACATGTGAAATCTCCATCAATATCTGTGTCTGTAATATTTTCTTCTAAAGCAACAGATGCGGTTATTGTTTTAAAAACTGAACCAGGTTCATACAATTCTGAAACAGATTTATTTGACCACATTTTATAAATTGCATTTGCTTTTTCTTCTGAACTTAAACTATCATAAGTTTTTGAAACTGTTTCATTTGGTGTAAAAGGAGTATTTAAATCATAATTTGGATATGTAGCCATTGCTAAAATATCTCCATTTTTAGGATTCATAACTATACAACTTCCACCATTTTCACAAGAATAATTTTCAACAGCTTGTTTTAAATATTTTTCAACAATACTTTGAACATTAAAATTAATTGAAAGTGTTAAATCATTGCCATTTTCGGCTGCAATATAAGTCTCTTCTGCATTTGGAATTTCTTCTTGACTTCCACCCTTAGAACTTACAATTTTTCCAGGAGTTCCAGACAAAACAGAATCCCATTCATTCTCTATACCTGACATACCTTTATCTTCTCCATAAGAACCAAGCACATGAGATAAAAAAGAGCCATAAGGGTAATATCTCTTAGTATCTTCATCAATATTTATTCCAACAGAAACTTTGTTATCTTTCATCCAAGTTTTTAAAGAATCAACCTTTTCTTGTTCAACTTTTTTTGCAATAGTTTCTACTTGAGAAGAACTAGTTACTTTTTTTAAAGTTTCTTCATAATCTAATTCAAAAATATCAGATAAAGCTTTTGCAACTTTTTCTTTTAATTCTTGAGTTTTAGAATTATCTTTAGAATCTTTAATTCTAGTAGGATTAATAGTAATTGTATCAACAGTAGCACTTGTAGCTAAAAGCATTCCAGTAGAATCGTATATAGATCCTCTTTTAGGACTTATAATTTGATTAATATTTTGTTGGCGATATGCTAGAGACTTCAAATAGCTCCCCTCAAAAAATTGAATATATGCAATTCTACCGATTAATAATACAAAAATTAAGACAATAACAATAAATATATTCCTTAATTTTTTAATATTTACAAAATTTTGAGATTCAAAATCAGAATTAAGTTTAATTAAATTACTTTTTTTCTGATTTGATGTTTTAGTATTTGTTTTTTCTATTCTTTTATTTGGATTTATTTTCTTTTTATTATTTTGGGATTTATTCAAAATTCTCACCACTCTTTTGTTTAATCTAATAATCATATTTTATATTAAACAATGAGAAAAATCAATAAATTTTTCAAAATATATTAATTAAGTGTGATAATTTTTTAAATAGAATACAGCAATAAAAAACAAGGAGGAAAAATGATATCAAACATAAAAACAATAGCACTAAATGGATTAGAAGGAGAACTTGTGGAAGTTCAAACTGACATAACAGGAGGATTACCAGATTTTTCAATTGTAGGATTACCAGATACAAGTGTAAAAGAATCTAAAGAAAGAATAAAAACAGCAATAAAAAATTCAGGAATAGAATTTCCAAGTAGAAAAATTTTAATAAATTTAGCACCAGCAGATATGAAAAAATTGGGAACAAGTTATGATTTACCAATTGCAATTAGTGTATTAACATCTTTAAAAGAAATTGAAAGCAAAGGGCTAGAAAATACCGCTTTTATAGGAGAATTATCGTTGGATGGAAAAGTAAATCACATAAATGGTGTATTGCCAATGTGTATAGAAGCGTTAAATTTAGGAATAAAAAAAGTAATTCTACCAAAAGCAAATGAAAGAGAAGCTTTAATTATAAAAGGTATGGAAGTTATAGGAGTTTCAAATTTAAAAGAATGTATAAGGCATTTAAAAGGTAATACATCAACTGTAAAAAGAAATATAGATTTAATAAAACTTATAAAAAGTTCGGAAAATGAAACATTGGACTTTTCGGAAGTTAAAGGACAAGAAAATGTAAAAAGAGCATTAGAAATTTCAGCAGCAGGTGCTCATAATTGTTTGCTAATAGGAAGTCCGGGTTCAGGAAAAACAATGTTAGCAAAAAGATTACCGACAATATTACCAGATTTGACATTTGAAGAAGCTTTGGAAATTACTAAAATTCATAGTGTATCGGGAAAATTAAATAGTAAAATTGGAATAGTTACAAAAAGACCATTTAGAAGTCCACATCATACAATATCTGCAACATCAATGATAGGAGGTGGAAGAATTCCACAACCAGGAGAAATAAGTTTAGCACATTATGGTGTTTTGTTTTTAGATGAATTACCAGAGTTTAATAGAAATACGCTTGAAGTATTAAGAAGTCCAATGGAAGATAGATTAATAACAATTTCAAGAGTACACTCAGCAGTTGTTTATCCATCAAATTTTATGCTAATTGCAAGTATGAATCCATGTCCATGTGGCTATTATGGAAATTCGGAAAAAGAGTGTACATGTAGCAAAAAAATTATACAAAAGTATTTAGGGAAAATAAGTGGTCCGTTATTAGATAGAATAGATATACATATAGAAGTTAAAGCGGTAAAGTACAAAAAATTACAACAGAATCAGAAAATAGAAACTTCAAAAGAAATAAAAGAAAGAGTAAATAATGCAAGAAAAATTCAAAATGAAAGATATAAAAAAGATAGAATTTTTTCAAATTCAGAATTAACTCCCAAAATTATAGAAAAGTATTGCGAATTAAGTAATAGTAGTAAAAAAATTTTAGAAATTACATTTGAAAAGTTAGGATTAAGTGCAAGAGCATATTATAAAATATTAAAAGTTGCAAGAACAATTGCAGACTTAGATAATAAAGAAAAAATAGAAGATAAGCATATAGCAGAAGCAATTCAATATAGAAGTTTAGATAAGAAATATGGAGATAAAATTTAATGAAAATTACAATAAATGATAAGCAATATCCAGAAAGTTTAAGAAAAATTAAAAATCCACCGAAAGAATTATACTTAAAAGGAAATATAGAATTATTAAATAGTCCAAGTATAGCTGTAATAGGTTCAAGAAAATGCACAACATACGGAGAAAGAATGTCACGAAAATTTTCAAGAGAATTAACTGAATATGGTATAACAATAACAAGTGGAATGGCACTGGGGATAGACTCTTTTGCACACATTTCTGCGTTAGAAGAAAGTGGAAATACAATAGCAGTATTGCCAAGTGGATTTCTTAATATATATCCAAAAGAAAATATAAAATTATATCAAAAAATATTAGAAAATAATGGACTAATAATTACAGAATATGAAGAAAAAGTAAAAGCAGATACAAATAAGTTCTTAGAGAGAAATAGAATTGTAAGTGGATTAGCTTTAGGAACATTAGTAATAGAGGGTGGAAAAAGAAGTGGGACAAGTGTAACAGCAAAATTGACGTTAGAACAAGGAAAATTTGTATTTTGTATACCATCTAGCTTAGAAAATTCAAAAGGAATTACACCTAATAATTTAATAAAAAATGGAGCTATTTTAGTTACAAATGTTAGTGATATTATAGAAAAATATAGATATTTAAATTTAAAAAAAATTAATAAAAAATTAAAAGATAATATAGAATCTGAAAAAATAAAAGATGAATATAAAGAAATATATAAGTTAATACCAGCTGAAACAGGAATTCATATAAATGAAATAATAAAAAAGTCAAAAATGAAAACTCAAGATGTTAGTTATAAACTAATGATGCTAGAACTAGAAGAAAAAATTGAAGCATTACCCGGTCAAAATTATAGAAAAAGGTTGTGAAAATGGAAAAATATAATTATCAATTTGGAATACTAGGAGAAAAAATAGCAGTAAATTATTTGATAAAAAACAATTATAATGTTATAGAAAAAAATTTTTATTGTAAGCAAGGAGAAATTGATATAATTGCCGAAGAAAAAGGTAAAAGTGAAATTATTTTTATAGAAGTAAAGACTAGATCTAATTTGAAATATGGAGAACCAAAAGATGCTGTAACAATAAAGAAAAGAAAACACATGTATAAAACAGCAAAATATTATTTATATAAAAATTATAAATTCAATAATTTTATTAGATTTGATGTTATTGAAATATTTATTAGTGATGGAAAATGTAAAGTAGAACATATAAAAAATATAGAGATGAGTTGAAAAAAAGAATAAATTCTAGTATAATAATTATTATTAAAAGGAGTGAGTATGAATAATATTTTAGAAGAAACAAGATTTATACTTAATAAGTATAATATAAAAGCAAATAAAAGCCTAGGACAAAATTTTCTAGTAAATGAAAATGTAGTAAATAGTATCATAGACTGTAGCAATATAACAAAACAAGATTTAGTCATAGAAATAGGGCCAGGACTAGGAACATTAACAAATAAATTACTAGAAAAATCAGGAAAAGTAGTATGTATAGAATTAGATACAAAAATGCTAAAGATCTTAAACGATAGATTTTATTTGTACAATAATTTAGAAATCTTAAATGAAGATGTTTTAAAAGTAAATTTAAAAGAATTAATAAAAGAACAAAAAGAAAAAGAAAATTTAAAAAAAGCAAAAATTGTTGCAAATTTACCATATTATATAACAACACCTATAATTATGAAATTGTTAGAGGAAGAACTAGACTTAGAAAGTATAACAGTCATGATACAAAAAGAAGTAGCAGATAGAATAATTGCGACACCAGGAAAGAAAAATACTGGTGCAATAACATATTCAGTATATTATTATGCAGAAACACAAGCAATACTAGAAGTGCCAAAAGAATCTTTTATACCAGCACCAGAAGTTACCTCAAAAGTAATAAAATTAAATATAAGAAAAGAACCCTTAGTAAAACCAAAAAGTAAAGAAAAAATGTTTAAGACAATAAAAAATTCATTTACTCAAAGAAGAAAAACATTATTGAATTCTTTGGTCAATACAAAAATGATAGACAATAAAACAATAGGAATAGAAATATTAAAAAAATTAAATCTAAATGAAAATGTAAGACCTGAAGAACTAACATTAGAAGATTTTGCAAAAATTTCAGATAATTTATAAAAAAATAAAATATTTATAAATAAGTATTTTAAATAAAAAATAAATATGTTATAATAAAAATGTTAGAAAATAAAAAATATAAGGAGGTTAGAATGAATCAAATATTAGTTACCCAAAAACTATATATAACACCGGAGTTAAAAAGAAAAAAGAAAATATATAAATTTAATTTTTTAATTTCTTTATTTCTAGTGTGTGTCCTAACATCTTTATATATTTATGCAGAATATGATAGAAATAAAAGTGCAGAGACATCACAACAAATATTAGAAGATATGAATAAATTATTAGCACAAGATTCTCAAACAGATACAACAATAGCAAAGGACAATATTTTATTAGTAGTTTTAGATAATACAGAAGAAACAGCAGATGTAGAGAGTAGTGTAGATGCAGATGCAAGTTTAACAACAATAAATACAGAACAAAGTGCTAGAACAGAAAAAAGAAAAACATCAAGTGGATATACATATACAGGTGTAGCAAAAATAACAATTCCAAAAATAAATTTAGATTTATCAGTTGTACAAGGTGAAACAGGAACTTTAGAAGAAACAGAGGCATTGCTAAAAATATCTCCAGTTAAATATCATGGAGGAAATCCAAATGAAATAGGAAATTTCTGTATTGTAGGTCATAATTATAGGAATGAAAAATTTTTTAGTAAAGTACCAAATTTAGTAATTGGAGATGAAGTACAATTAACAGATTTATCAAAAAGAACATTAACATATAAAGTATATGATATATATACAGTAGATCCAGATGATACAAGTTGTACAACACAAATGACAGGTGGAAAAAAAGAAATTACATTAATAACATGTACAAATGATAGTAAATTAAGAGTAGTAGTAAAATGCAAAGAAGTTAAATAAATTTTAAAGCAGAACTAAAAAGTTATAACAATATAAATATAATATTTTAGTTTTGTTTTTTTATTTTAAAAACTTATTAGTTTAATTTTCTTGAATAGTATCTTCAAAACTTATAAGTTAAATGATATATTAAACAAAAAAGATAGGAAGGTGATTAAAGTGGCTTTAGACTATAGTGTTATAGGTTCTAGAATAAAACAAGCTAGACTTGCAAAAAATATGACACAAGAAGATTTAGCAGATCAAATAGATATTTCTGTAGCTTTTTTAAGTAGAGTAGAAAGAGGAAATTCCCATATAAATTTAAAAAGATTAAACCAATTATGTGGTTTATTAGATGTAACAGAAGGTTACCTTTTAAATGGTGCATCAAGTAGTTCAGAAAATTACTTAGATAAAGAATTTACAGATTTAATAAAAAGTGTTTCACCAGCAAAACAAAAATTAATTTACAATGTAGCAAAAACAATTGCTGAAACAGATGAAGAATAATAATTATAAAATAAGAAGAAACAATGGTAATTTTTAATTTTACCATTGTTTTTTAATTTATAGTTGTACTTGTTGCTCCTGTCCCAACAACATTTTCTTGTAAAGAACGCCAAGTATTACAACCAATAATCCCATCTGCAGATAAACCTCTTGATTTTTGATAAGCAATTACAGCCCTTTGAGTTGCTTCACCAAAAATTCCATCTAATCCATTGGTTCTAAAACCAAGAGTATTCAAATCATCTTGTGCAATACAAACATAATTACTTAAACTTCCTCTTTTTAATTGAGGAAAACCACCACTAGAACATGCAGGTCTTCCGAATCTTTTATCAAAAGGTTAATGTTACAAGCATAGAATAAAAATAATCTATGCTTGTATTTTAGGAAATAATTTTAATTTAAAATCATCTTTGTCTTTAGGGGTTATCTTTGTATATTCAACTTTTTCTAATACACTTTTTAAAAGTTCATTTTTCATTTTTATATCATTAGTTTCAAAGTAACTGTCTATGACATTTTCTATTTTAGGAATTAATATTTCTCTATTGTTTTTTTTGGCAATAATCTGCTTTTTTTGGCTTTCTAATTTAATAATATTATTGTTAGTATCTTTTATTTGTTGTTTTAATAGACTTGAACGTTCTATAAATATATCTTTAGTATAAATTTCCTGTTCCAATAAATCATAAGTTTTATTTAATTGTATTTTTAATTTATTTAATTCATTTTTTAAATTTAAAATATTATTTTCAGTTATTTTAAGCAACATTTCGATATCGCTATTATCATTATTAATTATTTTTATTTTATAATCATTTAATAGGATTTTTAAAGATTGTAACAGTTTATTTTCCACAGAATCTATATTGCTTCCTACATTTTCTTTACATTTTCTACAACATATTCTTATATCATTTCTATTTGAATATGTAATTCTTGACAGTGCTCCTCCGCAAAGCCCACATTTTATAATAGAAGCCATAGGGTTTTTTAATGTATAATCAATCTTAGTTCTATTAGTTAAATTTTTTTTTCGTATATTCTGAGCCTTATTCCACATATCCAAATCAATGATAGGCTGATGAAGTCCATCAACATATATTTCATTTTTATTTTCATTTTTTACTCTAACTATATTTCCATTTATTACTTTTTTTATAGTAGCTTTATCTGTATATTTTATTTTCCCTATATATACTGGATTGGTAAGAATATTGGTTATAGTTGATTTAGCAAACGAATTACCTCTACGAGGTTTATAACCTAACCTATCAAGTTCATTGCATATAAATTCTAAACCATTGCCACTACAATATAAATCATATATTGACCTTATCATATTTGCCTCATAATCATTTATTTTTAAAGAATATCCTTTTTGTTTAGGCAACTTATATTTATCATATCCATATGGAGCGGCTGCACCAACATGTTTGCCTTCATTTACACTAGATAATATACCTTCATGAAGTCTTTGATTTATTTTCTTGTATTCCCTTCTGGACATAAATAATCCAAATTCAAAATATTCTTCATCATAATCATTGTTAGGGTCATAAGTTTTTAAAGGTGTAATGATTTTTGTATTTGAATACTGAAAGGCATTAGATACTATACCTTGGTCTAAAGTATTTCCTCTTGCCAAACGCTCTACTTCTACAACTAATACACCTGACCACATACCATTTTCAACATCTGTCAATAATTGTTGCATTACAGGTCTTGCAGAAATAGTTTCTCCAGATACAACTTCTCTATAAAATTTACTAATTTTAATTCCAACAGAATTAGCATAATCTTTTAATCTTTTTTCGTGTCTTGCTAGTGTTTCACCTTGACCATGAGCCTCTGCATCCATATCTTTTCTTGACTTTCTCAAGTATGCACAATAATTTTCCATATTATTATTTATTAAATTTTTCATATAAAAATACCTTCTTTCAAAAATTTTTGTAATCACTTGAAAAAAGGCATTTAATTATGTTATAATAAATAGCATAAAAAGACCTTATTCAAGGATTTTTTATATTGTGAGAAATATGTACCTTGTCGCAAACTTGTAGCATATTTCTCTTATTTTTTAATTTAAATCATGATCTTCTCCATCATAGTGATTTAATGGTCTAAAGCTATCTTCTATAATTTTTCCACAATTACAGCAAATGTCAAATTCATACCAATCATCAAAAGAAGATGTAACTTTTTCAATTTTTTTACATTTGCAAAAATCTTTTTCTTGCATATAAATTCCTCCTAAAATTCTCTTTTTAATTGTTTAACTATTCCAATAATTGTAACTGGTATTGTTTTCATTTCTTCTTTTGTAAATATTAGTGGTTCATAAGCAGAATTTAATGGTTGCAATAAAATACTACTATCACTCTTTTTACCTTTTTTTATTGTTGCTTCATTACCATTTATAATTGCTACAACAATATCGCCATTTTCAAAATCGTTTTGTTTCTTAATAATAACAATATCATCTTCAATAAGAACAGGGGACATTGAGTCACCGTGTACTTTTAAAGCAAAATATTCATTACCATTACCAACCAGCGAAGTTTCAACATCAATAGTACCAATCCAGTTTTCTTGTGCTAAATAATCATAACCAGCCTTAACTGTCCCTAAAATAGGAATAGATGTTACTGGATTTCCTAAGCAGTCTATTTCATTTTCATCTAAACACATTAAATATGATGGAGCAACATCAAAATATTTAGCAAGTTTTTCTATTGAACTTCTTTTTAAATTTTCAACTAATCCTTTTTCATATTTCATAATAGTAGGTTTAGTGACATTTATAATTTTTCCTACTTCTTCTTGTGTAGCTCCTTTTTTTAATCTTAGTTCTTTTAATCTTTCTCCCATATTCATAATAAAAACCTCTGTAATATAATATTATAATTTTATAATAACATATAAAGTTACTGAAATCAATATATTTACAAAAAATATTTAAAATAATTTAAAAAAAATAAAAAAAAATTTAAAAAATAACTTGACAAGTTATTTTATTAGTGATAATATACGAGTAACTTAAAAAGTTACAAAAAGAAAAGAGGTGTAAGTATGAATAAAACAGCATTAAGAATAAAAATGCTCGCAAATAATGATACAGGAATAACATTATCAAAAGCATTAAATATGTCAGAAACCACATTATCAGCTAAAATAAATGGAAAAGCTGAATTTACAAGAAACGAAATTGCTAGAATAAAGGAAAGATATAATTTAAATCCAAAAGAAATTGATAATATTTTTTTTACACTATAAGTAACTTGATAAGTTACACGAATAAAAATGCGACAAGGTACAAATAAGAAAGGAGGACAAGCAATGTGAATAAGCATATAAAGAGGTGGTTACAAAATGACAATAAAAGAATTTAAATTAGGAAGTACAACTATTGAAGTAGACAATACATATTTTCCAGAAACAAAAGAAGAAAATGAAAAAGTTTATAAAGATTTTAACAAAATAGGATGCGAAATTTTAAGAAAATTAGAGAATTGAACGAAAGCAGGTGAAAACAAATGAAAAGAACATGGAAAAACTTTAAATTAGACAAAAATAAAGTATATATGAGAATAGGACAAGCAGTAATATATAGTACATTATACATAAGTGCAGTAGCATTTACTGTTTGGGGATTTTGTCAAAATACGATTTATTAGGAGGGAAATATGGAAGAAAATAATAAAAAACCTAATGGACTTCAGTGGTTTGCATTAGGATTTTCAATAGCAAGTTTGATAATATCATTATTTAAATAAGGCAATTATTGAAACGATTATTGCAATTATTGAAAGCCAATTAGCATAAATCCAATCTAGAAAAGATGACTTTTTATAAGTTTTTGATTTATAAGTAGCCTGATATTCATCATCACCTAGTGAAATTATATAATTATTTTTTTGCAAAGTTTTAATAATTTCATAGGTTTCATAAGTATTTAGTTTGAATTTATTTTCAAAATCATCTAAAGACACTATATTGTTTTTATTTATATATTTTAAAAATTTATTAAAAGACTTATCCATAATATAACCTCACTTGAGGAAATTATATAACAATTTACAAAATTTTACAAGGAAAGGAGATGAAAGAAAATGGATATTCAAGATTATTTAAGACAACAAAATAGAGAACAAAGACAAGAACTAGAAGATAAAGACAAAATAATAAAAGCATTAAAGAAAGAAGAATATGAGGTAAAGCAAAGTATCTATAATGAGTTAGTAAAAGTAAGAAATATTGGACATTCAAATAATGTATTAAAAAATATTAAAATGTTAGACATAATAGAAAAATTAATTGATGATTTATATTTTGATATACAAGAAGAATTAAATGAAGAATTGGAAAAAGAATATAAAAAAGAACTAGTAGACCTACCAAAATCAAACTAGTTCATAACATAAACTTATATAAATTCATATCTTTTTTAGTATATCACTAAATCTTAGATATGTCAAAAGGAGAACAAAAATGTTAGAAAATAGAATGGTCGAAGATGACTATATAGAAACAAATAATGATTATGACAGTTATTTAGAACATTTACTAGAAAAAGATGATGAACAATATGAAGATGAAATTTATGAAAGGTTGAGTGAAGAATAATGCAAGATTTAAGTTTGTATCAAATAACAAATGCATTTCCAATGCTAATGGCACAGGAGAAAATGACAGAAGAAGATAAAAATAAAGTGGAAAAAGAATTAATAGAATTATTACAACAAAAAAGCCAAAATTTAATTGGTTATACAAGAAATATAGAATTAACTATTGAAGCAATGAAAAACGAGGAAAAACGAATTTCAGAGCAAAGAAAGACACTAGAAAATAGACTTGCAAAATTTAAAGAGTATGTAAAAGAGTGCATGGAACAAGGGGGATTTACAAAACTAGAAACACCACTGGGAACATTAAGTATAGCTAAAAATCCGCCTAGTGTAGAAATAATAAACGAAGATGAAATTCCGAGTGAATACAAAACAGAAGTTGTAACAGTTAAAGTAGATAAAACAGCAATAAGAAATAATTTTACTAAAACAGGAGAAATACCAGAAGGAGTTAATATAAATACACAAAATACAAGCTTAAGAATAAAGTAGGTGTAACTTATGGATTATTTAGATTTAAAAGATATTAAGGAAGGGGAATACTATGGAAATTAAAGAAATGAATATATTTGAAAAACTTTCTAATATAACAAATGAAATTTCTAGTGTTAATAAAAACTTGACGGTTGGACAAGGAAAAAGTGCTTATAAAGCTGTAGGTGAAGCAGATATTTTAAAGGCTGTTAAAGAATTAGAATTTAAATACAGAGTTTATAGTTATCCAGCAAGTAGAGAAGTAATAGAAAGTACAATGTATACTACTACAAACGAATATGGAGAAAAAAATAACATCTTTAGTAGAATAAAAACTACTTATAGATTTGTAAATATAGACAAAACAGATGAATATATAGAAACAATAACATTTGCAGAAGGAATAGATACACAAGACAAAGGTTCAGGAAAAGCAATGACATATGCAGATAAATATGCATTGATGAAAAGTTACAAAATAATAACAGGGGAAGATCCAGACCAAAATCCAAGCGAAGATGGGTATAAAAAGAAACAAACACAAACATCTAATAATAAGGTTACAGAGGTAGAAGCAAAAGCTATATATTCTCTTATGCTAAGAAAAGGTTATGATGTAATACCAACATTAGAAAAAAATTATGGAATAAAAAATACGGCTGAATTAACAAAAGAACAATACGTAGCAATATTAAATAAATGCAATACATTGCCAGATAAAAAGTAGGTGGTTAAATGCAAACTACAGGAACATTAGAAGAAATAAACATAGACTATAAGACGGGAAAACCAAAAATAAGCTTTCTAATTGATGGAAAGAACAATTTATCAGATATAGAACAGTTAAAAGGCTTAAAACTTAAAATAGAAGCAAAGAAATACATCAAGAAAAGAACAACTAATGCCAATAATTATTTTTGGAAACTTTTGCAAGAACTATGTGAGGAAGAAGAAATAGACACAATAGAAGAATATAAAAAAAGAGTAAAAGAACTTGGAATATTTAGAAGATTTAGAATAGAAACAGAGAATATCAAGACATTTGAAAAAATGTGGGTAGCACAAGGAATAGCTTGGTTCTGTGAGATAGCAGATACAACATATATAGGAAGTACAGAATTTAAAATAATAAATGCATATTACGGTTCAAGTTCTTTTAATTCGAAACAAATGTCAAGATTAATAGATGGAGTAGTTCAAGATTGTAAAGCTTATGGAATAGAAACAAAATCAGATGCAGAAATAAATAGTTTATTGAAAGAATGGGATAAAAATGAGCAAAAGAAGTAAGGCTTGTGAAATATCACAGAAAGTAAAAGAAATAGTGTGGAACAGAGATAAGCATAAATGTATTTATTGTGAAAGATATGTTCCAAAAACTTGTGCAAATGCACATTTTATAAAAAGAAGTCAACGGAGGATTAGGCATAGAAGAAAATATAGTTACATTATGTCCAGAATGCCATTATCAAGAAGATTTTGGACAAGATACTAAATTATACGAAGATTACATAGAAAACTATTTAAAAGGTATTTATGGAACAAATTGGAACAAAGAAAAAGTTATTTATAAAAAATATTAGGAGGTAGTAGATATGGAAGAATTACTAAAAATGTTAAATATTAAAGAGATAAATTACTTGTATTTAGATTATACAGACAATCATGGTAATTTTAAAACAATAAAAATAGACCATAGACAAGAACAAAAAGACAAATAAATATTAGACAACAGGGATAAGACAAAATAAAGTTTTATCCCTTATATTGTAAAAGGTGGGAGATATGGAAAATACAAGTTATATAAAATTATTTAGAAAATTATTAAATTCTCCCATATTTGAGAATGAAAAAGCACTGAAAATTTGGATATGGTGTTTACTAAAAGCTACACATCAGGAAAGAGAACAATTAGTGGGACAACAAATAGTAAAGTTAAAAAAAGGAGATTTTGTATTTGGAAGAAAACAAGCATCAGAAGAATTAAAGATGACAGAAAGTACAATTTATAAATACATAAAGTTATTAGAAAAGTTGCAGATGATTAGCATAAAAAGTAACAACAAATTTTCAGTTGTAAGTATTGAAAAATGGGAAGATTATCAAATTGAAGAATTAAAAAATAACAACAAAATAGCAACAGAAGAACAACAAAGTAACACAAACAAGAATGTAAAGAATATTTATTTATATTTATTAAATAAATATAAGGCGGAAATCGAAAAAGGAAAAGCAAATGAAAGAATTAGGATAATATCAGAATGTAAAAATTGTAGTGATTATTCTTTATTGACAGAAGAAGAGCAAGACCAATTGTTTATGGATTTAATGAGTATAGATAAAAGATTTAAGTAAAGGAAGTGATAAACAAATGATTACAACAGAAACAAGACAAATGAGTTTTAATGACATACAAGATAAAACAAAAATAAGATACATACAAATTTTAAATAGATTAGACAAGCCTAAAACGGCAAAGGAATTAGCAGTAGAATTATTTGATTTAGGATTTATACCAAGTACAGAAAGAAATTATACAGCGCCAAGATTAACAGAATTAGAAAAAATGGGATATGTAAAAGCAGTAGATAAAAAGAAATGCGAATACACAGGCAAAACAGTAGCAATATATGAGAGAACACAAGCAGGATTTGAAGTAATAAATTATCAGCATATTCCACGAATAGATTAAGGGGGAAATTATGGACAGAGAACAAATACTAGAAAGAATAAGAATAGAAATAGAAGCTTGTAAGAAAAATTCAATAGAACATATAGAAAAAGAAGAAATGGTGCCAGCAACAGAATATTTATTAACTATGAGAGATTTAAAAACTCAAGAATTAATATTAAAAAAGCAGGAACAACAAAATGAAGTATAATTATCCACCGTTAGAACGGCAAATGTGTAAAATGTAGAGGTTGTAATAGGCTTGAATCAGAAAACTTTAAACGGAGTTTGGAGATGTGAAAATTACATAGAAAAGGAGCTAAAGAAAAGTGAACAAATACAGAAATAAAAAAGTAATAGTAGACGGAGAAGAATTTGATAGCAAGAAAGAAGGAAATAGATATAAAGAATTAAAGTTGCTAGAAAGAGCTGGAGAGATAAGTGATTTAGAATTACAACCGAAATTTTTGCTTCAAGATACTTTTAAGAAAAATGGAAAAACATACAGAAAGATAGAATATATAGCTGATTTTCAATACATAGAAAATGGTAAAACAATAGTAGAAGATGTAAAAGGAATGCAGACAGATGTATTCAAATTAAAACATAAAATATTTGAAAAAGTTTATCCAGATTTGGAATTAAGAATAATTAAATGAAAGGAACATAAGAGATGAATAAAAAATGTAAGATAGAATTATATAATGATCATTTTGAAAATGCTAAAAGATATGGAATACCTCATGCACAATTAATTATTGCAGATATACCATATAACCTTGGAAACAATGCTTATGCAAGCAACCCTATGTGGTATAAAGATGGAGATAACAAAAACGGAGAAAGCAAACTAGCTGGAAAAAGTTTTTTTGATACAGATAATGACTTTAAAATAAATAATTTCTTTGATTTCTGTACTAGATATTTAAAGAAAGAACCAAAAGAAAAAGAACAAGCACCAGCAATGATAGTATTCTGTGCTTTTGAACAAATGCAAATGGTAATAGATGAAGCAAAAAAACATGGACTAATGAAAAGTTATCCACTAGTATTTGTAAAAAATTATTCTGCATCAGTATTAAAAGCTAATATGAAAATAGTAGGAGCAACAGAATATGCAGTGGTACTTTATAGAGATAAACTACCAAAATTTAATAATGGTAGAACAGAAGAACAAAAAGGGAAAATGATATTCAACTGGTTTGAGTGGAAAAGAGACAGTTCTAAACTATACCCTAAAATACATCCTACACAAAAACCAATAAGTTTATTAAAGAGATTAATAGAAATATTTACAGATGAAGGGGATGTTGTAATAGACCCAGTCGCACGGAAGTGCTTCGACTTTAAGAGCTTGTGCAGAATTGAAAAGAAACGCTTATGGCTTTGAAATAAAAAAAGATTTTTATAATCAAGCAAAAGAAAAAATGATAAGTGAAGATATTTTAAATGGAATTATGGAAGATGGACAAGTTACATTTGAAGCACTTATGTAAGGAGGTAAGAGATGATAGAAGTAAACGATTATGTAAGAACAAAAAATGGATACATAATAAAGGTTGATGAAAACACTAATATTTTTAATTTAGGATATAAAGAACAATATGTAGACATGGAGACAACTAAATATGGTTTTACTTGTGAAGAAGAAATAGTAAAACACAGCAAACAACTAATAGACTTAATAGAAATTGGAGACTATGTAAATGGAAGAAAAGTAAAACATATTGCTATGTTTGAAGGATTTCCAGATTATCCAAAATTAATATTTGTTGATGAAACACATTTAATACCAGACGATACTTGTGAGAATGAGGACATTAAAACAATACTAACAAAAGAACAAATGATGGCTAATTGCTATAAAGTAGGAGGAGAATAGATATGATAGAAATAATTAAAAATATTTTATTTGGAGTAGCTCTAATAAGTGGAAGTATATGCACAATATTATTATTTTTAATTTTATTATATAGAGTAATACTTATCTTTATAGATAATATGAAAAATGCAAATGTTTTTAGACAATGTTTGATGATTTATATTCACAGAAAAAGACCTGATATAAAAATAGAATTAGAAGATATTGATATACAAAAACAAGGAATACATTTGAATAAGAAAAATAAGGAGTAAATAAGATATGTTATTTTGTGAAAAGGAAGATTGTAAATTTAGAAGTAAAACAAAGTGTAAAAACTTTACGATAGGTGGCAAACCAGCTTATAAATGTAAAGCTAAGCATACTCTTATTAGTTTTTATGCTGATGGTTCTAGTGATACATTTATACCTGCTGATAATACTTGTACTTGTTTAACATATCGTAAGAGAGAGGAGTAAATAAGATATGAAAATATATTATGGTGGTAGAGGAAATGGAAAAACAATAAAGGCAATTAAATTATCTGTAGAAAAACAAATGCCAATAATATGCTGGAGTTATGAACATAAAAAGCAAATAAAACAAACTGCTAAAAAAATGAATGCAAAATGGATAATACCAGAACCAATATTGGCAACAGAAGTAAGAAAAAAAGTAATAGGTAATAGAAGAGGTTTAATAGTTGATGATTTAGATATTCTTTTAAGAATGATATTAGATGATAATGTTTATTATGCTACTATGGAAGATTGTAATATAGAAAAGTTAGATAGGAGTAAATAAGATATGAAAGTTAAAGAATTGATAGAAAAATTGAAATTAGAAGATGAGGATGCAGAAGTTATACTAAGTGCCGATGAGGAAGGAAATTATTATAGTCCACTTGAAGGAACATTAGGATTTGGCAAAGGTTATTACATTCCAAATAATACTTGGAGTGGAGAATTTTTAAATCAAGAATATATAAATGATGAAAATGAACTTGAAGGAGAAATATATGAAAATAACAAAGACATAGCACAAAAATGTATAGTTTTATTTCCAATAAATTAAGAGAGGAGTAATACATAATGAAAGAAAAGACAGGAGATGAAATTAAAATAAAGTTAAAAGATATAGCAAAATTACAACATTTGTATATAGAAATATTTACAGAAGAAGATGAAGATTATCCAGACAGGAGAGTTATAAGCAATAAAGAAAGAGCAGTACAAAAAATATTAGACAAAATAACAGATAAAAGATTTAATCAAATTGAAATTTGGAAAGTAATACAATTAAAAAGTTGGGATGATACAGATAATACGTTCAAACCAATTTGCAACAGATTAAGAGAACTAGGATATGAAATTGTAAATAATAATTAGTAGGTGTTTTAAGTGAAAGAAAATAGTAGAGAAGATAGAGTTAATATATTAAAAATAGAATGTTATATTACAATAAATGATGAGAAAGAGCCAATCTTAAATATTGGTACAAGCTTTTCAAATATGATAGAAAGTGAAGAATTTAAGCATTATAATGATGAGTTACATAAAAATATTAAACCAGTTTTAAATGATTTAAAACAAATGTTACTAAACACATTAGAAATGGAGGAAGAATGAAAAATAGTAGAGAAGAAGATATAAAAGACATAGAAAAATATATAAGTTTTACAAGTAAAAGAGAAAATTTTAGTCACGATACAGATTGGAATTGGAATAAGGATTTAGCAAACAAAATAGAACATATTTTATCAGATTATAAAAGAGTATTAAAAGAGAATGAAGAATTAAATTTGAAGTATTATATGTTATATACTGGGAAAATTGAAAATCTGAAAGCACAAGAAGTTAAAATAAAAAGTCAAGTTATTCCAGTTCAAAAAGTAAAAGACAAGATAAAAGAATTAGAAGAAGAACTAGAAATAATGAAAGTAGACAATATGTATGGTAGATATAAAGAATATGGTGGAAAAACAAAATGGGAAAGGTTATTTGCAACAAAATATGGGATGCATGATGCCTTACAAGAACTACTAGAAGGGAGAAAATAAAATGAAATATAAAGGATATGAACTGCTAAAAGCAATAGCAGATGGAGAGATAAAAGAACGGAAGCAAAGTAATAGCACCAAATGATATACAATATACATACAACGGAATGCTTTTTAAAGATAAAAATAAAAATTTTATGAATGAAGAATTTTCAGACCGTGAGTATGCAATGTTAGATTTTGAACTAATAGAAGATGAAATAGATATAGATAGTATAGAAGAAATAGCAGTTAATGAAAATTATGGTTGTGAAATTATAAATGAAGATAACATACATTTATTATTTGAACAACAAAATAAATTGGTACAAGCAGTAAAACAGCTAAATAAAAAAGTAAAAGAGTTGGAAAATGAAATCAAATAAGCAAACATAGTAATATCAAGGATTAAGCCGTTTTGCAAATACATAAATGAATTTAAAATCTATTAAAGAACATACTATACTTAGGTGGTAGTATGCAAGACAAAGAAATAATACAAAAATGGAAAGCAGGATTAAGTAAAAACAAATTAGCATTAATATATAAAAGACAATATAATCAAGAAATAAGAATAATAAGAAGTACAGTAAGACATAGACATGATGGAAGATTTATAACAAGTTATGAAGCATTAGCTTATGTTGAAAGAGTAATATATAAATATTTGAAAGAAAGGAAAAACAAATGACAATAAATCATATATACAACATAGTAATAAACACAATGAAAGAATTAGAGAATATAAATTTATTAGACATAACAAAAAGAAAGCAAAATCAAGCACAATTAAATAGAGCATATAAGATTTTAGATGACTTAAAAGATGAATTAATAAGAGAAAATATTAAGAGTAAACAAGGAGGGTACAAATGAGTAAATACATAAAAGAAGATGTTGAAAAAATATTAAGAAATCATAAAAAGAATGAGGCAAAATTAACAGAAATACAATTAAAAAAGGAAGAATATCAAGAACAATTATGCTATGCAGGAACAGTATATGAAGATACAGAAAATGAAGTAATAGAAAATATGCAAGTAGCTGGACAAGCATATGATAGTATACATAGTAATACAAACAAGATATCAGATAAGGTATCAAATACAGTTGCCAATTATCAAAAAGAATTAAATTATATAAATAAATTTGATAGACAACATATAAATTCAAGAATTATAGAATGTGAAGCAGAAGAGAATATACTAAATAAAAAAATAGTAAGAGTAAAAAATTTATTAACAATACTTAGTGAAAAACAACGATTTGTAATTAATGAATTTTATATAAATAGTGAAAAAGGAGATTGGAAAAGAGTAGCAAAAGAATACGAGAATCAATTTCCAAAGTATTTATCAATAAAACAATTACAAAATATAAGAGATGTAGCTTTAAAAGATATGCTAGAAGTATTAAATGCATAAAGTTCATAAAAATTTCGCTAAAATTTCGCATAAATTGTATTTAAAATTTCGTTTCTAATGTTATATAATTATAATAGAAAAATTATAAAAAGTCGCAGATATGAAAAATATCTCATAAGACCAAGCGACAAAAGTAAACCTTAATAAACAATCCCACATTTAAGAGTTGATGTTTTAAATATCAGCTCTTTTATTATGTTATGAAAGGAAGAATAAAAAAATGAATGATAAAGCAAACTATTTAGAAGTAAGTGCAGAAAAAAACGAAAAAATACAACAAATAAGAGGAAATTTCTCAAAAATGTATGATTTTATTGAAGAAATTGCAAAAAACTCAAGAGAAAAGAGTTTAGCAATAACAAAATTAGAAGAAGCACAATTTTGGGCAATAAAAGGAATAACAAGGGAGGAAAATTAGAAATGGATTTTGGAAAAGCAATACAATTATTAAAAGAAGGAAAAAGAGTACAAAGACAAGGTTGGAATGGAAAAGGACAATATATAGAACTTGCAACTTGTATAAGTTATAAAAACACTAACAATGAAACAATAAATGCTGAACATGATGCAATAGGAAATAAAGCAATAGCATTTGTAGGAACATCAGGAGTTCAATTAGGTTGGTTAGCTAGTCAAGCTGATATGTTAGCAGAAGACTGGAAATTAGTAGATTAGTTATTACCAGGTGCTAGGTAACTGATAATATAAATAAAGTTTGTTATGTTTGGTTGAATGTAATAAACCTCCTTTCGAATGTTTAATTTTTTTATATAAACTTTTATAGAACTTTCCTAGCGAGTTCTAATTAATATTTATAAATTGTATGCAGTGATATATAAAACTTAATAATGGGAGCATAAGGTTGAAACACTAATTCCGTCACAGGGAAGAAAAGTGTGTAGTTTTCCAAGAGATTCGGCTCGTAAGCTAAAGGTTGAGCTGTGATATAGACCAGAATCCAAAGTGTAAGATAGCTACTTATACAAACCGATATATCATTGCATAGAGTTTATAAATAAAAAAGGAGATGTACATATGACTAATCAAGAAAGAATAGAAAAGTATAAAAAAGAAAATTGTAGCACATGCACAAAGAATATAGACTGTAAAATAATAAGAAGAGTAGACGGCAAATTAACATGCACAGAAGAGGAATAGAGTATGAAAGATATTAACTATGCAAATTGTATGCAAAGAAGATGTGAACAATGCAGATATTATGAGTATTGTTTTAAATACCGACCAAGAAAGGATGTGAAAGCAAATGTCAAGAGGAAGACCAAATAAAATAACAGGAAATAAAGAATTACAAGAAAAAATAGATAAATACTTTAAAGAATGTGATATAAAAAATGAACCATACACTATAACTGGATTATGCATAGCTCTTGATATTTGTAGAGACACATTATGTGAGTATGCTAAAAAAGAAGAATTTTCCGACACAATAAAAAAAGCAAAGCTAAGAGTAGAGAATTATTTAGAAAAACACTTAATAACAGATGGTGGAACAGGAATTATATTTAATTTAAAAAATAATTTTGGGTGGAAAGATAAACAAGAAAATATAAATGTAGATACTTCTTATGAAAACTATATAAAAAGAGTTGAAGGCAATGAGTATTAATACAAAAAAATATATAGAATCTTATATAAAAATAAGAGATAAAAAAGGTAATGTAATTCCGTTAAAGCTAAATGAACCACAGCTAAAATATTATAATGTTGTTAAAAAACTACATGAAGAAAAAAAGCCGATAAGAATAATAATATTAAAAGCTAGACAAATGGGATTTAGTACAGAAACAGAATCAATTATATTTAAGAATGTTGTTACGAACCACAATTATAATGCTGGTATAGTTGCACACAAAGAAGATAGTACAACAAATTTATTTAATATGAGCAAAAGAATGTTAGAGTATTTACCTGAGTCTATAAAACCTGAGCAAAAGAAGTCAAATGCTAAAGAATTAGTATTTAATAATGAAGAAGGGACAGGACTTGATAGTAAGATAAAATGTATGACAGCAGGAGGTAAAGGAATAGGACGTTCTGATACATTTACAGCACTGCATTTATCAGAATTAGCCTTTTGGGAAGGAAACAAGCAGGATACATTATTAGGATTATTGCAAGCAGTTCCTAATATACCTGAGAGCATTGTTATAATAGAAAGTACAGCAAATGGATTTGATTATTTTAAAGAATTATGGGACAAATCAGTTGCAGGAGAAAATGATTTTTATCCATTATTTGTTGGCTGGAATGAATTAGAAGAATATAAAATGCAATATACGGGATTCCAATTAACACAAGAAGAAATAGAACTACAAAAAATGTATAATGTTTCTTTAGAACAGTTAGAGTGGAGAAGATGGTGCATTAAAAACAACTGTGGTGGAGATGTGGATAAATTCAAACAAGAATATCCAATAAGTCCAGAAGAAGCATTTTTGTCAACAGGTAAATGCTATTTTAATAAGAAAAATATTATTAATAGAATAAATGAAGTTAAAGAACCAATAATACAAGGTTCTTTTTCTTGTTATTATGATGGATTAAGAATAAGAGGAAGGAAATTTAGGAAAGAAGAAAAAGGTAGTATAAAAATATATAAGTACCCAGAAAATAATATTCCTTATGTTATTGGAGGAGATACCTCAGGAGAAGGCTCAGACTATTTTACAGCACATGTAATAAACAATATTACAGGAGAGCAAGTCGCAGTATTAAAGCAACAATATGATGAAATAGAATATGTAAAGCAAATATACTGCTTAGGTATGTTTTACAACAAAGCATTGCTTGCCCCAGAGTGTAATTTTAGTACATATCCAATTCAAAAATTAATAGAGTTAAATTACCCTAATATGTATGTTAGAAAAAAAGAAGACACATATATTACTAAACACGAAAAAGCATTTGGATTTAGAACAACATCAATAACAAGACCTTTAATATTAGCTAATTTACAAGAGATTGTAAAGGATGAGATTGAAAAAATCAATGATAAAGATACATTAAGAGAAATGCTTACATTTATAGTAAATAAAAATGGAAGAGCAGAAGCGGAAGATGGTTATCATGATGATTTAGTTATGGCTTTGGCTATAGCTTATTATATAAGACCACAACAGACAATGAAAAAAATAATATCACAAAATGAGGAAATAAATGCTTTCATAGACAAAGAGTTTGGAGCAGATGAAGATAACATTCAAAGTGACTATGGAAGTGAAATAGAAGTATTTTAGGAGGTAAAGCATGAAAAAAAGTGTATTAAGAGAAAAAATAAAACAAAGAGAACAAGAAAATAAAGTTATTATTAAAAAGAAAACAAAAAAGAGGAGCAAGAAAAATGATTAATTTTTTATATGTTGTGTTTCCAGTAGTCTGCTTATCAGTAGGCTTTTATTTTGGCTTCAAGATTGGAAAAACATCAGAAATGCCAAAAGCAACGGAAAAAATAAAACATCCTATTAAAACAATAAAAGAAGAAAAAGAGCAAGAAAAAGCAATAGAAGAACTAAGTAAAGAATTAAAAAATTTAGACAATTACGATGGAACTTCAATGAGCCAGGAGGATATATAGATGGAAAATAAAAATATTGCAACAGATGTATGGAATGAATACCAAAAAGGTGTTGACTATAATTATAGGCAAAATTTATATGAAAAATCTGATAAGAATTATAAGTTTTATTTAGGAAACCAATGGGAAAATGCAAAATTAGGTGGAATACAACCTATTACATTAAATATAATACAATCTATTGTTAAATATAAAGTTGGAGTAGTAAAAACTAATTCATATCAAATATATTTCAATTCGGATACATATGAAAATGAAGAACAAAGAAAAAAGTTACAAGATTTGTGTGATAGTTTAAATAGATTTGCCAATAGAACATGGGAGAAAAACCAAGTTGATAAAATTGTAAGAAATTGTGTTGATGATGCTTGTATTGATTCTGAAGGTATTGTTTATTTTTATGAAGACAATGAAAACATAGTTCCAGAACAAGTAGATAAGACTAATATATATTATGGAAATGAAAATGATGATAATATTCAATCTCAACCGTATATTATTATTTCTTTTAGAAGAACAGTTGATGAAGTAAAAGAAGAAGCAAGAGTAAATAAAATGCCTGAAGAAGAAATACAGAAAATAGTTAGTGATGAAGAGTATCATGAACAAGCAGGAAAAGATAGAAGAACAGATGAAATAAGTCCAATGTGTTTGGTACTATTAAAATTATATAAGCACAATGGAACAGTTTGGGCTAAAAAATGTACTAGATTAGCAAATATAATGGATGATACAGATTTAAAGATAAAATTATATCCTGTTGCACATTATAGTTGGATAAGAGTTAAAGGAAGTAGCAGAGGACAAGGGGAAGTTGAATATTTAATTCCAAATCAAATTGAAATAAATAAAACAGCAACCAGAAGAGCATTAGCTGTAAAGCTAGGAGCTTTTCCAAAGCTTGTAGCAAATACAAAGTATATAAAGAACACTAAAGCTTTGAACAGTGTAGGAACAACAATTGAAGTTAATGAATTAAATGCTGATGATGTAAATAAAGTTGTTAATTATTTAAAACCAGTTCAAATGAGTACAGATGCATACAATTTGCAAAAAGAACTAATAGATGATACACAAAATCTAGCTGGTGCAGGAGATAACGTAACTGGAAACATAGACCCTACACAAACAAGTGGTAAAGCAATATTAGCAGTGCAACAAGCTAGTCAGCAACCAATAAATTCACAAGTAGAAGCTTATAAAACATTTATAGAAGATATTGCAAGAATATGGTTTGAAATGTTAAAAGCATATAGCACAGATGGAATAAAATTAACAAAACAAGAAAAAGATTATGCCAATGACACTACTTATGATACACAATACAAATTAAGCTATGAAGATTTAGCAAAACTAGAATTAGATATAAAAATAGATATAACACCTAAATCTCCATATGATAAATATGCAATGGAAATGAGTTTAGAAAATTTATTAAGTGCTGGTCAAATTACATTTGAAGAATATGTTAATGCATTACCAGAGGATTCTACAATGCCAAAATCAAAATTAAAAGAAATATTAAAGACTAGAGAAGAGAAAAACAAAATAATTACAGAAATAGAAAAACAAGGAAATGCATTAAACGGAGCAATGGAACAAGTAATGATACAACAGGAAAATCAAAATAAACAACAAACAGGAGTAACTCCTGAAGAAGTGGATATGATTAATAATCAACAATCAAACAACCAAGCTAATTAGAGCAAATAAGCTCTTTTTTTATTGTCCAAAACTGATGAAGACAGAAAAAGCATTTAGGAATTAATAGTCGACAGACTTAAAATGGGAGGTTACATATGCCAAATGATGAAAATATGGATGTAGAAAATATTGATGAGGAGTTAGTTGAAAATGAACCTTCTCAAGAAGAACAAGATGGTCAAGAAGAAAGACAACTAACACAAGAAGATATTGATAATGCAGTTAAATCGAGAGTAGGGAGAGTTGAAAGAAAAGCAAAAAGACAATTAGCAGAAAAAGATAGAGAAATTGAAAGATATAAGCAACTCGAAAGTACTATTCGTGCTGGATTAGGAGCTAGTGATGATGAAGATATACTTGAAAAAGTCAATAGTTTCTATAAAGAACAAGGAGTAGATATTCCTAAATATGAATCAAAATTTAATAATAGAGATTTAGAAAGATTAGGAGAATCAGATGCTCAAGATTTAATTGGTTCTGCTGAATTTGATGAAATTCAAAGTAGAGCAAATGAACTAGCTTCTTTAAAACAAAAAAATAAAATAAGTAAAAGAGAAGAAGCGGAATTTATGCAACTAGGTAATTATTTAACTGGTGAATTGAAATTAAAAGAATTAAAAGACAAAGGAGTAGATGAAAAAATATTAGAAAACAAAGAATTTAAAGAGTTTTCTAAGAAGTTTAATTCAGATACTTCTATTACTGATATTTATGATTTGTATGAAAAATTAAATCATAAAGAAGTAGAAAAACCTGCTAGTACAGGTAGTATTAAATCAACAGTAGGAGAATCAAAAGTAAAAAAATATTATACATCAGAAGAAGTAGATAAATTAACTTCTAAAGATTTGGACAACCCTACAATATTTAAAAATGTTATGGCTTCAATGAAAAAATGGGGCAAATAAAAAGTAAAGGAGAGATATAAAAATGAGTTATGCAAATTTTAAACCAACTGTATGGTCAAAATACATACAACATGAATTACCAAAATTCACAGTATTTAAACAAGATTGTGATTTCAAATTTGAAGGAGAGGCTGGACAAGGAAAGAGAGTAAAAATATTAAATGTTGGAAGACCAACTATTAAAAAATATATTCCTAATAAAGATATTGATCCAGCTGAAAGAATCCCAGATGCTTCAACATATCTAGATATCGACCAATTTGATTATTTCAATTATGGAATGGATAACATAGATAAAGCTCAAGCTACAGAAGGAGTAATGGAAGCATTACAAGAAGAAACAACAAGAGGAATGGCAGAACAAGAAGATATATTCTGTGCAACACAAATGGCAAAGAATGCTGGTTATAAAACAGAATCAAAAGAAATTTCAACAGCCGAAGATGCAAAAAAAGCTATTGATGAAATATTTGTAAAATTATGGAGCCAAGGAGTAAGTACAAAAGACAAAGTTACTATGTACTTAACACCTTGGTTTTATAGTTTATTCCAAAATAAATTAATAGAACTAAAAACAAATAATGATGAATTGATAGCACAAGGAGTCTTAGGTTTATACAATAATGCTAAAGTAAAAATGACAAACAATGCTTATAACGATGGAACAGATGATTATATAATTGTTAAAACATCAAAAGCATTTGCTTATTGCAACGGTATAGATAAATTAAAGCCATATGAACCAGAGAGAGGTTTTGCAGAAGCAGTAAAAGGATTAAATACATATGGTGGTAAAATGGTTAGACCAAAAGAATGTGCAGTATTAAGATGTCATCAAAAATAAAAATAAAGAATGGAGTTGATAAAAAATGGCTATGACAAAAATTGAAAATACAAAATTATTAAGAAATGAAGCTAAAGAAATTGAAAGTGCTGTTGCTGTAGATGCATCTGCAGGTGCTAGTGTGGATTATACAGAAAAATCAGATGGTAAAATATTACTTATGATAACTAATTCACATTCTAGCGAAAGCAAGAAAGCAACAATACTAAAAGGTAATTCTTTACAAGGAACAGAAGATTTAGAAGTTTCTATTCCTTCTGGGAAAACATATGGAATAGTTATTGAAAGTGGAAAATTTGAAAATGTATCAGGAGAAAATGCTGGTAAAGTAATAATAAAAGGTGAAACAACTGATATAACTGTTCAAGCTGTAGAATTACCATAATACAAGAGGGATTAATTCCCTCTGTTTTTTATATCAAGTAAAAGGATTAGCCAGTTCGAATCTGGCGGACTTGGAGGTCTTAATATGACATATGGAGAAAATAAAAAAATAGCATTAGCTTTAATCGAAGAATATTCACCAAATTTAAAAGAAAAAACAGAAGATGAAGATATAGCATTAAGAATACCATTTATTTATAACTTAGCATATAAGGAATTAGCTCTTACTAAGAAAATTGTAGGAATGAAAGTTTATGAAGAAATAGATGATGATAAAAAAGAAGATAATTATACAGCATATAATTTACCATCAGATTTATATCAAATTAAAAATATAATAACATTAGATAAAAATAATAAACCTATTAATTCAGATTATTATACTATACAAAACAAAATTTATATAAATGACAATTTAGAGGGAAAGACTATTTTAGAATATTATAAATATCCTCAAGAAATAAATGAAGAAACCGCGGATGATTTTTATCTTGAAATTGATGAAGATGTTCAAGGAATATTACCATATAAGGTAGCTGATGATTTATTAAAAACAGACCCAAGTGCTGATTATACTGCATTCGCAACCGAATATCAAAGAAAGTTGCAATCATTAGATACTAGAAAAAATATACCAACTGTTATATTAAAAGAAAGTGAATATGATATTTAGGAGGTAAAAAATGGCTACAGGAATAAAAAGAATGTATGCTGATTTCACAGGAGTAGATTTCTTAGATGAACCTAGTCTTGTTGATATAAAAAGAAGTCCAGATGCTTTAAATGTGTGGAAAAATTATAGAGATAATCAAGGAACTTGCATAGAAACTAGACCAGGTTATAGGAAAATAGCTCAAATAAGTAATAGTAAAATAAATGGTATATATATATTTGGGCTAACTAAAGCTATAATACATAGTGGAACGAGGTTATATGAATGGAGTAATTTTCCTAGTGTTCCAGATAATGAACATTTAAAAATTTTATATAGTGATATGAATAATATTAGAAGCAATTTTAATAAATTGAATAATAAATTATATATTAACGATGGAAAAAATTATCTTACTTACAATGGAGACACAGTTAAAAAAATAGAAAATGATAATCCATATATTCCTAGAACAAGTATCAGTAGAAAAGCAGGAGGAAAAGGTGGAGGAGAATTATTAGAAGATGTAAATGTGTTGCAACCAAAAAGAATTAATAGTTTTGTAGGAGATGGAACATCAAAAGAATATTATTTAGATGCACAAAATATTGATAATTCTACTGTTGTAGCAACTGTAAATGGAACAACACAAACTGAAAATAAAAATTTTACAGTAGATAGAGCAAATGGAAAAGTAACATTTAATACAGCACCAAGTAAGTCAACTTTGGGAGATGACAATGTATTTATTACATTTTCAAAAACAATAGATGGATATGCTGACAGAATAAATAAGTGTACAAATGTACTATTATTTGATAATAGATTGTTTTATACAGGAAATCCTGATTATCCTAATGCAGTATTTCATTCAAAATTAAATAATCCAGAATATATTAGTGATTTAGACTATTATGAAGATGGTTCAAGTGATTCAGCAATAACTGGAATGACTGTTGGAAATAATGTGTTATGGATTTTTAAAAATTTAGACCAAAATAATGCTAATGTATTTTATCATGAACCAACATTAGATTTAGAAAATGGAAAGATATATCCAACAAAGCAAGGAAACGTAAGTGTTGGTTGTTATGTTGGAAGTAGTAATTTTCAAGATGATATAGTTTATTTAAGTAGATATGGATTAGAAGGAATATCTACAGAAAAGATAGATAGTAAACAAGCTATTGCACATAGAAGCACAATGGTTGATGTTAAGATGACTAATGAAAATAATTATAAAGAAGCTATGATGACCGAATATCAAGGATATTTATTCATATTAGTAAATGGAAAGATATATTTAGCGGATAGTAGACAAAAATATGCTAGTTTAAATAGTTTTGAATACGAATGGTTTTATTGGGATATATCAAGTATTAAACCATCAATTTTAAAAGAATATAATGATAAGTTGTATATAGGAACCAAGGAAGGTTCTATTTTTGTTTTAGAAGGCACAAATGATAATTCAAATGCAATTTTATCTTATTGGACTACTCCGATGGATAATTTTGGGTATAACAATCAATTAAAAACAACTAATAAACGTGGTGGAATAGCAAAAATTAAAACTATACCAAATGGATTAATAAAAATTGCAAAAAGGACAGATAAGTCTGATGAGTATAAATTTGTTACACAAAAATCATCTAACGGATTTACTTTTAAAAGTATAAATTTTGCTAATTTTAGTTTTATAACTACAGATAAATCTTATTTGATTTATAAGATAAAAGAGAAAAAGATAAATGAAATATCATTAAAATTTTATAGTGATGAAAAAGATAAAACATTTGGCATTTTTAGTTCTGTAATTGAAGCATTTGCTGGTGGTTATATAAAAAAATAGGAGGAAATAAAATGGCTTTAACAAAATTGGAAGATAATTTAAATATTATAGAAAATCTGTCTGATAGTCCAACCTTAGAATCAGATGAATTAAAAAGAAAATTTGATGAGGGTTCTTTAGTAATAAAAAAATATATTAATGAGGTTTTAACAAAAGAGGTAGATGAGTTAGTAACTCAAATAAAAAAAGATGTCAATGCAAAATTACTTGAAGATAACAAGAAAAAATATTATGTTGGCAAATTGATTTTTGATACAAAGAATGTAAATCCAGCAATATATTTGGGATTTGGGACTTGGCAATTGTGGGGAGCTGGTAAAGTACCAGTTGGTATCAACACAAATGATACAGATTTTAATACTGTAGAAAAAATGGGTGGAAAAAAAGCAGTAGATATTTCACATAAACACACAATAGCGAGTCATAATCATGGTGGAAATACAGGAAGTACTACGTTAACAATAGACCAAATTCCAGTACACTCTCATATTCCTAATTCATTTGGAGCATGGGGGAAATCTTTGAGAAACAGAACATGTATTGATGCAAATGTATTTGTTGGTTCTGATGCAGGAAAAGCAAAGTATCAAGATGAAGATAGTGCACAAACAGGAAAAACTGGTGGAGGAAAAGGACATATTCATACAATAGCATCTTGTGGACAACAAACTACAAATACAGGTGGTTCTACTTCAGCTTCAGTTTTACAACCATATATTACATGTTATATATGGAAAAGAATTAATTAAAAGGAGAATTTAATATGGCGACTGGATATGAAGATATAGATAGTTTGATGAATCAGCAAAATAATTTATTAGATGAACAACAAAAAAAGCAAAATGAATTAATTAATCAACAAATTCAAATACAAACAGATGAGCTTAATCGTGAAAAAGAAAAGATAGATAAAGATGTTGATAAAACAAATCAAAGTTTATATTCAAATTGGCAAAAACAAACAAATCAGTATGGTGTACAAGCAGAACAATTGGCACAACAAGGATTAGCTAATAGTGGATATGCAGAAACAACAAAAACAGCATTATACAATACATATCAAAAAAATGTAACAGATACATTAAATAATGCAAGAGATTTAAAAAGTGATTATGATTTTAAAATTGCACAAGCAAGACAACAAGGAAGTGTACAACAGGCTCAAGCAGCGGTTGATTTATATGCACAAAGATTACAATTATTAACACAGAATTATGAGTTAAGACAAAATAGAGAACAATATTTGTATCAAAAAGAACGTGACAAAGTATCTGATAATCAATGGCAAAAAACATTTGATGAACAAGTTAGACAAAATGAAATCGAAAATCAATGGAAACAAAAGAATTATGACTATCAACAACAAAGAGACAATATTTCTGATAGTCAATGGCAAAAAACTTTTGATTACCAAAAGCAAAGAGATTCAGTGGCTGATAGTCAATGGTTAAAACAATATGAATTATCAAAAAAAGCTAATGCTAGTAGAAAAAGTAGCTCTTCTAAATCTACTAGCAGAAGTAGTTCTAAGAAGAGCAGTAGTGAAAGTTTGAAAGTATTTTCTGAACAATCTAATGTTCCTGAAGCGAAAGATATTATTGGCAAAATGACAATATTACAACAACCTGGAAATCAAGGAGCTGTAAAGGATGGAATATCAGGAAGAACTTTTTCAAATGTAGATGAACTTTTAAATTATTATGGGTATATAGGAGTGAATTAGAATGAGATTAGTAAGATTATCTGATCTGTCAGAAGAGGAAAGAAAAAAAGCATTAGAGGAACAACAAGAAAGAATAAATAAAAATAGACAAGAGTCCCAAAAGATTCAATATCAAGCTAATAGTAATTTTAATGAGATAGTAAATAAAAAAGGTGCATATCAAAGTACAGGAACAACAGCTTTAAAAAATTTAAAAAAAGCGTATAAAAATACACCAAGTTATAACAGTATTACGAGTTCTACAAATGAAGTATATAAAAGTAGAGAAGGTTCTTTATGGAATAAAATTATGGAAATGGCTACTACTCCAGCAGGAAGAACAAATAATTCTAGCGATGCTATAAATGCCATTAGAAATATGTATCAACAATCAAATAGTAAACAAGCTTTAGAAAGTAAAGCAGTACAAGAATATGAAGATTTGAAGAAATTAGGACAAATACAAAGTAGTGCTACAAACTATCAAAAAAAACAAGAAGAAATATTAAAAAGCTCGTTATCATATAAACAAGCAAAAATACAAAATCCTAATGCCACAGAAGATGAATTATTGGTAATTGCTAAAAATAATAGTGATACATTGTATACAAATTTAATTAAAGATATTGCATCTAAAAACGGAAAAGAGAGAACAACAGAATTAAAAAATATATCTACATCTGATAGCAATCGTTTATTTTATGATAATAATAAATTTAGAAAGTTAAATAATAATGTTTTAGAATATAAGACTTCAATAGAAGCTAAAGAAGAAGCTGATAAGATAAATGAAGACTTAAAAAATGGCAAGATAGGTTTATCAGTAGGGCATATTTTAGAAGCTTTGCCAATAAAGGCAATGGAGGCAGTTGCTTCACCCATATATTCTACAGGAAGTTTATTAAATTTGAAATTACCTACTGGAACAGCAGACCAAGATTTACAGGATTGGAAAAAAATATCTAGTAAATATGATAAGACAACAGCTAATATAAATAACAACACAGTAAAAACAGCATCTAATATCTCAGGAACAATAGGATATATGGTACCATCAATATTAGCTTCAGCAATAGCACCAGAAACAAAACTAGGACGAATAACACAAGGTGTTAGTGTAGGAGGAGAAGGATATTTTAAAAATCTTAATGATGATTCTAGCAACAAATTTCAATCTGCAATAACAGGAGTAGGAAAAGGATATGCTTCTTATGCAATAGAAGGAATAACAGGTGGAAATATTCTGGGAAAAGGTTCTTTAGATGATTTAGCGGTTAAAGCGATAGCTTCTAAAAGTTCTAATAATGCTAGTAAAAGATTAGCATCAATGATATATGAAGTGGGTGGAGAAGTAGTTGAAGAAGAAGTAGAAAATCAAGCAAATTATTTAATAGATAAAGTAGTGAATAATAAAGGAATTTCTTTAAAAGATTGGCTAAATGAGCAAGATGAAACTGTAAAGAATACAGTATTAAGTACATTAGTATTAAAAGTGCTGGGATTGGGTGGAAGTGTATATAATGATGCAGAAAATTATAATTATAACGCGGAAACTAAAAAATGGATAAATGAGGCAGAAAAAATAATACAAAAAGAGAATTTAACAATAGATTTAGATAAATTAAAAGTTGAAAATAATGTCAAAGAAGTAAATAATGTTTTAAATCAAATGCAACAAGAGAATAATACTTCAAATTCACAATCACAATCAACACAGAACCAACAAATGTTATCTACACAACAAATTAATCAAGAACAAAATAAAGTGAATCAAAATGGGAATATCGAACCAACATTACCAATACAAAGATATGTATACGAAAAGAGCAATAATGTAAAAGTTAATAATTTAAGACAAGATGCAAGTAAACATTGGAATAATTCAGAGAAAACTAGAAATTATATGAATATGCTTGAAAAAATAATTCAA
This sequence comes from uncultured Clostridia bacterium, assembly GCA_963556825.1. Classification (GTDB taxonomy): domain Bacteria; phylum Bacillota; class Clostridia; order TANB77; family CAG-508; genus CAG-269. The sequence goes on along the minus strand of CAUWAM010000003.1, from coordinate 36,273 downwards.
GATAAAAATATAGATATAAGACTGGAAGCAAATTTAACAGATAGTCAAGGAAGAGTTGCAAATGGTTCATATTCTAATGGAGTTATAATAATAAATCCAAATTCAACAAGAGCAGGAGAATTTATTGCAATACATGAATTAACTCATGCTATTGGAACAAACCAAATGAGAATTATTGTTGAAAAGTATAGAAAGAATAATACAGAATTTAATTCAGCAGTAGAACAATTATTAGAAAACTATAACTCGACAGAATTGACGGAAGAAGCAATGGCAGATGTTGCAGGTAAATTATTTGGTAATCAAGAATTTATTAATAATTTAGCACAAACAGAACCTAGTTTATTCAAAAAAATATATAATGAAATAAAATACTTATGGCATCAATTTACAGGATATAAAAATCAAGACCAATTTATAAATGATTTACAATATAAATGGGAACAAGCATATAGAAATAATACAAAATTAAATGAGGTAACTAATTATTCAGTTGGAGGAATAGAAGGACTAAAGAATATAACTAATCTAAGTGAAAGAGCAGATGGGTATAAAAGATACAAGGAAGCTAGAAAAATGATAAAACAGAAAGCTAGTAATCAAGAAATATTTAAAAAAACTGGCTGGTTTCAAGACAAAATTACTGGCGAAATGAAGTTTAATTTTTCAGATAAAGACATGGATGTAATTAATAAAAATTATGTTGCTGGTAAAGAATACAAACTTAAAGATGTTTTAAAACATGACACATTATTTGAAATATATCCACAATTAGAAAATTACCCAGTAATAATAGAAGATATGAATGTTAATAGAAAAAATAAAACTATTAAAGGAGCATATAATAGATATTCAGACATTATAAAATTAGATTATAGAAGATTTAATCAAAAAGCCGATGTAGAAGGAACTTTAATCCATGAAATACAACATGCAATACAAAAAATTGAAAACTTTTCAAGAGGTGCTTCTTCAGAATGGGGAAAAAAATTTTATAAAAATAGTCCTGGAGAAATAGAAGCAAGAGATACCACACAAAGGCTTCTAAAAGAAAAGTATAACAGAAAAGATTTAAGTAATGTTATGCCAAAATCTGGAAATATTAATCCATCAATACTTGATAAAATGAGAATAGGGTTATATAATTATCTTAAAGATATAAAAAATGGTGGTGAGAGTGATGAAAATATTTCAAACAATCAAGCAGAAAATTCACAAAATATTAGTCAAGATAACAGATTGGTATTGGGCAGAGGATACAGACCCAACGGAAGAGGAGAAAAATTATTACAAAGATATATAAATAATTCAGGTTCTTTTTCTGCTGATAATAATAAAACATGGCAAGAGTACTTAAATAATAATTTTAAACCAACAGGAACAAGAACTAATTTGCAAGATATAAAATTACCAATAGCAGAAAACAGAGCTATTGCAAACAATCAAGAAACATTGTATAATAGCTTTAATGAAAGAGAGAGTGGTATAAATGAAAGAAGACAAACAACAGAAACCATTAGGAAAAATGAGCAAGAAAGAGTTAAGGGATTACTTCCAACAAACGAAGGAAGGCAAGGAAATGTTAGAGAATATCAAACAAATAATGAGGAAAAACAAGAAATAGATTATATAAGAGATACTAATAATCATATTACAGTTTTAAATAGTAATCAAAAAAGTATAGAGAACAGATACAAGGATAAAGGTGTATCTGTTAAATTTTATTCCTTTGATTCAATAACAGGGGGAAGATATGATGATGGAACATTATATATAAATACATATAATATGACTGATGAACAACAAGCAAATGTTGCAGTACACGAATATGCTCATCATTTGCTAAGAAATAATATTAGTTTTCAAAATGAAATTTCTCCAATTGCAGATAAAATTATTTCAAGTGAGAATGAAGGAAGAACAGAAGCTATAAGAAATTATATAATGGACAGAGATGAAAATATAACAACAGATGAAATAAATAAAGTATATGAAATAGCTATTGAAGAAATATTAGCAGATTATATGATTGATATAGATAATAATGTTGATTTTAATGTTAATAATCAATATGGAGTTGATATTGATATATTAAATGAATATAGAAATTTAGTGCAAAGATATTTACCGAATAAGGTAGATGTTATACAAACAAAACAAAACATATTACCATTGAAAGAAACTTCTAAAGGAGCATATATTAATTTGCCATCAAAACAAAATAGAATATTAAACCCTACTGAAATATCTAATATTAAATTAGAAGATGTAAATACTACTCCAGTATTACCAACTAGAGATTATAAAAAAGGAAATAAAGAAAGTAGTTTCTTTTCAAATGTAGTAACTGATGCAAAATTCTTAAATAAAGATTTAAGACAAGAAATGGCACATGACGAGAACATAAGATATTATAAAGAAATTACTAATGCAGAGACATTAGAAAAAGCATATACTAGTCTACAAGATGGTGGTCAACAAGAAACATTACAATGGTTTAATAAGGATACAAAAAATGTATCAGCAGAAGATGTAACAAAAGGTTGGATATTATTAAAACAATATCAAGATAGTGGGGATTATCAAGGAGCAGTAGAGGTAGCTAAAAGGATGAGAGATATGGCAACAGGGGCTGGGCAAACAATACAAGCTTATAATATATTATCAAGATTAACTCCAGAAGGAATGTTTTATTATGCACAAAGTGAACTAAATGAAGCCTATAACAAAATAGTAGAAGGGAAATCTCAAAAATGGATTGAAGAAAATAGAGATAAATTCGATTTAACACCAGAAGAGACAAAGTTTATTATGGACAATATGAATGATGTTGCTAATATGGAAGATGGATACGATAAAAAAGTAAAAATAGCAGAAATTCAAAAAATAGTTACTGATAAAATACCGCCAACAGCTGGTCAAAGTATAAAATCTTGGATGAGAATATCAATGTTATTTAATCCAAAAACACAAGTTAGAAACATATCGGGAAATGCAGTAATATTGCCAGTAAATGTGGGAAGTGATTTGGTAGCCTCTGGAATAGATAAATTAATATCTAAAAAAACAGGAATAAGAACTACAGGAAATATAAATTTAAAGAATTATTCAAAAGGATTTGGAAAAGGATTATACGAGTCATATAATGATTTTAGAAAGGGAATAAATACTAGAAATATAGAAGGAAATAGATTTGAAGTATCTGAAGGAAAGAATTTTAAAGATAAAGGTATAGGAAGAGCATTAAATAGAGTTGATAATATATTATCATTTATGTTAGATGCAGGAGATAGAGGTTTTTATGAAGCAACATTTACAAATTCTATTAACAATCAACTAGTATTAAATAACACAACAGAAATTACCCAAGAAATGATTGATATAGCAACAAATGAAGCACTACAAAGAACATGGCAAGACAACAATAAATATACAGAAGCGGTATTAAAAATAAGAAATATTTTAAACTATGTAAATATCAAAGGATATGGATTAGGAGATGTATTAATACCATTTGCTAAAACACCAGCAAATTTAACAAAAGCTATAGTAGATTATTCTCCAGTAGGGTTAGTAAAAGCGATGACATTAGATGCTAAAACTTTTAAAAACTCTTTAGAAAATGGACAATTTACACCACAAATGCAACATAAATTTGTACAAAATTTAGGAAAGGGAATGGCAGGTAGCTTTTTATATGTTTTAGGATATGCATTAGCAAAAGCAGGAATAGCCTCAGGAGAAGCTGATGATGATAAAGATATTAAAAATTTTATTAAAAATTCTTTAGGCATAAGTAGTTATTCAATAAAAATAGGAGATAAAACTTTTACATATGATTGGGCTCAACCAGTTGCAACACCTTTGGCGATAATGACAAACTATGTTAAATATAGTAAAGATAATCCAGATGCTAATATTTTAGAAAAAGGAATTAAATCTTTAAATATAGGAACAGAACAATTATTACAACAATCATTTATGGAAAGCTTAAATACTGTATTGAATGGAAACGGTACAACATTAGAAAATCTATCACAAGCAGTTTTAGAATTACCAGCTAGAGCAATACCTACATTTAGTAAACAAATAGCAGAAATGGTAGATGGAACTCAAAGGACATCATTCGAATATGATAAACCTGTAAAAAGTGCTGTAAATTCTGTAATAGCAAAAATACCTTTTGCAAGTAAAACATTACCTGTTTCAAGAGATACTTTAGGAAATGAAATTAAAAAATATGGTGGAGAAAATAATATTTGGAATGTAATGTTTAATCCAGCAAATGTAAATAAAGGAGAATTAAGTAAATCAGGAGAAGAAATATATAGACTATATCAAGAAACTGGCGAAACAACAGTATTTCCAATAACAGCTCCATATTATATAGATAGCAAAGGCAAAAGGATAACAATGACAGCAGAACAAAGAAGTGAATATCAAAAGGTAACAGGAGAATATACAGAAGAAGCTATAGAAGAATTAATATCAAATTCATCATACAAGAAATTATCTGAAGAAAAGAAAGCTGAATTAATAGCAGATATAATAAGTAATTCTAATGCTAAAGCTAAATATGATATTTTAGACATTGAAACAGAAGAAGCAAAGAAAAAAAGAGAATTAATTGAAAAAGTTACAACTAAAAATTATTATGATTATAGATTAAAAACAAAAGATATAGAAGGAGAAAATGCGACTAGAAGAAAAAATGAAGTTCTATTAGAATCTAATTATTCAAATAAAGTTAAGTCTATATTATATACTAATACAACAGGAAAAGAAGATAGTTTATATAGTATTTTAAATAATGGTGATATAGATATAGATGAATATTTAGAATATAAAATAAAAGATTTAAAAGATGAATTTTCAGCAAATAAAGATAAAAATGGAAATTCTATATCTGGAAGCAGTAAAAAGAAAATTTATAATTATGTAAATAATAATATAACAGGAGTAGGTAACAGGTTAATAATTTTAGGAAGTAAATATAAATTACAAAACAACGAAAGAAAAGCTTTAACAGAATATATTAATAAAACAGTGACTAATAATGAAGAAAAATTAAAGATTTTTAAGAAATTAACTAAAAATTATATAGTTAAAGATGGAAAAATATATTATAAATAATACTATTCGACAAAATTAGACAAAATGAAATAAAAAAAGATGCTATAATTTAATTATCATATATTAAAAGGAGGCTAAATATGATAATTAAATATATAATTGGTGTGAGTGTAGGATGGATTATAGGTTCAAGTATGTTAATAAATGTATTGACGATATTAAGATTTGGAATACCTATGTGTAATGTATTACTAAAAAATAAAGAAGATGATGAAAGGGCATTAAAAAATCTAAGAAATAGATACTGTTTAAGTTTAATAATTTGTAGTATAATTACAATAATTATAACTTGGTTATGCTATAAATTTTTAAATAATGGTTTTAAAGGATATACTTTTGCAATTATAGTTTCAATAATACTAGGTTTTAACACTACGGGTAACAACACTAACAATATGGCTGATTTTTATAACAGTTTACAAAATCAAATTAGAAGATTATCTTAAAATTATATAATAAGTAAGAGCACTTACAGAAATGTAGGTGCTTTTATCATGGAGGAAAAATGATAGAAAAAATAAAAAGGAAAAAACAATTAAATAATCAAGACAGGCAGATAACAGCTAATATACAGGAACTAATTAATAGGCATGATTTAGATAATAAAAAGATATATGACTTTTTAGATTATCTAGTAGATTATTTAAATGAAAGGGGGCTATAAAATGGATTTAGAATTTACAAGAGGAGATACACAATTTTTTAAATTTCAAATCAAAGATGGACTAGGAAATGCAATAAGTCCTAGTATAGATGATGTTATATATTTTACTGTAAAGCAAAATCAAAATAGTTCTAAAGTTTTATTACAAAAAAAATATCCAGATGATATTGAATATAAAGATGGGTATTTTATTTTTACATTAAATTCAGGCGATACATCAGATTTAGCTTATGGTACTTATCAATATGATATTGAGTTAAAATCAGGAGATTATGTTAAAACACTAGGTTTTGGAACTATAACATTAACTGATGAAATAACACATAGGAGGGATGAATAATGTCGATAGAAATAAAATATTTAAAAAGTAATGAAATTGAAACGTTGTATCTTGATGGATTTATAAATATTCCTCTTATAAAAGGAGATAAAGGTGATACTGGCGAACAAGGTATTCAAGGAGAAAAAGGAGACCAAGGAATACAAGGTGTACAAGGGCTTAAAGGAGACAAAGGAGATACTCCAATAAAAGGCACAGACTATTTTACAGAAGAAGAAATACAAGAAATAAAATCAAATATATTAGATCAAGTAAATCAATTTAGTGTATTAGTAGTATTAGAATTACCAACAGAGAATATAGATAGTCATACAATATATTTTGTGCCCAAAACAAAGAGCGAGCAAGATGATGTGTATGATGAATACATCTACATAAATAATGAATGGGAACATATAGGAACAACAGAGGTTGATTTAAATAGTTATTACAAAAAAGAAGAAATAGATAAAAAATTAAGTGAAGTAAAATCTAAAACAATAAAATGTTTACAAGAGATAGAAACACCAAGACCGAAAAGTGGTACAAGAATAGATATATCAGATAGTGTAGAAACGCAATGTAATTTAAAGATAAGTGGAAATAGTGTACAAAATGGAGAACCAACACCAAATACACCTATTGAAGTTGAAAGTTGTGGAGATAATATAAATTTATTTAATAATGATATTGATATTCTAATTAAAAAATATTTTGGAACAAATGGACAAATTGAGACTTCAGCATCAGATAATAATTATTTACAAGAGAAATATATAGATGTGAAACCAAATACAAAATATACAGCATTTGGTGGTACATATATTAGAATTTGCGAATATAATAAAGATAAAAATTTTATTAAAATAACTAATTCAGGGACTTCAAGCAATCTAACAATTACAACTTCAGATGCAACAAAATATATAAGAATGTCTTTCGCTGGAAACTTAAATGATATAAAGATATCAAAAGGTACAGAAACAGGAGGGTATAGTCGATATAATCAAGGTTGTATAGATGAAGTTATATGTAATAAGAATATATTACCATATGTAGAAAAAGTAAATTCTGCAATAGAAACGGGATTGGATTTTTATGGCATAACATATTTTCAAAAAGTTAAACCAAGTACAACTTATACAATTAGTACGATAGAGAATTATTCTACTGGTTTACAACTTTATGAATATGATGATAAAAAGCAATTTATAAGGACAATAGCTCCGTTAACAGGAAATTCTTTTATAACAAGTGAAAATACTAAATATTTTAAATTTAGAACAAATGCATTAGTCTCTAATATTACTAATCCTAAATTTATGTTATCTGAAGGAACATTGACTGATTACAAAGAACACAAATCTCAAATCTACACAATACCAACTCAACAACCAATGAGAAGTATAGGAGATATCAGAGATACATTTGTAAGGAAAAATAATAAATGGTTTGAGAGGCATTATATTGCTAGAAGAATATTTAATGGAACAGAAGGTTGGAGATTAGATAGTAATTATAATAACTGCTACAGATTTTGTTTAGCAAATTTAAATTCATCTATAACGTATTTAGATGCATTATGTACACATTTCAAAAGAAATGGTGAATGGAATAGTACCAAAGAAAGATTTTTTATTTCTAATGAAAAAATTTTGTGGTTTGGAACAAATATATATACAACATTAAATGAATTTAAAACATTTCTAACAGAACAATACAACGCAGGAACACCAGTATATATTGACTATGTACTAGATACTCCAGTAGATATTGAATGTACAGAAGAACAAAGTACAGTCTTATTTGATATTGAGCAAAATGCAAAAACATATGATAAAGTAACACATATGTATTCAACAGATAAAGTAAGTCCAAATGTAGAGATTACATATAAAAAAGATATAGAGACATTATTTGCTAACATCTTAATAGAAAGTGGGGTGTAAAAATGCAAGAAACGGAAATAGTGGAAAGATTAGTTGAAAATGAGCAACGTTCAAAATCAAACAGTAAGAGAATAGATGAAATAGAAGCAGAAGTTAAAGAAAATAGAGAGCTTACAATTGCTGTTAAAGAAATTGCTACAGAAATAAAACATATTAGAGAAGAACAAAACAAAATGAATGAACGATTAAAAATAATAGAAGAAAAGCCTGTAAAGGATTATGAAGAAACTAAAAAGCAAATAAAGAGCAAAGTAGTTTCTTTTTTTGTTGGAATAATATTAACAGCAATAGCTTTTGCATTAGGATTAAGTAAATTTATGTAGAAGGGAGAAGATATTATGGAAAAGATGAAAAAAATAGCAAAATACACAACAAATGTATTAGCAATAATAAGTGCATTAGTAGCAGGAATAAATGCAGTAGAAGGTATAACAATACCATATGCAATACAAATAGTACAAGTTATTGCAGTAGTGCAAGGGGTTATCGGAACATATTTATTGGGACAAAAAGCAGTAACTAAAAAGGAGGAATAAAAAGTGAATGAAGAAAATTATGGATTTGAAAATGATATAGAAGGAGTTGGAGAGTAATGGAAATAAAAACGAAATTAACTAAAGTAAACAGAACTGTAATGTCTAATAAAGTAAATAAATATATAGTAATACATTATGTAGGAGCAGTAAGTTCAGCAAAAGCAAATGCAGACTATTTTTATTCAGTCGATAGACAAGCATCAGCACATTATTTTGTAGATGAAAATGATATATATCAAGTTGTAAGAGAAGGAGATAGAGCATGGCATTGTGGAACTACAGGAAAGTACTATCATCCAGAATGTAGAAATTCAAACTCAATAGGAATAGAAATGTGTTGCTATAACAATAATGGCATAATAGATATATCAGAAAAGGTTATTGAAAAGACAATTGAATTAACAAAAGAATTAATGGCAAAATATAATATTTCTGTTGAAAATGTAATAAGACATTATGATGTAACACATAAATGTTGTCCTGCACCTTTTGTAAATGATACTAGTAGATGGAATGATTTTAAATCAAGATTAGTTCCAAAACCAGATATACAATATAAAGTACATATAGAAAATATTGGTTGGACAGATTGGGAAAACGCAGGACAAGTTGCAGGAACAGAAGGAGAAAGCAAAAGAGTAGAAGCTATAATACTACAAGGAAATAATGGATTAGATTTATCATATAGAGTACATATGGAAAATACAGGTTGGTCTAATTGGGTAGGAAATGGAGAAATAGCAGGAACAACAGGACAAAGTAGAAGAATAGAATCTATAGAAATAAAATCTAATAGAATGTTAGAAGTACAAGAACATATACAAGATGTTGGTTGGATGCCTAGTTCAAAAGGTACTAATATTAAAATAGGTACAGAGGGAAAATCTTTAAGATTAGAGGCATTCAAAATAAATATAATATAAAATTAAGAGGTAAGTTGATTAATTTCAATTTACCTCTTTTTTCGTTTTATGGCTTAAAATTAAGGCATATAATTACATTAATTGAAAAATAAAACAGCTTAAAATGGATTTTAAAGAGCTAATTTTTGCTGAAATATCAATAAAAAATAAGTTTTTAAAAACTATTGACAAATGAAAAAAATATGCATATAATTTATTAAAGATTAATACAAATTGTATTAATAAGGAGGTAGATATTATGTATGGAGAATGGTTAAAAGATATGCCTATAATAATAAAAAGTGATGAAGACAATAATAAATAAATTAAGACAGTATTAGTTTATACTGTCTTAATTTTTGGATTTAAAATTTTATCTACTTGTTTTTTTCTCTTATTTTCTTTTTTTAATGATTTTTCATATATAGAGGTCCACTCATTATAAACATGAATTATATTTGTATAAAATTTATCACAGTATTTTCCATCATTTCTTAAGCAAATTTCAACAGATAAAATTTTAATTGTTCTTAGAAATATTTGATGTAATGATTGGTAAATATATTTTGAATCAGCTGCTTGACTAGAAATGTCCATACAAACATACTCTAATTCATTTAAAACATCATCAACTAAACTACCAAAATGAAAAGGTAAACCTTTATTATCTAATATAAATAAATCTGATAAATCTTCATTTTTTATTTCTGTATTATTATTCTTATTATCTTTATTATCTTTTTTATTTTTATCATTTTCTATTTGTGTATATGTAGAAATTCTTTTTCTTAATATATTATGATAAATGTCATCTAATTTACATTCTTTTTCTAGATCTCTATAGATATATGGTAAATCATTATCATAAACTTCTCTTAATTCAGCTATTGTAAATTTTCTAAAAGAATTATATTCTTCATGGGAATTTAGTATTTTATATAATTGAGATTTTTTATAAACTACAGTTACTAATCCACATTTTGATAATAAGCTATTACTAAATTCTTTGGCTAAATTAGCACCTTTTTCTTGCTGTTTTCTTGCGGTATTTTTCGTATATTGATAAATTGACCAAATAGCAGTTATTATCAATCCAATAGCAGTAAACCAAATACTAATATTATTTAAAGAAATTCCACCAATATAAATCTCTTGTGATTGAACTTCTTTTGGCATAGAATAAGGAAATTGTTTTAATATAATAAAAGATACAATAAATATAAGTATTAATGCAATTATGCAAAGTAAATGTTCAACAATATAATCTAAAAAGTTTCCAAAATGTTCAACGTTTTTCTTTAATAAATTCATTTCAACATCCTCCCACATTAAAAGTATTATATAGAGATAAATACGATAAGTCAACAGATTTTTAAATTTTTTCCAAAATATTCCATTTAAGTGACACCGTTCGACGCACAAAACAAAAAATATATGCTATAATAATTTAGTTATTATAAGAAAAATGGATTAGTCTCAATATGAATTATACCAAGTTCATATTGGGACTTTTCTTTTTTATATATTTTCGTAAAAGAAAAAGGCATTTTCATAAAATATTTTAACACTTTTGTAAAAAATAATATAAAATATTCATATCAAAAGAGCTCGATTGAAATATTAAAGTATGGAGAAAGAAAAATGAAAGTTGTCGAAGAAAATGATGAAAAAATGTTTACAAAAAATATTAGAAAAGATATAATCAAAAAGAAATATAGCCCCTTAAATAAAGACAAAGGTTTTTATGAAAGGATGGGATTGTATATGAAAAAAGAAAAAGATGGAGTATTAAATGAAATAACAAAAGAATTAAATTATGTTGAAAGAATTATAGTAAGAATATTTTTTAAAACATTTGTCAAAGTATACAATAAAACAAGAATAGATATTATAAATAAAATGTTGAAGTAGTGCTTGTAACATTAACATTTCGATTTATCAAAATGTACCCAAGTAGGAGTTAATGAAATAGGTTCAACATAATACCAGATATCAGAATTTACAGCACTATTATATAATCTAGTTCTTTGAGCAGCAGATAATCTTTGACCAACATCAAAAGCAACACCTGCATAATGCTGACTTTGATTTCCATGTCCACCTTCATAAGGTCTTTTAAATGCAAATCCAACAGGAATAGGAGCACCAAAAATATATCTCTGGCTATTCCAAGTTTGCATAGTTCTTTTTGTAGTCCATAAAATATTACTTTTGCTAGAACCTCTAAACTCTTTTACTTTTAAAGTTCCATTAGCATTATAGGGCATTGGTTCTGCTTCTCCTCTATAATAAGTTTCCATTCTATCAGTATCATTATTAAAAACTAAGATCTTTGCCAAATAAAAATCCTCCCTTATAATTTTTTATTTTATAATATGAAATTTATTAAAAAAATGTGAATTATGAAAAAAGTCAAGAATTAAAAAAAGAAGAAAAATAAAGAAAATGAAAGGAAAATAAAGTAATTTTTTACAAAATTGAGAAAATATAAAAATAATTTAAGAGAAAAAAGGGAAAAATGGCTAAATTAGGTATACATAATTTGCAATTGGGCAAAATATATAGTATAATAATATTTATCGCATTGAAAAAATATGAAGGAGAGTGAATTTTATTTTAAAGAGAAAACTTAAATTTTACACAAAAGAATTTTTAAGATTTTTCAATGTAATTTTATTTGCTTTAGGAATTATTATAACAATAATTTTAATAAAATATAAACCAGTATATGAAGTTACAATTTCAGGAGAAGTAATAGGTTATACTGATAATAAAGAAGAGTTAGAAAAAAACATAGAAGAAAATATAAAAAATTATCAAGGAAAAAATATAAGCAAAATAGAAATGACTGAAAACCCAGAATATGAATATAAATTAGTTGAAAAAAACAAAGAAACAAATGAAAACTCAATTATAGTTGCATTACAAAAAAATATAAAAATAGAATATGAATATTATGAGTTAGCTTTAAATGGAGAAGTTATAGAATCTGTTAATTCAAAAGAAGATGCGGAAAAAATTAAAAATGAATTAGGTTTAGAAGAGCTAACAATAACTCAAAAAATAACAGAAAATATAGAAGAAATAAAAACTGCTGAATTAGAAGTTGCAAAAAACAATGTAGCTGAAAAAACTCAAACAAAAACAGAAGAAATTGCAGACATAGACGGAATAAAAATTGCAACATTACCAATTACAGGAACAATATCATCAAGATATGGTGAGAGAAGTAGAAGAAGAGTATCTACACATACAGGACTTGACATTGCAGCACCAACAGGAACACCAATAAAAGTAATAGCAGATGGAACTGTAACATTTGCACAGTACTCAGGTTCATATGGTTATTTAGTAAAAGTAGACCATGGAAATGGAGTAGAAAGTTGGTATGCACATACAAGTAAAATGTATGTGAAAGCAGGAGAAAAAGTAACAGCAGGAGACACAATTGCAGCTGTAGGAAATACTGGTAATTCAACAGGGCCACATTTACATTTAGAAATAAGAATAAATGGAAAACATGTTAATCCACAAAAATATATATACAATAACTAAGACATATTTATAAAAAAATATGTCTTTTTATAAATGATTATGTTTTTTTCATAAACAAATCAAGATAAAAATAAAAATAACACTTATAATTAATATGTTAATAATATTAATTATTTTGGAGGAATAAGAGGATGAAAGATGAATTATTTACAACAATGAATGAACTTGCAAAAAAGATAAGTGAATTAGAAAAAGGTGAGATTCTGCGGATTGAAATAACTAAGTATAATAAGGATAATACAGAAGTTAGTTTGAAGACAAAATTATCAGAGTTGGAATCAATAGCTGAAGAAACAACATCAAAAAAAATAGAAAAAAGAATAGCAAAAATTCTTACTGAATTGGGTTTTAGATGTAATGTAAGAGGATATTATTATATAAAAAATGCTATCATGTTAGTTCTAGATGATACCAATTTGTTGTATAATATAACTAAAGGCTTATATTTGAGTGTTGCTGAAAAACATGAAACAACACCAAGTAAAGTTGAAAGAGATATGAGACATTCAATTGAACGTGTTTGGAAAGAAGGAAACATAGAACTAATTAATAAAATTTTTGGTTACACAATTTCCAAAGATAAGGGAAAACCGAGTAATTCCGAATTCATTTCTCAAATTGTAAATGCGATGCAAATGAATCTCATTTAAAAAAATAATTAAAGATTAAAAAGGGAGATAAATATTTATCTCCCTTTTTTCACACAAAAAACACAAATAAACTAATATTTGATAACAATAAAAAAATAAAATCTAACATATAATAAATAAAAAAGTTTAAGGAGAAAAAAGCCTATGAACAAAATAAAAGAAATTGATAAAATAAATAATTTTTTAGTAAATAATACAAAAATAGAATTTAATAGTAAAAACTACCAAAAAATAGAGTTTATATATTCTGTTGCTATAAAAGAAATAAAACACAAATTAGAAATACTAAAAGAAGAATATAAAATGTTTTATGATTATGATTTAATAGACCATATAAACGAAAGAATAAAAAGCAAAGAAAGTATAACTAAAAAAATGACAGACAAGGGAATAGAACTTACATATAGTAATATGATAAAAAATATAAATGATATAGCAGGGATAAGGGTAATATGCCCATTAAAAAAAGATATATATGAAATTAGAAAAATAATTACAAATTTACCAGGAATAAAAGTTTTAAAAGAGAAAGATTATATAACAAATCCTAAAAAAAGTGGATACACTAGTTATCATATAATTTTGGAAGTGCCAATTTCATTATCAAAAAATTCAGTTTATGTAAAAGTTGAAGTTCAAATAAGAACCATGGCGATGGATTTCTGGGCGAGTTTGGAGCATAAAATGAAATATAAATCAAAAAAGGAAGTTAAAAAGTCTACTTCAAAAGAGCTAGTAGAATATGCAAAAATTATAAATAAGTTAGATAATAAAATGATGATGTTAAATAATTAAAGAGTAATAATAAAAATAAAAGTCATATGTTGGAATAAAAATCAATATATGATTTATTTTATGAATTTAAGAAAAAGAGAAGGATTTATGTAAAATTCGTCGAATATTATATTTAAGTATGTTTATTTGAAAGAAAGAGAGGAAAAATGGCAAGATATAGTGATGAGATTATAAATGATGTTAGACAATCAAATGATATAGTAGATATTATATCACAATACGTTCATTTAAAAAGAAGCGGAAGAAATTTTTTTGGGCTATGCCCATTTCATAATGAAAAGTCGCCTTCTTTTTCAGTTTCTCCAGATAAACAAATTTTTCATTGTTTTGGATGCGGGGTAGGAGGAAATGTTTTTTCTTTTATTAGCAAAATAGAAGGAATCAATTTTGTTGAAGCAGTACAAATGCTAGCAGAAAAAGCAAACATTCAATTACCAACACTACAAGATAATGGAGATTCACAAAGAGAAGAACTAAAAGCAAAAGTGTATAAAGTAAATGAATATACAGCAGAGTTTTACCATCAAAATTTATACAAACCACAAGCAAAAATAGCACAAGAATATGTAAAGAAAAGGCAATTAAGTAATGAAACATTAAAATCTTTCAGGATAGGGTATTCTGGTAAATTTGACGAATTATATAAAGAATTAAAAAAACAAGGATTTGGAGAAAGAGAAATATTAGAATCTGGGCTAGTAAATAAAAATGAAAGAGGTCAATACATAGACAGATATAGAAATAGACTAATGTTTCCAATTTGTGATGCAAGGGGAAAAGTAATAGCATTTGGAGGAAGAGTTTTAGATGATTCTAAACCAAAATATATTAATTCTCCGGAAAATGTTGTATATAGTAAAGGTCGTAATTTATTTGGGCTAAATGTAGCAAAAAAAGGAGATCTAAAAAGAATTCTAATAGTTGAGGGATATATGGATGTTATATCTCTACATCAAAGAGGAATAACTAATGTTGTAGCACCTTTAGGAACAGCATTAACAGAACAACAAGGATGGTTGTTAAGAAAAAATTCAGAACAAATTGTA
The DNA here is from genome assembly GCA_963556825.1 of uncultured Clostridia bacterium. Taxonomy (GTDB): domain Bacteria; phylum Bacillota; class Clostridia; order TANB77; family CAG-508; genus CAG-269. The sequence continues at coordinate 20,724 of CAUWAM010000003.1, read as the reverse complement.
TTAAGTTTTGATTCAGATGAAGCTGGATTAAAAGCAAAATTAAGAGCATTAGATATATTACAAAATATGGGATGTGACTTAAGAATACTTCAAATAGAGGGAGCAAAAGATCCTGATGAATATATATTAAAATACGGAAATGCCAGATTTAATAATCTAGTTGAAAAAGCACTTTCAATTATAGAATTTAAAGTTAAAATATTAAAAAAAGATTTAAATTTAGATAATACAAATGATAAAATAAAATTTTTAAATGAAATTGCAAAACTAATAGCTAATGTAGATAATACAATAGAAAGAGAAGTATATATAGAAAAAATTGCAAAAGAATATAATATATCGAAAGAAGCGATATATGCAGAAGTAAACAAACTTAAATATAAAAATGTAAAAACAGAAAAAGTATTAGAAAAGCCAAAACCAGTAGTAACACACATAAAAAAAGAAGAAAAAGTTATTTCACAATCAGTAAAAAGAAGAGAAAATACGGTTATTTCTTTATTATTAATGGGAGATTTAAATATTTTTGAAATAATAAGACAAAATATAAAAGTAGAAGATTTTCAATATGAAGTAAATAAAAAAATAGCACAAAAACTGTATGAAGAATTCGAAAAAGGAAATAGTAATATAAATGCAATAATAGATAATTTAGAACAAGAAGAACAAAATCAAATAACAATGATAATGTCTGAAGATTATGAGATAACAGATATAGAAAAAGCGATAGACGACGTTGTACAAGCATATGAAAAAGAAAAATTAAATTCTAGAAAATTTGAAATCTTGGATTTATTAGATAAAGATTTAGAAATTAATCAAAAAAAAGAATTAGAAAAAGAGCTAAGTAATATAATTATTAGATTAGCAAAAATAAAATAGAGGTGAATAAATAATGTCAGAGAAAAAAGAAGAAAAAGAAATTGTAATAAAAAATGAATTAGTAAAAAATTTAAAAGAAAGTAAAAAATCTAAAATATCAAGTGAAGATAAAGAAAAAATTAATAGTATAATAAAAGAAGCCAAAGAAAGTGGAAAAATGACATATGGAGATTTAGCAACAAAATTAAATGATGTTAATCCAGAAGAAATGGATTCTGTTTTTGATGCTTTTGAAGAAATTGGAGTAGATTTACTACCAGATGATTTTGATGAAGAACCAGATTTAGAAGATTTAAAAGAAGTAGAAAATTTAAAGTTAGATGAAATAACAGACACAAATTTTGAAGGAATAAGTGTAGATGATCCAGTAAGAATGTATTTAAGAGAAATAGGAAGAATACCACTTTTAACATATGATGATGAACTAGAATTAGCAAAAAAAATATTAGAAGGTGACGAAGAAGCCAAACAAAAATTAGCTGAATCAAACTTAAGATTAGTTGTAAGTATTGCTAAAAAATATGTTGGAAGAGGAATGTTATTCTTAGATTTAATACAAGAAGGAAACATGGGATTAATAAAAGCAGTAGAAAAATTTGATTATACAAAAGGATTTAAATTTAGCACATATGCAACATGGTGGATAAGACAAGCAATAACAAGAGCTATAGCAGACCAAGCTAGAACAATAAGAATACCAGTTCACATGGTAGAAACAATAAATAAATTAATAAGAACATCAAGACATTTATTACAACAATTAGGTAGAGAACCAAGCCCAGAAGAAATTGCAACAGAGATGGAAATACCAGTAGAAAAAGTAATAGAAATACAAAAAATAGCACAAGATCCAGTATCTTTAGAAACACCAATTGGTGAGGAAGAAGACAGTCACTTAGGAGACTTTATACAAGACGAAGATAGTCCAGCACCACATGATGCAGCTTCTTATACAATGCTTAGAGAACAACTAGAAGAAGTTATGAATACATTAACACCAAGAGAAGCTAAAGTATTAAAATTAAGATTTGGACTAGAAGATGGAAAATCAAGAACACTAGAAGAAGTTGGAAAAGAATTTAATGTAACTCGTGAAAGAATAAGACAAATAGAGGCAAAAGCATTAAGAAAATTAAGACATCCAAGCAGAAGCAAAAAACTAAGAGATTATATGGGGTAATTAAAATGGAAAATTTTCAAAACTTTATAGGAGCTATTGAAAAGAATCAAATAATAGATATAGTAGTAGGAATATTAATATATATCTTATTTAGATGTCTAAGTAAAAGTTTGGCATATATTACAGTAAAAATATTTAAACCAAAAGTAAAAAACAAAAAAATAATAAAAGACAACCCATTTTACAATCCATTAATTGCATTCTATACATTTTTTGGTGCATATTTAGGAATATTATTTATTAAATCTTCATTAGGCATAAGTGAAAACATAATGAATATAGTCAATAAAATATTCAAAATATCTATAATTATTATATTTGCAAATGGAGTAGCAAATAGTTTAACAACTAGAGGTATTTTAGTAAATAAAATTAAGAAAAAAATAAATCCAGATATAGATGAATCAATGTTGAAATTTGTATTAAAAGTAGTACGAATTGTAATATATTTAATTGCAGGATTTTTGGTACTTACAGAATTAAACTATAATCTAAATGGGCTAATTGCAGGACTAGGTTTAGGAAGTATTGTAATAACACTTGCAGCCCAAGATACAGCAAAAAATTTATTTGGAGGATTAGTAATATTCTTAGACAAACCATTTATTGTAGGAGATTGGATTGAATTAGAGACTTATGAGGGAACAGTAGAAGACATTACATTTAGAAGCACAAGAGTAAGAACATTTGAGAATTCACTTGTTAATATACCAAACTCAGTAATAGCTAATAGCTCAATAACAAATTGGAGTAAAATGGAAAAAAGAAGAAATAAAGTAAATCTATGCATAGAAATAGACACACCACTTGAAAAAGTACAAAAAGTTCAAAAGAGAATAAAAGATATGCTTATTCAACATGATGACGTTATAGATGAAACAATTATAGTAAGATTCGATAATATAACAGATAATGGAATAAACTTAATGGTTTGCAGTTACACAAATTCAGTTGATTATGATAGCTTTTTAGAAGAAAAGGAAAAAATAAATTTCAAAATTATGCAAATTTTAAAAGAAGAAAATGTAGAATTGGCTTATGATACAAAGACAATTATTACAAAAAAGTAATTCATCTTTATTTTTGTAAAATATTAAATATATAGGGAAAAAGATGATAAAACTATCATCTTTTTTTGATATTCACATATTGGACACAAAGATTTATTATAATAAAAACAGCAATTAAAGTTTTATATGAAAGGTAAGTAAAAAATGAGTGGTTTAATTTTAATAGTTGATGATGAATCAAGAATGAGAAAATTAATAAAAGACTTTCTTACTGTAAAAGGTTATAGCATTTTGGAAGCTGAAGATGGGGAAAAAGCGTTAGAAGTATTTGAACAAAATCAATCAAAAATAGACTTGATTTTATTAGATGTTATGATGCCAAAATTAGATGGTTGGTCTGTTTTAAGACAAATAAGACAAACTTCAAAAGTTCCAATAATAATGTTAACAGCAAGAGGAGAAGAACAAGACGAATTATTTGGATTTGAATTAGGGGTTGATGAATATATCGCAAAACCATTTAGTCCCAAAATATTAGTAGCAAGAGTTGAAGCTATATTAAAGAGGGCAAGAGGAAATACAAAAGAACCAAAAGATTATGATGGAATAGAAATTGACAAGGATGGAAGAACAGTAAAAGTAGATGGAAAGATAATAGAATTAAGTTTAAGAGAATATGAATTATTAGTATATTTAGTAGAAAACGAGAATATAGCACTTTCAAGAGACAAAATTCTAAATAACGTATGGAATTATGATTATTATGGAGATTCTAGAACAATAGATAGTCATATAAAAAAACTGAGACATAAATTAGGAAAAAGAGGAAAATACATAAAAACAATGAGAGGTGTTGGCTATAAATTTGAAAGAAAATAAATTTCAAATTAGGAGTAAAATATGAAAAAAATTAGAGAACAAATAAATGAGCTATTCAACTCTGTAAAGGTAAAATTATTCTTGACACTATGTTTAACAATTTTAGTTATAATAATATTTTTAATAATTGTAAACAATTTTGCTTTAGAAAAATTTTATCTTTTTAGCAAAGAACAAACACTAAAAGCTTTATATGAAAGACTAGATGATTATTATCAAAAATCGGATAGTGAAGAAGATATTGAACAAGAATTAGAAAAAATAGCAATAAAAAATAATTTTGATATTTTAATTAAAGATAACAATGGAATTAATATATATTCAACAAACAAAAATTTTTCTTCTGTAATTGGTAGTTTAGGAAATATGATAGTAAGTTCAGGGGAAGTATTAGAAGAAAATGAATGTTATATCATAAAAAGACAAAAAGACATAAAAAATGGTCTTTCATATATAATGCTTTCTGGAAATTTAGAAAACGGATATTTTTTATATGTTCGTATGCCAATAACATCAATTCAAGATAGTGTAAAAATATCAAATAATTTTTTAATAATAATTGCATGTTTTGTTATATTAATTTCAGCAATTATAATGTCAATAATCTCAAAGAAATTTACTGAGCCTATTTTAGAACTAAGCAGTATTGCGCAGAAAATGTCAAATTTAGACTTTAGCCAAAAATATAAAATTACAACAAAAGGTAATGATGAAATAAATATTTTGGCAAGAAGTATAAACACTATGTCAGACAAACTTGAAGGAACGATAAAGCAATTAAGAAATAGTAATAATCAACTAGAAAGAGATATAGAAGAAAAATCAAAAATAGATGAAATGAGAAAAAGCTTTATTTCAGATGTATCACATGAATTAAAAACACCAATAGCACTAATACAAGGATATAGTGAGGGTCTTTTAGAAAATGTAAATACTGATGAAGAAAGTAAAAAGTTTTATGCTGAAGTCATATTAGATGAAACAAACAAAATGGACAAATTAGTAAAACAATTGTTAGAATTAATGAAACTTGAATATGGTAAACGTGAATTTAATGATAAGGAATTTAACATTATAGAGGTTGAAAAAGAAGTAATAAGGAAATCTAAAGTAATATTAGAAGAAAATAAAGTTGAAGTTCAATTAGACAAGTTAAATGAAATAAAAGTATATGCAGATGATTTTTATATTGAACAGGTAATAACTAATTATATAACAAATGCAATAAAAAATGTTAAAGAAATTAATGGATACAAGCTTATTAAAATAACTAATGAAATTAATAAGTCAGAAAATAAAGTTAGAATAAGTATATTTAATTCGGGAGAACACATAAAAGAAGAAGATTTAGAAAAAATATGGAATAGATTTTATAAAGCAGATGAATCAAGAAATAGAAGTAATGGCGGAAGTGGAATAGGACTTGCTTTTGTAAAAGCAATCATGAATAATTATCAAAATAAATATGGAGTAAACAATGTAGAGGGAGGAGTAGAATTTTATTTTGAATTAGATTTAAGAGCTTAATTTATTATTATTTAAATTAAGCTCAAGTTTTTAAGTTTATTTATTGATATTTATTCTGTTTTAATGTATAATATATAAAGTTTAAAATAGTTTAAAATAGGAGAGATACAAATGAGTCCAAAAGTAAAAGATATATTAGAATGGGTATATTGTATAGTAATAGCAGTAGTGTTAGCATTATTATTTAGGTTTTATATTGGAACACCTACAATAGTAAAACAAGTTTCAATGAATCCAACGCTTGTACAAAATCAAAGATTATGGCTTAATCGTTGGGGAAGAACAACGAAAAAATTACCAGAAAGAGGTAATATAATAACTTTTGAAGCACCAAGTAAAAAATCATATACAAAAAGTGAAATTGACCAATCTAATCCAGTAGCAAAATATGAATATGAACCAAAAAGTGTTTTAGGAAAATTCATGTACTACGTATTAGAGATAGGAAAAGATAGTTATATAAAAAGAGTAATAGCTTTACCTGGAGAACATGTACAAATAAAAGATGGAAAAGTATTTATAAATGGTGAACAATTACAAGAAGATTACTTACCAAGTGGTATTGTAACAGATGTTACAGGAGCAGGATTTGATGATTTTGTAGTTCCAGAAAATTATGTGTTTGCAATGGGGGACAACAGAAATCATAGTACAGACTGTAGAGCTTTTGGTTGTATACCACTAGAAAAAATAGAAAGCAAAGTATGGATTAGGATTTGGCCATTAAATCTATGGGGAAAAGTTAAATAAATTTATCAAATGAGGTAAAATAATGTTTAGTGATATAATAGGAAATGACAAATTAAAACAAGAAATAATTCATTCCGTAGAATTAAATAAGACATCACATAGTTATTTATTTATAGGAACAGAGGGGATAGGAAAAAAGTTAATAGCAGAAGAATTTGCAAAAATGCTATTATCTGTTAAAGAAATAGAAAATAGTCCAGATTTTTCTATTATAGAACCTGATGGAAATAGTATAAAAATAGAACAAATTAGAGCATTTCAAAAAAAAGTCTTTGAAAAACCAATTATATCAAATAAAAAAGTTTATATAATTAATGATAGTGACAAAATGACAGTAGAAGCTCAAAACTGTTTATTAAAAACACTAGAAGAGCCACCTGAATTTGTTACTATAATTTTAATAGGAGCGAATGAAAACTCATTTTTAAGTACAATAAAATCAAGATGTATGATTTTACATTTTGAAAAAATATCAGATGATTTAATTCAAAAGTATTTAAAAGACAATTTCCAAATAGAAATAAATAGTAAAATTATGATAGAAGCATGCCAAGGGAGTATTGGAAAAGCAATAGAAATTAAAGACAAAAAAGAAATATATGAAAATACAGAACAAGTTATAAATAATTTGAAAAACAAAGACAAAATTGATATATTAAATATGGCAGAATTCATATACAAAAGCAAAGACGATAAATTCGAAATATTAAATTATATGAATGTACTATTTATAAATTTAGCAAAATTAGACAATAAGTTTGCAGATTGTATTGAAGTAGTAGAAGAAACAAAAAGAAGGTTACAATCAAATACAAATTATGATATGTGCATAGATAATTTATTATTAAAATTATGGCAAACTGTAAATTATTAGAAAGGAAACAAAAACTTGAAAAATATAATAGGGATTAGATTTAAAAAATTAGGAAAAATATATTTCTTTAATCCAAAAGGATTAAAAGTAAAAAAGGGAGATAAAGTAATAGTAGAAACAACACAAGGTGAAGAGTTAGCAGAAGTTTTAATTCCAAACAGATATGTAGAGGATGAAAAAATAGTAGCACCCTTAAAAAAAGTAATCAGAATTGCGAATAATAAAGATATCAAAAGATATGACGAATGTAGAAAAATAGAAAGAGAAGCATTTGATAGATGTAAACAAAAAATAAAAGAACATAAATTAAATATGACATTAACAGAAGTAGAATGCAAATTTGATAATAGTAAAGTTATATTTTATTTTACAGCAGAAGGAAGAATAGACTTTAGAGATTTAGTGAAAGACTTAGCAGCAATTTATAGAACAAGAATAGAAATGAGGCAAATAGGAGTAAGAGACGAAGTAAGAAGAATTGGTGGAAATGGTATATGTGGAAGAGAACTTTGTTGTTGTACATTTTTAAGCGATTTTGAAACAGTATCAATAAAAATGGCAAAAGAACAAAACATATCATTAAATCCAGCAAAAATATCTGGAAATTGCGGAAGATTAATGTGCTGTCTAAAATATGAAAACGAAGTATATGAGGACAAATTAAAAAGACTTCCAAATGTAGGGGCAATAGTAAAAACAGTTGATGGAGAAGGGGAAGTAGACGGAGTAGAAACATTAAAAGAAAGAGTAAAAGTAAAATTCAAAACAGAAGATGGAGATGGCTATACATATAAAAGATATGATACTAAAGATATAAAAATAATAAAAGATTCAGTAAAAGAAAGAATTGATGAAGAAGAATTACAAAATAAACAAGAATTAGAAGAATTAGAAAAATTAGAGAAAGAAGATAAGAAAATTTCAAATAATGAAAATTAAAAAAATAAAAGTACTTTTAAAAAAGTACTTTTATTTTTTTTAATTATTCTTCTTCTGGTGCTTCTACAGGGCAAACTCCTGCACAAGTTCCACATGAGATACATGCTGAAGCATCTATTTCAAATTTTGTTTCTCCTTGAGATATGCAACCTACTGGACATTCAGCAGCACAAGCTCCACAAGATATACATTTATCAGTAATTTTATATGCCATTTTTTGTTCACCTCCTCATTTTTAATGTTTTTAAATAAGTTTATTTATTAGTGATTTCTTCTAATCTTAAAAGTTCTTCCCATCTATTATCAACTTCTTTTTGGAATTCTTCAATCATCCACTTGTTTTCAGGGTTAAACATATGTTTAAATCTCTTTTGAGGTTTTAAAAATTCTTCTATAGGAAGCTTTTTAGCTGGTTTATAATTTATTTTATATTTCCCATCAATTACTTCGTATAAAGGCCAATAACATGTTTCAACAGCTAATTTATTTATAGTCATTAAATCTGATGTTGGATATCCCCAACCTCTAGGACATGGACTCATAACATTTAAGAAACATGGACCTTCAGTATAAATTGCTTTTTCAGCTTTTTCATATAAATCTTTCATATTAGTTATAGCAATTGTTTGAGCAACATAAGGTAAATGATGACCTACCATGATTTGTGTTAAATCTTTTCTTGATTGCATTTTTCCAGGAAGTACTTTTCCAGCAGGAGATGTTGTTGTATCAGCAAATCTTGGTGTTGCTGAAGAACGCTGAATTCCTGTGTTCATATATGCTCCATTATCATAACATACATAAACCATGTCATGACCTCTTTCCATTGCTCCTGATAATGATTGTAAACCTATATCATAAGTTCCACCATCTCCACCAAATGCTATGAATTTTGTATGTTCATCCTCAGGTAATTTACCTTGCTTTTTAAGTGATTTATAAGCAGATTCTACTCCTGAAATTGTAGCACCAGCACATTCAAATGCAGTATGAATAAATGAATCTGTCCAAGCTGTATATGGATAAATAAATGTTGATACTTCCATACAACCTGTTGCACAAGATATAACAGCATGATCATCTTCTTTTAATGCTCTTAAAATATGTCTTGCAACAACTGGAGCTCCACATCCTGCACACATTCTATGTCCTTCTGTAAATCTTGAAGGTTTATTTGCAACTATTTCTTTTAAATTATATGCCATATTATTTAACCCTCCTTTCGCTTTGTTTACCAGATTGTTTAGCAGATCTTAAACCTAAATATCTATAAGGATTTTCAACTTTTCGATTTTTTGCAATTTCTATTAAATCCGTATAAACAGATTCAATATCTTTAGTTGTTGTATCTCTACCACCAATTCCATAAATATAATTACACATTGGAACATATGAATTATTAACATACATACTTGAAGAAACATCTTCAAACAAAGCACCACCAATAGCATTTAAAGAATCTGATTTGTCTAAAACAGCTACAGCTTTTAAATGAGATAGAGCTTTAGCAACTTCTTCTCCAGGGAATGGTCTATAAACTCTTATTTTTAAAAGACCAGCTTTAATTCCTTTTTTTCTTAAATTATCAACAACAAATTTTGTTGTTCCAGCTGTAGAGTTCATGCAAACTATAGCAATTTCTGCATCATCTAATTTATATTCTTCAAATAAACCATAATGTCTTCCGGTCAAAGATTCAAAATCTTTTGAAACATCTAATATAACTTGTTTTGCAGCCTTTAAAGCTTCTGCTTGTTGAGCTTTATGCTCAAATAGATAAGCCTGTAGATCAAGTGGACCAACTGCGATTGGTTCTTGTTTATTTAGTAAATAATGTTCTGGGTGATATTCACCTACAAAATTTTTAACATCAGAATCTTCTTCGAGTTCAATGTTTTCAATAGAATGTGATGTAATAAAACCGTCTTGACAAATCATTATTGGTAATTGAACATTTTTATTTTCAGCTATTCTGTTTGCCATTAAAGTGTTGTCATATGCCTCTTGGTTATTCTCTGAAAATAACATAATCCAGCCAGCGTCTCTTACGCCCATTGCATCTGAATGATCATTATGGATATTAAGTGGTCCTGATACAGCTCTGTTTACTAAATTTAATACTATTGGTAATCTTAAACTAGAAGCAATATAAATCATTTCCCACATTAATGATAATCCATTAGCAGATGTAGCTGTCATAGCTCTTGCACCAGCTGCTTGAGCACCAATGCAGGCACTCATAGCACTATGTTCACTTTCAACAGCAACGAATTCTGTATCTACTGAACCATTTGCAACAAAAGTAGAAAAATATTGAGGAATTTCTGTTGATGGTGTGATAGGAAATGCTGCTACAACATCAGGGTTTATTTGTTTCATTGCAGTAGCTACTGCTTCATTTCCGCTAAGTCTTTCACGAATACTCATTATTCAACTCCCTCCTCTTTCATTTCTATCGCATTAAATGGACATACTTTTGCACATACGCCACAACCTTTGCAATAATCAAAATCATAATCTGTTCTTTTTAAAGTATCTTTGCAAACAGGAATTGCATTTTCTGGACAAACTGGAAAACATAGACCACATTGTTTACATTTTTCTTCTAACCAAACAGGTCTAGAACTTCTCCAGTCACCAGTTTTAAAATGTTTTGCATTTCCTGCTTCGTAAATATTTCCACCTATTGTTAAATCTTCCATAGGTGTTGTTTTATTTATATCAGCCATAATATAACTACTCCCTTCCTAAATTTTTTTAACTTCTTTTAACGCAATTTCTAATGCTTTCATATTACCATCAATAACTTCTGGTTTTTTAGCAAATTTGTGTTTAAATGAACCTTTCATATCTTCTAAAAAAGTTTCATCTGTCATAATGCCACTAACCTTTACAATGGCTGCTAGCATTGGAGTATTAGGAAAATATCTTCCTAAAGATTCTTCAGATATTTTTCTTGCATCTATTGTATAAACATTACCATTATATCCATGTAATACTTGTTTTAGATATTCTGGAGATTTTGTTGTATTAATAATTATTGCACCATTTTCTTTTAAACCAGCTGTAACTGGCACACTTTCTAATAGTGTATCATCAACTACTACAACATAATCAGGTTCATAAATATTACTATGAACAGTAATTGGATTATCACTAATTCTGTTATAAGCAGTAATTGGTGCTCCCATTCTTTCTGGACCATATTCAGGAAATCCTTGAATATATTTTCCAGTATTAAATGCGGCATCAGCAAGTAATAATGAAGCTGTTTTTGCTCCTTGACCGCCTCTACCATGCCATCTAATTTCTATTAAATTATCCATTAAAATAGCCTCCTTTTATTTATGCTTTTTAGCAAATTTTGATGTATCTAGTATATGCCAAATAGTGCGTAATGTCAAGTTGTTTTTATGCCAAGCGGTCGGTAATAATACTAAATATTTATGTGGTTTAATCTCGAAAAATGTCGAAATGTTTTTATTGCAAAAGTTATAAAAACATGTTAAGATATAATCATATAAATTATTATAATTGAATAACTTAAATAATTAAAAATTAATTCACTCAACTTAGGAAAGACACAAAATTAAAATCTAAAAAAATCCCAAAACAATAGAAACAATATATAAATATCAGAATCTCAATTAACCTTGAAATAAATATTGACAAAAGCAACAACAAATATTATAATAAAGGAGACGAAGTAATATAGAAATATTTACATATGGAGATTATATAAAATATCAAAATATATCAAGTTTATCAGAGCAAAAACAAAGCTATTACATAGTGAATCAACATGATAAAATATTTAGAACTATTCTAGACCAAAAAGAAGAAGCAGTGGAACTGATAAACCAAGCAATAAAAACCAAATTAAAATCAGAAGAAATAGAAAAATACAAAAGTAGTTTTGTAAATAAAATTTTTCAAAACAGAGAAGCAGATATAGTCTATAAACACAAAAATAGCAACATTTTCTTCTTAATAGAACACCAAACGATAATAGATTATTCAATGCCATATGGAATGCAAAAAGATATTTAGAAGAAAACCAAGAAAAGTTAGAAGGAACTGAAATAAAACTAGGAAATTACAATTTAGTGGATATAAATGATTAGACAAAAGAGGAATTATTAAAAGGAAAAACACTAACATCGAAAATAATGCTCCTAGAAAAAAGTGATAACACAGAAGAAACAATAGATATGCTAGAAAAGATACTTTCAAATATTAAAGAAGAATATAAAGAACTATTAAAAAGAGTAATATCAATTCTGTTAGAAGAAAAGATAGGGGAGGAAAAATCAAAAGAATTAATAAATAAAGTAGATGGAGGTGAAGGAAAAATGTTAGCATTAGTAGATATGATAAGAAATGAAAACAAGAAGTATATAAACATGGGAAGAAAACAAACATATGTAGAAATAGCAAAAAAACTTTTAAAATTAAAAATGCCAATACAGCAAATAAGTGAAATAACAGAAATACCAAAACAAGAAATAGAGAAAATGAAAGAAGAATAAAAAATAGCAAGTCAACCTTGCTATTTTTAAATTCATATAGTAAAATATACGAAGAAAAACAATAAAGGTGATAAAAAATGTATTTAAAAAGATTAGAATTACAAGGATTTAAATCCTTTGCAGATAAAACAGTATTAGAACTAAGACCAGGAATAACAACAGTAATTGGACCAAATGGTTCAGGTAAAAGTAATATTTCCGATGCAATTAGGTGGGTTCTTGGAGAACAAAGTATGAAGTCTTTAAGAGGAACAAAATCACTAGACATCATATTTGCAGGAACTCAGAATAGAAAGTCTTTAGGTTTTGCAGAAGCTTCTTTGGTTTTTGACAATTCAGATGGAGCATTACCAATTGAATATACAGAAGTTACAGTTACAAGAAAAATTTATAGAAGTGGGGAGACAGGATATTACATAAATAAAACACCATGCAGACTAAAAGATGTTTTAGAATTATTTATGGACACGGGTATTGGTAAAGACGGTTATTCAATTATTGGGCAAGGAAAAATTGATGAAATATTAAGTAACAAATCAGAAGATAGAAGACATATATTTGAAGAGGCTGCAGGAATTGTAAAATATAGAAGTAGAAAAGAAGATTCAGAGAAAAAGTTAGAACATACAAAATTAAATCTTTTAAGAATAAATGATATAATCTCAGAAATAGAGAGTAATTTAGGACCATTGCAAACACAAGCAGATAAAGCTAAAAAATATTTAAATTTACGTGAAGAATTAAAAAATATAGAAGTTGGATTATTTGTATATAATATTGAAAAATATAGAGAAAATTTACAAGAAATAATAAAAGATATTGAAATTATGGAAGCCCAATGTAATGATGAAGAAGAAAAATTAGAAAAAGTAAAAATTTTAAAAGATGAATTAAAATCAAACATTGATGAGATAACAGAGCACATTGAAAATATATCTAATTTAGGATTTGAAAGTCAAAAAGAAATTGAAAAATTAAACTCTGATATAAATGTAGCAAACACCAGGATTTTAAATAACAATGAAAATAGTGTTAGATTTTCAGATGAAATTAAAGAACAAAATAATAAGATTGAACAACTAAAACAAGAATTAGAACAAAAAGAAGAAAAGAAAGATAATTTAAAACAAAACAAAGAAAAATTTGAAAAAGAATTAAATGAAAAACAAAGAGAGTTAGCGAAAATCACAGAAAAATTATCAGCTAAAGAATTAGAAATAGAAAGTTACAAACAAACAGTAGAACAAAATACTGATAAAAAATATGAATTGCAATCAGAAATAAATACACAAGAAATAAATTATCAAAACTATGAAAAAAGACAAAACCAAATAAAACAAGAAATACAAACGACAATCTCAGAATTAGATAATGCAAGAATTAATAAAGAAGAAATTTCTAAAGGCTTTTATGAAATAGAAAATAAAAAGAATAAAGCACAAAAATCTCTAGAAGAAGTAGTAAAACAAAAAGAAGAAGCAAATCAAAAAATAAAATCATTTGAAAACAATATAAATATTTTATCAAGTGAAATGAGAATAAAAGAATCAAAATTAAAATTTTTAATTGAAACAGAAAAAGAAAAAGAAGGCTATATTAAAAGTGTAAAATCTTTATTAAGAGACTGTGAAAACATAAAGGACTTAGGAAAAGGCATGCATGGTGTTTTAGCAAATATTATAGAAGTTCCAGATGAACTAGAAACAGCTGTAGAAATGTGTTTAGGTGCTAGCTTACAAAATATTGTAACAGATACAGAAGAAGAAGCTAAAAAACTAGTAGAACATTTAAGGAAAAACAATTTAGGTAGAGCATCATTTTTACCAATAACATCTGTTAAAGGTAAAAAATTAGATAAGATAAAAGGCCAAGACAAAGGTATAATTGGTATCGCATCAGATTTAGTAAAATATAATAAAAAATACGAGCAGATAATCTTAAATTTACTTGGTAGAACAGTTATTGTTGAAAATATGGATACGGCAATTAAACTTGCAAAACAAAATGGGTATACATTTAGAATAGTAACAACTGATGGTGATTTAATTAATCCATCAGGAGCTATAACAGGGGGTTCAGTTGCTAAAAAGACAGTTAATATTTTAGGTAGAGGAAAAGAAATAGATAAATTAGAAAAGGAAATTAATAATTTAAAACAAAAAATAGAAAAATTACAAAATGATAGACAAAATTATGAAGAATCAATCGAAGAAATTTTAGAATTATCTGCAAATTTAGAAAAAGAATTACAAGAAATAGATATAACATATGCTACAGAAAAACAGAAAATTATATCTATTGATGAAAATATTCAAAAATTACAAAATAGATTAAATAAGCTAAAAGAAGAACAAAAGAATCTTGAAACAGCAAAACAAAAATCTATTGAACAAAAAGAAAAAATACAAGAAGAAACAGAAAAAATAGCAAAGCAAAATGAAGAACTTTCAAAATTAATTGCAGAATTTGCGGAACTTAACAAAGATGACCAAAAGTATATTGATGATTTAAATTTTGATATTACAAACTTAAAAATTTCAGTATCATCATTTGATGAAAGTGAAGCATCAATTCAGGAAATTCAAGAAAGAATAAATCAAGAATTAAATAATGCTAAAACAAGTATTGAAAATAAAAATAATCAGATAGAGCAAATAAAAATAGATAATGAAAACTTAGAAAAATTAATACAAGAAACATTAGAAAAAATAGAAGAAATTAGACAAAAAGTAAACAATAGCAGTTCTGAAATTGAAAAAATGAAACAAGAAAGAATAGAAAAAAGTGAAAAATTATCAAAGCAAGAGGAAGAAATTACTTCTAAATTTAAGATAATAGAAGAATTAAAAGCTCAACTTGTAAAATTAGATGTTAAAAAGACAAAAGTGGAAGAAGATATTAATACAATAATAAATAAAATGTGGGAAGAATACGAACTTACACCAAACAATGTAGAGGGATATTCAAAACCAGAAAATGTCGCAGTAACTCAAAAAAGAGTAAATAATATAAGAATTGAAATACGTGATTTAGGAAGTGTTAATGTAGATTCAATAGAAGAATACAAAAACTTAAAAAACAGATATGACTTTATGAGTGAACAAAGATTAGATTTAGAAAATACAATGAGCAAGCTAAGAAAAGTTATAACAGATATGACACAAATAATGAAAGAACAATTTAGAGAAAAATTCAAAATTATTAACAAAAATTTTGGAGAAGTATTTGCAGAATTATTTGGTGGAGGAAAAGCTTCACTTACATTAGAAGATGAAGAAAATATTTTAGAATGTGGAATTGAGATAACAGTACAACCACCAGGAAAAAAATTACAAAATATGATGTTATTATCAGGAGGAGAAAAAGCATTTACAGCGATAGCACTATTATTTGCAATATTAAAAATAAATCCAGCACCATTTTGTGTGTTAGATGAAATAGAAGCAGCATTAGACGATGTAAATGTATTTAGATATGCGGAATATTTAAAGAAATTTACACAGAATACTCAGTTTTTAGTTATTACACATAGAAAAGGTACAATGGAAGCGGCGGATACAGTTTATGGAGTTACAATGGAAGAAAGTGGTATTTCTAAATTGCTATCAATGAAGTTAAGTAAATAAAGAAAGAGGGTGGAATTTTTCCAACCTCTTTTTTAACAATATACTTTAACATTTACATTTATGGAACCATAAATTCAGTTATTGGACTTACCTTTAACTCTTTTTTTATAGCAAATAAACGGCATCCCTTAAGACGAGTTTGATTATTGTCATCAACTAAAATAAATACTTCTTCTGAAGAAGATTTATCCAAAGTACAATGAGACATAGCCCATTCTTTAAGGGCAAAAAAAGAAATTGAAGATAAATCAATATTTTCTACTGTAAAATAGCTCCGATCGTTTTTAAATGTTAAAATTTTACTCATGTTAGTAAACCTCCTAATGCTTAATAAATTTATTATACAATATTTTGTAATCGAAATCAATAATTTTAGATAATTTTTCTATTTTATAGTTTCGACTTTATTAAACTAAAAATTTTACAAAACCAATAATTATTAATAAAACTCCAGAAATAACAGACCAAATATTTTTAGGCAATATATATAAATTGTTAAATCTTTTTCCTAACCAAATTCCAACACAAAGAAAAAACAACTGAAGAATACTAACAAAAATAGGAAAAAATAATAAATTTATATTTCCAATACTACCACCAATTCCTATTCCAAAACTATCTAAAGAAAGAGCAAAAGCTAAAAATAAAGCTTCTTTAGGTTCAATTGTTTTGGAATGATTGAAATCAGAAGAAATAGGATCATTAAAAATATTAGAATTATTTTTTTTGATTTTTAAGGCTTTAAAAACAATATAAATTCCCATAAAAATCAAAAATCCACTACCAAGTATAATAGTAAAGAAGTCAGAAAAAATACTTTTAAAGATATTTCCTAAAAATAAGGCAAAATATGTTATTACAATAGATATAAAAAAAAGGATAAGTCTACTAAAGATAGAAATTTTCATATTTTTAATTCCATATGTAATACCAATTCCTAGTGAATCTATACTACTTGAAATTGCTAATATAAACGAATTTAATAACATAAAAACACCTCTTACAACATAATATGACAAAAAAATAAAAATAGTTTCTTAGTAATAAAAAAGTACAAGCTACATATAATTTAATAATTCAAAATACAAAGGAGTGAATTGTATGTGGCAAACATTAGATAAAAATGATGTTATAAGAAGATTAAATACAAATGAAAAGGAAGGATTAACAGAAGACGAAGCAAGATTAAGACAACAGAAATATGGAAAGAACAAATTAAGAGATAAAAAAAGAGAAAGTCTTTTTATCAGATTTTTAAAACAATTTAATGATTTTATGATAATAACATTAATTATTGCTTCAATAGTTTCAGCTGTTATTTCTAAAATTCAAGGAGAAAATGACTATGTGGATTCAATTATAATAATAGGAATTGTGATATTTAATGCATTAATGGGTGTAATTCAAGAGGCTAAAGCGGAAAAATCCATCGAGGCCCTTAAACAAATGACACCTCAAATAACAAAAGTTATAAGAAATGGGAAGATTAAAGAAATAAATGCAGAAGAGCTAGTAAAAGGAGATATAATAGTTTTAGAAACAGGAAATTATATTCCAGCAGATTGTAGAATCATAGAAAGTCATAATTTAAAAATAGAGGAATCTTCTTTAACAGGAGAAGCAGAACCAAGTATAAAAGAGGCTAATATTATATGCCAAAAAGATATTCCATTAGGAGATATGAAGAATTTAGCATTTATGGCAAGTATAATAGTTAATGGAACGGGAAGAGCAATTGTAACAGAAACTGGAATGGATACTAAAGTGGGGCAAATTGCTAATATGATAATAGAAGATGAAACACCAGAAACACCATTACAAAAAAAGTTAGGTCAAGTTGGAAAAATATTAGGAATAGCATGTTTAACAATTTGTATTATAATTTTTATAATGGGTCTTATAAAAAATATAGAACCAATTGAAATGTTTATGACAGCAGTAGGGCTTGCTGTTGCGGCAATACCTGAGGGATTACCAGCAATTGTAACAATAATGCTTTCGATAGGTGTTACAAAAATGGCAAGGAGAAATAGTATAATTAGGAAACTTCCAGCAGTAGAAACACTAGGAAGTAGTAATGTAATTTGTTCAGATAAAACAGGAACATTAACACAGAATAAAATGAAAGTTGTAGAAATAAAATCAAAAAGTAAAAAATTTATTATGACATTAGCTACATTATGCACAGATTGTGAGATAAATGTAGAAAATAACCAAGAAAAAGTAGTTGGAGAACCAACGGAAAAGGCAATTGTAGAAGAGGGATTGAATGTAGGATGCAATAAAAAGAATATAGAAAAATTACTTCCAAGAATCAATGAAATTCCATTTGATTCGAGTAGAAAGATGATGACAACAATTCATAAAATTGGAAATAAATACCGTATAATTTGTAAAGGAGCACCAGATGTATTGCTAGAAAAGTGTACAAAAGAAGTATTAGAAATAGGAGAAAATCAAGATATAAAAGTAAAAAGTCTTGATAAATTTAAAATAAAAAATGAAAATGAAAAAATGGCACATAAGGCATTAAGAGTTATTGCTGTAGCATATAAAGATTTAGCAGAATTGCCAAATAAAATAGATAGCAAATCAATAGAAAACAATTTAACATTTATAGGACTTATAGGAATGATAGATCCACCAAGAGATGGTGTAAAAGAAGCTGTAGATACTTGCAAAAATGCAGGAATAAAAACAGTTATGATTACAGGAGACCATTTAGAAACTGCAAAAGCAATAGCAAAAGATTTAGGGATTTTAAATAATGGAGAAAAAGCAATAACGGGACAAGAGTTAAATAAAATGACACAAAAACAACTTGAAAAAGTCATTAAAGAATATTCAGTATTTGCAAGAGTTACTCCAGAACATAAAGTTAGAATTGTAAAAGCATGGCAAAAAAATGGAGCTGTAGTTGCAATGACTGGAGATGGAGTAAATGACAGTCCTGCGTTAAAAAGTGCAAATATAGGAATAGCAATGGGAAAAAATGGAACAGATGTAGCAAAAAATGCAGCAGATATAATACTTACAGACGATAATTTTGTAACAATAGTAGAAGCCATAAAACAAGGCAGAAATATTTATGACAACATAAAAAAGGCGGTACATTTTTTATTATCGACAAATATAGGGGAAATAGTAACAATATTTATAGGATTAATATTAGGATTAAAATCGCCATTACTAGCAATTCAATTATTATGGATAAATTTAATAACAGATTCATTGCCAGCTATTGCATTAGGACTTGAAAAACCAGAAAAAAACATAATGCAAAGAAAACCAATAGACAGTAAAAAAGGAATATTTGCAAATGGATTATGGAATAAAATAATTGTAGAGGGAACTATGATAGGAGTTCTTACATTAGTAGCATTTAGTATTGGAAATAAATATTATAATTTAGAAGTAGCAAGAACTATGGCATTTTTAGCAATAGGATTTTTAGAGTTGATACATAGTATTAATATAAAAAATGAAAATTCAATATTTGAATCAGGACTTCTTGAAAATAAATATTTAGTAGGTAGCTTTATTTTAGGAATTTTTGTTCAAATAATAGTTGTAATAGTACCGGCATTTGCCAATGTTTTTGAAGTAGTTCCATTGAACTTTACACAATGGGTTATTACTTTAGCTATTTCAGTTTTACCAATTCCAGTTATTGAACTGCAAAAAAAGATAGATTTAAAAAATGAGAGTAAACAAAGTAAAAAATATTTTCGCTTTCAAAACGAGAATGTTTAGAAATTTCTCAAAATCAGTTGCAAAAAGACAAAAAATATGATAAAATAGCTATGCTTTAAAAGTAGCATAGCTATTTTTAAATCTCTACTTAACGAAAAGTTAGGTTATAAAATCCATAGGGAGGTGAAAATAATGAATAAATACGAAAGTGTTATCATTGTTAATCCAAATGTTGATGAAGCTGGTTTAAAAGCTTTAGAAGAAAAATTCACAGGATTAATTAATGAAAATGGAAAAGTTGAATCTGTTGAAAACATGGGTAAAAAGAAATTAGCTTATGAAATTAAAAAATTCAAAGAAGGAACATATATGTTATTTAACTTTGAAGCAAAACCAGATTCAATAGCAGAACTTGAAAGAGTTTATAGAATTACAGATGATATAATCAAATTTATCGTTGTAAGAAAAGAAGCTTAGGCTTAATTTAATAAATGTGGGACCTAAATTAAAGTAGCTTATCTTAAAAATGGTAAGCATGTGAAAGGATGATAAAAAATGAACAAAGTAATATTAATGGGAAGACTTACAAGAGACCCAGAAGTAAGATATACACAAACAAATAATACACTAGTTGCTTCTTTTAGTTTAGCTGTAAACAGAAGATTTGTAAGACAAGGAGAAGAAAGACAAGCAGATTTTGTAAATATAGTAGCATGGAGCAAATTAGGAGAATTTTGTAGCAAATACTTTAAGAAAGGTCAACAAGTAGGAATAATAGGTAGATTACAAACAAGAACTTGGGATGATGACCAAGGAGTAAAACACTATGTAACAG
>CAUWAM010000002.1:0-121137 GCA_963556825.1 uncultured Clostridia bacterium | reverse complement strand
CACGGTCTCCAGTGCCACAAACTGGCGCGTTAACCAACTACGCTACATCCACCATGGCTTCCGTGCTTGTCTTCTTGGCACTTTCTTATTTTAACTCATTTAATATACATTTGTCAACCCCTATTTAAAAAAAATTGCAAATTAACATAAAAGGTGATATAATATAAATATACAAAAAATTAAAAATTCTTTTTTTGAATAAAAAAAGAAGAAAAAGGAGAAAAATATGACAAAAAGACGCAACAAAAAAATGCAAGGACGGAAGAAATTAGAAGCTTTAGGATTATTGGCAATGCTTATTGTAACATCTGGATTAATGATTCAATTATGCATAAATATATTCTTTATGAGCAAACCAGTTTTTATAAATGCTCAAACAAGAATAGTACCTAATAAAGAAGAAACCGCAAATTTAGAAATCAAACTACAAACAGAAAATGAAACTCAATTAGAATCAGACGTTGAAATGACTGTAGAAGAAACAGCGGTAAATGAAGAAAAAATAATTGAAGAAGAAATTAATCAAGATGATTTATACTGGTTGAGCCATTTGATTATGGCAGAAGAAGAGGGAGCATGCTACGAAAATAAACTTATGTGTGGACTTGTAGCCATGAATAGAGTAAAAGACGAAAGTTTTCCCAATAGCCTTGAAGAAGTAATTTTTCAAAAAGACAAAAAAGGGAATGTGCAATATGCTTGTATAGAACCAGTAAAAGGCAGAAAAGCACGGATTTATTTAGAACCTAACGAGGATTCTATAAAAGCTGCCAAAGAAATTCTAAGCGGAAATTGTAGTATAACAATTCCAAGTAATGTCGTATATCAGGCCGAAAGTCAATTAGGATCAGGTCTATATAAGAAAATTGAAAATCAGTACTACTCGTATAAGTAAAGAAAAAGCTAGAAGATATAATTTATCTTCTAGCTTTTCTCCATTTGATTGGTATAATTTTATAAAACATAAATATAATGTAATAAAAAAAGACGGAGGAATGAAAAATGGAAACAACAAAATATATTATCAAAGGAGTAGGAATATCATTGATAATAACGGTAATTCTGTTAATAGTGTTTTCACTAATATTAACATATACCAATGTGAATGAAAATACAATAAATCCAGTAATAATGATAATAACAGCCATAAGTATATTAATAGGAAGTTCATTAAGTAATACAAAAATAAAAAAAAATGGATTAGTAAATGGCGGAATAATTGGAGGAATTTATGTTTTAATACTATATATAATTTCAAGTTTACTAAATTGGAAATTCGGATTAAATTTTCAATCAATTTTAATGATAGTAATAGGAATTGTATTTGGAATTTTAGGTGGAATTATTGGAGTAAATAAAAAATAAAAAGAAAAACAAAAGTAGAAATGTCACTAAAATTAACATTTATAGACTAGTAGTGTCAAAAAATGTCGAAATGTTTTTATTGACAAATCTACTTTTAAGAATTATAATTTGATTACATTTTCATATTTTAAAATTTTATTCAAATAGGTTCATTATGAACCAAATTAAATCTATAAAAAATCCCAAAATTAGAAAATAAAATAAAAAGGAGGAATGCTATTGAAAAAAAGTAAAAAAATAGTTTTAGTAGTTATTGCATTAATGGCAATATTAATGTCTTTTGTAGGAGGACAAGTATATGCAAAATACATGTCAAAAGTAGAAGGGCAGGGAACAGCTGATGTAGCAAATTGGAATTTTAAAGTAAATGATAAAGATGAACAATTACAAACAATATCTTTAAATTCAACAATTAATAACAATATGCTAGTAGGTAACAAAATAGCACCTGGAACACAGGGAAGTTTTAAAATAAAATTAGATGCAACAGGTGCAGAAGTTGGAATTGATTACATTGTTAGATTTGAAAACGAAAGTAATAAACCAACAAATTTAAAATTTAAGTATGAAAATAAAGAATATAATTCACTTCAAGAATTAGAAAAAGATTTAACAGGAACAATAAATGCGAATGACTCAGAAAAAACAAGAATAATCACAATTGATTGGAAATGGCCATATGAAACAGGAGCTACAGCAGAACAAATTTCTGCAAATGATAAAATAGATACACAAAATGCAAGATCTATTAGAAATTATACATTTAACATTGTAGTAACAGGAACACAAGTAAATCCAGGTCAAAATTAAGATATATTTTAAATATGAAAATGTACAAAAAAATAGGAGGAAATATTAATGAGTACAATCCAAATTACAAAAGCAAAAGAAAACAAAGATAAAAAAGAAAGAAAATTAAAAATTATAACAATTTTATTATTAATATTTTTTGTCATACTGTTACTATTAAGTGGTTATACATTTGCAAAATCAATAGATGGGACAAATATAAATGCGAATGCATCAATAGCAGAACCCATATTAGTAATAGAAAATAACCCTCAAATAGACATAACAGCAAGTCAAAATACAGGAACATATATTTTTAAAGTAAAAAACTATAATAATCAAAAACAAACTGAAGTAGATTTAAAATATTATATTGAAGTAATATCAGAATTAGATAACTCAATAGAATTAAAACTATATGAAAATGGAAAACAAATTGACTTTAAAAATAATAAAACAGACTATATAAAAATTTCAAAAGAAAATAAAAAAGAAAATGAATATAAGTTAGAAATAACTTATAACAAAGATAAATCAGTTTCTGTAAATGATATTATACAACAAATTCAAATTAAAGTTCATACAGAACAAGAAAAGGCTTAATGTATGATTAAAAAACTTTTAAAAATACTTATAATATTTTTAATATTAATAATAATATTTTTGATTTTTAAATCTAAATCTAAAATGTCATTTGAAGACATTTTATTCTTAAAATTATTTCAAAATTCAACAATTGATTCTAAGGTTAATTCTAACAACAATACACAAAATGATTATTATGAATTTAATGTAAATGGCAAAACTAAACAAATAAAATCTATTGATTTATATTCTACGATCAACACAAATAATTTAATAAAAGAAAAAATTGCACCAGGAACAAGTGGAGAATTTAGTATAGGACTAAAAGCAAATAAAAAATCAAAATATAGAATATATTTTGTTAGTAAAAATGAAAAACCAATAAATTTAAAATTTGAAGCATATCAAAAGAATAATTTAATATGCCAAGCAGATACTTTAGAAAAATTATCAAATGATTTAACAGGAATAGTACAACAAAATGAACTTAAAGTAGTTAATATAAAATGGTATTGGAATTATGAAAGTGAGGGAATGCAAGATACAAAAGATAGTAAAATAGAAAAATATGAATTTAGTATATATGTTGAAGGAGAAGAATCTAAATAGGAGGTGGTAATATAAAAAGAATATTATATTTATTTGTTGGAATTATATTTCTTATTTCTATAAATACAATTTCGAGTGCTAAATATATTATAGATAATACAATTCAAGTTGCCAATATAAACATTGATAATACCCAGCCAAATATAGAAATTTTAGAAATTAAGAATACAAATACTAATTTTCCAAAGTATGCCAATAAGACACATACAATAAGTTTAAAGATAAAAATAACTGAAAAAAATATAGAAAAAGTTAATATAAATAAAGATTATTTAGAATTAAAATTAAACCAAAAAGAAATAGATATAAACAAAATATCATTACAAGTGAAAGAAGTTGAAAATCTTAATGATGGAAAAATATATAATATTGATATTAAAGAAATTAGAGGGGATGGAAAATTAAGTATTCAAATAAAAGAGGGTGCAGTTGTTGATCAATCTGGATTAAAAAGTGATAATAAAGATATAGAAACAGGAATTGTGATTGATAATATAGTACCAATAGGAAAATTTAAAGAAGTAAAGATTGAAGAAGGCAAAGTAAATGGTGAAATTTCTTTAAATGAAAATATAAGAAAGATTGAAGGTTGGGATTTTAAAGATAGTAATTTAAAGATTGTAAAAAAATTCACAAATAATATATCATACCAATTACCAATTATGGACTATGCAGGAAATTCTTCAAATGTAGAAGTGAATATTACACAAGCTACATATATCAATGTAATATATGCATCTCATAACTCATGTGTAGGTTGGTCTTTTGGATATGGAAATTATGATGTTGCAGGTAAAGATGCAATAAAAGTAAATCCTGTATATAGAACTGAAGCATTAGCATTTAATATAACAGGAAATGTTGATGATGACTTTGTGCAAGCAAATGCATATATTTATACGTATTGGGGAGAAGGAAGTTATGGAAAATGTACAACTTCTGGATTGAAATACAAATATGGATATAATCCAGGAAAAGAACTATTTAAATCAATGAAATCTAATGATTTAGTAACAATAAATTCTAAAAAATATTTTCAATTTGGAGGAAGCGGAATAAATGGTTATCTGAATACAGATAGTAATTCTAAAAATCCAATACCAGGTGAAATTGCTTCTCAATATAAATATGGTATTTCTGGTATTACTATGAAACTAAAAGATTATTCACAGTATTCTATTATTTATCAAATATTAGTTAATAATTTTGGATGGGTTAAAGCTTGTTCAGATGGAACTGAATGTACATATGACCATAAAATACCAATGTCTGCATTTAGAATTACATTAGTTCCTAAAACTGAAAAACAATATATTATTAATCAATGGAATAAAGATGTTGGAACTTATAATATGAAATAATAAACTACATTAAACTATGCTCATCTTTGAGCATAGTTTTTTTTATTTTGATTTTTTAATAGACAAATTTTTGAAATTGTGGTAATATAAAATTAATGTTGGGGATTAGCCAAGTTGGTAAGGCACTGGATTCTGACTCCAGGATGCATGTGTTCGAATCACATATCCCCAGCCAATAAATTTATTAGCAAAATTACAATTAAAAATGTATAATAAATTGCAATAAGGAGCTTTTTTGCGTTGGGAGTTTTATATATGCATCTCGCAAAAAAGCAATTTTTGTATAGGAGGAAACCAATGAAAAAAATAAAAGAAGAAAAAGGGATAACATTAATGGTGTTAGTTGTAATGATAATCATATTATTAATATTAGCATCTGTTGGTATAATTTCTTGGAAACAAGCCATTGATTATGCAGCATATAATGAATTTACCTCAGAATTAAAAGTTATGCAGACAAAAGTGAATGAATTAAATCAAAACAATAAAACAGATATAGGAGAAAAATTAACTGATAATCAAATATCAGTATTAGAAATAGATGAAATAAAAAAAATTATATATAAAGATAAAACAAATGAAGAAATAGAACAAGTAAAAAATGGTTTTAGATATTGTAGTAAGGAATGGATAAAAGAAAATTTAGAATTAGATAGTGTAACAAGACCATATCTTATTAATGTGGAAAAAAGATATGTTGTTAGTTATATTGGTTTTGAATACAAAGATAAAGTATATTATATGACTGAGCAATTAGAAAATGGACAGTATAATGTTGAATATAATAATAAAAATCCACAAACAGGAAGTTTTGAAATTAATACACAAAAAGAGGGAAATAGGTGGAAAGTAGAGGTATCAAACATTAAATATGATGGATATGTTAGTAATTGGCAGATTAAATATAAATTGATAACAAATGATTTTTGGGAAACTTCAAATGAATTAACTTTTTATATTAATGAGCCAGGAGAATATACGATAAGTGTTGTTCATGGAGATGAAGTTTCATTAGGAATGAAGTCAATGACTCTTTATAATGAGTATGTTTCAGATAGTCTTATATTATCTTATGATGCAATAAATAATTTAGGAGAAAATGAACATAGTTCAGATACTACTATATGGAAAGATCTGAGTCAAAGTAATAATGATGCTCAAATAACAGGAGCAATCTGGGGGGATAAATATTTATCATTTGATGGTATTGATGATTTTGCAAAGACAATATCTGAAGTTGATTATAAAGAAAGTAATGTTATAACAGTTCAATTTGTATTGTTGGATATAAGTGATAATCAAAAAACACAAATGATTTTTGAATCCTCAAGAAATTGGAATGAAAATAATACTGGATATGGTATTACTATTAATGAAGGGGGAATTAATAATATACGTATTACATATCATCATGAAAGGGGATATAATTTAAAATATACTGGAGATAATGTTTTTGAACCTAAAACATTAAGTGTTTATACGGCAATTATAAATACAAATAAAAAATATAATTCATTTATTGAACTTTATAAAGATAGTGAATACATAAAATTAAATGAGAGTAGTGGTAACAATTATGATATATCTAATACCAAATTTTTAAATTATCCAATATATTTAGGTTCTAGAGCAGGAGATGCATTGTTTTGTCAAATGAAACTTGGGGCAATAAGAATATATAACAGAGAATTAAGTCAAAAAGAAATAAAAAGTAATTATGAAATTGATAAAATAAGATTTAAACAATAATTTGAAATTTTGTTAATATATAGTCATGCAATGTTATAATAAATTGCATGACTATATTACTTATTTTGGTTCAACATGAACAATGGCATTATAAACATTATCCAATTCACTTACATTTTCCTCTAAACTATTAGCAAGAATATGGCTATCAAAAGTAGACATATTGCCATCAACTCCAATAGTAATAAAAACCATATATTGAGAACCAACAGGAGTGGAAGAAATATTATCGATATTTTTAATATCTTTATAACTATGAGCAATATCTAAAATTAAATCTTTAGTTTTCTCATCAATAGAAACATCCATTAAAACATTATAACTTTCTAAAAATATAGAAATTCCAGTATAACCTATCCAAATAGAAATACCAATACCAACAACACCATCAAACCAATAAATACCAAATAAAGTAAATAAAACTGAAATTAAAGTAAAAGTTGTAACAATACAATCATTTCTATGATCTTTCATATTTGATTCTAACAAAATATTGTGATATTTTCTCGCGGCTTTTTTTGTATACAAAAATAGACAAAACTTTACAATTATAGTTACAATACAAACTAAAATTAAAAACCAAGAAAATTGTAAATTGCTTCCTAAAATTAATGTGCTAATAGAATCATAAAGTAATTTGGCAGCAACAAATATCATTGAAATTCCAATAAACATAGAAAAAATATACTCAGCTTTTCCATGACCAAAATTGTGATCTTCATCATTTGGAACACTTGCAATTCGGTTTCCAATAAAAGTCATAAGTGAAGCAAAAATATCTCCAGCACTATTAAAACTATCAGCAATCATAGCTTGACTTTTAAAAACAAAACCAACTATAGCTTTTATAATCAACAAAAATATATTTCCAACAATACCATATATTCCGGCTTTTTTAGTAGTTTTAAATCTTTCATCATTCATAAAATTATACTTCCTTAAAATTTATATTTTACAAAACAGTATATCATAAAAATTATAAAAAATTAATAGAATTTTGTAAAAAAATAAAATTAAAAAACTTTTAGAATTTTAAAATTAATGAAGATGAGCTAAAGGCATATAGCAAAAAATGAAATTTTATTGCTTTAAATAAAAAAATATAGTAAAATAAACATACAAAAAAGAGACTAAAGGAGAAAAAATTGGTAGCAGAAGTAATAATAAATAGTTCAGCAAAAAAATTAAATAGAACATTTGACTACAACATTCCAAAAGAATTTGAAAATATAGTATTTGTAGGAACTAAAGTATTAGTTCCATTTGGAAAAATGAAAAATTTTGAAGAAGCACATGTTGTAAAAATAAAAGAAAAATCACAATTTGAAATAAAAGATATAGTAAAAGTAGAAAATGGATTAACAGACAAACAAATAGAACTTGCAAATTGGATGGCAAATAGATACTTTTGCAATGTATCAGAATGTATAAAATTAATGCAAACGCCAGGAACAAGAAACAAAAATGTAAAAAATAGAGTACAAGATAAAAAAATAAATGTGGTATATCTAAAAAGGAATTTTGATGAAATATTATTTAGTATAGAATCTGGAAAAATAAAATCAGAAAAGCAAAAAAGAATATTGAATTTTATAAAAGACAATGAGGGCTGTACAGTAACTGATATAGAAGTATTCACAAATTGCTCAAGAGCTATTGTAAATACATTAGTTAAAAATGGATATTTAGAAATTACTGAAAAGAAAATTGAAAGAAATCCACTAATAAATAAAAATATAAAACAAAATGAAAAATTACAATTAACATGTGAACAAGAAATAGTATTTGAAAAAATTCAAAATTCAATAGAAAAAAATAAATTTGAACAATTTTTATTATATGGAGTAACAGGTTCTGGAAAAACAGAAGTATATTTACAATTAATACAAGAAGTAATTGAAAAAGATAAAACCGCCATAGTTTTAGTTCCAGAAATTTCACTAACACCACAAATGCTAGATAGATTTATTGCAAGATTTGGAAAAGAACAAATTGCAGTTTTACATAGCAAATTATCAATAGGTGAAAGACATGATGAATGGGAAAGAATAAAAGAAAAAAAAGCAAAAATCATAATAGGTGCAAGGTCTGCTGTATTTGCACCAGTACAAAATTTAGGAATTATAATAATTGATGAAGAACATGATAGTTCTTATAAATCTGAATCAACACCTAAATATAATGCCAAAGAAATTGCAAAAAAAATAGCAAAAGAAAATAAAATTCCATTAGTGTTTGGAAGTGCTACACCTGATTTAACAACATATTATCAGGCCAAAGAACAAAAAAAAATAACATTATTAGAATTAACAAAAAGAGCTAATAATTCTGAACTTCCAAAAGTAGAAATAATAGATTTAAAACAAGAATTAGCAAATGGAAACAGGTCAATGCTTAGCATGGAATTATATAAATCTATAGAAGAAAATTTAAAAAATAAATTACAAACAATTTTATTTCTAAATAGAAGAGGATACTCAACATTTATTATGTGTAGGAATTGTGGGTACACTGTTAAATGTAAGAATTGTGATATAAGTATGACATATCATAGTTATGAAAATAAATTAAAATGCCATTATTGCGGTTATGAAGAAAAACTAGTAAAAATATGTCCAGAATGTGGTAGTGATAAGATAAGGTATTTTGGAACAGGAACACAGAAATTAGAACAAGAAATTCATAAACAATTTCCACAAGCAAAAACAATAAGAATGGATGTAGATACAGTAACTAAGAAAAATTCACATGAAGAAATTTTAAACAAATTCAAAAATGAAGATATTGATATATTAATAGGAACACAAATGGTAGTAAAAGGACATCACTTTCCAAAAGTAACATTAGTTGGAGTAATAGCAGCAGATAGTTCTTTGAATATAGATGATTACAGAGCAACAGAAAGAACATTTCAAATATTAACACAAGTTGCAGGAAGAGCAGGAAGAGAAAAATTACCAGGAAAAGTTATAATACAAACATACAATCCGGAGAATTTTAGCATACAAGAAGCAAAAAAACAAAGTTATGAAAGATTTTATGAAACAGAAATAGCACTAAGAAAACAGTTGAAATATCCACCATTTTGCGATATAATAGTAATTGGGTTTAATAGTACAAGTGAAGATGAGATAAAGAAAAGCTCGCAAGAAATATTTGAAAAATTAGAAAATAGAATAAATAAAAACCAATTTAAAGTATTTAAACCAATGCCATCACCAATAGACAAAATACAAAATAAATTTAGATGGAGAATTATTATTAAGGGAAAAATGACCGAAGAAGCTAACAAAAGTTTTAATGATATATTAAAAGAAATATATGAAAAAAATTACAAAAATACAAAAATAACTATTGATGTAAATCCCAATAATATGACTTAAATAATGTAAAGGAGGAGTAAAAAATGGCTATTAGAAAATTAAGATTAGAAGGAGACGAAATTCTAAAAAAGAAATCCAGAGAAGTTGAAGTAATAGATGATAAACTACAAATATTAATTGATGACATGATTGAAACAATGCATAAATACAATGGTGTTGGTCTTGCTGCTGTTCAAGTAGGCATTTTAAAAAGACTTGTTGTAATAGATATTTATGATGATAATGGTCCTATTATTTTAATTAATCCAATTATTATTAAAACAAAGGGAGAAAGAGAAGTTGAAGAAGGGTGCTTAAGTTTTCCTAATAAATTTGCTAAAGTTATGAGACCAGAAGAGGTTGTAGCTGAATATACTGACAGAACTGGAAAGAGAATTAGAGTTAAAGCTAAAGAACTATTAGCACAAGCCATATGCCATGAGTTAGATCATTTAAATGGAGATGTATTTATTGATAAAATTGTGCCAGGAACTTTAGAATATGTAGAACCAGAAAATTAGGAGGTTGTCAATGTTTAAAATACTGTTTATGGGAACACCAGACTTTGCAAGAAATAGTTTGGAAGCGGTTTATAATGCTGGTTATGAAATTTTAGGAGTTGTTACTAATCCTGACAAGCCAAAAGGAAGAGGAATGAAAATGGTTGCATCTCCAGTAAAAGAATTTGCGTTACAAAAAAATCTAACAATTTATCAACCAGAAAAAGTTAAAAATAATGAAGAATTTATTGAAAAAATAAATTCATTAAATCCTGATGCCATTTGTGTTGTAGCATATGGAAAAATCTTGCCAAAAGAAATATTAGAAATTCCTAAATATGGTTGTATAAATGTACATGGTTCATTACTGCCTAAATATAGAGGAGCTGCTCCAATTCAATGGGCTGTTTTAAATGGAGATAAAGAAACAGGTGTTACGACAATGTATATGGATGTTGGAATGGACACAGGAGATATGATTTTAAAAGAAAAAATAGAAATTGGAGAAAATGAAACAACAGGAGAATTATGGGATAGACTTTCAAAAATCGGTGGAAAATTATTAGTAGAAACTTTAAAACAAATAGAAAAAGGAACAGCACCAAGGGAAAAACAAGGAGAAAATTTTTCAATGGCTCCAATGTTAAATAGGGAAATGTCAAAAATAGATTGGGAAAATCAAACAGCACAAGATATAAAAAATCTTGTAAGAGGATTGAATCCAATTATGGGAGCATATACATTCTTAAATGAAAAAAAAATAAAATTCTGGAAAGTAGATATTGCAAGTAAAAATGAAATAATTATGGAAAATTACAAAGAAATCAAAAACGGAACAGTAATTACTTCAAATCAAAAAGAAGGACTTTTTATAAAAACTAAAGAAGGAATCTTAAAGGTTTTAGAAATTCAAGGAGAAAATGCAAAAAGAATGAATATTGGAGATTTCTTAAGAGGAAATATTATAGAAGAATTTGAAGTTTTTCAATAAAAAAGGTTGTAAAAAATGCCAAAAATTGATATACTTATAACATAAATAAGTATATCTTTTTTTCTTGTATAAAATTAAAGAAAAAATTAGATATAAAAGGAGGTAATTTTCATGAATGAAGAAAAAGAAAATCAAGAAAATGAACAAAAAATAAAAGAGGAAGTAAAAAAAGAAAACGGTATAGAAATATCAACAGATGTTATTGCTGTAATTGCAGGTGTAGCTGTATCAGAAGTACAAGGCGTTTCAGGAATGGCAGGAGGATTTGCAGGAGGAATTTCAGAAGTATTTAGTGGAAAGAAAAATTTAGCAAAAGGAATAAAAGTAGACAAAACAGAAACAACAGCAAAAATAGATGTAAATATCATAGTAGAATATGGTTCAAGAATTCCAGATGTAGCTTTTGAAATTCAAAACAGAGTAAAAAAAGCAGTTGAAAGTATGACAGGATTTCAAGTAGAAGAAGTCAATGTACATGTTCAAGGTGTAAATACAGACGTAGCTAAAAAGACAGAAGAAAAAACTACTGAACAAGTAGAAAAAGAAAATAAAGAAGAAAAAGAACAATAAAAACAAAAGGGAAAAGAGAGGTAAAAGAAATGAAAATTATAGAAAAAATCACACTAATATTATATTCAAATATAATATTAATAATGTCAGTTATATTATGTTTATTAGTATTTGGATGGTTAGATATAAATATTGTATTGGATTTAGCAAAAACGTTATTAATATCAGACACATCATCAAAAATAATTTTAGGAGTAAGTATTGTATTTATCTTATTATCAATAAGATGCATATTCTTTGACCCAACTTCAAAACAACAACAAAAAGATAAACAAGGAGTATTACTTGCAAATGATAATGGAAAATTAATGATATCTAAAGAAACAATAGAAAATTTAGTAGATGCAGTAACAAAAGAATATAGAGAAGCTAAAGAAATATCTTCTAGAGTTGAATTAGATAAAAATAACAATGTAAATATATATGTTAATTTAGTTGTAAGTTCAGAAACAATAATAAAAGATTTAACAGTAGATTTACAAAATAAAATAAAAGAAAAAGTAAAACAATCTGCTGATTTAGAAGTTAAAGAAGTAAATATTACAATAAAAAAAGCTATCCAAGAAAAAACAAGTAAAATAGAACAAGCATAAATAAAAAAGAAAGGAAGCAAAAAAATGGAAGATATAAAAAATTTTTTAATTAAATATAGAGGAGCAATTATTGGTGTAATTGTTGCAATTGTAATCTTATTAACTAGATTATATGAAGTTATAGTTGGAATATTACTAATTCTAGCAGGTGCATTTGTGGGAAATTATGTACAACAAAATAAAGAAGAAGTAAAAACAAAAACAAAAGATTTTATAGACAAAATATAAAAGGTAAGGAATGAAAAATGAATAGAACAATAAGTAGGGAAAATGCTTTTAAATTAATATATAGTTTGGAAATACAACAATACAATAATTTAGAAGAACAAATACAATTATTTTTTGAAAGTAATAATATAGTAGACCAAGAAGCAAAAAAATATATAAAAAATGCCATATTAGGAATTCAAGAAAATGAACAAGAAATACTAAAAAATATAGAAACAAATCTGAAATCAGATTGGAAATTAAATAGAATTTCAAAAATGGATTTATCTGTTTTAAAACTTGCAATTTATGAAATAAAATATACAGAGACTCCATATAAAGTTGCAATAAATGAAGCAGTAGAGCTTGCCAAAAAATATGGAGAAGATAAATCTAAAAACTTTGTAAATGGAATTTTAGCAAGCATAGTAAAGGATATGTAATTTATGAATTATGAAAATATGGCTATAACTGTTAGTGAATTAAATAGTTATATAAAAAGTAAAATAGCAGATGACGAATATTTAAACAATGTGCTCATAAAAGGTGAAATATCAAACTTTAAAAATCATTACACAGGTCATATGTACTTCACTCTAAAAGATGAAAACTCATTAATAAAGTGTATAATGTTCAAAAGTTATGCACAAAAATTGGATTTTATGCCAAAAGACGGAATGAAAGTTTTTATTTTAGGTGAAGTATCTGTTTTTGAAAGAGACGGAATTTACCAAATATATGTAAAAGCAATGCAAGAAGATGGAGTAGGAATTTTATATAAAAAATATGAAGAATTGAAAAAAAGACTAGATGAAGAAGGTTATTTTGATGAAAGACATAAACAAAAAATTCCTATGATGCCTAAAGTAATAGGCGTGTTAACATCGCAAACAGGGGCAGTTATTAGAGATATAATAAATGTAAGTACACGTAGAAATCCAAATGTACAAATTAGATTATACCCAGTTCCAGTTCAAGGCGATGGTGCTGCAGAAAAAATTGCTGATGGAATAAGGTTTATGAATGAAAATAATTTAGCAGATGTTTTAATATTAGCTAGAGGTGGAGGATCATTAGAAGACTTATGGCCATTTAATGAAGAAATTGTAGCACATGCAATCTACAATTCTAAATTACCAATAATTTCAGCAGTTGGACACGAAACAGACTTTTCTATATCAGATTTTGTAGCAGACTTAAGAGCACCGACACCATCTGCAGCAGCTGAATTAGCTGTTCCGGATATATATGAAATAAAACAAAAAATAAATATATATCAAAATAGACTAAGAATGTCTCTTATAAAAAAAGTTGAAATAATGAAACTTAGATATGAAAAATGTATGTCAAGTAGAATATTTAAAGAACCAATTAGAAACATAAATGATAATTACTTGAAAATAGATAATTATATTAAAAGATTAGAAAATACTATAAAAATAAAACAAAAAGAAGAAAAAACGAAATATGTAGAATTGGTATCTAAATTAGATGCATTGAGTCCATTAAAAACTTTAACAAGAGGATATTCACTTGTAGAAAAGAACAACAATATTATAAAAAGCTCGAAACAATTGAATACAGGAGATAAAATAAAATTAAGATTTAATGACGGACAACAAGACGCAAAAATCTTATAATAAGTATAAATTCTATAGATAAAAAACAGAAGAGAGGAATAAAAAATGACAAACGGAACAAAGATATTAATAGGAAGTATAGTTGTTGTAGCTATAGCAACAGGCATAATAGTAGGAATCAGAACAAGTAAAAGTAAAGAAACATCAACAAATATGACTCAAAATAACACTTCAATAATAGATGAATATTTAAATTCTAATAAAGAAGAAAATAATGTAGAAGAAAATAATACAATAGAAAATAATGTATCAAATGAAGTTATAGAAGAACAAAATAATAAAATAGTAGATGAAACAACAAATACAGAAAATACAAATACAATAAATTCATCAGGTACTACAGTTGTAGGAAAAGAAGAACAAGAAAGTAAAAAAGAAAATACATCAGCAAATAACGAAAAAACTGCTATTGAATTGGCAAAAAAAGAATGGGGAATAAATGTAGATTCATATTCTTTTGAATCTGAAAGAAAATCAGATGAAATATTTGAAGTAACAGTAAGAAATCAAAATGATAGAAATGTTGTAACAGTTTATCAAGTTAATGTAAAAACAGGAGTAGTTACAGAATAATAAAAAAGAAAAGGAAGAGAATTATGGCAAAAGCAAATTTTGAAGAAAATATGGCAGATTTAGAAAAAATAGTTACAGAATTAGAAAAAGGAGAATTAAATTTAGATGATTCAATATCTAAATTTGAGGAAGGGATAAAAATTTCAAAAGAATGCAATAAAATTCTAGAAGAAGCTGAAAAGAAAATTACTATATTATTAGAAAATGATGGTAATGTAGAAGAAGAAAATTTTACAGCAGAATAGTGAGAAAAGGGGATTAATAAAGTGAACAATGTAATGGGATTTATTCAAAATAAATATATATATATACCATTTTTATTGTGGTTTTCAATTCAATTATTTAAAGTTATATATGATTTAGTAACAACAAAAAAATTTAACTTTAAAAGAATTATGGGAGCAGGTGGAATGCCAAGTTCTCATTCAGCAATTGTAACAGGACTTGCAACACTAATAGGAAAATATGAGGGAGTAAATACACCAATATTTGCATTAGCATTAATAGTTGCGTTTGTTGTTATGTATGATGCTTGTGGAGTAAGAAGAGCTGCTGGAAAACAAGCAGTTTTATTAAACAAAATTGTAGAAACTCCAGGATTATCAGGAGTACAAGTATCAGAAAGATTAGTAGAAGTGTTAGGACATACACCAATACAAGTAATTGTAGGTGCTTTGATAGGAGTTATAGTGGGATTAATTGCTTAATTCCACTTTTTTAAAAATAAAAGGAGGGACACAAAATGACAGACATAGAAATTTCTAACAATGTAAAATTAGAAAAAATAACAGATATTGCAGAAAAAATAAATATAGATGAAAGTAACCTTGAATGTTATGGAAAATACAAGGCTAAAATTTCAAGTAATGTATATAAAGACTTAGAAAATAAAAAAAATGGAAAATTAATCTTAGTAACAGCAATAACCCCTACACCATTAGGAGAGGGTAAAACAACAGTATCTATAGGAATTGCAGATGGATTAAACAAAATAGGGAAAAAATCTATATTAACATTAAGAGAACCCTCATTAGGACCAGTATTTGGAATGAAAGGTGGAGCAACAGGTGGAGGATATTCACAAGTTGCACCAATGGAAGATATAAATTTGCATTTCACAGGAGATATTCATGCAATAACATCTGCAAATAATTTATTGTCAGCAATGATAGACAACCATATATATTATGGAAATAAATTAGACATACAAAATGTTAGATGGAAAAGATGTGTAGATTTAAATGATAGACAGCTAAGAAAAATAGAAACAGGACTTTCAGGCGAAAAAAAGATAGTAGTAAGAGAAGATTCATTCGATATAACAGTAGCATCAGAGATAATGGCAATATTATGCTTGGTTGAGAATATTGAAGAATTAAAACAAAAATTAGGCAATATAATAATTGGTTACAACTCAAAAGAACAACCAGTATATGCAAAAGAACTAAAAGCAGAAGGTGCAATGGCTGTACTATTAAAAGATGCAATAAAACCAAATCTAGTACAAACATTAGAACATACACCAGCAATAATACATGGAGGACCATTTGCAAATATAGCACATGGATGTAATAGCATAATTGCAACAAAATTAGCAATGAAATTAGCGGAATATACAGTAACAGAAGCAGGATTTGGAGCAGATTTAGGAGCAGAAAAATTTTTAAATATTAAGTGTAGAAAAGCAGGAATAAAACCAGATGCAGTAGTAATTGTTGCAACAATAAAAGCACTAAAATATCATGGAGGAATGAATAATTTATTCAAACATATAAAAAATATAAAAGAAAAATTTGGATTAAATGTAATTGTAGCAATAAACAAATTTGATACAGATACAGAAGAAGAAATAAGAATTTTAAAAGAAACATTAGCAGAAAAAAATATTCAAATTAGTTTAGTAGACAGCTTTAAAAAAGGAGGAGAAGGAGCTGTTGATATAGCACAAAAAATAGTTGGCTTAACAGAACAAAAAGAACAATTCCAATATATATATAATTTAAATGAAGATATAAAAACAAAAATATCAAAAATATCAACAGAAATTTATGGAGCATCAGAAGTGAAATTTACACAGGAAGCTTTAAAAAAAATAGAAAAAATAGAAAAGTTAGGATATACAGATTTACCTGTATGCATTGCAAAAACTCAATATTCATTCTCAGATGATAGTAAAAATTTAGAATGTAAAGAACCATTTTCAATAACAATAAGAGATATTGAACTAAAATCAGGAGCTGGATTTATTGTTGCATTAGCTGGAAAAATAATGACAATGCCGGGATTACCAGAGATTCCAGCTGCAGAAAATATAAATATAGATAGTAATGGAAATGTTATTGGAATCTATTAATTGAAAAGTGAAGAAAAATATGTTATAATAATTATATATTATTATTTTAGGAGGGATTTTTTATGGCATCAAAGGAAAGGGACTTACGGAGAATTGTTTGTTATGGAGATAAAATTGCTGTTATAGAAAAAGAAAATATTGTGAGATTGATTATTGTTGATGAAAATTTATTAAAAAATAATATCGATGAATTAATCGAAAGTGAAACAACAATACTTGAACCATATTGGATATTTAGAACAGCTGTTGAAAATATAACAGGTTATGTATATTTTGGAAATAGGACAACACCTAAAGTTGAAGGTGCACTAATTTCAATACATGATCAACCTATATACAAGCAATGGAGAGATTATATCCTTAATACTCCAAAATTAAGAAAAAGGAGTGAACAGTATCTTAAAGGATTAAAAGCTAGAAAAGAGTTTTTTAAGAAAAATAAGGAAATACTTGAATACGAAGAAAAAACAATTAGAAAAATAGTATCGAGAAATAAATAAAAATTCCTATGGAGCCCTTGTTTAGGGCTCTTAATTTTTTATTCGCTTTTTAAAACTGATAAAAATGAATAAAAATTAAAAACCAACAAATACTAAAAAGTAGGAGTTGGTTTTTATGTTTAA
The DNA here is from genome assembly GCA_963556825.1 of uncultured Clostridia bacterium. Lineage (GTDB taxonomy): Bacteria > Bacillota > Clostridia > TANB77 > CAG-508 > CAG-269. The sequence continues at coordinate 103,267 of CAUWAM010000002.1, read as the reverse complement.
TTTTAGAACAGATTTAGCATCAGAAAGAAGAGACTTATTCAAAAAAGCAAATAGTATAGAAAATGAAATAAATGGAATAGAAAGTGAAAAAGAAGAATTAAACGAAAATATATCAGTAGAAAGAGTAAAAATAACAAATGAAGAGGGACAAAATGCAATAGGGAAGCCTATAGGAAATTATATAACAATAGACATAAAACAATTAAAAATAGCACAAGATGAAGATATAGAAAAATCAGCAGAAATTTTATCAAACGAATTAAAAAAAATAATAGACTCACATATAGACAAACAAGGAGAAATATTAGTAGTAGGACTTGGAAATATTTATGTTACACCAGATGCTTTAGGACCAAAAGTTATAAATGAAATAGAAGTTACAAGACACATAATAAACTATTTACCACAATATGTAGAAGAAGGAACAAGAATGGTAAGTGCAATATCCCCAGGAGTATTAGGAACAACAGGAATTGAAACATTAGAAATTTTGAAAGGAATCGTTGATAATATTAATCCAAAATTAGTTATAGTAATAGATGCACTTGCTTCAAGAAGTATAGAAAGAATAAGTAGTACAATACAATTATCAGACACAGGAATAGTTCCAGGGGCAGGAGTTGGTAATACAAGAGCAGAATTAAGTCAGCAAACATTAGGGATACCTGTAATTGCAATTGGGATTCCGACAGTTGTTGAAACAGCAGTGCTAGTAAATGATTGTTTAGATTTATTCATAACAAAATTACAAGAAGATGCAAAATCAAATGAATACTTAAATCAATTAAAAGAACAAGATAATTACGAAACCATAAAAGAAACATTAATGCCGAAAGAATATAATTTGATTGTTACACCTAAAGAAATAGATGACTTGATTGAAAATATGAGTGAAGTTGTGGCAAAGGGTATAAATATGGCAATGTAAAAAAAGCAGGAAATAACATTTTTAAATGTTACCTGCTTTTAATTTATTTATTTTTAATAATATTATTACTTAGTTTCAATTTTTTATTTTTATATAATTTACAAATTTCACAATCAGTACAAATTTCAACATTGTTATCGAAAATTAGACCTAAAGTATGCACAAATTCATCAACATAATTGTCCAATAAGTGAATATATATTTTTCTAGGTATCAAATTAAGTAAAGTATTTAAAGCATAATCATTTGATGAAAAAGTTATATCAGATAAATATTTTGCTTTCAAAAAATCACGATTTGGATTTATAATATTTTTATTTTCATCCAGCAAAATAGAAGTTTCATTAGAATAAATTAAATGTACTATTTTGCAATTAGATTCTTGAGAATTAATATATAACCTTAGAAGTGAGACAAATTCCATATATTCTTTTTTTATAACATAAGAATTAACAGCTTCATCAACAATAGTTTCTAATATTTTTATATAATCTTTAATTCTAAAATTAATAAAACCAGAAAGTATAATGGATTTATGTTCTGATAAGTAAGAAGAAAAATCATTAATTAAACAATTATACTTTTTGTCAAAATATTCATTAAATTTATCGGTAAAAATATCATAGCAAATATCTAAAATTTCTTTTTTTTCTAAAGTTTCAAAATAAAAATAATTTCTTAAAATTAATTTTTTTAAAATACTTTCTTCAATTTCATCAATTACAAAACAAGAAAGAATACAGGAAACTTCATGAATAAAAGTATAATTATCATTACCAGTATAATGAACAATTATATTTTTATAATTTTTAAATTTATTAGTAGAAATATAAACATTGTCAATTTCGATATAATCAAATTCATTTAGTAGGTAATTTAGTAAGTGAGTATCATTGGTTTTAATACATATTGATTTCATGAAAATCTCCTTTCTAAATTAGTATCTACTAAACTTTTAAAAGTTATACCTTATTATATGAGATTTTTTTTTATATGAAATATGTCCCAAGTAAAATTACTTGGGACATAAAAAATTATTTATAAATTTGATAATCAATATCAGGAAAAACACAATCCTTTTTTGAAATATCTTTTAAAAATTCTTCATCAATATTGTCTGCTTTTATTTGATTATATAGTTTTGTAAATCTGCCAATATGATCTTTTATACGTTTTTTTGCATAATCAACCATAGTTCCATTTGTTATAATAAATAGCCAATCACTACTTTGAGCTAATAATAATTCTCTAGAACATTGATTTAAAGCTTTTTTCTTCAACCCTTTAGCATTTGGATACAAATTAGCAAGTTCACACATTTTATCACCGGCAACATGAAGGTGTTTATGTACATAATCATTAGAAGGATTAAGCCAAACTTCACTATAACCATTTGCACCCCAACTAGAACGACATGGGGAAGAAACTTGAATTTCTGGGTATTTATCAATATATTCTGATGGTGTTATTAATTTGAAATTGCAATCATCATAATAAATTTTCTTAAATAAAATATATAACCAGTATGGACCTTCATACCACCAATGACCATAAAGCTCTGCATCATATGGGCAAAGAATAATAGGAGGTTTATCCATATAAGGAGCTAAATCATTTATTTGTTTTGTTCTGCAATCTAAGAAATGTCCAGCTTGTTTTTCAGCAGAATCTTTAGCCCATTGAATATCATAATAATCTTTTTGTTCAGTTTTTCCAGTAATTCTATAATATTTTATACCAGTATGAACTCTAACACCATTATGTGCAATATAAGGTTTTATGTAGTCGTAATCAGCTTCATAACCAATATCTCTATAAAATTCTCTATAATTAAAATCACCAGGATAACCATTTATAGAACTCCAAACTTGTCTAGAAGATTCAATGTCACGTCCAAAAGCTACAACACCTTCAGGAGAAACGATTGGGGCAAATGTGCCATAAATAGGAGTAGGATCAGCATACAAGATACCATGAGATTCTGTTATAACATATTCAATACCAAAATCCTTTAGATATTTATCAGCTTCTGGGACATAGCCACATTCAGGAAGCCAAATACCACGAGGCTGTCTGCCAAAATATTTCTTATAAGTTTGAACACCAACAGCAATCTGGGCTTTTACAGTTTTTTCATTTACATATAAAATTGGAAAATAGCCGTGTGTAGCACCACAAGTAATAATTTCTAAAACACCAATATCTTGAAAGTGTTTAAATTGACTAATTAAGTCACATTTATAAACATCTTTAAATAAGTATAAATCATTAGAATATCTGTCGAAATAGTAATGAGCAAGTTTGTTTAATCTTTCATCATAAGACGTTCTTTTAATTTCTTTTTTAGAAAGTTCTATTAACTTTTTTAAATATTTAATATATTTTCTTTGTAATAATTTGTTATCTAACATAGAAAGAAGAGGAGGAGTCATAGACATTGTGATTCTAAAATCCACCCCTTCATCAACTAGTTTTTGAAAATTTGTAAGTAATGGAATATATGTTTCAGATATAGCTTCGTATAACCAAGATTCTTCTAAGTAATCATCACTCTCAGGATGATGAATAAATGGAAGGTGAGCATGTAATACAAAACTAACATAACCTTTTTTTTGTTGCATTATAATTCTCCTTTATAATAGTATTTATATTATTTGAATTGAGAAGATGAACTAGAAAATGGATTTTCATTTTTATAAATCTTTTTATATAAATCATAAATATTATAGATTTTTCCCATATTTCTAATGAAAGATAAACTAGTTACATCTTTTTTTGTATTGACATTTGTTTTTACATTTTTAAAATAAACCATGTTTTGTGCTTTATCAAATAAAATATGGTCATTTGGAGCTTCTATTTCATTTGAAGATGAAACATATACATAATTATTTGAATTACTAGTATTATTAAAATAACGTCTACCAAGTTCTATTTTATAATCTGATTTACTATCATTTACATGTAAATACCAACTATTTGCAAAATCATTTATTTCAACTTCAAAACTATAATTTAAAGTTTTGTTATGAATAATTAAAACAGGCTTTGTTGTTTCAAAAAAATTATCCCCATATTGTTCTTTGAAATTTTTTCTATCATCATCTGAAATTTCCCAATATACAAATAATGTTTTTGGTGTTTGTGATAAAACTTTTACTACTGTTTTATTATATGTATAAGGTAAATCATAATATTCAACAGTTGTAGGTTTTACTACTTTTTTTGTTGAAGTTGATTTTTTTGTTGTTTTTTTAGCAGTTGCTTTTTTAGCACTTGTTTTTTTAGAAGTTGTAGATGAAGCAACTTTTTTTGTTTTTGTCTTGGTTTGAGTTTTAGTTGTAGTTTTTTTGCTTTTTGTTTCTTTAGTTTCTTCTATTTTTTTTGGCATTTTTTCCTCCTTAGTAATCTCTCTTTTATTTCTATATATACTATAATAAATTAGAAAAAAATTCAAGTAAAATTGAAAAAATATTTGGCAAAAAATCAGATAATAATAAAAGTATTGACTGTAAAAAAACAAAAGAATATAATTAGAAAAAATAAAAAGGAGAGAGTGATATGCAAAGAATAAGATTAGCAGGAATAATACCAATGGAAGATGGTTTTGCTTTAATGCATCGAAAAGATGTAATAAAAAATCCAGATAAACAAGAATACTATGTATTTCCCGGAGGAGGAAGAGAAGGAGAAGAAACATACGAAGAAGGAACCATAAGAGAAATAAAAGAAGAATTCGGAATTAATGTAAAAATAATAAAAAAATTATATGAAGAATATTCGGAAAAATTTAATCAAACAACAATTTATTATTTATGCGAATATGTAAGCGGAAAATTTGGAACTGGAACAGGACCAGAATTTTCAAATAATCCTAAATATATAGATAGTGGAAAATATTTGCCTGAAATAGTAAAAAGAGAAGATATTGAAAAAATTCCATTAATGCCACCAGAAATAAAAGAAAAATTTTTGAAAGATATTAAAAATAATAAAATTTAATTTACATAAAAAATAAACAAAGTGTTGAAAAGTATCAAAAAATATGATAAAATACATAAAAATTTAAGGAGACTAAAAATGGAAGATGAAATAAGTAAAAGTTTAGATTATGTATTATCAATAAATCATAAAATTGTATCTTATTTTATAGATATTGCAGAAAAAGAAAATCAGGGAATAAAATTTGATAAAAATATGATTTTGGAAAATCCAATATTAAAAAATCTATTTGAAAAAGAACAAGAGCATTTTAGAAAAATATATTCTATTATAAATGAATATATACAAAATGATAATTCCGGAATGGAATTGGGAGACACAACAACAATTTTAAATACAATAAATGATTATATAGTAGAGGCATTTCAATCTTTAAGGTATGTATCAAGAAATACAATCAAATACAATGAAGAATTCGAAGAAGAACAAGTTATAGAACCAAGTATATTTAAAAACGATAAATATGAAGCATTCAGGAAATGCGAATATGGAATAACGTTAAAAAATATACAAAATCTTCAAACAAGGTTGTGTTTTGAAGGAGACTTACAGTGTTTACCTTTTTGGGAAAAAGAAGAAATAATAATAAATATTTCTGAAAATAGATTTTTAAAAGATTATGCTATAAAACAAATTGAAGAATATTTAAAAGATTTAAAAATTAAAGAAGGTAGAATATCCAAAGAAGAATACAAAAAAGAAAAACAACAATTAATTGAAAAAAAGTACATATATTATTATCAATACTTAAATAATATATATAATGGTGTTTTACAAGAAAATGACATAAAATATTTTCGAACAATAAAAAAGATTATTGATGATGGATTAGAAACATTAATTTTAGATATGGATTCTAGAGAAATAGAAAATAATATAAAAATAAATTGCGAAGGGCCTAAAAAAAGTTTTAAAAATGACATGAAAGTTATTTTAGGACCAACAAAAAATGTAAAAACATATATAGAAAATACACAACAAGTTGAAGAAAAAATTGATGAAGAAGCAGAAAAATAAAAAAAACACTTGCATTTATTGGAAAATGTTGGTATAATAGAAAACGTATTAATCACATAAAGCAAGTTTAAAAGGGTGTGCCAAGAATTGGTCCGGTTTAAATGTAGAACTTTATGGAAGTAAAAACAAAAAGGGAGGAATTTAAAATGGCAGTAGTTGCAATGAAACAATTACTTGAAGCAGGTGTTCACTTTGGACATCAAACAAGAAGATGGGATCCTAAAATGGCTGAATATATATTCCAAGCTAGAAACGGAATCCATATAATCGATTTACAAAAAACATCTAAAAAATTAGATGAAGCTTATGCTTTCTTAAAAGAACAAGCAGAAGAAGGAAAAACAGTTCTATTCGTAGGAACTAAAAAACAAGCACAAGAGTGCATGAAAGAAGCAGCAATCAAATCTGGAATGTACTATGTTGATCAAAGATGGTTAGGAGGAATGTTAACAAACTTCGATACTATCAGAGCAAGAGTACAAAGATTAAAAGACTTAGAAGCAATGCAAGAAGATGGAACATTTGAAGTGTTACCTAAAAAAGAAGTAATATTACTTAAAAAAGAAATGGAAAAACTAGAAAGAAACTTAGGTGGAATCAAAGAAATGGACAAATTACCAGGAGTTATATTCTTAGTAGATCCTAAAAAAGAAAGAATAGCAATATTAGAAGCTAGAAAATTAAATATACCAGTAATTGGATTAGTTGATACAAACTGTAATCCAGAAGATGTAGATTATGCTATACCAGGAAATGACGATGCTATAAGAGCAGTTAAATTAATAGCAGACGTTATGGCAAATGCAATAATCGAAGGAAAACAAGGAGAAAGTTTCGAAGCTCAAGAAGTAGCAGAAGAAATCTCAGAAGAACCAGCATCAATGGAAGAAGTTGTAGCAGCTAGCGAAGAAGAATAATTATAAAAATTATAGAAAGGGCGAGCAACGCTCGTGCGATGATATTCGGACGTAGCAAGCTAGCCCTTTAAAATTAGGTATTTTATTATAAAATAAAAGATATTTATAAGGAGGAATAAAAAAATGGTTACAGCAAGTTTAGTAAAAGAACTAAGAGAAAAAACAGGTGCAGGAATGATGGACTGCAAAAAAGTTTTAACAGAAACAGATGGAGACATGGAAAAAGCAATGGAATTATTAAGAGAAAGAGGAATTGCAAAAGCAGCTAAAAAATCTGGAAGAATTGCAGCAGAAGGATTAGTAGAAGCTTGCATTTCAGAAGATGGAAAAGTTGGAGCAATAGTAGAAGTGAATTCAGAAACAGACTTCGTTGCACAAAATGCTGAATTCAAAGCATTTGTTTTAAATGTAGCAAAACAAGTAGTAGATAAAAATCCAAAAGATGTTGAAGAATTATTAGCACAACCAGCAGAATTCGAAGAAGGAAAAACAGTTCAAGAAGCATTAGTTGGTAAAATTGCTACAATAGGAGAAAACCTATCAATAAGAAGATTTGCAAGATTTGAATCAGAAGGATTAGTTGCAAAATATATCCATGGTGATGGAAAAATCGCTGTTTTAGTAAACATGTCAAAAGGAACAGAAGAAGTTGCAAAAGACATATGCATGCAAATAGCAGCAGCTAGACCAGAATATGTAAAACAAGACGAAGTACCAGCTGAAAGAGTACAAAAAGAAATGGAAATTTTAAAAATACAAACAATGAACGAAGGAAAACCAGAAGCAATAGCTGAAAAAATCGTTCAAGGAAGAATTGGAAAATTCTATGAAGAAATTTGTTTAGTAGATCAACCATTTGTAAAAGATCCTAACAAAAAAGTTTCTCAATTATTAACAGAAAAAGATGCAGAAATTATTTCATTTGCTAGATTTGAAAAAGGTGAAGGAATTGAGAAAAAAGAAGAAAACTTCGCAGAAGAAGTAATGAACCAATTAAAATAATTGAAAAAGATACTTTTGAAGTAAGTTTTCAATATGAATAATAAAACAAAAGAAAAGGAAAATAAAGATGAAAAACGCTATAATCGTTGAGGGAGTACACACACACACACACACACACACACAGGTAATTTAGTAAATAAAAAAAGAAATAATAAAATAAAAGGTAGGAATATTATACTTGTATCAAAAGCATGTGCAAGTTAATATTGCTATCTTTTTGACGTTAAAAAACAACATTTAAAACGATGAAAATATAAAAATGATGGAGGAAGAGCAAATGGAAAATAAAAGTAAAGGGATAACACTCGTAGCGTTAGTAATCACAATAGTAATATTATTAATTTTGTCAGCAGTAGTAATAAGAAAAATGACAGATGGAGGCATAATCGCTAAAGCCCAAAAAACTATAGATGAATATAAAAAAACAGCCCAAGAGGAAGAACAAATGCTTTCAAATTTATCAGACTATATAACAGAACAAGACGGTGGAAATAGCGGAAGTGGAGTAGAAGTAACACTAGCAAATGGAAGTAAAGTAATATTAACCAAAGATAACTTTGGACAATATTTAGGAAAAAAGGTAACAAATTATAAAACCGTAGGTGGGACGGAAAGTGTAGAAGTAGGTTCAAGTAATTATACATTTTCTACAACATATAGACTATATTATATTGATTTTGACAATAAATTTAAAGATGGAGCAGGAACAGTATACTTAAAAGCAGATTGTACTTCAAATAATTATAATTTGCCAATGACAGATATAAGTTTTGATACAGCAGAAAATATAAAAATAAGAAATTTAAATCCAGAATTATATAAGCCAGGAGTAACGCCACCTAAATCTATTAATTCTAATATGAAAGCAGTAACATGGCTAACAAATACAAATAATTGGGAAGGTTTAGTAACATCAGGAGCAAGTACAGAAATAGGAAGTAAAGTAAATTATATAGTAGGGGCACCAAGTTTGGAAATGATGATGGATGGTTTCAATACTCATTATAATCTAACAAATGCTACACCAGATAATACAGAAAGAACAGAAACATCACCAAGAACAAGATTATTTTATAAATATCCATATAATAGTAGCAATTATGGATATGGAGTTGGTCCTACAACAAATTCAAAAGCAGTAGATGGATACTATACTAATACATCAAATTATACAGTACAAACAGATAGTCAAATAGACAGCATGTATTGGCCAGGAAGTAACCAATATTACTGGTTAGCATCTCCCTCATCTAGCAACGATATCGCTGTGATGTTTGTTCTGGGGGGCAATGTGAACAATGTGGACTACAGCAATTTTAACCACAATCGTGCGTTTTGCCCGCTAGTTTCTCTTCAGTCTAGTGTTCAACTGAAATTATCAGATTAAGTAGGGAAAAATATGTATTAAAAGTAAAAAAAGAAAAGGAGGACTAAAATGGAAAATAAAAGTAAAGGTATAACACTTGTAGTGTTAGTAATTACAATAATTTTGTTGTTAATATTAGCAGGAATAACAATTGCAACTCTAATGGGGGATAATGGCTTGATAAATAGAGCACAACAAGCAAAACAAGAATATATTAATGCACAAATTGCAGAAGAACAAAGTTTGAATGAATTAGAAAAACAATTAGCAGAGTATAACAAAGACTTACCAGAAAATACGACAGAAGATCCACAAGATCTAGGAACAATAGTAAAATTACCAAATGAATGGGGAACGGAAACAGTTAAATATATAAAAACAAGCAATGGATTAGAAACAACAGAAGTTACAAAAGTAGCAACAGTATATGCAGTATCAGTAGGTGGTGGAGAAAGCGTACCTGTACCATACGGATTTTATTATGTAGGTGGAAATCTTGATACAGGTGTAATAATATCAGATAATGAAGCAGATAAATATGATGGAACAACAGACAAAACAACATATGCATATACAACAAGTTTAACAGGAAATCAATTTGTATGGATACCTTGTTCAACAAGTGCATATACAAAAACATCTTGGGAAAAACAAAATGCTGGATGGGATACAACAATACCAAAAGCAGAATTATCACAAATAGAAAAATATGGTGGATTTTATGTAGGAAGATATGAAGCAGGACTTGCGAGTGATATGTCAGAGTTTACTTCTACACAAAAAAGTGCAGGACATAACCAAGTATATAATGTATATAAAATACCACAAAGTAAAGCAGGGTTAGCACCTTGGAACTTTGTAGATTGGACACATTCAAAAGCAAATGCAGAAAGTATGTATAATAACAATTATGTAAGTAGTGGTTTGATTACAGGAACACAATGGGATGTAATATTAAATACATTAATAAATAAAACAGACTTAACAAGTTCTGATATGACAAATAGTAGTTCTTGGGGAAATTATAAGAATACAGCAATAGAATATACAGGAAGAAAAGCAACAGCATATTATTCTTCTAATTATTGGTACTTACCAGTGTTTGGTAGTACAGAAACATCTACTACAAAGGATTATGTAACTAGTAACGAAAACAAAGGAGATTTATTAACAACAGGTGCAAGTGCAACAACAGAGAAATATCATATATTTGATATAGCAGGTAACTTATGGGAGTGGACAGAAGAAGATTCACATCATGCAACTAGTGGTCAATACCGCGTGATTCGTGGAGGCGATTACCTTGACAATTCTAGCGGAGATCCTGCGTGCCGCCGCTACGGCGTTTGCCCCGTTATGCACACTCATCATGGCATCGGTTTCCGTGTGGTACTTTATATTAAGTAGAATTATATTAAAGGGGAGGTTTCTTGTTTACTAACAACAAAATGCTATACTTCTAGAATAAATTACTTGACAAAAATATATAACATATGATAATATAACTTATATTAAAAGTGAAACAAAACAAAAGAAAAGGAAAATAAAAATGAAAAACGCTATAATCGTTGCGGGAATATACATATACACACGCATAGGTGGTTTAGTAAATAATAAAATAAAAGGTAGGAATATTATACTTAAATCAAAATTAGGTACAAGTTAATATTGCTATCTTTTTGACTTTAAAAAATAACAATTTAAAAGAATATAAATATAAAAATGGGGGAATGGAAAATGAAAAGTGAAAGTAAAGGTATAACACTTGTAGCATTAGTAATAACAATAATTTTGTTGTTAATATTAGCAGGAATAAGCATACAAGCAATAACAAACACAGGATTATTTGAAAATGCCAAACAAGCAAAAAATGCAACAGAAAATGCAACAAAAAATGAAGAGAAAATATTAAATGATTATGAAAGATATATTGATAATTATATGACAGCACAAGAAACAGGAGATTCACAAGTAGTGGTACAAACTTTATGGGAAAATTCAGATAAAGAATATAACTCTTTTGAAGAAGGACAAACAATAAATTTAGCAAATGACAATTATGACTATTTTGATGTTATATTTAAGTATTATAATACTGAACCAGATTATTATGTCCAAAGAGTTTATAAAGGTTATACTTTTTCTTTAATATCAGGATCAGGATATTCGAACAAAGTAGCTAGAAGAAAATTTGAATATGTAAATGATACTACATTTAAAGCTGGAGCAAGTTATTGGGGAAGTACAAGCAAAAATAATAAGACTTGTATTCCTGTAAAAATAATAGGCTATAAATATGAAAGATATATTGATAATTACATGACAGCACAAGAAACAGGAGATTCACAAGTAGTGGTACAAACTTTATGGGAAAATTCAGATAAAGAATATAACTCTTTTGAAGAAGGACAAACAATAAATTTAGCAAATGACAATTATGACTATTTTGATGTTATATTTAAGTATTATAATACTGAACCAGATTATTATGTCCAAAGAGTTTATAAAGGTTATACTTTTTCTTTAATATCAGGATCAGGATATTCGAACAAAGTAGCTAGAAGAAAATTTGAATATGTAAATGATACTACATTTAAAGCTGGAGCAAGTTATTGGGGAAGTACAAGCAAAAATAATAAGACTTGTATTCCTGTAAAAATAATAGGCTATAAATATGAAAGTTATATTGATAATTACATGACAGTACAAGAAACAGGAGATTCACAAGTAGTAGGACAAACTTTATGGGAAAATCCAGATAAAGAATATAAGTCTTTTGAGGAAGGACAAATAATAAATTTGGCAAATGACAATTATGACTATTTTGATGTTATATTTAAGTTTTATAATACTGAACCAGATTATGAGGTCCAAAGAGTTTATAAAGGTTATACTTTTGCTTTAATATCAGGATCAGGATATTCGAACAAAGTAGTTAAAAGAAATTTTGAATATGTAAATTATACTGCATTTAAAGCTAAAGCAAGTTATTGGGGAAGTACAAACAAAGTTAATTTTACTTGTATTCCTGTAAAAATAATAGGATATAAATATTAATAATATTATAAAAACAAAAGAAGTTGAAAATGAAACATCAAGCTATCAATCAATTTCGAATATAAATAGTTGATAAAAAGATAATGTTGTAATAAACTTTATCTTTTTTATTTTGTAAAATCTATTTTATAACTAAAAAAAGCAAATTAAAAATTAAATTCCAAAAATTTCCTCAAAAGGGTATATTTTTAAAAAAATATATGATAGAATACGATTATAAAAAAGATATTTAAGGAGAGTGGAAAAATGTCAAAAGCCAAATACAAAAGAGTGCTTTTAAAACTAAGTGGAGAAGCACTAGCAGGAGAGAACAAAACAGGAGTAAACGCTGAAACAATTGGAAAAATATGTGATAAAATAAAAGAAGTAACAGAAATGGGAGTTGAAGTTGGAATCGTTGTAGGAGGAGGAAATTTCTGGAGAGGAAGAAATGGACATCAAATGGAAAGAGCAACAGCAGATTATATGGGAATGCTTGCAACAGCAATGAATGGATTAGCTCTACAAGATGCATTAGAAGCAAGAGGAGTAAATTCAAGAGTTCAAACAGCAATCGAAATGAGAGAAATTGCAGAACCATTTATAATTAGAAAGGCAGAAAAGCATTTAGGAAAAGGTAGAGTTGTAATATTTGCTTGTGGAACAGGACATCCATATTTTACAACAGATACAGCAGCTGTATTAAGAGCAACAGAAATTAATGCAGACATAATTTTATTAGGAAAAGCAATAGATGCTGTATATTCAGCTGATCCAAAATTAGATGCAAATGCAGAAAGATATGACAAAATATCATATTTAGAAGTTTTAGAAAAAGATTTAAAAGTTATGGATTCAACAGCTACAGCATTATGTAGAGATAACAATATTCCATTATTGGTTTTTGGAATAGCAGATCCAGAAAATATAGTAAGAGCAGTTAAAGGTGAACATATTGGAACTTTAGTAAAATAAAAAGGAGAGAAATATTATGGATTATACAAATATAAAAGAAAAGATGAATAAAACAATAAACGTATATAGTGAGAAATTAGCAGAGGTTAGAGCTGGAAGGGCAAACCCAGCGATATTAAATAAAGTAAAAATAGATTATTATGGAACGCCAACACCAATAAATCAAGTAGCAGGAGTTTCTGTACCAGAAGCTAGGTTAATTGTTATTCAACCATGGGATATGAGCGTGTTAAAAGAAATCGAAAAAGCAATTTTAGCATCAGATATAGGAATTAATCCAAATAATGATGGAAAAGTAATAAGACTAGCTTTCCCTGAATTAACTGAAGAAAGAAGAAAAGATTTAGTAAAAGATATTAAAAAAATGGCAGAAGAAGCCAAAGTAGCTGTAAGAGCAGTTAGAAGAGATGGAATTGAAACAGCAAAAGCAGAACAAAAAGAAGGAAATATGACAGAAGATGAATTAAAACAAGCTGAAAATGAAATTCAAAAATTAACAGATAAAAGTGTTGAAGAAATAGATAAAATTTTAGCAGATAAAGAAAAAGAAGTGATGTCAGTATAGTAAGAAAGGGGAATGTTAGTTAAACTAACATGCTATCAAAATGGAATTTAAAGAAAATTTAAAAAAGTATCAAGAAATAGTAAATAAGCAATTAGAAAAATATATTAAAAAAGAAAATTGTCCAGAGCAAACATTAAATGAATCAATGGAATATAGCTTAATGGCAGGAGGGAAAAGATTAAGACCAATTTTAGTAATTGCAACATACGAATTATTTAAAAAAGACTATGAAAAATGTATGTCATATGCAATGGCAATAGAAATGGTACATAATTTTTCACTTATTCATGATGATTTACCAGGAATAGATAATGATGATTTTAGACATGGAAAATTGACAAACCATAAAAAATTTAATGAAGCAACAGCAATTCTTGCAGGCGATGGATTATTAAACCAAGCATATATTGTAATAAGTAATGAACTTTTAAAAGATATAGATTCACAAGATTTGAATAATAAAGTAAGAGCTTTTAATGAGTTTTCAAAAGCAGTTGATAGAATGATTGCAGGAGAATATATTGACACAGAATTAGAGGGAAAACAAATATCACAAGAAGTATTAGAATATATACATGTTAATAAAACAGGTGCATTACTAAAACTTTGTGTAAGAATGGGGGCAATTATTGCAGGGGCAAGTGAAGAAGATATTAAAAAACTTTCTATATATGCTGATAAAATAGGATTGGCATTTCAAATAAAAGATGATATTTTATCAGAAGAGGGAGATTCACAAATAACAGGTAAACCAGTTGGGAATGATAAAGAACTAGGAAAATGTACATATGTATCTCAATTTGGCTTAGAAGGTGCAAAACTTGAGTTAGATAAAATAACAAAAGAAGCAATAGAAGAATTAGAACAATATGGAGAAAAAGCAGAATTTTTAAAACAACTTGCAATATATATTAAAGAAAGAAACAAATAATAGTTATCAAATTTTTGAAGCTATTGATAGGGGGCAAAATGGAACAAGAGAATTTACCAAAACATATAGCAATTATAATGGATGGAAATAGAAGATGGGCTAAAGAAAAAGGAATGCCAGTAAGTTTTGGACATAAAGAAGGAGCAAAAACACTAGAAAAAATAGTAAGATATGCAAATAAAAGAGGAATAAAATATATAACAGTATATGCTTTTTCAACAGAAAATTGGAAAAGAGCAGAAGAGGAAGTTAAAACTTTAATGTCATTATTCCAAAGTTATTTAGATGATTATAGTAAAAGAGCAGATTCTGAAAATATAAAAGTAAAAATAATTGGAAGTAGAGATGGATTATCTGAAAAAATGAAAAATAGTATTTCAAAATGTATGGAAAGAACAAAAGATAATACTGGAATTACTTTCAATATAGCATTAAATTATGGTGGAAGAGATGAAATTTTAAAAGCTATAAAAAATATAGTTGAACAAGTACAAGAAAATAAATTAAATATAGATAATATAACAGAAGAAACAATTTCTAATTATTTATATACCCAAGGTCAACCAGACCCAGATTTATTAATAAGAACAAGTGGAGAAATAAGATTAAGCAATTTCTTACCTTGGCAATTAGTATATTCAGAATTTTTATTTATAGAAAAATATTGGCCAGAATTTAAGGAAGAAGATTTAGAAGAAGCTATAAAAATATATCAACACAGAAATAGAAAATTTGGAGCAAAATAGTAAAAATAAAAAACAAAGGAATGAAGAAAATGGATTTAAAAAGAATTACATCAGGATTTATAGTTGCTATATTAGTAGCAATTATGTTTTTAATACCAAATAAATACATAATTGGAATTATATTTGCAATTATATCTTTAGTAGCAATGAATGAATACATAAAAGCAATATCAAAAGTTTGTAATCCGATAAAATGGGTAGCATATCTTAGCTGTTTAGTAGTTGCAATTGTTAATGTCATACCACAACAAAATATGTTAATATCAATAATGATGTTTTTACCAATGGTAATGTTATTATTATTTGCAAGCATAATAGCAACAGATATGAAAGTATCATTTAAAGATATGAGTTATACACTTTTAGGAATATGTTATATTCCAGTATTTATATCATTTTTAACATTAATTGATGCAATGCAAAATGGGAAATTATTAATGGGATATATACTAATAGCAGCATGGGGTACAGATGTATTTGCATATTTAATTGGCAAAAAATTTGGAAAACATAAATTTAGCAAAGTAAGCCCTAAAAAATCAATAGAAGGTTGTATTGCAGGAACTATTGGTGCAGTTTTAATAATGATATTATATACTTTCATATTAAATACATATTTCCAATTTAATTATTCATATATTTATATTATAATAATAGGAATTGTATTAAGTTTAATTGGACAAATAGGAGATTTTTCAGCATCTTGTATAAAAAGATATGTTGATATAAAAGATTATAGCAATTTATTACCAGGACATGGTGGAATGTTAGATAGAATTGATAGCGTATTATTTTTAGCACCATTTGCTTATTTATTATTTATAATACTTTAAAAAGAGGGATTACATAGAGAAGGTCTAATAATCCTTCTTTTGTTAAAAGTGTTAAAGGAGGAAGGAAATTTGACAATAATAATATCAGCCATAAAAATAATATTTTTATTAGGATTTTTAATATTAATTCATGAAGCAGGACATTTAATAGTTGCAAAATTGTGTAAGGTAAAAGTAAATGAATTCGCGATTGGTTTTGGACCAACAATATGGAAAAAACAAGGGAAAGAAACAAAATATGCATTAAGATTAATACCATTAGGTGGATTTTGTAGTATGGAAGGTGAAGAAGAAAGATCAGAAAATGAAGGTTCTTTTTCAAAAGCAAGTATTCCAAAAAGAATTGCAATAGTATTAGCAGGAGCAACAGTAAATATTATATTTGGTCTTGTAGTATATTTCGTTTTAATGTCAAGTTCTAATACTTATATAACAAATGAAGTTGATGGAACAATAAATGATTATGTTGCAGAAGAAATAGGGATTAATCAAGGAGATAAAATAATTGAATTAGATGGTAAAAAAATAAAAAGCAAAAATGACTTAAATTCAGTTATGGAAGAATCCAATGGAGAAATTGTAAATATTAAAATAAAAAGAAATAATGAAATATTAGAATATAATATAAAACCTACAGAAATAAAAAATAAAAGTACAGGAATGTATTTAGATAATAATTGTAAAATATTATCTGTTGAAAAAGGAAGTTCAGCAGAAAAACAAGGAATAAAATCAAATGACAAAATAATTAAAATTAATGGGGAAGACATAAATGGAGATGTCAACAAATTAGTAGAAATTATGCAAGAAAAAGGATTAAACACAATGACTTTAACACTTCAAAGAAACAAAGAAGAAATAACAATAGAACTAACACCAGACTATGTATCTTCATATTATTTAGGAGTTACATTAAAACAATCAGATAAAAATTTCATAAATCACATAATATATGGAGGAATGGAAACTAAAAAATTTGCATTTTCAATTTTAGATAATATAAAAATGTTGTTTACAGGAGGAGTTAGTATAGACCAAATGATGGGACCTGTTGGAATTTCAGAAGTTGTAGCAAAAACAAATGGATTTAGAGAATTTGTATATATGTTAGCACTAATATCTTTATCATTAGGTGTTACAAATTTGTTACCAATTCCAGCACTAGATGGAGGAAAAATATTATTACTTATAATAGAAGCGATTCGTAGAAAACCATTAAATGAAAAAACAGAAATAAATATACAATTAATAGGATTTTCATTGTTAATCGCATTATCATTATATATCACATACAATGATATTTTAAGAATATTCTAATAAAAATAAATAGGAGAGAAAACATTGGAAATCAAAGGCGAAGTAGCAGACATAATATATCAAAATGAAATAAATAGCTATACAATATCAACATTTGAAACTGAGGACGAATTATTAACAATAGTAGGGTATCTACCATTTATAACAAGTGGTGATACTCTAAAATTAATTGGAAAATTTGTTGAACATAAAGATTATGGTAGACAATTTAAAGTTGATACATTTGAAAAAATAATGCCAGAAACATTATCAGCATTAGAAAGATATTTAGGGAATGGTAATGTAAGAGGAATTGGAGAAGTAACAGCAAAAAAAATTATTAAAAAATTTGGAGAAGATACAATTAATGTATTCAAATTTGAACCAGAAAAACTAGCTGAAATAAAAGGAATAACAAAAAACAAGGCAATAGAAATGTCACATAGCTTTTTAGAAAATTGGGAAGTGTGGCAAATTGTTGGATTTTTAGAAAGATTTAAAATAGGAGCAGAACATGCCAAAAAAGTTTATAATCTTTTAGGGGTTAATGCAATAGAAAAAATCGAAGAAAATCCATATGTTTTAATAGATATAGCAAGAGGAGTAGATTTTAAGCAAATAGATTCAATGGCATTAAATTTAGGAATAAGCTATGAAAACCAAAAAAGAGTAGAGAGTGGTATAAAATATGCATTAATTAAAGCAACTTATAATGGACATTCATGTGTTATAAAAGAAAATCTAATTGAATTTGTAATAACATTATTAGATGTAACGATAGAATGTATAGAAGATAAGTTAATAGGACTAAAAGCAAAAGAAGAAATTGTTATAGAAAAAAGAGATGGAATAGAATGGATTTATCTATACAATTTTTATAAAGTAGAAGAAGAAATTGCAAAAAGAATAATTAGATTAGATAATAGCAAAAATATGAAAAAAATAGAACATATAGACAAAGCGTTAAAAAAAGTAGAAGAAAAATCAAAAATAGAATTATCAGAAAAACAAAAAGAAGCAATAAAAGCAATAAACGAAAAGAATGTTACAATAATAACTGGTGGACCAGGAACAGGTAAAACAACAATTATAAAAACAATTATAGATTTATATGAAGAAAAAAACAAAAAAGTTGTACTTGCAGCTCCAACAGGAAGAGCAGCAAAAAAAATGACTGAAGCAACAGACAAAGAGGCATCAACATTACATAGATTATTAGGACTTGGAAAATTAGATGATGATGGAATATATATAAGTCATAGTAATTATGAGGGAGCACCAATAGATGCAGATGTAATTGTTGTAGATGAGCTTTCTATGGTAGATATGTTTGTAATAAATTATTTATTAAAATGTATATATCAAGGTACAAAATTAATATTAGTAGGAGACATTGATCAATTACCATCAGTAGGACCAGGAAGTGTATTAAAAGATTTAATAAATTCTGAAGTAATAAATACTGTTAAATTGGACAAGATTTTTAGGCAAGCTGCAAAAAGTAAAATTATTCTAAATGCTCATAGAGTAAATAATGGATTAGAATTTATTAAAAATGGAGATGAAGATTTAGAAGAAGACACAAAAGAAGACTTCTTTTTCATAAAGCAAAACTTGACAGAAAAAATATTACAAGAAGTAATAAGTTTATCAACAGGAAGATTAGAGAAATTTGGAAATTATGACTTTTTCAGAAATATACAAGTATTAACACCAACAAAAAAAGGACCATTAGGGACGAGAGAACTAAATAGAGCATTACAATCAGTTTTAAATCCAAATTTAGAAGAATTACCAGAAAAAACAAGTGGAGGTGTAACATATAGAATCGGAGATAGAGTAATGCAAGTAAAAAACAATTATGACATTACATGGGAAAAGGAAAAAGACGGAAAAATTGATTTGGGAACAGGAGTATTTAATGGAGAAATTGGAACAATAATAGAAATTGATGAAAAAGAAAAAGTTATAAAAATACAATTTGATGATGAAAAAGTTGCATGGTATGAATATACGGATCTTGAACAAATAGAACATAGCTATGCAATAACAATACATAAAGCACAACGGAAGTGAATTTGATGTAGTAATAATGCTAGCTCCACAATCAACTCCGATGCTATTAACTAGAAATTTACTATATACGGGAATCACAAGAGCTAAGAAGTTATTAATTATAATTGGAAGTGATAGAGTAGTAAATTATATGATTCAAAATGTTGATAGCAAAAAAAGAAACACAGGCTTGGAATTTAAAATGAGACATTTGGGACAGTCCTAAATTGTCTCATTTTTCATGTTGAATAAGGTCGAAAAATGCGATGAAATATACTTGAATTAACATAAAAAATATACTATAATACATAACAATGTTATATACTATAGTAGTATAAAATATTTTAAGGAGGTACAAATATTGCCAAGAAAATCAAGAAAACTAATAGGTAGTGCATTTATTCATAATTTGGTTCAAGGTATTAACAAAGAATATATTTTTGAAAGTGAAAGTGAAAAGTGCAAATATATTGAATTAATGAAAAAATACAGTGAAAAATATTCAATTTTAATAATATCATATTGTATAATGGATAATCATGCACATATATTAACATTTTCAGAAAATATACAAAATATAAGTTTATTTATGAAAGAAACAAATACAGAATATGCAATTCATTACAATAAAACAAAAAACAGGGTAGGATATGTTTTTAGAAATAGGTTTAACTCAAAAGCAATTTATAATAAAGAATATTTATTTAAATGTATAAAATATATACATATGAACCCAGTAAAAGCTGGAATATCAAAGAATGAGCAAGAGTATAAATTTTCATCATACAAAGATTATATAAATAAAAGAGGAAATGTTAATGAAAATGTATTAAAAATTATTTTTAATGACGAAAAAGATTATGTTAAAATAATTAAATCTATTAATTATGAACCTTTAAATTTAGACAAAAATAATATTAATCTAGAAGAAGTACTAGAAAATTTTTTAATTCAAAAAAATATAAAATTAAATCAAATTCAAAAAGACAATATACTAATCAAACAATTTATTTCTTATCTAATTTCAAATGAATATGAATTTAAAAAGAAAGACATTGCTAAAATCTTAAATATCAGCAGAGCCCAATTATATAGAAAGCTAAAGTAAAGATAAAGCAAGATTGTAACAAATTTCGAAATTATATAAAAGTGCAGGAATTTTATATAAGTAGGAAGGAAAAAAATCAAAAATGATAATATTCGACAAAAATATGAGACAAATTAAGACTGTCCCAAGTGTCTCAAATCTAATTTTTCCCCCAACGTGTGGAATATGTGGAAGAATAGATAAAAATTCATTATGTAAAAAATGTGAAATAAAATTAAATGGACAATCAGAAAGTCAAATAATCAGGGATGGTGTAGAAATAGAAGATAAATATTTCAATGAATTAATGTACATATTTAGGTATGAAGGTCAAATAAGAAAACTAATAATAGATTATAAATTTAATGACAAATCATATTTATATAAAACATTTGCAATTTTTTTATTAAAAAATAAAAAAATATTTGAAAATATGAAAAATTATGATACAATAATACCAGTTCCAATAAGCAATAATAGACAAAAAACAAGAGGATATAATCAAAGTTTATTAATAACAAAAGAAATATCAAAACATACTAATTTGGAATTAGTGAATAATTGCTTAATAAAAACAAAAAATATAGTAGAACAAAGTAAATTAAACAAAGAAGATAGAATACAAAATATACAAGGAGTTTATGAACTAAAAAATAAACAATTAATAAAGAATAAAAATGTTTTATTAATTGATGATATTTATACGACAGGAAGCACAGTAAATGAATGTAGCAAAATATTAAGACAAGGGAATCCTAGAAAAATAGGGATATTAGTACTGGCCAAAGATTAATTATGAAACAAAAGATTAAGACATTTCCACAGTAGGACAAAAATGTCCCAAAAAGAATAGTCCCTTTTGGAACATGGAGGTAATAAAATGGAAGATTTAGTTGAAAGCATATTAGATTATGTAAGGTCTGATTATACAGATTATGCGATAATGATAAACGGAGAATGGGGTGTTGGAAAAACTCATTTTTGGAATAACAAAATTAGAAAAAAAATAGAAACAATGCAATTAAATGGTAAAAGATATACAACTATTTACATGTCCTTGTATGGAATTTCAAACTTAGAAGATATAAGCAAAAAAATATTTATAGAAACAACTCAATTAATGGACAAAAATTTAAGGAAATTCATGGAACAAACGGGTCAGACAACAATACCAGAATATGCAAAAACAGGATTAGACATGGCAAATTTTTTCGGTGTAACACAAAATGGAGATAAATTAAATTACGGGGAATTTTTTTCAACAGATGACAAAGTTTTATGTTTTGATGACTTAGAAAGAGCAAATGTTGATGTTATAGATATTTTGGGGTATATAAATAACTTTGTTGAACATGACCACATAAAAACAATTATTATATGTAATGAAAAAGAATTATCAACTAAATTAAAAAGCTCTAACTTAGAAATGAAAACTTTTATTGCGACATATCTATTAGACAAGCAAGGAGAATTAAACACAACAGATAAACCAATGGTTGAAAAAATTCAAAATAAAATTGAGCATGTTTTTGATAAAGCAAATGATTATGAAAGAATTAAAGAAAAATTAATTGGCGAAACATTTGAATATGCTCCAAAATTTGATTATATAATTAATGGAATTTTGATGAGATATGAAAATGACCCAGAGTTAATAAGATTTTTAAGGGAAAATACAAGATTAATTATATTAACATTTGAAAGAAGTGGAACAAGAAACTTAAGGATTTTAAAACACGCATTAAATGATTTTCAAAAAATATATGAAATGGTAGAAAAGAATTATCCAAATATAAATAATAGAATAATGCAAACAATGCTTATATTTACAATAGCTATTTCATTTGAAATAAAAGCAGGAAAAATAACAAAGGACAAATTTATAAATGTAAAAGATAATGAAGAATATAAATCATTATTAGTATCATCAAGAATATTAATGGATAACAGACAATTTTATATAAAAGAATTTGACAATAATTATTATTACAATTTTAAAGCAGAATATAGATTCTTTAAATTTATTGAATATTATGTAAGGACAAGAATATTTGATATGAAATTATTTAAAGAAAATATGGAAACTATAAGAAATACAGTAGATACAGAAAATCTACCTGGATATAAGAGACTACTTACAGAAGAGTACTGGAAAATATCTGATGATGAATTTGGAAAAGTTATAAAAGAGGTACTAGAAGAAGTAAATCAAGGAAATATAGAACTTATTGATACTGTGAAAATTTATGCATATTTTAGCTATTTCTCAAGAAAAGGGCTTATAGATTATGATATAAAAACATTAAAAAGTGTGTTTTTTAATGGTATGAATATATCATCTTTAAAGTCAAAATATTGTGCAAATGTTGAAGATGAATTATCAAAAATTGCCATAGAACAATTTGAAGAAGACATGGATGAAATAATAAAACATTTTCACATACTAAATAATCAATTATTAGATAAAATGTATAAAGAAAAAGCTGAATTAATATTTAAATGTATTCCTATGAGAATGGAAGAATTCTATGAAAAATTTGATAGAGAGTGTATGGACATACCAATATTTAAATATTACGATGTATATCAATTATTCCAAAGAATTTCCTGTGCAAGTAATGAAGATATAGTTTTAATAAAAGAAAAATTATTAAAAAGATCAGAAGAATATACAAGACAAATAGAACCTGAAATGAAAAATATTAAACTATTAAAACAAGTTATAGATGACTATTTAAAAGGAAA
The DNA here is from genome assembly GCA_963556825.1 of uncultured Clostridia bacterium. Lineage (GTDB taxonomy): Bacteria > Bacillota > Clostridia > TANB77 > CAG-508 > CAG-269. Next base: position 79,766 of record CAUWAM010000002.1, on the reverse strand, counting down.
AGATCAATCAATAAAAATTGTTATGCTTAAAGAATTTTCTAATAGCTTAGGAATTATTTTAGACAAGTACAAGATAAGTAGCTTTTTACCAAAAAAAGAAGAAAAAAATAAAGAATAGTAGATTAAACAAAAGAGCAGATTAAATAAAAAATTTGCTCTTTTTGTTAACTATTAAAAAACAAAATCGTTATATAAAATATAATCACTTAAATTTGAAAAAAAATTTTGGATGGCGATGAGCGAAACGAAGTGAAGCGAAAGGGGGAAAGATGAAATTTGAAGAAATAGTAAATAAATATACAAATTTAGCATATAAAATTGCAATAGATATGACATCTTCCCAAGAAGATTCACAAGATTTAGTACAAGAAGCATATTTGAGTTTATATTCTCATTTTAAAGAATATAAAAAATTACAAGAAAACGAAATAAAAAACATATTGTGTAAGATTGTTTTAAATAAATGCAAAGACTATTTAAAATCAAGTAAAAGAAAGGAAAATACAGTTATTGAAAATATATCAAACATAGAAGAATTTAATTTACAAGAAGATTTTATAGAAGAATTAATAAAGCAAGATAAAAACAATTTTATAAGACAAAAAATACAAGAACTCAAAAAGCCATATAATACAATATTAAAACAATATTACATAGAAGAATACTCATTAGATGAAATAGCAAAAATGCAAAAAACAACAAAGGGAACATTAAAAGTTCAGATAACCAGGGGAAAAAAATTACTAAAGGAAATATTAAGAAAGGAGCGGATTTTATGAATAAATTAGAAGATATAGATAAGATATTAAAAAATGATGAATATTTAGAAAAATACATAAAGCATATAGAAAAAAAAGAAATACAAAGTCCATCAAATTTAGCACAAAATATACTATCAAAAATAAATAGAAAAAAGAAAAATAAATATGCAGATGTTTGTAAAATTGCAGCTTGCTTAATATTTTCTTTGGCAGTTTGCAGAATGGATTTTATAAAAAATGATGAAATGAAATTTTATCAGCAGGAAGAAGATACACCAAAAACAACAATATCTATAAATGAAAAAATAAGTGATTTTTGTAAATGGGCAACAACCCCAATAGAAAAAGAAGAGGAGGAAAAATAATGAAAAAGAACGGATTTTTAACATTTTGTTTTAGTTTTATCCCAGGTGCGGGTCAAATGTACCAAAAATATATGAAAAGAGGATTATCAATCATGTGTATTGCAGGAGTATTATTTATATTAGCAACAATGCTTGAAACTGTAATATTTATAATCCCATTTTTAGTGGTAATGGCATACAGCTTTTTCGACACATATAATATTAGAAATTCAATCGGGACAGATGAACAAATAGAAGATGATTATATTTTAAAAGGATTTGACTTTGATAAAATAAAAGGAAATAAATTACTAGGAGTAGGAGTTATTTTAGTAGGAACATATTTACTTTTAAATAATGTATTATACGGAATAGCAAAAGAAACAGAAATAGAATGGCTAATAAATACAATAAGAACAATTAGAATGTATTTCCCATCAATAATTGTATCATTAATTACAATAGGAATTGGAACTAAGATGATTTCAAATAAATAGGAGGATGTAATGGAAGAAAAACAGGAAAGAAGAGTAGGTACATATACATTTGGAATAATGTTAATAATAATAGGAATTTCAGTATTGATAATGACATTTACAAGATTTGACTTTTTTAGATATTTATTAATGTTATGGCCAATAATATTAATAGGATTAGGAATTGAAATAATATATTTAAATAGTAAATCAAATATCAAAGTAAAAATAGATTTTATAAGTATTATTTTAATGTTAGTAGTTCTATTTTTTACAGGAATATTTAGTTTAGGAAACTACTTCGTAAACAAAGTATTATATGATGAAGATATAAAAGAAAAAGTATTTAATCAATATTTTGATTATGATTACGATAGAGACATAAAAAATCAAATATTTTAAAAAGTCATTTATTAGTCACTTTGTAATAGTAAAATAAAATTAGGTGATAGAAATGAAAGTAATAAAAAAAGTAATAATAATTATAATAACTATATGTATTATCATAATAGGATACTTTGGGGTACAAGGTTATGATATGTATAAAAAAGCAATAGAAACAATAAGCATAGAAGATAAAATATTGGAAATAAAAAATAAAAAAAATTATACAAAATTAGATGAAATTCCGAGGATATATAAAGAGGCAGTAATTGCAGTAGAAGATCATAGATTTCATAAACACAATGGAATAGATATAATTGCAATAGGAAGAGCAGTGTTTAATGATATAAAAGCGATGAGTTTTGTAGAAGGTGGAAGTACTATAACTCAACAATTAGCTAAAAATATATATTTTACTCAAGAGAAAAAAATACAAAGAAAATTTGCTGAAGTTTTTATGGCATTTAAAATTGAAAAAAATTATTCTAAAGATGAAATTTTAGAATTATATATAAATACAAGTTTTTTTGGAGATAATTGTTATACTGTAAAAGAAGCAAGTAGACATTATTTTGGTAAAGAACCTATAAATATGACTGATTACGAAAGTGTAATGCTTGCAGGAATACCTAATGCACCCTCAGTTTACGCACCAACAAAAAATTTAGAACTTGCAAAACAAAGGCAAAAGCAAGTATTAAGCAAAATGGTAAAATATAAATATTTATCAAAAGAAGATGCAGATAAAATAATAAATAATAAATAAATAATAAAAAAGTATTGACAAAAATAATACCTAGATATACAATGTATAAAAATACATCGGATATCTAGGTGTTTGTTATTTTAAGGAGGTAGATAGTTTTGAAAATTGACAAAGAATTATTAAAGGGAAGCACTACAATGCTGATATTAAAATTGTTAGAAAATGAAAATATGTATGGATACCAAATGATAAAAGAGTTACAGAAAAAATCAGAAAGTATATTTGAATTAAAAGAGGGAACATTATATCCAATATTACATTTATTAGAAGGAAAAAACTATATAACATCATATTGGGATGAAACAACAAGCAAAAAAAGAAAATATTATTCAATTACAAAAAAGGGAAGAGATTTATTAAAAGAAAAACAAAAAGAATGGAAAGTTTTTAGTGATGGAGTAAACAAAGTAATTGGAGGTGTTGTATTTGCAAATTAAGGATTTTATAGAAAAAGTCTGCTATGAAATAAAATACAAACCAATACAAAATGAAATTACAGAAGAACTAAAAAATCATATGGAAGAAATAAAACAAGAACAGATAAAAAAAGGAATTGAAGAAAATAAAGCTGAAGATATAGCAGTAAAACAAATGGGAGAACCTATAGAAATAGGAAAAAAATTAAATAAAATACATAAACCTAGAGTAGATTGGTCATTAATATTGTTAGTAATATCATTAATATCATTTGGAATATTAGTATCATTTATAAAAACACAGACTATATTGACTGATGGAAATGAAATAAATTATCTTATAAAAACTATAATTTATTTAGGAATAGGAATTTTATTAGGAATAGGAATATATTTTTTTGATTACAGAAAGATTAAAAAATATTCAAACTATATCTATGCTTTTGCAACAATTATAACAATTTTAGGTTTAACAGTAATGTGTGGATATATAAATGGAAAAGCATATCTGCAAATATTCAATATAACAATATCAATTGAAAGTATAGTAGTTCCTTTATATATCATAGCATTTGCTGGATTTATTAATAAATATGACAAAAATAATACATTTGAATTTTGTGAAATAATTATTAACAAAGATTTTATAAAAATATTTACATTAAGTATAATATCTGTATTACTATTAATGTATATACCATCATTATCATCTTGTATAATATTATCATTAATATATATTATTTTAACAACAATAGGAATAATAAAAAAATCAGAGAAAAAGAAAAAATATTTAATAATATTATATTCTATAATAACGGTATTAGTTATAATATGTATATTTAAGATATTTATACAATATCCATATATACAAAATAGAATTACAGCATATATTTATCCAGAAAAAGATGTTTATGGTTCAGGATGGCTTCCATTACAACAAAGGTTAATATTAAACTCAGCAAAACCAATTGGTGAAGCAGAAGATTTAAGTAATGTTTTAGATATTTTTGATGAAGGAACTGACTATGCATTAGTTTCTATTATAGCACATTATGGTATAATACCAGCTATTGCAATAATTTCCCTAATATTAATATTTTCAACTAAAATATTATATAATAGTAAAATAATAAAAGATAATTATGGAAAATTTATAATAATAGGACTTGGAGGATATTTTATAATAGAAAGCTTGATAAATATATTAATGAATTTAACAATAGGAATACAAATATCTTCAAAAATTCCATTTGTATCTTATGGAGGATTAAGCTTAGTTGTTGATATAGTGTGTATTGCTCTTATACTAGCTATATATAGGAGAAAAGATATAATTAGATATTAGGATAGTCCAGATAAATACAGTTATCTTGTGGATCGTACAATTGAATTTAAAAAATGAATAAAAATGTATAAAAATTTCCTCTTTTGAGATAATAATAATAGACTTGAAATTAAAGGAGGAAAATTATGAAAGCAACAGGTGTTGTAAGAAGAATAGACGATTTAGGTAGAGTAGTAATACCAAAAGAAATAAGAAAAACATTAAGAATAAAAGAACGGAGATCCACTTGAAGTTTTTACAGACAGAGAAGGACAAGTAATATTAAAAAAATATTCTCCAATTGGAGAATTATCAGAATTTGCAACAGGATATGCTGAAACATTAGCGAAAACAACAGGACATATTGCATGTATTACAGACAAAGATTCAATAATTGCTGTAGCAGGTGGTTCTAAAAAAGAATTTTTAGAGCAAGATATAAGCCAAGAATTAGAAAAATTAATGGATGATAAAGAAGTGTATGCAAGCAAAGAAAATAGTGATATGGCAATGCCAATTACAAAAAATGATAATAATCAAAGAAAATATAATGCACAAATTGTATATCCTATAATTTCAAATGGAGATACAATTGGAACAGTAATATTAATGTCAAAAGATTCAAATGCTAAAATGAATGAAGTAGAAAAAAAAGTAGCACAATCTGCAGCAACATTTTTAGCAAGTCAAATGGAAATATAAAATAGTAAGAACTCTCATACGGAAATGTATGAGAGTTCTTTGTAACTGGGAAAATTTGACTTTTCTTAAATTTTATAGTATAATAATCAAGACATTGCCAAAGGGCAAAGAAATGAGATTTTTTTAAAACCTAAAAAGTTTAAATATTTTAAAGAGAAAAGTAAAATAACAAGAACGGATTAAAAATTGAATAAAAAGGAAATTATTATAAGTAAAGAGATTATAATAAATTATTTGTGCTTTCATTTTTTATTTAAATGAAAGATTTAAACGATAAAAGGATTTAATAAAATTCCAAATAAATTTTATAAAATGAAAGAGAGGAGAAAATATGACACAAGAGAATATAGACAAAAAGAAAGAAGAAAAAACACAAAGAAAGCCAAGAGCTCCAAGAAAAAATATAGGAGCAACAAAAAATACAAAAACAACAAGAAAAACTAGAGATATAAAAGAAACAAAAGAAACAAGAAAAACTAAAACAAGCAAAGATAGCATATTCAAAAAAGGAAAATTAAAAATTATTCCATTAGGAGGATTACACGAAGTTGGTAAAAATATAACAGTTTTTGAATATGAAGATGAAATGATAGTAGTAGACTGTGGTTTATCATTCCCAGAAGATGATATGTTGGGGATAGATTTAGTAATACCAGATATCACATATTTACAAAAAAATGTAGATAAAATAAAGGGATTAATAATAACACATGGACACGAAGATCATATAGGAAGTGTACCATATATATTAAAACAAATAAATATTCCAGTATATGCACCAAGACTAGCAATGGGATTAATTAGAAATAAATTAGAAGAACATAAAATATTAAGAAGTTCTAAACTAATAGAAGTAATGCAAGGAGAAACAATAACATTAGGAAAGAACTTTAAAGTAGAATTTATAAGAAGTACACATAGTATACCAGATTCAGTAATGTTAGCAATAAAAACACCTATAGGAACAGTTTTACACACAGGTGATTTCAAAGTTGATTATACACCAATCGATGGGAAAATAATGGACTTTGGAAGAATTGCAGAATTAGGAAATGAAGGAATATTAGCATTAATGTCAGATAGTACAAATGCTGAACGAAAAGGATTTACGATGTCTGAAAGTTCAATAGGACCAGTATTTGATAACTTATTTGATGGATGTACAAAAAGAATAGTAGTAGCTACATTTGCATCAAACGTTCATAGAGTTCAACAAATAGTAAATTCAGCAGTAAAATACAAAAGAAAAATAGCAATATGTGGCAGAAGTATGATAAATATGATAAATACAGCAAGAGAATTAGGATATATAGATTGTCCAGAAGACTTATTTATTGACATAGATATGATGTCAACATATAATGATGAACAATTAGTAATAATTACAACAGGAAGTCAAGGAGAAACAATGTCAGCACTAACAAGAATGGCTTCAGGAGATCACAGAAAAGTTAAAATAACACCTAATGATTTAGTAATTATTTCAGCAAATCCAATCCCAGGAAATGAAAAACTAGTTTCAAAGGTAATAGATGATTTAATGCAAATTGGAGCAGAGGTTGTATATAGTGCATTAGCAGATGTTCACGTATCTGGACATGCTTGCCAAGAAGAACAAAAATTAATTTTTGCATTGACTAAACCAAAATATTTTATACCAGTACATGGAGAATATAGACAATTAATGGCTCATGCCGAAACAGCTCAGAGTATGGGAATACCAGCTAAAAACATCGTATTAATGGAAAATGGAAGAGTTGTAGAAATAAGTGAAGATGAAGCCAAACTTACAGGAATGGTTCCAAATGGAAGAGTATTAGTAGATGGACTTGGAGTTGGAGATGTTGGAAATATAGTATTAAGAGATAGACAACATTTATCACAAGATGGATTAATAATAATAGTATTAACAATGGACTCTTCAACAGGGGAAGTAGTAGCAGGACCTGATGTTATTTCAAGAGGATTTGTATATGTTAGAGAATCAGAAAATTTAATGGATGACGTAAAGAGTGTTGTAAGACATGAAATTAAAAAATGTGAAGAAAAAGAAATTCGTGATTGGTCAACAATTAAGTCTACTGTTAGAGAAAATTTAAGAGATTATATATTTGTAAAAACAAAGAGAAATCCGATGATTATACCAATTATTATGGAAGTGTAATAGAATATTGAAATACCAATGTTTTTAATGCATTGGTATTTCTTTTTTGTAATTAATGAAGATTGTTTTTATTTTTTTTTGTTTTTAAAAACTCAACAAATCTCTTTAATTCTTCAATATCATTTTCATCTAATCCTTCTGTATTTATATTAGTATATTTAAAACTATCAGATTTCTCATCAAATTCTATTAGAAGAGGAGTAGTTTCTAATAAGTCTTGTATATTAGAAAGCAATTGTTTTTTTTCTATTTCATTTATATTTAGAACATTGGTACTCATAAAAGAACAAAGAATAAAACAAAAAATTTTAATGTATTCAGTATATTCTTCAATATTATCCGTTTGTGGAATTAATGATTGTGGATCGAAATTCATAATAAATTGTTCATTATTATTTTTTTGAAATTCCTTATATATTTTATCTAGAAAATAAGCAAAAAATGTAGAGCCTTTTTGAGTAAGTTCTATTTTTTCAATATTTCCAAATATCATTTTCCAATATTCAGGATTAATTCCAAATGATGAATTGTCAAGAGTAGTTACATAGGTATAGCCACAGACCTGCATAAGTTCATCATATGTAGTTATGTTATTAGAAGCATCAGCTAATTTTTCTAAAATTTTTGGCTTTGGTGGTTCTTCAAGCTTTATATTAGCATATTGTGAAAGATATGTTCTATTTATTCCAGATTTCTTAGAAAAATCCCTTTGACTTACATAAGTATCTGTTATATTTTTTAATATTTGTGCGAATTTTATTTTATCAAACATAAATAAAAAACCTCCTAAATATAGTATATAACAAGGGTTAAAAAAAGTCAACAAAAAGTTAAAAAAAATTTACCAAAACTATTGACACAATTTTATTTATTATATATAATATGAGTGGTTAAAAAAAAATAACCAAAAAGATGAGGCGTAAATAAAAAAATATAGAAATGTACGAAAAATCAATTAACAATATTATTAATAGCTATATTATGATAAATTAAATTTTCATAGATATATTTTTTACAATTAAGAGTTAAAAAAAATTAACCAAAGTTGATATTTATAAAGAAAGAAGGTGAAAAAATGGAAGATGATGAAGTAGAAAAATTAGTACTAGCACAAATTGCGCCAAAATTAAAATGGAATTATATGATTATAAAAAGTAAATTTGAAAAATGGATAGAAAGCATTAAAAAGAAAAGGAAAATAGGAGGAAAAGATGATAGATAATAAAAATTATTTTAAAAATAAAAATAGAGAACAAAGAAGTATAATAGACCAACAAGAAGAAATAATAAAGGCATTAAAAAAAGAAAATTATAAAGCAAAACAAAGTATATACGAAAAGTTATTAAAAATAAGAAATATAGGAAAATCAAACGATATATGCAAAAACATAAAAATGTTAGACATAGTAGAAGAATTAATTGATGATATATATTTCGATATAAAAGAAGAACATTTTTAGTAATAGAAATAAATAATTGAAAGCGAGATGACACAAATGACAATAAATCACATATATAATATAGTAATAAACACAATGACTGAATTAGAGGATATAAATTTAATAGATATAACAAAAAGAAAGCAAAGTCAAGCTCAATTAAATAGAGCATATAAAATATTAGATAGTTTCAAAGATGAATTAATAAGAGAGAGTATAAAGAATAAACAAGGGGGGCACAAATGAATAAAAAGTTGAGTAGAGAAGAATATAATTATTCAAAAGGATGTTTAAAAAGATACAAATATAATTGCATCAATATATTGAACATAAGATCAGACATATTGAGTATAAGTAGTCAAAAGTTGGATGGAATGCCTAGAGCTCAATACAATGTAAGTGACAATGTTTTAAATAGTGTTATAAAATTGGAAGAAAATACGCAATTACAGAAATCTATAAAAGAATATAAAGCAGTAGTACAAGCGCTAGAATTAACAAATAAAGATTGCAAAATAATATTTGATAAATATTACATATTATGCAAATCAAAATGGGAAGTAATTGAAACTGGAATGTCTGAAAGAACATTTGAAAGGAGAAATCAAGAGTTGATATATGCAGTACATAATGAATTAAAAAAACTTGGCGGAAACTTGGCGGTAAATGATTAAAAAATGTGGTAAAATTAGTATAAGTTAAAAAGTCGCAGATAAAAATATCAAAAAGAATAGACAATAAATTAATATGCACAGAAGAGGAATAACATATGGTTCAATGTTTAATAGATAATAAAGTATGTCCAAATGGAAATAAGAAGTGTAAAATATGTAAATTAGATAATTGTAAAGAAGTACTAAATATAATAGAAGAAAAGCAAAAGTATGAAGACAATTATAAGCTAAAACAAATAAAAGATGAATTACCAGAACAGTGTAAAAACTGTTCTTTTTTAGAAATTACAAATCTTAGAGAAGGTAAGGTATTTTGTCCATATAAGATTAAAGATAGGTGTTTAATAAAAGAATGAACATGACATTAAAGAAAAAATAAATAAGTTATTAAAATTTTTATAATTATAAATTAAAGAGTCAAGTCGACAGGCTCTTATTTTTATGCCGTTTTGATTGTAGTTAGGCTTTATAGAATAAACAAAATAACAAAAAGCAATAGCTGGGGTAGAAATACAATGGCTGGGGCTAGAAAGAGGTAAAAAATGAAAGGACAAGATAATAGTACAAATTTAAATAATGCTAATACTGGGGCAAATAATGAACCGGCGGGAGCAAATAATAATCCTGTAACATTTGATGATTTCTTAAAAGATAGAAAAAATCAAGCAGAATTTGACAGACGAGTTCAAAAAGCTATTCAAACAGCACAAAAAAAATGGAAAGATAAAAAAGAACAAGAAAAATCAGAGGAAGAAAGATTACAATATCAATACAATATACAGCATTTGAATCTGAATTTTTAAATATTTTTGATAATGAAAATATGATATAAGAGTAATTGCAAGACAAAATTGTAGAATAATAAGGAGGAATTAAAATGGAACCAAAAACAAGTACAATGACAAAATTATTTCATGCCGATACATTAGAAGATTTAAAGGATGAAGCAAAAAGAAAACAGGTAGCTTTTGTACAAAGCATACCAGAATTTTTAAAAGCACCAGAAGGAATTACATACAGTGCTTTAGATATTCCAGATGAAAGACAAGCTGAAGGAAGACAAAAAGCAGAAAACATAGAAATAGAAATATTATTTAAAGAAGATCAATATGATGAATTAAAAGCACTTCAAACAGCAAAAACAAACGGATATTGGGCAATCCAATTACCAGAAAGTACAGCATTAGAAGAAGGAAAACCATTAACATGGTACTTTACAGGAACATGCTATATTGGAATGAGTGAAATTGCTATAGATGATATGTTAAAATCAAAATTAACTATATATAGAAGTTCAGAAATAAAGGAAAATAAAGGATTTCCTACAGCTGAATAATTAAAATATTGAGGGTTTGAAATATAACCCTCTCTTTTGCAAAGGAGAGGATAAAAATGATTATAGAAACAAAAAATAAAACAATTAATTTAGTATTAAAAACAAGAAAGATAGTAGATATGTCTAACATATTAAAAAATAAAAATTTTGAAGAAGCTTTTACAAAAGCATATTCAATAATTGATTTAGAAGCACTATCAAAAATTATATTTAAATTAGCCGAAACAGAGGATGGTAAAAGTGCATTTACATCTTCAGATGAAGTATATGATTTTATAGATGATTGCAGAAAAGAAAATATAACAGCAAATGATATTTATGGAAAGATTGCAGAGGCATTAAATGAAGAGGGTTTTTTCAAAAAGAAAATGAGCAAGAAAGAACTAAAAGAAATGACATCAAATCCTTTATCAACAATGAATATGAACGATTTAGTTCAAAAATCAGCAGAAAATGCAATGAGCAAAATAGCAGAGAGACAATTTCAAGAACAGGGATTTCAAGGCTACGAGGCCTAAATGATATAGTGGAAAAAATTAAAGAGGTTCATAATTTAATTGAGTTAATATATTCAATAGAGCCTTTAGCTTATTATTTTGATATGAAACCTCATGAGTTTTGGAATAGTAGATATTCAGAAGTAAATGCATATTGTCAAACACATCTTGTAAAAATAATTGATGATTTAAAACGCGAAATTAATTTACAAGAAGCGGTAACAAATAAACTTATAAGGGCAGATAGTATGAGTAGAAATCCAAAAATAGTACCAATTAGAGATAGTTATAAAGAATTATTTAAAGAAGAAGAGCAAAAATTACAATCTCCAGAAGAAATTATACAAAGAATGAGAAATCTAATGAAAGCTGAAAAAGATTAATAAGAACATAAGCTATACAAAGTATACAGATGTTCTTATTAATTTTACGTTAAATCATCATGATTATTATTATTTAATTCATCTATTGCGTGTCTAGTTGCAGCAACAATAAATGCAGTAAATGTAGTCTCTTTTCCTCGAATTGCTTTTTCTACATCATCAATTAAATCATTTGGAAATCTAATAGAACGTTGAGTTGTTGATGGGATTATAGGTATTTTAAAACTATTCATAGTGACCTCCTAACATCAATTATAAACAATTTGGTAAAATACGTATGCAACACATTTGAATTACGTTTGTATTACATACAAAAAATATATTTTATTATATTATAAAATAGTAAAAATAAAAAGTATGTCGAAATTTGCTGACATAACTTTTTAGATTAAAATAAAAGGAGGAATATTTATGTCATTAAAAAACTGTAAAGAATGTGGAGCAGAAGTAAGTTCAAAAGGAGTTTGTCCTAAATGTGGTAAAGACCAAAGGAATTTTTTTGTAAAACATAAAGTTATAACTTTTATATTGATAGTAATAGTTATAGGTGCAATAGCAGTTGCTAGTGGAAGTGGAAATAAAACTAATAATTCAAATCAAACAAATACAGCAGTTGAACAAAAACAAGAAAAATTAACTCTTGAAAAATTCAATAAAATCGAAACAGGAATGACTTATGATCAAGTAGTAGAAATAATAGGAGAAGAAGGGACAGTCTTATCTGAATCAGAAATAGCAAATATAAAAACTACAATGTATTCATGGTATGGGGAAGGAAGCATAGGAGCAAATGCTAATATTACTTTTCAAAATGGTAAAGTAACATCAAAAGCACAATTTGGATTAAAATAAAAGGAGCAAAGAATGAATTATTATAACATTGAAATTAATAAGTTTTGGTTTGTTTTTTGGCTTGTTTTAGGGATATTAATGACTCTTGCAAGTGGGGGGCTATGTTTTTAATTCTTATAGTGCCATTATGCTACTATTTTATTTTAAAAAATTGCAGATATTATTATAATAATGAAAAATTAATAATAGAAACAGGTGTAATTAATAAAAAACAAAAAATAGTACCATTATATAGAATAGTAAATATAACTGCAGTAGATAATATTTTTAATTTTGGAAAAATATATATAAAAGATAAAATGCAAACGATAGTTTTGAAATATGTAAATCATTCCAAAGAAGAAATGATGATATTAATAGAAAAATGGGAAAAAGCAAAAGAACAAAATGTAAGAAATGAAGTTATATAGATATGAAGTATAAATAAAAAACACTTACTTATGTAGGTGTTTTTTTATTATTAAAAAATATATGAAAGGAGGAATAAAAATGTCAACAGAAGAAATTGAAATTATTGTAACAGCAAAAGTAGAAAAAGCATTAAAAGAATTTGAGAAAATTGTACCTACTATAAATAAAATAGTAAAACAAGTACAAGATGCTTTTTCAAAAGTAGATACAAAAACAATGACAAGCAAATTACATCAAGCAGTTAATTTTATGAAAAAGAAAATGCAAGATTTAAAAAATAGTTCTGCAAATAATGAAATAGCAATAAAAGTAAACAATAAAAATGCACAAAATCAAATAAGTCAAATACAAAAGCAAATTGATAGTCTACAAGAAAAAATAAATGCTCGACAAATTAAGTTAAATGTAATAACTCCAAAAATTGATAAATCTATGATAGAAGCTTATAATATAGAAGAGAGTTTTTCAATTGCATGGAATTATAATGGTAATGGAGATGCTATAGTACAAAATTTATCAAAAGCTTTTAATAATTTATTAGGAGCAATTAATAATGTTGTACTAAGTAAAGGATTTCAAGATTGGTTAAATAATTGTTCAGATAAATTCAGGGTAATATCAGAAAAATTAGCAGAAATAGATTGGCAACCATTGGTTGACGCATTATCTAATATAGGACAAAATATAGGAACAGTTGCATTAGATATATTAAGTGGTATGGTAGATATATTAAAATGGGTAGTCGAAAATCCAATAATAGCAGAAATAATATTAGGAATTGCGATAGCTATAGGTGTGTTGAGTATCGCTTATAAAATATGGTCAACAGCTACAGAAATACTTACAGATTCTTTTTCGATATTAAATGGTAAAATGATACCATTTATTCTTAAAATAATAGCTATAATAGTAGTTATTGCATTAATTGTAGTAGCTATCATTAATTGGGATAATATTATGAACTGGTTAAAAAAGACAGTAAAAACTGTAATAGATGCTGTAGTAGGCTTTTTTACAAATTTATGGAACCAAGTATCCTTCATATTTGAAGCAATTTGGAATGTAATATCAACAATATTAGGATTTATTTGGAATTTAGTTAAAACAGTATTTGAGGCAATATGGAACATTGTATCACCAATAGTAAATGCAATATGGCAAATAATATCAACAATATTTCAGTCGATTTGGAATATTTTATCGACAATATTGAACTCAATTTGGAATATATTTTCTCAAATATTTAATTGGATTTGGCAGTTGATTTCAAAAGTATTTCAAGGAATATGGAATATTATTTCACCGATAATAAATAAAATATGGGAAACTATAAAATTTGTTTTAGGGAAAATTCAAGAAATATGGTCTAATGTTTGGAATACTATTTCAAAAGTTGTAAACAATGTGTGGAATGGAATTTGGTCAGGTATAAAAAGTGTAATCAATTTTATACTAGGTGGTATAGAAGGTTTTGTAAATGGAACAATAAAAGGTATAAATAAACTTTTATCAGGAATAAGTAGTGTAGCAAATGCAGTAGGTTCTTTAATAGGATTAGACCCTATAAATTTACAAATAAGTACAATTTCATTACCAAGATTGGCAAAAGGTGGAGTATTAACAGAAGCAACAGCAATAATAGCAGGAGAATACTCAGGAGCTAAATCAAATCCAGAAATTGTTACACCACAAAACATAATGAGAGATACATTTGAAGAGGTATTATCAGATTTTAATAGTAATAATGGACAACCATTACATGTAACAATACAATATTTAGGAAAAGAAATATTTGATGATACAATAGATTATATAAATTCAAGAACTAGAAGAACTGGAAAAAATACAATAGTAACTGTGGGTAATTAAGTATGTGTTACAGTTAAATCACAAATGTGTTATATACAAATAATAAATTTTGATATTTAATAAAATAAAACAAGTTTCGACAAATTTTGCAATATTATAATGATATACTACAACAGGAGGTAAGGAATATGGGAATTTTTAGAAATAATAAAAAAAATGATGTTCCAATTAATTATAATAAATTAGCGGATGGATTTTTTATAAATCATACTGAAAAGAAAATTATTGTAGATAATAATATTATTGATTTTTCTAAAATATTGGATGTTAGATTAGTTGAAGATGGGATAGAAAATACAATAGGTTCTAAAGTACGAAATACCAATTTGTTAGTAGGAACAAATACGAAGTTAATTACTAAATTAGATATTGAAATTAGAACAAATGATATAAATAACCCATTTATTATTATACCTTTTTTAAAAACAGGAATACATATAGGATTGGAGAAAAAAAGTAAAAAGTATAAAGAATCTTATCTACAAGCCCAAAAATGTTTGAGTATATTGGAAATAATAATAAGAGAAAATGCACAAATTAAATAGAATGATGAAAGCAAAGACAAGGATTAATTCCTGTCTTTTTTTATTGGAGGTGATTAATAATGTTATGGAGAGAACATGGAAAAACAGAAAATTTACCAACACCCTCATCATATAATGCAGATATAGAAGATACAGACAACGATAGTTATACAAGTAAAAAAACAGGAGCAATAATAGATAATCCCATAGCTATAGGAATGTTAAACCTCTCTATGGCTTGGGAGTTAAATTCAGAAGAAGAAGCAGAACAACTTATACAAAAGACATATAAAAATCCACTTATACTAGATGTAAAAGTGCCTGTTATTAATGGTGGATTTTTAGAAGGAGCAAAATTTAGAGTTTCAAAAAGAAAAGTAGAAATGATAGATACAGAATTAAATACGAACACTTCCAAAACAAGATGGAAGTGTTCATTTAATTTGACGCAAAAAGAACTAACAGAAGCTCAAAAACAAGCTTCAAAAAATGCAAATTTATAGGAGGCTATAAATGTATAATATAAGTCAAAATTACAAAGATAAAGTACTAGAAGATTCAACACAACATGAATTAAATATATACATAGATGGAAATAAAATTGAACCAAATCATATTATAGATTTTAGTTCAACATCTGAATTATTTAATAATAATGAATTTTGTTTGGGTTGTACACCTGAAATAGATATTGAATTTGAAATAGACAAAAGAGATTTACCAGAGATTTATAATGAGGTATATGTGGAAACAGGTGTAGATGATGAAATAGTACCAATAGGGTATTTTTCGATTCAAACTATAGAAGATGATGAATTTAAAGTGAAAATAAAAGCCACAGATTATATGAAGAAATTTGAAGATACAAAATATGATGGTAGTAATTTAACATATCCAAAAATAATGTTAGAAGTTTTAAAAGATATATGTGAAAAAGTAGGAGTAGAGTTAGGTTCTACTACTTTTCTTAATTGTAACAAGCAAATATCAGTATATGATAATACAGTAACAGCAAGAACATATTTAGGTTACATAGCAGAACAAGCATGCGGATTTGCTGTAATAGGAAGAGATGGAAAGTTGTATATAAAAACTTTTGGAGAGGATACTGTTAATTTTGATATCAATTTGTTTGGTGATTTTACTTGGGGAGATAAATTTAAAGTCAGCAGAGTTTCATATGAAGATGGAATACAAAATTATAAATTCGGATATGAAACATATGCAACAGTATTTATTGACCCCAATAATATGTATATAGTTGATAGTGAACAGGTAGAAAATATTTATAATCAAATAAAAGAATTTGAAGTATATACATTTGAAGGAGAGACAATAATAGATCCAGCTTACGATATAGGAGATATATTAGTTGTAGATGGTAAAAAGATTTTATACCAAGGTGAATTAAAATATGCTGGTAAATTTAAGGCAAGTATAAAAAATAATGTACAAGCTAAAACAGAACAAGAAAGTATGCAAACAAAACAAAGTAATTCTAACAAAATAAAAAGAGTTCAAAGTGAAATAAATCAAATTGATGGGAAGATAACTCAATTAGTTCAAGAAACTTCTGAACAGCAAGAAAAAATAACAAAAGTAGAACAAGATATAGATGGATTTACACAAAAAGTTGCAACAAAAGAAGAATTAATAGAAAGAGTAAATGAATTAAAACACAGTATAGAAGGTATAACATTACAATCTAAAGAAACTGGGGGAGGAAATTTATTTTTCTATTCTAAAGAATATTGGAGAGGTTCAACAGAAAAAGATAGTGCAACTTTAGAAGAATATACAGATACTAATGTTCAACAAAATAATGTTAGTGATGAAGGATATGTAATAAATAAGGGAATATCAGTGCAAGCACAAATAGTAAAAAATGGGCAATATGTTATAAGTTTCAACTATTATAAATTAAAAACAGATGCAACAGGTTATATAAAAATAAATGATACAACAGAGTACAAATTAGATGGAAATATAAATACTTGGATTGAAAAAGTAATACCTATTGAAATTACAAGTAATAATATAAAAATCGAAATAGGTAGTGATACAGAAAGTTCTTATTATATTTCGGATTTAATGGTCTCATTAGGAATAGAAAAATCTATTTGGCAACAAAATTCAAATGAAACAAGAACAGATACAGTTGAAATAGGAAAAGGTATTCAAGTAAATTCAAGTACTAAGAATACATATACAAGAATTGATGCAGATGGAAACAGAACATTTAATAGTTCAACAGATGAAAGAGTAGCTGAAATGACAGATAAAGGTGTTTACACAAAACAACTTGAAGTAAAAGAACAAGCAAAAATAAATTTATTATTAATTCAACAAATAGGAAATCAAACTTGGATTACAGGGTTAGGAGGTTAAATAGATGGCAGAATTTACACAAAATGGTGGTAGTAGTGGTGGTACATATGCAAAATATTACACAGGAAAATTAAGTGTTTGGGAAAATAGCTATGACATAGCTTCTAATACTTCAAATGTTGGATACAGATTACAATTAATTTCTGGTAATTCTGGTAGATTTAGTGCATTAAATGCAAGTTATAGTATAACAATAAATGGAAATATAGTAAAAAACGGAAGCGGGCAATACAGTTTAGGACATAATGGAGTAATAACATTTGCAGAAGGAACAATGACAATAGCTCATAATTCTGATGGAACAAAGACTATAATTGTAGTGCTGTTATAGACTTTCAATCTCATACATATTCCCCAGGTGATTTTTATCCGAGTGGAAATTTACAATTATCTACAATTCCTAGATATG
The DNA here is from genome assembly GCA_963556825.1 of uncultured Clostridia bacterium. Classification (GTDB taxonomy): domain Bacteria; phylum Bacillota; class Clostridia; order TANB77; family CAG-508; genus CAG-269. Next base: position 61,647 of record CAUWAM010000002.1, on the reverse strand, counting down.
CGAAAGCAAGTATTTCTCTACACTCAAAGACTGTAAATAGTGTTAAACTTAATTATTCATCAGATTCTACAATAGATGGGATATGGGTTAGTAAAAATGGAGGAGATTGGGAAAGTGGTTATGCCTTAACTTCTCCAATAAATATAACTGGATTATCTCCAAATACTAAATATAATTTTAAAATAAAGGTAAAAAGATTAGATAGTCAATTATATAGTGAGTCTAATACAATAGAAGTTACAACACATCAAATTGCTACATTAAGTTCAGTGCCTAATGTTAATATTGGAAGTAGTCATACAATAACTTGGAACAATCCAAGCGGAGCTAGTATAAGTTTAAAATTATGTAAAACAGATAATACAAGTATTATTGATTATGGAACAGTAATAGGTGCAAGCAAATCAATAACACCGACAGCAGCAAAAATATACTCACTAACACCTAATAGTAATACATACAAAGCAAGATATGTTATAACAACTGCTCAAAATGGAAAATCTTATACAAATTCAAAAGATTTTACGTTTACAGTAGTAAATAGTAATCCGACATTTAGCAATTTTATATATCAAGATACAAATACTACAATAACTGCTTTAACAGGAAATAATCAAATATTAGTAAAGGGATATTCTAATGTAAAGGCAATTATAAGTGCAACAAATAAAGCAGTATCAAAAAATAGTGCTACAATGAAAAGTTATAAAATGCTAATAGGAAGTAAAAATGCAAATGTTAATTATAGTTCTAATGCTGATGTGAATATGTCAATACCAGCAATAGATACAAATGTTATAGATATATATGCGGAAGACAGTAGAGGTAATAGTACAAAAGTAAGTAAAACAGCAACTATAAAAAATTATAATAATATAAAAATAAAATCATTGTCAGCAACAAGACAAAATAACATTGGTACAATAACAACATTAAAATTTGAAGGAGAGTTTTGGAATTCGAATTTTGGTAGTGTAGCAAATGCAGTTACAAGTTGTAAATATAGTTATAAAACAACTTCAAATTCAAATTGGATAGAAGGAAAAACAACACTAACTTATACTATTTCTGAAAACAAAATAACTGGTAGTTTAAATATTCAAGGAGATAAAGGAACAGATGGATTTGACGTTTCTAATTCTTATGATATTAAGTTAACTATATCTGATAAATTATCAACAACAACTACTACAATTATTTTAGGAAGTGGAAATCCAGCAATAGCTGTATATAAAAATAATATTGCAATAGGGCAAAAATATGATACAAATGAAGGAAGTAAATTACAGGTAAATGGAAAGATAAATGCTACAGGATTAGGAACAAATTTAGCAAGTGCGATAGTAAATAAGATATACCCTGTTGGTTCAATATATATGAGTATAAATAGTACAAATCCATCAACTTTATTTGGAGGAACATGGGAAAGGATAAAAAGTGGTTTCTTGTATGGAGCTAGTACTAGTTATGGTCAATCTAGTATAACAGGTACAAACACAGGCGCATCAAGTGGAAGTACTGGAGGACCAAGTACAAATACAACAGGAAGTACAGTTTTAACAATAGATCAAATACCTTCACATACCCATACAATGTTTAAAAAAATTTCAGGAGTATATTCAGCAGGAACCAATAGAGGAGGAGTCGATACAAACAATAGAGAAAATACAGGTTCTACTGGTGGAGGAAAAGGGCATACACATACATTGTCTAATCACACACATAGTGTAAATTCACACACACATGCAATTCCATACATAGCTGTATTTGTATGGAAAAGAACCAAATAATAAATGGAGGTGTAGACAATGCAAGATACAGAAATTCTAGAAAGATTAGTTGAAAACGAACAACGTTCAAAATCAAATATAAAAAGAATAGATACTATTGAAAATAAAGTTGAAAATATATATGAATTAACAATGAGTGTAAGAGAAATAGCAAAAGAAATGAAAGCAATGAGAGAAGACCAAAACAAAATGAATGAACGATTAAAAATAATAGAAGAAAAGCCTGCAAAGGACTATGAAGAAACTAAAAAGCAAATAAAAAGCAAAGTGGTTTCTTTTTTTATTGGAATAATATTAACAGCAATAGCTTTTACATTAGGATTAAGCAGATTTATTTAGAAAGGTGGGAGGTAACACTATGGAAAAAATAAAAAAAATAGCAAAATATACAACAAACATATTAGCAATAATAAGTGCATTAGTAGCAGGAATAAATGCAGTAGAAGGTATAACAATACCATATGCAATTTAAACTGTACAAGTTATTGCAGTAGTACAAGGTGTTATTGGAACATATTTATTAGGGCAAAAAGCAGTAAATAATAAGGAGAAATAATTATGGAAAGTAAAATTGAAGAAAGGTTGTTAACTGTAAACCCATATTCAAGAAGTGGAGAAAAACTAAATAAGATTGAAAAAATAGTTATTCATTGGGTAGGAAATGCAGGAAGTTCAGCACTAGGCAACAGAAATTATTTTGATAGTTTAGCAACATCACATAAGACATATGCTTCATCTCATTATATAATTGGATTAAATGGCGAAATAATAAGATGTATTCCAGAAGATGAAGTTGCTTTCCATAGCGGTAGTTACTCTATGAATAGAAAATCAATAGGAATAGAGGATTGCCACCCAGATTGGGAAGGAAAATTCAATGACAATACATACAATAGTTTAGTAGAATTAAGTGCTCATATATGTAAAAAATATAATTTAGGTATAGATGCAATAATAAGACATTATGATGTAACAGGAAAAGAATGCCCAAGATACTATGTAAGAAATGAACAGGCCTGGATACAATTAAAAAATGATGTATTAAATAAAATAGGACAAGCTAAAACTAATGAAGTAGTAACAGAAGTTGAAGGGAGTGATGAACCAGTGAGAAGATATAAAAATGGTTCAACAAAAGAGATAATATATGCAGATACAAGTTTAACAAAAGTAATAGGAAGTTTAAGCTCATATGAAGAATGTGATTGTTTTGGAATATTTAATGGAAGAGCAATTGTAAGATATAATGTAACAGGAACAGGAAATTACAAAATAGGATTTGCTAAATGGACAGGTGGAGTTAGATAAAAAAAGAGGTAAGTTGATAAATTTCAATTTACCTTTTTTTTTGTTTTATATAGGTATATAATTACTTACAAATAAAAAAATTACTAGAGATTAGAGTGTTTTTTTATTTTCAAAATATTCGACGAAATAACACAAAAAGTTCCTGTTTTTTTATAAAATATTATGTTAGAATAAAAAATATAGCAAAGAAAAATAGAGGAAATAATAATGAGAGATAGATTTGAAAATTTAAGAAATAGATTACATATATCAATAGAAAAATATGGATTAAATTCAGAAGAAACAAAAAAGATAAGTAATAAATTTGATGAGCTAGTAAATTCATATTATAGAAATGAAATACAATATTCTGAAGATAGTATAATGTATATAAAATATATAGAGTCAATGAAGATATTAAGGAAAATAACAAAAGTTTTTTCAAAGTATCCAACTATAGATAAATGGAATAAATATGCAAAAGAAAAACATTTATTATGTTCAGAGAGTTTAAAATATATAACAGGAATTAATTGGCACGATTTAAGAAGTAGAATAAAATCAGAGATATAAAAAAAGTTAAAAATTTTTTTCAAAAAAAGTTTGTAGTATTTTCAATATATACAGGCTTTTTTTTGTCGAAAACGGGTTTTGACAATGAATAAATAAGCATATATAATAAATATACAAAAAAGAGATGCCATGACTGCGAATCTAAACATCTCTTTTCATACACAATTCACTCAAGAGAGTATATTGTAATTAAAGTATAACCTTTTGAGCGTAAATTGTCAAATTATATTTACAAAAGAGAGGAATAGTATTATGGAGAGAACAAAAGAAATTATAAGAAAAGGAAAAGTTTTTGAAAGAAAAGAAGGAAAAATATTTACAAATAAAGAAAAACATATTATAATAGCTAAAGATTACAGCCATTTAAAAGCGAATTATAAATTAATTTGCAAAAGATATAGAGTACTTACGAATAATAATACAATATTAAATGTAGTAAAAGAATTGAGTAAAAAATACAACAAAAAAGAAAAATTAATTTTAAAAATGTTTGAAATAGGAATAAAAAGCGGGCATAATGTCAAAGAAATAAAAACAAAGATTGAAGAATTTAAAATAGGAGAATAAATATGGATTATAAAGATTTAGCAAATTTAATATTTCCAGAAGCACAGGAAATATCATATTATGAAAATAAATACCAAGAAAGAAACTTACCAGAAGGAGCAATAGTAACGAGATTTGCTCCAAGCCCAACAGGGTTTGTTCATATAGGAGGATTGTATCAAGGTTTAATAGCTAGAAAATTAGCCAATCAAACAAAAGGAGTTTTCTTTTTAAGAATAGAAGATACTGATCAAAAAAGAGAAGTAGAAAATGGAATAATTGGAATAGTAAACTCATTAAAAGAATTTGGATTTGAACCAGACGAAGGAATGACTTCAGAAAATGAAGGAAAAGGAAATTACGGACCATATAAACAAAGTCAAAGAAAAGAAATTTATCAAGCATATGCTAAATATTTAATAGCACAAGGGAAAGCATATCCATGTTTCTGTACTCCAGAAGAAGTTGAAGAAATAAGAACAAAACAAGAAATGGCAAAAATTAGACCTGGTTATTATGGAGTTTGGGCAAAATGTAGAACAATTCCAGTCGAAGAATCAATTAAAAGAATTCAAAATGGCGAGAATTATATAATAAGATTTAAATCACCAGGAAGAGAAGATAGAAAAATTAAACATCATGACGTTATAAAGGGGAATGTAGATTTTCCCGAAAATGACCAAGATATAGTAATTATAAAAGCAGATGGATTACCAACATATCACTTTGCACATGCAGTTGATGATCACCTAATGCACACAACACATGTAATAAGAGGAGATGAATGGTTATCATCTGTACCCTTACATTTACAATTATTCCATGAATTAGGATTTAAGTCACCGAAATATGCACATATTGCACCAATAATGAAAAATGATAATGGAAATAAAAGAAAATTAAGTAAAAGAAAAGATCCAGAAGCAGCAGTAAGTTATTATGCAGAAGAAGGAATACCATCAGAAGCTGTTAAAGAATACTTGTTAAATATTGCAAATTCTAATTTTGAAAATTGGAGAAGAGCTAATCCAGATAAATCAATGGATGAATTTGAATTGCAACTAAATAAAATGAGTGTTAGTGGAGCATTATTTGATATGGTTAAATTGTTAGACGTATCAAAAACAGTAATATCAAAAATGACAGCAGAAGAAGTGTATGAAAATGCTAATTTATGGGCTAAAAAGTATGATGAAGAACTAGAAAAATTGTTAGAAAATAAAGAATATGCCTTAAAAATATTTGGAATAGAAAGAGGAAATAAAAAGCCTAGAAAAGATATTTCAAAATGGTCAGAAGTTAAAGAAAATATTTCTTATATGTATGACGAAAAATTTGAAAAAGATAAAAATGAATATCCATATCAAGTTATAAATGATAAAGAATCAATTTCAAAAATCTTAAAATTATATGTAGAAAAATATTATGATGAAAATGATGATAAACAAACATGGTTTGATAAAATAAAAGAATTAGCTGGTGAAATGGGATATGCAAAAGAGGTAAAAGAATTTAAAGCAAATCCTGATATGTATAAGGCTCATGTTGGAGATGTAAGTACAGTATTAAGAATTTCATTAACAAAAAGAACAAATACACCAGATATGTATGAAATTATGCAAATATTAGGAAAAGAAAGAATGTTACAAAGATTTAATAAAGTTATTAATTTATTATAAAAAGTTGAGGAATAATATGGAATATAATAAATATGAAATAGGCGATATAGTTAGAACAAAAAAACAACATCCATGTGGAAGTAAATTATGGGAAATAACTAGAATAGGGGTGGACTTTAAATTAAAATGCCAAGGATGCGGGCATATAGTAATGTTACCTAGAGAAAAAGCATTAAAAGTGATTACAAAAAAAGTAGAAAAAGACAATTAGATACAACATTTTATAAAATTTGGCATAATATATAATATAACACTAAAATAACAAGTGTTATATTGGAGGTGACTTTTATGGAACCACAAGATAATATATTTTGCTATGAAAAGAAAGAAGATAAATGCAATAATATAAAATGTTTAGGACTAGTATCTATAATATTGTTAACATCTTTTGCAATAGTTATTGGTCTAATAATTGGAACGTTAATAAGTCCAACAATATTTGTGGCATTACCAGCTGTAATAGTATTAGCAGTAATTCTTGGATTACTTTTCATATTGTCAATAATATTGTTAATATGTAACAGAAAAAGAAATAAAAAAAACAAATGTAAATGCTGTTGCTAAAAAATAATAAAAAGCTATATAAAACTCTGTCAAAAAGGGTAACCCTTTTTGACAGAGTTTTTAAATATATTTTTCAATTTCATTCCAAACATCATCCATATAAACTTTTCTTTCAGAAGAAAATGGAAAAGTAGGAATATCACCAATTGGGTTTAAGGTTCTTTGTAATTTATTAGCCTCAGTAGATACTTTTGTAACTGCAATTTTATCAGCCTTATTTGCTAAAATGATGAAAGGAAGACCAGAACGAATAACGTAATCATACATTAATCTATCATTTGCAGTTGGTGAATGGCGAATATCTACTAAAAAAATAATTAATGCAATTTGCTCTCTATTAAAAAGATATTCTTCGATAAAATTACCAACTTGTTCTTGTTCTTTTTTAGACATTTTACTAAAACCATAACCAGGTAAATCAACAAAATAAAACTTTTCATCAATATTATAAAAATTAATTTGTCTTGTTTTACCAGGTTCGCTACTTGTTCTAGCTAATTTTTTTCTATTTATCATAGTATTTATAAAACTAGATTTTCCAACATTAGATTTTCCAACTAAAACAACCTCAGGAAAATTATTTGTTGGGTACTGAGCAGGTTTAACTGCTGAAACTTCGAATTTTGGATTATTTACTATCATTTAAAAACTCCTTTTTTAAAATGAAACATTTTGGGACTTGCTCATTTTGTATCATTTTTTTGGAACTATTTTCTCTGTTCCACCCATATATGGTCTTAAAACTTCTGGAATTGTTACACTTCCATCTTCATTATAATTGTTTTCTAATACTGCAATTAGTCCTCTTGGTGTTGCTACAACAGTATTGTTTAATGTGTGTAAGTAATAATTTCCTTTTTCGTTTTTTACACGTATTCCTAAACGTCTAGCTTGTGCATCTCCTAAGTTAGAACAACTGCAAACTTCAAAATATTTTTGTTGTCTTGGACTCCATGCTTCAATATCACATGATTTAACTTTTAAGTCTGCTAAATCTCCTGAACAGCAGTCTAATTGTCTAACTGGAACATTCCAACTTCTAAATAGTTCAACAGTTAATTTCCACATTTTATTGTACCATTGCATTGAATCTTCTGGTTCGCATAAAACTATCATTTCTTGTTTTTCGAATTGATGAACACGATATAATCCTCTTTCTTCTAAACCATGAGAACCAATTTCTTTTCTAAAACATGGAGAATAGGATGTCATACATATAGGTAATTCATCTTTTCTTATTAATTGTTCTTTAAATCTTCCTATCATAGAATGTTCAGATGTACCAATTAAGAATAAATCTTCACCTTCTATTTTGTACATCATTGCATCCATTTCTTCAAAGCTCATAACACCATTTACAACATCGCTACGAATCATAAAAGGTGGAATTGCATAAGTGAAACCATTGTTAATCATAAAATCTCTAGCATATGCAAGCATTGACTCATGTAATCTAGCAACATCTCCGATTAGGTAGTAGAAACCAACACCACTTGTACGTCCAGCAGATTCTTTATCTAATCCATTAAATCTTGCAATAATATCTGCATGATGTGGAATTTCATAAGATGGAACTTTAGCTTCTCCAAATCTTTCAACTTCAACATTTTCACTATCATCTTTTCCGATAGGAACAGATGCATCCATAATATTTGGTATTTTCATCATTCTAATTCTAATCTCATCTGCATATTCAGATTCTAATTTTTCATTTTCTTCGAGTTCTGAATTTATTTCTTGAACTTTAGCTTTTAATTTTTCAGCATCATCTTTTTTTCCATTTCTCATAAGATTACCAATTTCAGCACTTAAAGATTTTCTTTCAGCTCTTAAATTATCCCCGTTTAATTTAACTTCTCTATTTTTTTTATCTAAATCTATAACTTCATCAACTAAATGAAGTTTATGATCTTGAAATTTGTTTTTTATGTTTTGTTTCACCATATCTGGATTTTCTCTTAAAAATTTTATATCAATCATAATTTACCTCCAAGTCTCTATAAATAATACAAATATTATATAATATATTTGCATAAATATCAACAAAATGAGGAAAAATTCTAAAAAGGAGAAAAAAGAATGTTAATAGAGATAATTAAATTTATAATATATTCAGCTTTAATAGTTTTAATATCAAAATATATTCTAGTAACAACACTGAGAAAATTAGCAGAGAGTTTAAAATTAAAGGCAAAAACAGTAGGGAATATAGCTGGGTTTGCAACCTCAATACCAGAACTCTTAACAATAGTAACTTCAAGTTTAAGAGGGCTATCAGGAGCAAGTGTTTACAATATAATAAGTTCAAATATAATTAATTTTATTCAATATATAGGTGCAATATTTTTAAACAAAAACTTTGATAAAATGAAAAATAAAGCAATTATAATAGATTTAATATTAGTAATATTAACAATTATAATACCAATAATTTTACTAAAATTAAATATTGAACTGAATTTTGTGATTGTACCAATTTTTATTATTTTATATATTCTTTTTAGAGTTATAAATGATAATGTTCATAAATTATATCTAAAAAAGGAAGATAAAAAAATAGAAGAAGAGATTGAATTAGAAGAAAAGAATGAAAGTAAAAACAAATTAAAAACAATAAAATATATTATATATTTAGTTATAACTGGAGTATTATTATATTTTGTAGGAGATAAATTAGGCAATACATTAGAAAATTTGTGTAGATTATTTAATATATCAGAAGCAATTATTGGAATATTACTAGGGTTTATAACAAGTATTCCAGAACTAATGACTTTTTTCGAATCACAAAAGCATTATAAAAAAGAAGATGATATTTTAGGAGTAGTAGAAGCTACAAATAATTTACTTACATCAAATATTTTAAATCTTTTTGTCATTCAAACAATTGGAATTTTAATATTAAGTTTTATAAAATAAAAAGCTAGTTAAAAAACTAGCTTTTTTGATAAAAGAAAATTCACAAAAAATTCACAAAAAAATTAGCAGAATGTATTGACAAGTGCTAAAAAAGGTTATAATATATATTAAGATTAGCAATCAGATATAACGAGTGCTAAAAGAGGTGAAAAAATGCTAGATGATAGAAAAAAGAAAGTATTAAAAGCAATTGTAGAAGAATATATTAACACAGCAGAGCCAGTAGGTTCAATAGCCTTAACACAAAATGAGGATTTAAAATATAGTAGTGCTACAATAAGAAATGAAATGGCAGACTTAGAGAAATCTGGGTATTTGGAAAAAACACATACATCAAGTGGAAGAATACCATCAGAAAAAGGTTATAGATACTATGTTGATGAATTATTAAAAGATGATAATATCAGTCTAGAAGAAATTAAATACATAAGTGAGAAGCTAGAAACAAAAGTAAATCAAATTGAAGATTTAACCAAAATTACAACAACAACAATATCAGAAATTACACATTACACAACACTTGCAATTGGACCAAGTACACAAGATTTATTAATAGAAGAAATTAAATTTGTATTATTAGGACCAAGAATGTTAATGGCGATAATTCTTACAAACACTGGAATGATAAAAGAAACAATAATAAAATTTGAAGAAGACATAAATGAAAAACAAGTTGAAACAATAAATTATATGTTTAATCAAAAATTAAAAAACCAACCATTAGAAATTATAGATGTTCCATTAGAAGAATATTTAATTAATGAAATGAAATATAGTGTGAAAGTAATAAAACCAATTATAGAACAAATAAAAAAAGTAATTTTGCAAGATAGACAAATTTATTTAGAGGGAGCAAACAAATCATTTGATTTACCAGAATTTAATAGCTTAACAGTTGCTAAAAATTTTGTGAATATTATAGATGAAAAAGACTTAATGACAGACATATTAAACTCAGGATTTGCAAAAGACATAAATGTATATATAGGCGATGAAAACGAAAAAGAAGAATTAAAAGATTTTAGTGTAATTACCTTTAAACATAAAGTTGGAGACAAAGATATGGGAACAATAGGAATTATAGGACCTAAAAGAATGGATTATTCAAAAGTTATTTCAGTTATGAAATATATTAACAAAAAATTAAAAGATAAAGGAATATAAAAGGAAGAGGCGATAAAATGGAAGAAAACGAAAAAAATGAAAATATAGAAGAAAAAAAAGAAGTTAAAGAAAATAATGAATTACAACAAAAACAACAAGAATTAGATGATTTAACAGACAGATATAAAAGAATACTAGCAGAATTTGAAAATCATAAAAAAAGAAGTCAAAAAGAAAGAGAAGGATTATATAATTCAATTTTGGGAGAAGTTATAGAAGTAATTCTTCCAATATTAGATAATCTAGAAAATGCAGTTAAAGTTGAGACTTCAGATGAAAACTACAAAAAAGGAATTGAACTTGTATTAAAACAATTTAAAGATGTACTTAAATCAAAAGGAGTAGAAGAAATAGAAACAATTGGAGAAATATTTGATCCAGAATTACATGAAGCTGTAAGTAGTGTTCAAGATGATTCTAAAGGAGAAAAAGAAATTGTTCAAGAATACAGAAAAGGCTATAAATTAGGACATAGAGTTATTAGACATTCTATGGTTGTTGTAGCTAACTAAAATAGTTATTAATTTTGTTAAAAGTTGTCAAAAGGGACGGGCTTTTTTGACAACTTATGATTAGAAAAAATATATTTATAAAAAATTAAAAGTTGTCAAAAAAGCCCGTCCCTTTTGACAGAAGAAAGGAAGATTAAAATGGGAAAAATTATAGGAATTGACTTAGGAACAACAAACTCATGTGTAGCAGTTATGGAAGGAGGAGAACCAGTTGTAATACCAAATGCTGAAGGTAACAGAACAACACCATCAGTAGTTGCATTCTCTAAAAATGGAGAAAGACTAGTAGGACAAATTGCAAAACGTCAAGCAGTTACAAATCCAGAAAATACTGTTATATCAATAAAAAGAAAAATGGGTACAGCAGAAAAAGTTAAAATAGAAGAAGATAACTTTACACCACAAGAAATATCAGCTATGATATTACAAAAATTAAAAGCAGATGCAGAAAATTATTTAGGACAAAAAGTAACTCAAGCAGTTATTACAGTACCTGCATATTTTAGTGATAGCCAAAGACAAGCAACAAAAGATGCTGGTAAAATTGCTGGACTAGAAGTTTTAAGAATTATAAATGAACCAACAGCAGCAGCTTTAGCTTATGGTATGGACAAAGAACAAGATCAAAAAATCATGATATATGACTTAGGTGGAGGAACATTTGACGTTTCTATATTAGATATTGGTGATGGTGTATTTGAAGTTTTATCTACAAATGGTAACACACATCTAGGTGGAGATGACTTTGACGAAGCTATTATAAATTATTTAGTTGATGAATTCAAAAAATCAAATGGAATTGATTTAAAAACAGATAAAATGGCTATGCAAAGATTAAAAGAAGCTGCAGAAAAAGCTAAAATAGAATTATCAGGTGTTCAACAAACACAAATTAACTTACCATTTATCACAGCAGATGCAACAGGACCAAAACATTTAGATGTAACATTAACAAGATCTAAATTTGAAGAATTAATTCATGATTTAGTAGAAGCTACAGCAGTACCAGTAAATCAAGCATTAAAAGATGCTGGATTAACAGCAAATGATATTCACAAAGTATTATTAGTTGGAGGTTCTACAAGAGTTCCAGCTGTTCAAGAAATGGTTAAGAGAATAACAGGAAAAGAACCAGACAAAGGAATTAACCCAGATGAATGTGTTGCAATTGGTGCATCAATTCAAGGTGGTGTATTATCAGGAGATGTTAAAGATTTAGTATTATTAGATGTAACACCATTATCATTAGGTATTGAAACATATGGTGGAGTATTTACAAAATTAATTGAAAGAAATACAACAATACCAACTAAAAAATCACAAATATTCTCAACAGCTGCAGATGGTCAAACATCAGTAGAAGTTCACGTATTACAAGGGGAAAGAGAAATGGCTGCATATAATAAAACATTAGGAAGATTCCAATTAACAGGAATTCCAGCAGCACCAAGAGGAGTACCTCAAATTGAAGTAACATTTGATATAGATGCAAACGGTATAGTTCACGTATCAGCAAAAGATATGGCAACAGGAAATAGTCAAAATGTTTCAATTACAGCTTCAACAAACTTAACAGATGAAGATATAGATAAAGCTGTTAAAGATGCGGAAGCACATGCTGAAGAAGACAAAAAGAAGAAAGAAGAAATTGAAGTTAAAAATAATGCAGAAAGTTTAATATATAACAGTGAAAAAACACTAAAAGATTTAGGAGACAAAATAAGTGGAGAAGAAAAAGCAAAAGTTGAAACAGAAATAGACAATACAAAAAAAGCATTGGAAACAAACGATACAGAAAAAATTAAAGAAGCTACTGAAAAACTAACAAAAGTATTTTATGATATGTCAGAACAATTATACAAAAATGCAAATCCAAATGGAGCACAAGGAGCAGAAGTAAATCCAAATGCAGCATCTGGAGAAGGAACAGACAATGGAGCAAATGGTGACAATGGAAATGTATATGATGCAGATTATAAAGTAGAAGATGATAAATAAAACCTAAGGAAAAGAAGTTTAACTTCTTTTCCATATTTTAAATAAGGGGAAAAATAAAATGGAAGAAGTATTTTTTATAGATAAAGATGGTAATAAAATATCTTGCGAAAATATAAGTTCTCATATAGGACTGGCAAATCTCATAATTGAAAAAAAAGACTTAAAAAAAGAATTTGAGCAGAGTGGGAAAAACAATCCAATTGAGTTTTTAATAGAAAATAAGGGGTATATAGCAATTAGTAATAGTGGTATATATAGGAAAGTTACTTATGACAGTGAATTTGTTTCTGAAAAACAAAGAAGATGTATACAATATTATGCTGAAGAAGGATATGGCTTTACAGATTTTGCTATAGAAAAAAGAAAACTAGAAAGAGGAGAATTGTAAAAAAATGGCAGGGAAAAGAGATTTTTATGAAGTTTTAGGTGTTAATAAAAATGCAACAGATGATGAACTTAAAAAAGCATATAGAAAAATGGCAAAAAAATATCATCCAGATGCAAACCCAGATAATAAAGAAGAAGCAGAAAAAAAATTTAAAGAAATAAATGAAGCATATGAAACTCTTTCAAATCCTCAAAAAAGAAGAATGTATGACCAATTTGGAACAGCTGATCCACAAGGATTTGGTGGAGGTCAGGGACCTTTTGGAGGAGGCTATTCGTACTCAACATCAGGTTTTGATGGCTTTGGAGATTTTGGAGATTTAGGAGATATATTTTCTAGCTTTTTCGGTGGAGGATTTGGTGGAAATGGAAGACAATCTTCTAGAAAAAATAATGGACCAAGAAAAGGTGCAGACTTAAACCTTCATATGGATATAACATTTGAAGAAGCATTTTTAGGTGTTGAAAAAGAAATAGTAATAACAAGAAATGAAACTTGTGATTTATGTCATGGAACTGGTGCTAAACCAGGAAGTAATCCAATAAAATGTCCAGATTGCCATGGCACAGGTCAAGTAACACAAGTTCAAAATACAATATTAGGTCAAGTTCAAACAACTAGAACATGTAGTAAATGTCATGGAACTGGTGAAGTTATTACTGATGTATGTGATAATTGTAAAGGTAAAGGAACGGTAAGAAAACAACCAAAAATAAAAGTAAAAATTCCTGCAGGAATAGATGATAATCAAACAGTAGTATTAAGAGGAGAGGGCGAACCAGGAACGAAAGGTGGTCCTAAAGGTGACTTATATATTACATTAAAAATTAAAAAACATAGCATTTATTCAAGAAAAGGAAATAATGTTTTATGTGATATTCCTATTACAATAACACAAGCTACATTAGGAGCAGAGATAGAAATTCCAATGGTTGATGGAAGTAAAGAGAAATATAAAATACCAGAAGGAACACAAACTGGTACAAAATTCACTATTAGAAATAAAGGATTTAAATATGTAAATTCTAGTTCAGAGGGAGATTTTGTATTTACAGTACAAGTTCAAACGCCAAAGAGATTAACAAAAGAACAGAGAGATTTATTAATAGAACTTGCAAAAACAATGAATGAACAACCTCCTGTAAAAAAGAGAGGGATATTTGGATAAAAATTTCTCAAATTAGTTAAAAAATAGATAATTAAAGTCGATATTTGAATAAAATAAATATCGACTTTTTATTGTACTTAATATAAAGAGTAAAATTGAAAAAATTCTATATAAAACTAGACATAATAAACAAAAGAATATATAATATACAAAGAAAAAATAAAATAAAAAAGGTGAAAAATGAAAAAAAAGAAAGTGCTATTCATATCAAGTACAGGAGGACATCTAAACGAACTAATGCAACTATCTCCTCTATTTGAAAAATATGATTATAAAATAATAACAGAAAAAGACAAAGCAAATGAACCATTAAAGGAAAAGTATGGAAATAAATTATATTTTTTACCATATGGGACAAGAGCTAAAATATTTACATACATATTTAAATATTTTTATTTATGTTTGAAAACAATATACTTATACTTTAAAATAAGACCAAATGTAATAGTAACAACAGGAACACATACAGCAGGTCCTATGTGTATTTTGGGAAAGATATTTGGAAGTAAAATAATATATATAGAAACATTTGCAAATAGAAATAAAAAAACTGCAACAGGAAAATTACTATATCCAATTGCAGACTTATTTATAGTACAATGGGAAGAAATGCTAAAATTATATCCTAAAGCAGTATATGGAGGTTCAATATATTAATGATATTAGTAATGTTAGGAACGCAAAATAATAGTTTTCACAGATTATTAGAAGAAATAGAAAAGAATATAGAAAAAGGAATAATAAAAGAACAAGTAATAGTACAAGCAGGATATACAAAATTTAAATCAAGAAATATGGAAATATTTGATTTAATTACAAAAGAAAAATTAGAAGAATTACAAGAAGAGGCAAATTTAATAATAACACATGGAGGAGTTGGTTCAATAATTTCTTCAATAGAAAAAGGCAAAAAAGTAATAGCAGTTCCACGTTTGCACGAATACGGAGAACATGTTAATAACCATCAAAAGGAAATAGTAAAAGACTTTAATGATAAAGGATATATAATTGGAATTGAAAATATAGAACAATTAAAAGATGCATTAATTAAATCAAAAAACTTTAAACCAATAAAATATAAACATAATAATGAAAAAATGTTGAAAATAATACAGGACTTTATTGATAAATAGAGAAAAACACTGTATTTTTCTAAAATTAGGAGGAGATTAAATAGTGAATGAAGATAGAATAATTAATCCAGAACTGAAAGATACAGGAGAAGAGAGATTAGAAAATACATTAAGACCTCAAACTTTAGAAGAGTATATAGGACAAGATAAAGCAAAAGAAAACATGAAAATTTACATAGAATCTGCTAAAAAAAGAGGAGAATCTCTTGACCATGTTTTATTATATGGACCTCCAGGATTAGGTAAGACAACTTTATCAAATATTATAGCAAATGAAATGGGAAGTAGTATAAAAATAACCTCAGGACCGGCAATAGAAAAACCGGGAGATTTAGCTTCTTTACTTACAAATTTAGCAGAAAATGACGTACTTTTTATTGATGAAATTCATAGATTAAGCAAAAATGTAGAAGAAATTTTATATCCTGCACTAGAAGATTTTACAATAGATATAATGATAGGGAAAGGTCCAACAGCAAGGTCTATCAGATTAGATTTACCTAAATTTACATTAATTGGTGCAACAACAAAAGCAGGTTCATTAACAACACCATTAAGAGATAGATTTGGAATTGTACATAGATTAGAATTATATTCAGTAGAAAACTTAGTTAAGATCGTAAAAAGATCTGCAAAAATATTACAAGTAGATATTGAAAAACAAGCAGCAGAAGAAATTGCAAGAAGATCAAGAGGAACACCAAGAATTGCAAATCGTTTATTAAAAAGGGTAAGAGATTATGCAATAGTTTTAGGTGATGGAAATATAACTTTAAAAATAACAAAATTAGCGCTTAATAAACTTGAAATTGACGAACTTGGATTAGATGAAATTGACAGAAAAATATTAGATACAATGATAAATCAATATATGGGAAAACCGGTTGGAATAGAAGCATTATCCGCAACAATAGGAGAAGAAGTTGATACAATAGAAGACGTATATGAGCCATATTTAATACAAATAGGTTTTATAGCTAGAACATTAAGAGGAAGACAAGTCTTGCCAGCAGCATATAAACATATGGGGTATCAATATTTAGGAGAATAAATATAGTATGAAAAAAGAAAAACTAAAAGCAATAACTAGAAATTTAATATTATTTATATTTATATCAGTAATGGTGTTTTCCGTTATTGTTATAAATCCCATTTCAAACTTAGATGAAATATGGAATTATAATACAGCAAGAGCAATAACACAGAATTTAATTCCATATAAAGATATAAGTATGATAACTACACCACTATTACCAATGGTAACAGCAGTGTTTTTAAAATTAATAGCTAATGAAGTCATAGTTTCAAGAATATTGGCTTCAGTATTATGGGGAGGAGTTTTATTTTCGATATTTAAAATTTTAAAACTTCTAATAAAAGAACAAAATACATGTTTAATAGTAACAGCATTATTTGGATTATTATTTAGAAATTGCTATTGTATAGACTATAACATATTGGCTCTTTTTTTTGCATTAATCATTTTATACATAGAACTAAAAAATATAAACAAACCACATTTTGAAAATAATAATGCTGACTTAGTAATAGGAATATTAGTAGGTCTTGCTGTTTGTACAAAACAAAGTATAGGAGCTATTTTAGCTATTATAGTAGTAGGGTATAAGATAATATTTATAAAAAATAAAGAAGATTTCAAAAACTATTTAAAAATAGCAATAAAAAGAATTATTGGAATATTAATACCAATGTTAATAATAGGGATTTATTTAATTGCAACAAATTCATTATTAGATTTTATAAATTATGCAGTTTTAGGAATAAGTACATTTTCTAATAAAATAGAATATGCAACATTAATGCAAAGTGATAAAAAAGAAATACAAATTTTATCAAGAATAATGCCATTTATATTATTAGCAATGGCGATAATAACAGTAGTATTACAAATAAAAAAGAAAAATAAAGAAAATAATAAAAATGAAACAGACAATATAATATTAACAATACTAATATATAGTTTATCAACACTAATTATAATGTATCCTATATCAGATGAAATTCACTTTTTAATAGCAAGTACTATAACATTTATTGGTTTAATTTATATGATATATTTATTTGGAAATACAATATATAACAAAATAAATTTAAAAAATAAGAAAAAGAGATATATACCAATTAGTTTATTAATTTATATAGCAATTATTTCATTTATAACTGTAAATGGAATAGAAAACATTAGACAATATATAAATCAAGAAAAAAATCAAACAATCGAACATTATAAACATATAGAAATTTATGAATCTTTACAAGAAAGAATTAATGAAATAGATAATTTTATATTAGAACAAGAAAAAGAAAATAAAAAAGTTTATATATTAGATGCAGAAGCGGCTGTATATATGATACCAATAAATAAATACAACAAGGACTATGATATGTTTCTAAAAGGAAACATTGGAAAAGATGGTCAAGATGGACAAATTCAAAAAATAAAACAAAAAGCTCCAAATGAATTAATATTAATTAGAAAAAGAAACTTACAATCAAATTGGCAAACACCAACAAAAGTTATTGATTATGTAAGAAAAAATTTAAAATTAATAGGAGAAGTAAGCATATATGAAGTTTATAGATAATAAAGAAAAAATATATAAATATGCAGTATATATAATTTTAATAATAGGAATGTTAAATAGAATAGTAGGAATAACAGATATGCCAAATGCACTAAATTGTGATGAGGCATCTGCAGGATATGAAGCGTTTTCACTTTTAAATTATGGAATAGATAGAAACGGAAATCATAATCCATCATTTTTAGTTGCATGGGGAAGTGGACAAAATGCTTTACTTACATATTTAATAATTCCACTTATTAAAATATTTGGATTAAAAACAATAGCAATAAGATTACCAATGGCAATACTTGGATGCATATCATTAGTTGTGTTATATTTGCTATTAAGAAAGATTGCAAATAAAAAATTAGCATTAATTGGATTAGCATTTTTTGCAATATGCCCATGGCATATAATGAAAAGTAGATGGGGATTAGAATCAAACTTATTTCCAGATCTTATTCTGATATTTGCATATTTATTAATAAAAGGAATAGAAGACAAAAATAAAATAATATATTATTTATCATTTGTAATTGCAGGAATATCAGCATATGCATATGGAACATCATATTACTTTTTACCGGTATTTTTAATACCATTATTAATAATACTGGTAAAACAGAAAAAAATAACAATAAAACAAGCAATATTTTCAATTATAATAGTAGGAATAGTATCATTACCAGTAATTTTATATGTTGTAATAAATACTTTAAATTTAGACCAAATCAACTTACCATTTTTAACAGTACCAAAATTAAAAGTAAATAGATATAAAGAATTAACTTCAATATTTTCTGGAGAGTTTTTCAATACTAGTATAAATAATTTAATGCATGGACTTAGAATTTTAATATTTCAATATGATGGACTGCCATGGAATAGTATAATGTCATATGGAACAATTTATTTATTCTCTACATTTTTTACAATAATAGGAATAATAGATTCATTTAGAAAAAACAAAAAAGTGGAAGTAAAATACAATTATTTATTTAATATTTGGTTTATAGTATCAATAATTTTAACATGTATATGTGATCCAAATATCAATAGAATAAATATAATTATGATACCAATAGCATATTACACAATAATAGGAATTTATTTGATTGTAAATAACAGAAAAAAGGTAGCAATAGGAATAGCCATTTTATATACAATATCATTTGGTCTATTTATGAATAAATATTTGAAAGAAGATTGTGGTACATACGGAACATTTGAAAGTGATTTGGAAGAAGTAATGCAATATGCAAAAAAACTTGTGGATAATTCAAATAAGGAAATTTATATAACAAACGAAATTAATTATATATTTGTATTATATTATACTCAATACGACACAAATGATTACGTAAAAACAGTGGATTATGAAGATGAATATGTTGAGTTTAGACAAGTAAATTCTTTTGGAAATTATTATTTGCAAAATATAGAAAATATTAAATCAGATGGAAATAGAGCATATGTAATAAAAAAAGAAAATTTAGACAAATACAAACTAGATGAAGAAATATTTAAAATTACAGAATTTAAAAAATATGTAGTAGTAGAGGTGAAATAATGAAATTATTAATGCATACATGTTGTGCACCATGTAGTGTATATTGTATAGATAGCTTAAGAGAAGAAGGAATAGAGCCAACATTATATTGGTATAATCCCAATATACATCCATACATGGAGTATAAAGCAAGAAGAGATTGTTTGAAAGAATATGCAAAAGAAATAAATATAAATGCCATATTTGAGGAAGAGTATGGATTAGACGAATTTTGCAAAAATGTTGTAGGAGATTTAAAAAATAGGTGTAAAAACTATTGTTACCCAGTAAGAATAAGAAAAACATTTGAATATGCAAAAGAAAATGGGTATGAAGCAGTAACAACAACATTATTATATAGCATATATCAAAATCATGATTTTATAAAAGATTATATGGAAAAACTTAGTAAAGAATATGGAATAGAATTTTTGTATAGAGATTTTAGAGTGGGATTTAGAGAAGGACAAAATAAAGCTAGAGAAGTAGGGTTATACATGCAAAAATATTGTGGATGTGTATTTTCTGAGGAAGACAGATATTCTAAGCAAATAAAGAGAGATAAAGACAGATAGTAATTTGTATTTATAGTTAAAAAATGTATAAAGCAGACAATTTATTAAAAAAATAAGGAATTCGCTGTTTGTGGGGTGTTAATTTTATAATAAAAATAGTATGATTTTTGTGAGGAGGAGATAAAAATGGATTTAGATAAAATAGGAAAATTTATCGCTTTGAATCGCAAAAATAAAGGATTAACGCAGGAACAATTAGCCGAAAAATTAGGAGTAACAAATAAAACTGTTTCAAGATGGGAAACTGGAAAGTATATGCCTGATTTATCTTTATTAAAACCATTAAGTGAGGAATTAAGCATAACATTAAATGAATTATTATCTGGTGAAAAAATAGAAGAACAAAAAATAGTTGAAAATATGGAGAAAAATATAATAAATACAATAGATTATTCGAACAAAAAAGTTGAAAATGAGCATAAAAAAATATCTATTATATTGATGATTTTAGGTGCAATTATAAGTATTTCAGCATTAACTATTTTTGACAAAGAAAGTAGTTGGTGTTCTCTATATTCTATTATAGGTATTATTATATTTGTAATGGGATTAGTAAGAGAGTTAAAAAAGTTTAAGAAAATACAAAAAGTAGTTATTGGAGTTGTGTTATTTATAGGAATATTTGGAATATTCTATATAGCTGATTATTTTGGGGTAAAAACAAATAATAGACCACCAATTTATAACTATAAAATAGAAACAACATTTAGAGAAACAAAAGAAATTTCCTATTATAGTTTGTTCTATAATGTATATAGAATTAATGCAGATACAACAAACGAATATTATGTTATTGATGAGAAAAAAGAATATAATTTTGATACTATGCCAATTACACCATTTAATAGAAATAAAAGTGGTATAGATAATATTTTAAAATATCAAAATAAATATGTTGGAGATAATAGTAATACTGGAAACTTAATAAGTAATTTGCCACTTTCTGAATATGGATATGTGTTTGAAATAGACTCAAATAACTTAGGTTTAACGATAGATTATCATATTACAGATTGGTATATAAATGATGAAATGTATGTAGAAAGAGCTTTAGTATATAATTCTGTTGCATTATTTTCTTTAATAGATAATTTACAATATATAACCTATAATTTTACAGGAAATAGTTACACAATTAAAAGAGAAAAAGTTCAAGAACTATATCCTAATTATAGCAATATAAATGAAAATGGCATAAATAAAGATAACTTTAATATTTATTTAGAGAATAAAATGAATGATGATGTATTTATAAAGGACATATTTAATAAACTTTTTGTATAAATTACAATTTAATGTTCACAACAAGATGCACTATGTAGTTCATGGAAATTAAAGTAGAAATTAATGGGAACAATAAAAATAAAAATATTATAGAATGAGGGGAAAAATGAGAGAAGAAACTTCGTTAAAAAATATTTCAAGATGGGATAAAATAAAAAATTCCTTAAAAGTATTTTTTGGTTATAGAGAGGGAAAAGAATTTGTAATTGATACACAACCTTATATAAAAGAATATTCTGAAATAGAACTTGCTAATATTGCGAATATAGAAGGAAAGTTAAAAAATATATTAGAAAAAAATGTGATTTGTGGAGAAATAGTTGATGGATTAAATACGGATGAGGTTAATAAACTTTTAGAATGGGTTGTGCAAGCAGATAGAAAATGTTTAAATGATGATGGTGATATAAGAAAAAGTAGTCTAATGGGAAGATGTGGATTGTCACAAGGAATTGTGTATACAATTCTAAAAGAAATGGGACTAGAAGCTAGAGTTTCCAATATAAATCCAACTATAACAGGAGAAAATTTAGGAGGACATGCTTTTAATAGTGTTGCAATACCATGTAAACAACAAGATGGAACTTATGTAGAAAAAAACTTTTTAATTGATGCTACGTATAGACAATTTTTTTTAAGAGATAACTTTAGTGTTTCAGGAAGATTTATAAAAGATAAGAAATTTGGAGGAAAGGCTAGTCCAATGGCTGGATATTGGTGTATAAATTTACCAAATGGTGAGAAATTTGCAGAAAAAATTTTATACAAGCGGATTTGTAGAACTTACTCCTGAAAATGCTAAATTCTATGGAGATTCATTTATGTTAGAAAAAAATATGGATAAAAAGTTTCAAGCAAAATACGAAAAAGGTGTCACTGTACCAGTTCCTCGAAAAAAAGATTTAGTTACAGGTATATCAGGAGAAACTTATATTCAATGGATGACGGATAGTGATAGGCAAGATTATAGAGGGATTGATTTTGATGATGGAGAAATTGAAGAGGCATATGAGGAAATAATAAAAACACCACTAATGCGAAAAGATGAATTACAAAAATCTATACAGGAAATAAAAGCTATGAGTGATTTAAGTATTGAAAAAAATAAAAGAATAGAAGATGATAAATACATGAAAATCATTTAACATTTGGAAAATATAAAAAATAATAAAAACTAGTAATTTTTTAAGGAGAACGAAAATATGGAAAATAATTTTAGTAAAGAAGAAAAAAGAAAATATATGTTTAAGAAGCATATCAAAAATCATTTATTTGAATATATTTTAGATTTTATTAGTCCAATATTACTTACAGCAGTTGTACTATACATATGCAAAGCAGAAAACTATATTTATGGAATTATTTTATCTGTTGCATATTCTTTTGGAAGTTTAATTTATAATATTTATCATTACAAAAAAGAATATATAGACATAAATATAAAATAATGAAATGAAATACGATAACTAATCTTGTAATCATAATATGCTAATTTATAGAAAAATAGAAAGAGATAAAAATGAAAAAAATTAATAAACAAAATTTAATAACTTTTTTAATAATATTATTATTTATTTTAATATCAGCACCAATGATATATATATCAAAATTTAATAATCCAAGTTCAGATGATTATACATATGGAATAGAAACACATAAAACATGGGAAGAAACACATTCAATAATAGAGGTTATAAAAACTGGAATAAAAAAAACACAGAATACATTTATAGAGTGGCAAGGAAGTTTTACAGCTGTATTTTTAATGACAATACAACCAGCAGTTTTTGGAGAACAATATTATTGGCTTTCAACAATCTTTTTGATTGGTTTTTTTATACTAGCAAATCTATATATAATGAAAATAATATTGAGAGATTATTTTCATTGTAATAGAAATATATTTTTAGGTATATCACTTTTATTAATAACATTATCAATGCAATTTGTTCCATATCCAGTAGAATCATTTTATTGGTTTAATGGTTCAATATATTATACGTTTTTCTATTCAATACAATTAATTTTATTAGGAAAAATATTAATTATTTTGAAAGAAGAAAATACGCAAAAACTAAATACATTAATATCTTGTTTTTTAGCTTTTTTTATTGGAACATCAAATTATTGTACAGCATTAGTATCTTGTATGATTTTAGCTGTTATCGAATTAATTTTAATAATTCGTAAGAATAAAAAAGCAGTTAATATAGCAATTATATTATCTATATGTTTAACTGGATTGTTAATAAGTGCCAACGCACCAGGCAACGCAGTAAGACAGGCACAAGTAAAAGAGAAAATGAATGCTATAAATTCAATTATTTGTTCATTAGAATTAGGAAAAGATTTTTTAATTAATTGGACAACTAGTCTAAATATAATATTTTATATTGCATTAATACCAATTATGATTAAAATAATAAAACAAATAAAATATAAATTTAAAATGCCAATAATTGTAACAATAGTTACATATGGTATATATGCTGCGCAATTAACGCCAGTATTATATGCTCAAGGCGGTAATTTTCCATTAAGATTATTATGTATAGTGTATTATTCTATGTATTGGTTAATTATTATAAATACATTTTATTGGCTAGGTTATATATGTAATAAAATAGAAATAACAGAAACTAAAAATAGTTATAAGTTTTGCTATATAATTATAGTATTATTAGGAATAATAGCCATATTTTTAAATTACCAAAAAGCAAATAGTTGGATAGCATTAAAATCAATCCAAACAGGTGAAGCTAGTAGATATCAAAAACAAATAGAAGAAAGAATTAAAATATATAAAGATGAAAATATTAAAGATGTAGAAGTTGAGAGAATAAAAGAAAGACCATTTCTATTATATAATTCAGATTTACATTATGATCCTAATTATTGGATTAATGAAGCAGTAAAAGAATTTTATAATAAAAATAGTGTAAGATTAATATCTCAGAGCTTTTGAAAAATTAATAAATAAACAAAAAGGAGATGTCGATGAGTTTATTAGAAAAATACGTAGACGAAGTAAAGAAACAAACAAAAGGATTTAGTGATATAGAAAAATTAAGATATGTTTATTTAGACTTGGGTAAAAAATTTTCTTTTAATTTAGAATTTTCATTTGGGAACACAGAAACAAAAAAGAAAATATATTACAAAAGTCAAAATAAAAGCGAATTAGAAAAAAGTATAGAAAACAATATAATTATTTGTAAAACTAGTTCAAATATTTTTGAATATATAATGAAAGAATTAGGAATAAATATAAGCACTGAAATAGATGAAGGAGATAATAGAAAATATCCTCATACATATAATGTTGTAACAACAAAAGATAGAAAAAAATATGCATTTGATTTACAAGAAGATATTAGATATATAAAATCACATTTAAGAACAAAAAATTTCGGAAATTCTATACAAGGTGATGATGAAGAACCAATAATTAGTAGATTTGAATTAGAAAAAATAGACAAAAAGTTGGGATATATAACAGATGAATTATATTATACAGACGAATATTTAGAATTAATAAAAAATAATATGGAATTATTTAACAATGTCAATGATAAAGTTCAATTTGCATTAGAAAATATAGAAGCTTATAATAATTCAAACATGAAATATGCAGACAGAAGATGGAGAATAGAAGATTTAATAGGAAGTGACAATAAAGAGGGATTATTATTTTCAAAAAAAGAAAGAAATAAAATTCATATAATAGATTGCTATATTGAAAATAATGGAAAAAAAGAGTATAAACTTTGTATAGCTGTTGATAAAAAAGATGGAGCAGATATTTATATTTTCTCAGAAGATACAAATAGTTTTAAGAAAAAAACATTAAAAGAATTTGCAGAACTTACACAAAATAAAGGTTTAGTAAATTTACAAAAGATAAAAAAATTAAGACAAACTCAAAGAGACATACAACAAGAAAATGAAGAAAGATAAATAAGAATTTTTATATATACAATATAATATAATTAACTAAATAACCTTAGGAGATGAAAAAATGGGGATAGTTGAAATAATATTATTAAGTATAGGTCTAGGAATGGATGCTTTTGCAGTAGCAATATGTAAAGGTATAACAATGAAAAAAATGAATTGGAAAAAAGCATTTATAATAGGTTTATATTTTGGAGGATTTCAAGCTTTAATGCCCATTTTGGGATACTTTTTAGGAACAACATTTGAAAATGTAATAATAAATTTAGACCATTGGGTAGCATTTATATTGCTAGGAATAATAGGTGGAAACATGATAAAAGAATCATTTAGTAAAGAGTGTGATAATTTTGATGATGACGTAAGTTTTAAAACAATGATTCTATTAGCAATAGCAACAAGTATAGATGCTTTAGCAATAGGAATTACATTTGCATTTTTAAAAGTAGATTTAATATTTGCAATTAGTATTATAGGAATAATTACATTTATTTTATCAATAATAGGAACGAAAATAGGAAATAAATTTGGAGATAAATACGAGAAAAAAGCAGAACTTATTGGAGGAATAATTTTAATTTTATTAGGAACAAAAATATTATTAGAGCATATAGGAATATTAAAATTTTAAAATAGAAAGATAAGATATAATTAAAATACAAGAAAGGATAAATTTGTGAAAGATATAGATATTAATAAAAAAAGATGCAGATGGTGTAATTTAGAAAATGATATATATATAAAATATCATGATGAAGAATGGGGAAAACTTAATTTAGACGATAAATATTTATTTGAAATGTTAATATTAGAATCATTTCAAGCTGGTTTATCTTGGGAATGTGTATTAAATAAAAGAGAAAACTTTAGAAAAGCATTTGACAATTTTGATATAGATAAAATTTGTAAATATGATGATGAAAAAATAAATACACTATTAAAGAACAAAAAAATAATAAGAAATAAATTAAAAATAAAATCTGCAATTAATAATGCTCACATATTTAAAAATATACAAAGAGAATATGGTGGATTTTTTAAATATTTAGAAAATTTTACAAAAAGCAAGACAATTTATGAAATAGATAAAACAACCTCAAATTTATCAGATGAGATATCAAAAGACTTACAAAAAAGAGGAATGAAATTTGTTGGTTCAACAATTATATATTCATATTTACAAGCAATAGGAATTATATATTCTCACGAAGAAGAATGTTTTTTATATTATAAAAAATAAATTGAAACTTTTTTACAAATCACTTGTCTATAAATATGAAAGCAGGTAAAAAATGGAGAATGAATTAGATGAAAAATTATATAATGAATACTTAAATGGAAAACAAGAGGCCTTCGAATATTTGTACAAAAAATACAAGGCAAAAATTGAATATTTTATTTATAATATAGTAAGAGACTATCAAAAAGCAGAAGATATAATGCAAGAAACATTTATATATGTTATGCAAAATAAAATGAAAGAAAATAGTTCTTTTAAATATTATATATATCTTGTAGCAAGAAGTAGATCTTATAATTACATAAGTACAGAAAAAAGAAGAAATGAGATAGCAGAGAAATATCTCAATAATGAATCAGAATATATTGAAAAAGACGTTTTAGATATAATAACAAAAGAAGAAACAAAAGCAGAAATACTAGATTCAATTAATCAATTAGAAGAAAAATATAAAAATGCAATATACTTAACAAATATTGAAGGCCTAACATATGAAGAAACAGCAAAAATATTAGGACAAACTCTCCAAAATACAAAAACATTAATACATAGAGGCAAAAAACAATTAAGAAAAATCCTGCTAAAGAAAGGATTTGATAATATGAATAAAGTTTCTAAAATTATTATAATATTGTTAGTAGTAACAATATCATTAAGTGGAATAATTTATGCAGCAACACAAATATATAAACAATATAATACAAATCATCATATAAATATGAATCCATCATACCAAAGCACATTAAATGAAAATACAATAAATAATTTATGGGTTGGAACACTTGATTTAGCTTGGAAAGAACTAGAGGAAAAAATAAGAAAAGATAAAATTGAATTAGAAGATGGAAATTTACCAATTGTAGAAGAGTTAAATGAAAGCACATTTTCAAAAGATATGCTAAATCCAAATGATTACGAAATAAAAGTAGAGAAAACAATGACAGGTGGATATAAAATAGATACAACTTTAAAAAAAGAACTTAATTTTTTAGAAACATTTGATAATTTTAGTAATGACTATAAAAAAACATTTGGGGATGGAACTGAATTTATAAAATATTTTGGAATAAACAATGCTAGTTCAGAAAAAATGAACAAAAACATAGAAATATTATTTTATAATCGAAAAGACAATAATACAGTATTTAATAAAAGTGAAGATTTTGCTATAAAACTAATGACAAAAGAAGGTGATGAAATAATATTATATAGAACAAATGACAACAAAAATTTTAATGAATATTACAAAGATATAAAAGAAAAGACAAATTCCTATACTGGAAACAGAGAATTTTCAAAAGATGATGAATTATTAGTACCATATGTCAGAGTAAATGGAATGATAGCACATAATGAATTATATGAAAAAGTTATAAAACACACAGATGGATTATATTTTACAGATGTTATTCAAAATATTAATTTTTCGTTAAACGAAAAAGGATGCAATTTAAACAGCAAGGCAACAATGGTAACTGAATATATGGGGATAGGAGAAGATACAAAATATTGTTATTTTAATGATAAATTTATAATATTTATGAAAGAAAAAAATTCAGAAAGTCCATATTTTGCACTAAAAGTTGACAATGATGATATATTAGAAAAGATAGAAGAAACAGATGAACCCAAATTATTAGATTATACAATGATGGGGGATAAAGATAGATATCAGACACAAGTTGGAGAATATAAATTTTTTGAAGATGAAGAATATGAGTATTATTATCCAACACAAAAAACAAAATATGTTCATGTTTGGTTCAAAAATGGAGAAAATATGACAGCGGAAGAAGCACTAAAGCAGGGGAAGATAACAATTGATTTATTAGATAAATATGAAG
The DNA here is from genome assembly GCA_963556825.1 of uncultured Clostridia bacterium. GTDB lineage: Bacteria > Bacillota > Clostridia > TANB77 > CAG-508 > CAG-269. Next base: position 32,892 of record CAUWAM010000002.1, on the reverse strand, counting down.
TTGAATACATAAAAAAGAAAAAATAAAAATACAATATTTAATTGGAAAAGCAGATAATTATTGATAATTATCTGCTTTTATGATATAAATATAAAAGCGAGAAACAGAGAGGAGAAACGCATGAAAAAATTAGTATTAATAGATGGTAACAGTATAATGAACAGAGCCTTTTATGGAATAATGGGGAGTAAAGCATTAACAACAAAGGATGGAAAATATACAAATGCTATATATGGATTTTTAGCAATATTATTCAAATTATTAGAGGAAGAGATTCCAGAATATATAGCAGTAGCATTTGACTTAAAAGGGCCAACAGAAAGACACAAATTATATGATGGTTATAAAGCAAATAGAAAAGGAATGCCAGAAGAACTTGCAGAGCAAATGCCAATAATAAAAAATATATTAAAAGCAATGAATATAGATATAATAGAAAAAGAAGGCTATGAGGGAGACGACATAATAGGAACATTATCAAGATATGGTGAAAAACAAGGACTAGAAGTAACAATTCTTTCAGGAGATAGAGATACATTTCAACTTGCAACAGATAAAGTAACAATTAAGATACCAAGAACAAAAAGTGGAAAAACAGAAACAGAACTTTTCAATAGGGAAAAAGTCAAAGAAGTTTATGGAATAGAACCAAAACAATTGATAGAAGTAAAAGGATTACAAGGAGATACGTCTGATAATATACCAGGAGTGCCAGGAATAGGAGAAAAAACGGCATTAAACTTAATTCAAAAGTACGGAAATATAGATAATATATACGAAAAATTAGAAAAAGGAGAATCAGATTTAAAAGGTAAACAAAAAGAGAAATTAGAAGAAAATAAAGAACTAGCCTTTTTATCTAGAACACTAGGAAGAATTAATCTAGAAGTTCCAATAGAAGATAATTTAGAAGATTTAAAATTAGAAGAATGGAACAAACAAGAAGTATTAAAAATATTTAAAGAATTAAATTTTAAAAGATATATAGAAAGATTTGATTTACAAGAAGAAAATGCAGAAAAAATAGAAAACAAAATAGAAAATATGTATAAAACAATAGAAAAAACAGAAGAACAAATTATAGAAAAAGTAAAAGAAAATAAAGAATTGATATTTTCTTTAAACACAGAAAAAGATGAAAATTTTGAAAAAATAATAAAAGAGAAAATAGTAGGAATAGGAATTTTTAATAAAAAACAAAATGAAGCATATTATTTAAAATTAAATGAAGAAAATTTGAAATATAAATGGAAAGAAATATTTGAAGATCAAGAAATTTCAAAAATAGGAATAGATTTAAGTAAAACATATATATTATTAAAACAACAAGATATCACACTAAAAGGAATTAGTTATGACATAAGTATAGCAGCATATGTATTAGACCCAAATCACAATAAAGTAGATATAGAAAATCTTGCAGAAACATATATAGAATTAAATTTAAAAGAACTATTAGATGGAGAAGATTGTACAAAACAAGAGCAAATAAATTTATTTGAAACAGTAGAAAAAGAAAATAAGACTGATAAATCAAAAAGATATACTTTATATTCATATGCAATTTCTAAAATACAAGATGAAACAACCAAAAGATTAGAAGAAATAAATACAATTAAATTATTTAAAAATATAGATATGCCAACAGTAACAGTACTTGCAGATATGCAATGGAATGGAATGTATGCAGATGAAGAAGAGTTAAATTCATTTGGAAATATGTTAAAAGAACAATTAGAAACAAAAACAAAAATTATATATGAAATGGCAGGAGAAGAATTTAATATAAATTCAACAAAACAATTAGGTGAAATCCTTTTTGAAAAAATGAAATTACCAGTTGTAAAGAAAACAAAAAATGGATATTCAACAGATGTAGACGTTTTAGAAAAATTAAAATCAGAAGATCCTATAATACCAGAATTATTAGATTATAGGCAATTAATGAAATTAAATTCAACATATGTTGAAGGATTAAAACCATATATTAACCCTAAAGATAAAAGAATACACTCATTTTTCCACCAAACAATAACAGCAACAGGAAGAATAAGCTCAACAGAACCAAATTTACAAAATATACCAACAAGATTTGAACTTGGTAAACAAGTAAGAAAAATATTTAAACCAGAAGATGGAAAAAAATATATAGATGCAGACTATTCACAAATTGAATTAAGAGTATTAGCTCATATGTCAGAAGATAAACACATGATACAAGCATTTAAAGAAGGGCAAGATATACACAAACAAGCAGCTTCAAAAGTATTTAAAACTCCATTAGAAGAAGTAACAAAAGAACAAAGAAGTAATGCTAAAGCTGTAAACTTTGGAATTGTTTATGGGATAAGTGATTTTGGATTAGGAGAACAACTAGGAATATCTAGAAAAATAGCAAAGCAATATATTCAAGAATACCTAGAAGAATATCAAGGTATAAAAGAATTTATGAAAAATACCAAAGAAGATGCTAAAGAAAAAGGTTATGTAGAAACATTATTTAATAGAAGAAGATACATTCCAGAATTAAAATCTAATAACTATATGGTAAGGCAATTTGGAGAAAGAGCTGCAATGAACACTCCAATTCAAGGAACAGCAGCAGATATAATGAAAATAGCAATGATAAAAGTACAAAACGAACTACAACAAAGAAAGTTAGAATCAAAAATAGTATTACAAGTACATGATGAAATGATGATAGAAGCACCAAAAGAAGAAGCAGAAATTGTAAAAAATATAGTAAAAGAATCAATGGAAAGTGCAGTAACATTAAAAGTTCCATTAATAGCAGAAGTATCTGAAGCAGAAAATTGGTATGAATGTAAATAAAATTATCAACTCGAAAGGAGAAAATAGTATTTTATGAAAAAAATATTGATTATAATATTAATTATATGTGTAATATTAGCAATATTTTCAATATTCAATATACCAAATAAAATATTAAAACAAATATATAAGAAAGAGTATTCTGTATATGTTGAAAGATATTCAAGAGAATACAATGTAGACGAAGAGTTAATATATGCAGTAATAAAAGCAGAAAGTAATTTTAATTCTAATGCACATTCAAATAAAGGCGCTATAGGCTTGATGCAAATAATGGAAGATACGGCAAAAGATATAGCTAGAAAAGCAAATGTACAAATTTTATCAAATGAAATAAAACAAAGTTTGCTAGATAGTGAAATAAACATAAACTTAGGAACGAAATATTTATCTATACTAATAGAAAAATATAAAAATATAGAAGTTGCAATAACAGCATATAATGCCGGAATAGGAACAGTAGACAATTGGATTGAAAAAGGTATAATAAAATCAGACGGTTCAGATATTGAAAATATACCATATAAAGAAACCAATAATTATGTAAGAAAAATATTAAGAGATTATAAAATATATGAAAAGATATATTAAACACTAGACAAATTACAAAAAATGAAATAAAATAGTTAAGTAATAATATAAGAGGAGAACTTAGATGATAGTAGAACAATTAATTTTTACAATTATTGCTTTTGGACTTTTTGTTTTAACATTTTTTAAAATGATAAGAAAAAATGAAACAGATTATATAGTAGTTTTAATAGTACAAGCAATAGGAATAGCATTAAACTTTATAGAAGTATTATTAAAAAAAGAATTAAATCCATTACTAACAATAATTAAATATTTATTTGGAATAATAATTCCAATTGGAATTATTATTTTAGAAAAAAAGAAGATTCCATTATTGCAAGTTTCAAGTGTGTTAAAAGCAAAAATATATATGAAAATAGGGAATAATAAAAAAGCAAAAGAACAATTAATTAATTTAGTAAGTATATACCCAGAAAACTATATTGGACATAAAATGTTAGCAGAAATATATGAAACAGAAGGTGGAATGAGAAAAGCGATTGATGAATATGTACAAGCAATTGACATTAACAAAAAAGATTATGATTCTTATTTTAGAGTAGCAGAATTATTAAATGACTTAGATAAAACAGATGAAGCAGCAGAAATGTTATTTAATTTATTAACAAAAAAACCAGAATACTACAAAGCAACAGAACTTTTAGGAGATATTTTAATATCAAAAGAAATGTACAAAGAAGCAGCAAATATATATCAGAATGCACTAAGATATAATCCTACAAGTTATGAAATCAATTATAATCTTGGAATTGCATACACAATGTTAAACGACTTCCAAAATGCCAGAATATGTTATGAAAAAGCGGCTGAGTTAAATTCGTTATTATATAATGCAAAATATTCTTTAGCAGAAATATCATTAATCTACAAAGAATTAGAAGAAGCAGAGAATTATTTTATGAAAGCAACAGAATCAGAGGAATTAGCAGCAGATAGTTATTATGAATTATCAAAAATCTCAATGATAAAAGGAGATAAGGAAATCGCAATAAAATATGCAAATGTAGCAATTGATATAGATTCAGAAAAAATAGTACCAAAGATAAAAAGTGACCCGATATTTATACCAGTAATGACAAAAATTTCAATACCATTTAATTTGCAAAAATCTCAAATAGAAGAAAAATTGCTAGAAAAAGAAATAAAGGCAAAAAAACATTTAGAAGAAATGTTTGAAATAACAAGAAATTTAAGTTATGATGATATAAGACTATTAAAAAATAAAGAAAAGAAAAATTTAAATGATGAAATAAATATAGAAAAACAACAAAAAGAAAGACAAGAATAAAATTAAGGCTCATAAAATTCTAAAATTTAAATATAATAATAATAAAATTAAAAGTAATGGAAGGGGAATTTTATGAGTACAAATTTTACTGTTGTAGGTGGGGATTTAAGAATAATTAAATTAGCTCAAATGATAGCTAATGATGGAAATACCGTATATGCATATGGAGTTGAAAGGTCAGAAGAATTGAAAGAAAATGATAATATAATAATTTGTGAAAAATTATCAGAAGCAATAAAAAATTCTGAAATTATAATAGGACCAATACCATTTTCTAGTAATGGAAAAGATATAAGTTCGCCATTTAGTGACAAAACAATATCAATAAGAGAATTAATGCATGCAATAAATGCAAAAATTCTTATAGCTGGAAGTATAACCCCAGAAGTATATGAAATGGCAAATGATGAATATATAGAAATAATAGATATTATGAAAAGAGAAGAATTAGCAGTTTTAAATACAATATCAACAGCAGAAGGTACAATCGAAATAATAATAGCAAATACAAATAAAATAATACATGGAAGCAAAGTATTAATATTAGGATTTGGAAGAATAGGAAAAGTACTAGCAAGAAAATTAGCTGGATTATCAGCGAAAGTTACATGTGCTGCAAGAAAAGATGAAGACTTAGCATGGATTAGAGCATACGGGCATATGGAAACAAATATAAATTCAATAGGAGAAAATCTAGCAGAATATGACATAATAATAAACACAGTTCCACATTTGGTACTAACAGAAGAAAGATTGCAATATGTAAAAAAAGACTGTTTATTAGTTGATTTAGCATCGAATCCAGGGGGAATAGACAAAAGAGCAGCAAAAGATAAAAATTTAAAACTAATATGGGCATTAGCATTACCAGGAAAAGTAGCACCAGTAACAACAGCGGAATTTATAAAAGACACAGTTTATAATATTTTAAAAGAAATATATAAAAAATAACAAATGAAAGGAAGAAAAAAATGAACGAAGTTTTACAAGCATTAATTTTAGGAATTGTACAGGGATTAACAGAATTATTACCAATATCAAGCTCAGCCCATTTGAATTTAATACCATGGGTATTTAACTGGAATATACCAGAAAGCTTTGATGTAGCATTACATTTTGGAACATTACTAGCAATAGTATTATTCTTTTACAAAGATTGGATTAAACTAGTAAAAGGAGGATTTAATCAAGTAGTCAAAAAAGAAAAAACATTTGAAGGAAAAATGTTTTGGTACTTAGTTGCAGCTACGATACCAGGAGGAGCAATAGGATTTTTATTAGATCATTTTATAGGAGATACATTAGGAAATATGCCATTATTAATAGCATCAGCATTAATAATAATGGGAATTATCCTATACATAGTAGACAAAAAAGCATCATCAAAAACAGATTATGAACATATGACATTTAAACAAACATTTTTAATAGGATTTTCACAAGCACTTGCATTTATACCTGGAGTATCACGCTCAGGAGTAACAATGACAGCAGGAAGAGCAATGGGAGTAGACAGAGAATCAACAGCAAAATATTCATTCTTGCTATCAACACCAATAGTATTAGGAGCGACATTATACAAATTCAAAGATTTTGTAATAGGATTACCATTTTTTGTAGGAGTAATATCAAGTTTCATAGTAGGAGTATTAGTAATAAAATTCTTATTAGAATACTTAAAAAAAGGAAATTTCAAAATATTTGCTGTATATAGAATAATCTTAGGATTAGCAATTATTGGATTATATTTAATAAGATTATAAAAAAGACACACTTTGGGAAATTTTTAAAACCCAATGTGTTTTTTTGTATTTTATAATGTTGCCAAACACCACAAAACAATGTTATAATATAAAATAACAGTAGTAATTAGAAAGAGAGAATAAAATGAAAGTATCAGAATTTAATTATAATTTACCAGAAGAATTAATTGCACAAATACCACTAGAAAAGAGAGATGAATCAAGATTAATGGTTCTGGACAGAGAAAAACAAACAATAGAACATAAAGAATTTAAAGATATAATTGATTATTTAGAACCTGGAGATTGTCTAGTTAGAAATAATACAAAAGTTATACCAGCCAGAATTTACGGAAAAAAAGAAACAGGAGCACATGTTGAATTTTTATTATTAAATAATATCGAAGGAGATATTTGGGAAAGTATTGTTAGACCAGGAAATAAATTACATATAGGAACAAAAGTAATTTTTGGAGATGGATTATTAGAAGCAGAAATATTAGATATAATGCCAGGAGGAACAAGAAAAGTTAAATTCTATTATAACGGAATATTTAATGAAATATTAGATCAAATAGGATTAATGCCATTACCACCATATATTCACGAAGAATTGAAAGATAATGATAGATATCAAACAGTATATGCAAAATATGAAGGTTCTGCTGCAGCACCAACTGCAGGATTACACTTTACACCAGAACTATTAAAGAAAATAGAAGAAAAAGGTGTAAAAATAGCAAATGTAACATTGCATGTTGGAATAGGAACTTTTAGACCAGTAAAAGAAGATGAAGTAGAAAAACACGAAATGCATTCAGAACATTATTATATAAAAAAAGAAGACTGTGATAAAATAAATGAAACAAAAAAAATAGGAAAAAGAGTAATATCAGTAGGAACAACATCATGTAGAGTTTTGGAAACAATAGCAGATGAGAAAACAGGAATGGTAAAACCGGTAGAGGGAGATACTCAAATATTTATTTATCCAGGTTATAAATTCAAATGCATAGATGGATTAATAACAAATTTCCATTTACCACAATCTACATTATTAATGCTTGTATCAGCATTAGCAGGAAAAGATTATATAATGGGTGCTTATAATGAAGCAGTAAAAGAAAGATATCGTTTCTTTAGTTTTGGAGATGCGATGTTTATTAAATAGAAATGGAGTGAAATAAAAAATGAAACCAGCAGTAACATACGAATTACTACATACATGTAAACAAACAGGAGCAAGAAGAGGAGTTATACACACACCACATGGAGATATACAAACACCAATATTTATGCCAGTTGGAACACAAGCAACAGTAAAATCAATGACACCAGAAGAATTAAAAGAAGAAGTACAAGCTCAAATAATTTTATCAAATACATATCACTTATATTTAAGACCTGGACAAGATATTGTAAAAGAAGCAGGAGGACTTCATAAATTTATGAATTGGGACAGACCAATTTTAACAGATAGCGGAGGATTTCAAGTTTTTAGTTTAGGAGATTTAAGAACGATATCAGAAGATGGAGTTGAATTTAAATCACATTTAGATGGAAGTAGACATTTTTTCTCACCAGAATCAGTAATGAAGACAGAAGAAGATTTAGGAGCAGATATTATAATGGCATTTGATGAATGTTGTCCATACCCATCAACATATGAGTATACTAAAAATTCTATGGAAAGAACAACAAGATGGGCAAAAAGATGCAAAGACGCTCATACAACCGAAAATCAAGCATTATTTGGAATCATACAAGGTGGATTTTATAAAGATTTAAGAGATAAAAGTTTACAAGATTTAGTTGAATTAGATTTGCCAGGGTATGCAATTGGAGGAATAAGTGTTGGAGAACCAAAAGAAGAATTTTTAGATATTCTTTATTATACAACACCTAAAATGCCAGAAAATAAACCAAGATATTTAATGGGAGTAGGAACACCAGATTATCTAATAGAAGCAGCTATTGCTGGAATAGATATGTGTGACTGTGTACTACCAACAAGAATTGCAAGAAATGGAACAGCATTAACATCACATGGAAAAGTAGTAGTAAGAAATGCAACATATGAAAGAGACTGGGGACCATTAGATCCAGAATGTGATTGCTATACATGTAGAAATTACACAAGAGCATATATAAGACACTTAATAAAAGCAAACGAAATATTAGGAGTAAGATTATTATCAATTCATAACTTAAGATTCTTGACTAAATTGATGGAAAGAGTTAGAATAGAAATTGAAAATGATAATTTGCTAACATTCAAAAATGAATTTTACAAAAAATATGGTTATACCAAATAATTTTGGAGGGGGATACAAATGAATTTAATTGATGAAAACTTTGAGGAGAAAAAAATACAAGAAGATAAAAATAAGAAAATTGCTAAGATAATATTAATTTTAATGGGGATATTATTGGTAATTATAATAGGACTAGTAATAACAATGACATATATAAAAGGTAGTCAATTGCAAATATATGTAAATGGAGTACCAAATAATAAAGTAACAGAGATGATGGTAATAGAAGAAGATGGAACAATATATTTTCCAATAAAAGAAATTGCATCATACTTAGGATATAAAAGTTATAATGGAGAATATTCAGATAAATCAGAAGATCAAAATAAATGTTATGTTCAATGTAATGATGAAGTAGCAAATTTTACATTAAACTCTAAAAAAATATATAAATTAACAACAACTAGCAATAATTCTAATTATGAATATTATTATACAGAAAAACCAGTAAAAGCAATAAATGGAAAATTATATGCAACATCAGATGGAATAGAAAAAGCATTTAATGCATCATTTTCATTTAATGATCAAACAAACAAAGGACATATATATACAATGCCATATTTAATTCAATCATATACATCTGAAATATTAGATTATGGTTATTCAAAAATTGATGATAATTTTACTAATCAAAAGTCAATTTTAAATAGTATGTTGATAGTATATAAAGATGATGATAAATCATATGGTGTAATAGATTTAAAAGGAAATGCTATAATAGAAGCTAAATATAGTGGAATAAGTTTCTTACCAAATTCAGGAGATTTTTTAGTAAAAAGTAATAATAAAGTTGGAATTATTTCATCAAAAAGAGAAACAAAAATTCAGATATTGTATGATAGTTTAGAATTAATTGATAGTGATTTAGGATTATATTTAGCCAAAAAAGATAATAAATATGGAATAATAGATTCAAGAGGAAATATTAAGATTTATATAGAATATGATGAAATTGGAATTGACAATAGTAAATTTGAAAAAAATGATATCAAAAATAAATATTTAATAGCAAACACATTAATTCCGGTAAGAAAAGATAAATATTGGGCATTATTTGATAGAAATGGAAATCAGTTAACAGATTTTGAATATGATAGCTTTGGATATATAGCAGCAAGTAATAAAGATGCTATAAACTTATTATTAGTTCCAGATTATGATGTAATAGTAGCTTGCAAAAATAAAAAATATACATTAATTAATACATCAGGAAAGACAATATTTGCGGCTTTAGTTGATGATATATATATGACAATAAGTTCTGGAGAAAAACATTATTATATGAATATAAATGATCAGACAGAAGATGTTGAAAAAGTTTTAGACATATATAATGTAAAGAAAAATAATAATAATTCAAACAGCAATTCAAATAATAACTCAAATAATAATTCAAATACTTTAAATAATTCATCAAATAATATAAGCGATAATGAAGTAAGAAATAATGTAGAAGAAGAAAATCAAAATAAAGTTAATTAATAGTAATATTTTTAATACAAGATGAATAATAATATATATAATAAACTTAGGACAAGGAGAATATATATGTTTAATGTTACTGTATTAAAAATAGGAGATATAATAAAATGTCTTGTAGGAATATCAATAATAATTATTTTAATGGTATTTACTACAAGATATTTTTCGTCTAATAAAGAAAATAAAAGTACTACAAGTCTTAGATTTTTTCATGCCAGTAGCTTAACAAAATGTTTAGACCAAGAATTGCCTGTAATATCTGAATTAGATACAAATCAAAAAAACGAAGAAGAAAATACAAATATATCAGAAAATAAATATTTAGAACAATTTTTGGAAACAGAAATAAGTAGTATAAAAGGAATAAAAGATATAGATAAAGAAAAAATAAATGAAGAAGAAAAAGAAGTTTCGGTTGAAAATAAAAATGAAGAAGAAAATACAAACAATACTAATAATAGTGAAATTCAACTACCGGAAACAAAAAATATTCAAACAGAAATAGTAACACCAAATCCAATTAAAGAAAGCTATAATGTACAATACGGAAAAGTAAAAATAAAAAATCAGACAACATATAATTTAACAGAAGATATATTAAAACCAGATATAAAAATAGATAATAAAAATATAGTTGTTTTTCATACACATAGTTGTGAGAGTTATACAGCTAGTGAAAAATATCCATATACACAAACAGGGAATTTTAGAACAACAGACTTAAAATATACAGTAACTCAAGTTGGTTCAGAATTAGAAAATTATTTAAAAAAATATAATTTGAATGTAGCACATGACACATCGTATCATGATTATCCATCATATACTGGATCATATACCCGTTCTTTACAAACAGTAGAAAATATATTACAAACTACACCTTCTGATATTATTATAGATTTACATAGAGACGCAATAGGTTCAAGAGCTGATTATGCACCAACTGTAAAAATTGGAGATGATTACGCTGCACAAATAATGTTTGTAATTGGAACAAATGAAGGAGGACTATGGCATCCAAATTGGAATCAAAATTTAAAATTTGCTGTAAAAGTTCAAGAAAAAGCAGAAGAAATGTATCCAGGATTATTTAAACCAATAATGCTTACTAAATCTAGATATAATCAACATACTGGGAAATATGCTAATATAATGGAGGTTGGAGCTACTGGAAATACACTTGAGCAATGCTTAAATAGTATGAAATATTTATCTGCTGTGCTTAATGAAGTTTTGAAATAAATTAAAATATAAAATGCATAAAAATATAAAATAAAAACTTTTATAAATTTTTTTATAAAAGTTTTTATTTTGTGTTGACAAATAAAGTTGGTAATCATATAATATAATTACATATGAACAATTATTCATATAATTAAAATAAGCAGGAGGCAAATCATGGAAGAAAATTTTTTAGAATGTACAGTATTACACGAAGAAATTGTAAAAAAAGTAAAACAAAAAATGCCAGAAGATGGATTTATATATGACTTAGCAGAACTATTTAAAGTATTTGCAGATTCAACAAGAATGAAAATAATATATGCATTATTGGAAGAAGAATTATGTGTGTGTGATATAGCGAATATAGTAGGAACAACACAATCAGCAATATCACATCAGTTAAGAATACTAAAACAATCAAAATTAGTAAAATTCAGAAGAGAAGGAAAAATAATATTCTATAGTTTAGATGATGATCATATTGCTCAAATTGTTAAGAAGGGAAGTGAACATATTGAAGAACTATAAATATACATTAGAAGGATTAGATTGTGCAAATTGTGCAAAAAAAATTGAAAATGAAATTGCTAAAACTAATGGATATATAGATGTAAATATTAATTTTTCTACATTAAAATTAACATTTAAAACAAATAAACAAAATCCCAAAAAGGAAATAATGCAAATAATAAAAAAAATAGAACCAGAAATAGAAGTTTTTGAATATGGACAGCAAAAAAAAGAAAAAGAATCACATAATCAATTAGACATACTAAGAATTATTATAGGACTTATAATATTTGCAATTTCGCTAATGTTTAATTCAAACAATGTAATTTCAAAAATATTAACAATTATAGCATTTATTATTTTATTATATAAAACAGCAAAAAAAGCATTGAAACAAGTAATAAAAAATAAAGTATTAGATGAAAATACATTAATAGTAATATCAGCAATAGGAGCGTATTTAGTGGGAAAAGTATCAGAAGGATTGATGGTTATTACTTTATATGAAATTGGAAAAATATTAGAAGCTAGAGCAGTTAATAAAACAAGAAAATCAATTTCAAACTTAATGAATATAAAACCAGAATATGCAAATCTAAAACAAGGTGAAGAATATAAACAAGTTAATCCAGAAGAAGTAAAAATAGGAGATATTATTGTCGTAAAAACAGGAGAAAAAATACCATTAGATGGAGATGTTATAAAGGGAAATGCTCAAATAGATAATTCAGCATTAACAGGAGAAAGTAAGTTAATAGAAGTATCTGAAAAAAACAAAGTTTTATCAGGAAGTATAAATGTAAATGGATTAATAGAAATAAAAGTTGAACAAACATATGAAAATAGTACGGTAAACCAAATTTTAAATTTAGTTGAAAATGCAACAGACAAAAAAGCAAAAACAGAAACTTTTGTATCAAAAGCGGCCAAAATTTATACCCCAGTTGTAATGGTTTTAGCACTTTTAGTTGCAATATTTATGCCACTAATTATTTCAGGTGTTACATATAAAGAAAGTATTTATAAAGCATTAATATTTTTAGTAATATCATGCCCATGCTCAATAGCAATATCAGTTCCATTAAGTTATTTTTCAGGAATAGGAAAAGCATCTAAAAGAGGAATTCTTGTAAAAGGAAGTGACTATTTAGATGGCATAAAAGATATAAAAGAAATAATTTTTGATAAAACAGGAACTATTACGACAGGAAAATTTATAGTAACACAAATAAATTCATTTGATACCAAATATTCAACTCAAGATATTTTAGAATATTTTGCAAAAGGAGAAAAATATTCGAACCATCCAATTGCAAAATCAATTTTAAACAAATACAGTGAAACATTAAAAGAAGAATTAAATATAGAAGATATTACAAATTTTGAAGAAGTTTCGGGAAAAGGAGTTCAATATAAATATAAAAATAAAACAATAAAAATAGGAAATGCAAAATTTACAAATGCAGAAAACGAAAAAATAATAGGAACAGTTTTATATCTAAACATTGATGGAACAGTAGTAGGTAGTATAGTACTAAGTGATGAAATAAAAATAAACACTAAAGAAACAATAGAAAAATTGCGTAAATTAGGTGTTAATACAAAAATGTTTACAGGAGACAAAAAAGAAATAGCAGAAAAAATAGCAAAACAAGTAGGAATTGGATCTGTAAAAGCTGAAATGTTGCCACAAGAAAAATATAACGAATTAGATAAAATAATACAAACAAGAGATAAAAATAAAAAAGTTGCATTTGTTGGTGATGGAATAAATGATAGTCCTGTATTAGCAAGAGCAGATATAGGAATATCAATGGGAGGAATAGGTTCAAGTTCTGCAATAGAAGCATCAGATATAGTTATTATGACAGATGAACTTACAAAAATAATTGAAGCAATAGATATTTCTAAAAAAACAAATAAGATAATAAAACAAAACTTGATATTTGCTATAGGTGTAAAAATACTAACATTACTATTAAGTTTATTTGGAATGGCTGATATGTGGCAAGCTGTATTTGCAGATGTTGGAACAACTTTGATAACAATATTTAATACACTTAGAATATTAAAATAGTGGAAAAAGACGCAGTTAAAAGAGCGTTCTTTTTTCGTATAAAATAAATTTTAGAAATTAAGCAAAAACTGTTTTATAATGTAAGAAAATATGATATAGTATAAAAAAACAAAAGAAAGGATAAATAAAATGAAAAAAACAAAAACAACAAATAGAAAAATAGATAAAAAGAAATTAACTAGAGCAATAATAATTGTACTATCAATAATTACAGTAGGAATTATATTATATCAAATAAACAACAACATAATTTTTGATAAAAATAAGACAATAAATTTAGTAATTAATAATAAAAATATTACATCAAACTTAAAGAAAGATATTCTTATACAAGATGATGAAATTTATATATCAAAACAAGATTTAGGAAATTTCTTTGATAAATATATTTATGAAGATACACAAAATAATCAAATAATAACAACATATGACAAAAAAATAGCAGCGATTAGTTTAAATGAAAATAAAATGAGTATTAATGGCGTAAGCAAAAAAACATATAATCAAGTAATAAATAAAGATAACACAATTTATATACCAATAAAAGAATTAGAAGATGTTTATGGAATAGAAATCTCTTATATAAAAGATTCAAAAGTAGTAACAATAGATTCTATTTCAAAAGAACAAAAAAAGGCAATAGTAACAAAAAATTTACCAGTAAAATCAACTAAAAGATTTATAGCAAAAACAATTGATAAAGTAAAAAAAGGGAGCTATGTTGTTGTAATTTCTGAAAATAATGGCTATACAAAAATTAGAACAGAAAATGGAAAAATAGGATATATAAAATCTAAATATTTAGCAAATGTTGTAACAATTAGAGAAAATATAGAAGAAATAAACCAAATCAACGGAAAAGTTAATTTGGTATGGGATTATTATTCAACAGTTGATAAGGCTCCAGATAGAACAGGAACTACTATTGATGGTATAAATGTTGTTTCACCAGCATTCTTTTACTTAAACAAAAATGGAGAATTAGAAGAAAATATAGGACAAGCTGGAAAAAATTATATTGAATGGGCACATAATAATGGTTACAAAGTATGGCCAATGGTTCAAAATTCAGAAACAGGTTCCATAAATGTTACATCAAAAATAATGAATGATTATAATAAAAGACAAGAATTGATTTCTCAAATAATTATGTATTGTGTAGAATATAAATTAGATGGTGTAAACATAGATTTTGAAAATATGAAACAAGAAGACAAAGATATGTATTCAAGATTTATAATAGAATTAGAGCCAAGACTAAAAGAAATAGGAATGGTCTTATCAGTCGACGTTACAGCACCTGATGGTTCTGAAACATGGTCTATGTGTTTTGATAGACATGTAATCGGGGATGTTGCAGATTATATAATATTTATGGCATATGATGAATATGGTGCATCAAGCAATAAAGCAGGAACAACAGCAGGATATGATTGGGTAGAATTAGGAATAAAGAAATTTATAGAAACAGAAGAAATAAAAGAAGAAAAAATAATTTTAGCAGTTCCATTGTATACAAGAGTTTGGACAGAAGATAGTTCTGGAAAAATAATAAGTAAAAATACAGTTTCAATAAAAGATGTTTATAAAATTATTCCAAATGGAGTAGAAAAACAATGGAATGACAGTTTGAAACAATATTATGTTGAATATAAAAATGGAAATAATACTAAAAAAATATGGATTGAAGATGAGAAATCGTTAAAAGAAAAAATAAGCTTAATTATAAAATATAATTTAGGTGGAGTAGCATCATGGCAAAAAGGAATGGAGACAGATAATTATTGGACATTTTTGGAAAATGAGATAACTCAATAAAATAAAATTAGCAAAATATGCAAAAACACTTGACTTTCTAAGCTTTACAAATATATAATATCAAAAAGCACACTTGTGGAGGTATTTTAAGACTAATGCAAAAAGAAGATATATTTTTTACAACAGATAAATACATTAATTTAACAGACGAGCAAATAATAACAGACATCAAAAATGGTGATGAACAAGCACTAGTATATTTATTAAACAAGTACAAAGATTTAGTAAATTCAAAAGTTGGAAAATATTTTATAATTGGTGCTGAAAGAGAAGATATTATGCAAGAAGGAATGATAGGCTTATTTAAAGCAATAAAAAGTTTTGATAATACAAAGCAAAATACATTCAAAACATTTGCAAATATCTGCGTAGAAAGACAATTGATAACTGCAATAAAAACTTCTAATAGACAAAAACATATGCCTTTAAATTCATATTTATCATTAAATACTTCAGCATATGAAGATGATGAAGATGGAACTGAATTAATAGAAACATTTAATAATACTCAAATTGAAGATCCATTAGATACTATTACAAAAAAAGAATACTTCGAAGAAATTAAAAATTCTATTCATAAAAATTTAAGTAAATTTGAAGAAAAAGTATTGGAAAGATTTATACAAGGAGAAAGCTATGAAGTAATAGCAAAAAAATTAGATACTCCAGTAAAATCTATTGATAATGCAATACAGAGAATTAGAAAAAAGGCAATTAAAAATTTTTTCTAGAAAAGATAAAATTAACAATTAAAATAATATAGTATCAAGCTAAATAAAAATATATGGTTTGATGCTATATTAATATGATTTGCTTGCATAGCTCAGTTGGTAGAGCGCAGTCTTGGTAAGGCTGAGGCCACGGGTTCAATTCCCGTTGTAAGCTCCATAAAATAAAAAAAACTCAACCCCAAAAGGTTGATTTTTTTTACTATTTAATATAAAATCTATAAAGACCAAAGGAGGTAACGAATGATAAGTTTAAAAGAGGTTAAAGAAAACCAGGAATTGGATGCTCTAATAAGAGGAGCACAAAAACAACTAAACGCAATAGGTTATACAGAACATGGACACAGACATATATCAATAGTTTCAAAAAGAGCAGGAGATATACTAGAAAAATTAGGATACCCAGAAAGAACAGTAGAACTTGCAAGAATAGCAGGTTATATGCACGATATAGGGAACTGTGTAAATAGAGTGCAACATGCACATAGTGGAGCAATAATGTCATATAACATTTTAAAAGAAATGGGAATGCCAGTAGAAGAAAGAACAGAAATAATGATGGCAATAGGAAATCATGATGAAAACACAGGAACAGCAATAAATGATATATCTGCAGCTTTAATATTAGCAGATAAATCAGATGTGCATAGAGATAGAGTAGTAAACAAAAATTTATCAACATTTGATATACATGATAGAGTAAATTATGCAGTAACAAATGCAGAATTAGAAATAGATGAAAAAGAAAGAAAAATAATACTAAACTTAACAATAGATACAAAAATATGTCCGGTATTAGATTACTTCGAAATATTTATGCAAAGAACAATGATGAGTAAATATGCTGCAAAATACCTAAAAGTATGGTTTGAACTGGTAATAAATGGTACAAAATTATTATAAATGGAGGAAATAAGATGAAAAAAGGAACAAAAACAATGAAAACGGTAAAAATATTAACAATAACATGTGCAGTTATTTTAATATCAATGATAAGTTTTGTAGGAATTTATCAAAAAGATAAAAATAAAATGGAAAATAAAGTAAAAGATTATTCATATTCAATGGCATTAAACGGAGCAAGAACTATAAAATTAAAAATAAATACCGAAACAAAAGAAGTAATAAAAGATAGTAATGGAAATACAATAGAGAGTGCAACAGATGAAGAAATAGAAAAAAATGGTTATAAAAAAGAAACTGTTCCAAATAATGGAGAAGAAGTACTAACAGCAGATAATTATAAAAAATCAAAAGAAATAATTGAAAAAAGATTAAAAGAAATGGAAGTAGAAGAATATATAACAAGTGTAAATGAATCAACAGGAGAAATAACAATAAGAATACCAGAACAAAACATCAAAACAGATATAATTATAGGAAATCTAAATACAGTAGGAAAATTTGAAATTATAGATAGTGATACAAAAGAAGTATTGTTAGATAACAGTAATATAAAATCATCTGAAGTATTATATGATACAACAACTAGTGGAACATCAGTATACTTACAAATAGAATTTACAAAAGAAGGAAAAGATAAATTAAAAGAAATTAGCCAAACATATATTGCAGTAAATAACACAACAAATAGCTCATCAGAAAATTCTTCAGACACAGCAAAAACAGAAAAGAAAATAACAATGAAAATAGATGATGAAGAAATAATGTCAACATCATTTGAAGAACCAATCACAAGTGGAAAAATTCAATTATCAGTAGGCAGTGTTACAACAGATACAACAACATTACAAAATTATATAGAACAAGCACAAAGTGTGGCAACAACATTGGATACAGGAAAACTACCTATAAAATATGATTTAGAAAAAAATCAATATATATTACCAAATATCAAAACACAAGATTTAATAAATGTTGAAATAGTTGTTGCAGTACTAGCTATTATATGGATTATTATACTAATATCAAAATATAAAATCAATGGTCTATTGGCTGGAATATCATATGTAGGATTGGTTGCAGTATATATGTTAATTGTTAGATATACAAATGTAACAATATCAATAGAAGCAATAGCAGGAATAATTATAGTATTAATTTTAAATTATATATTTACAAAAATGCTTTTAAATAAAATAAATGATTTAAGAAAAGAAAAAGAAGAAAATATTATAAAAAAAGCAACAATCGAAACATACAAAAAATTCTATCTTAGAATTATACCAATCTGCATAATGTCTATAGCATTTTGCTTTATAAAATGGATACCTATCAGTAGCTTTGGAATGATAACATTTTGGGGAATAGTATTAATTGCAATATACAATGCTATAATAACAAGGTATATATTAAAAGTAAATGTAGAAAGATAGGAGGTAGTATAAAAGATGAAACAAACAAGTACAAAAATATTAATAATACTAATTGCTTTAATATTAATAGTTGGAGCAATAATGATAGGAGTTAAAGGACTTGCATTTGAAATAAAATACCAAAATGGAAAACAAATAGAAATAAATTTAGGTAAAGAATTTAAAGTAAAAGATATGCAAGAAATAACAAATGAAGTCTTTGGAAAACAACCAGTATTAATTGAACAAATAGAAGTATACAAAGATGCTGTAAATATCATAACAACAGAAATAACAGAAGAACAAAAATCTGAATTAATAACAAAAATAAATGAAAAATACGAAACACAATTATCAGAAGATAATGTAATAATCGAAGAACATTCCAAAATTAGAGGAAGAGATCTAATAAAACCATATATTATGCCATTTTCAATAGTTACAGCAATTATTTTAGTATATCTTATGATAAGATACTATAAATTAAATAGCTTTAAAGTATTAGCTCAATCAGTTGGAATAATTGTTTTAGCACAATTAGTTTTATTAGGAATAATGGCTATAACTAGAATGCAAATGGGAAAATTAACAATTCCTTTTGTATTAGTTGTTTATGTATTATCAATGTTAATTACCACAAAAAAATTTGATGATGATTTAGAAAAGGTAATAGATATTACTAAAAAAGAAAAATAAATTAAATATTATTAAAATAAAAGATCAGAACAAGAATTCTGGTCTTTTATTATCTAAAATTATTGCAAACAAAAATCCAATATGATAAAATAACAAAAAAAGAAAGGAATTATAAAATGAAAATAGCGTTAATAAATGAAAATAGTCAAGCATCAAAAAACAGTATAATATATGATGCATTAAAAAAAGTAGCTGATAATAAGGGGTACGAAGTATATAATTATGGAATGGAAAGTGCGGAAGAGAATAACTTAACATATGTACAAGCAGGACTTTTAGCTGCAATATTAATAAACTCAAAAGCAGCAGACTTTATAGTAACAGGTTGTGGAACAGGAGAAGGAGCATGTCTTGCATTAAATAGTTTTCCAAATGTACTTTGTGGCCATATAGTAGACCCAACAGATGCATATTTATTTAGCCAAATAAATGCAGGAAACGCAATAGCAATGGGGTATGCGAAAGGATTTGGATGGGGAAGTGAATTAACACTTACATATACATTCGAAAAACTATTCGAAACAGACTTTGGAGGAGGATACCCAAAAGAAAGAGTAGTACCAGAACAAGCAAACAAAAAAATATTAGACGAAGTAAAAAAAGTTACACATAAAGATATGTTAACAATTTTAAAAGAAATAGATCAAGAATTTTTATATCAAACAATAAACAGAGAACAATTTAAAAAATACTTTTTTGAAAATGCAGAAAATGGTGAAATTAAAAAATATATAGCAGAAATTTTAAAATAATTAAACAATTATCAAATGGAGGTTACAAATGGGAAATATCGTATTATTGGATGACTTAACAATAAATAAAATAGCGGCTGGTGAAGTTATTGAAAGACCAGCTTCAGTAATAAAAGAAATGGTAGAAAATTCAATAGATGCAGGTGCAAATAATATAACTGTAGAAATAAAAAATGGTGGTATTTCTTTTATAAAAGTAACAGATAATGGAAAAGGAATAGTACCAGATGATTTAGAAATTGCATTTGAGAGACATGCTACTAGTAAAATAAGAACAGCAGATGATTTAGATGTTGTTACATCTATGGGATTTAGAGGAGAGGCTTTAGCAAGTATTGCAGCCATTGCTAATGTAGAAATGGTTTCTAAAACTGAAGAACAACAAGTTGGATACAAAGTTGTTGTTGAGGCAGGAAATATTTTAAGCAAAGAAGAAATTGGATGTCAAAGAGGAACTTCTATAACTGTAAAAAATTTATTCTTTAATACTCCGGTTAGATATAAATTTTTGAAAAAAGATTATACAGAATCTGGTTACATAGAAGATGTTATAACAAGAATTGCTCTTGTTAATCCTAATATTGCTATAAAACTAATTAATACAGGTAAAACTGTAATTCAAACTAATGGTAATGGAGATATAAAAAGTGTTATATATAGTATTTATGGAAAAGATGTTGCAACAGGAATAATGCCAGTAGAATATTCTTATGATGATATACAAATTACAGGAGTTATAGGAAAACCAGAAATAGCAAGATCAAATCGTTCAAATCAACTATTTTTTGTAAATAAAAGATATATAAAAGATAAAATTTTATCTGCAGCAACAGAACAAGCATACAAAGGATTAATTCCTATTGGGAAATTTGGATTTGTAGTTCTAAACATAACAATAAATCCAGCTAAAGTAGATGTAAATGTTCATCCAGCAAAATTAGAAGTAAGATTTGAAGATGAAAATAAAATGTTTCAATCAATTTATCATGCTATAAAAGATACACTTTTAAAAGGTGAATTAGTTGCAAATACTGAAAAACAAGAAATTGAACAAAATCAAGAAGAAAAATCAAAAGGACTATATGATTTCAGGAAAAATGAAACAGAAAAAATAGAACAATATACTGAAGAAGAAAGTAAAACAAATAATATAGTACAAGATATTAACAACAAAACACAAGAAGTGAAAACAGTACAAACACCTCATGTAAATGTAGGAGAAGGCGGACCTATAAATACTGCAGATGTGTTAGAACAATTAAAAAAATTACAAGCAAATATACAAAATGAAGTAGAGACAGATCCTAGTATAAAATTAAATTCTACATATATACAAATGAAAGAACAACAAAAAGAAGAGAACAAAGAACAAAACCAAGAAGAAAATTTTGATGAAATGTATGCAAAACTATTTGGAACAAAACCAACGACATCTCAAGAACAATCACAAAACAAAGTAGAAAATATATCAATATTTGAACAAAGTGAGGAATACAATAAAACAACATATAAATTTATAGGAATACTATTTAACACATATATAATTCTAGAAATAGACAAAGAAATGTATATTTTAGATCAACATGCAGCACATGAAAGAATAATGTATGAAAAAGTAAAAAATAATTATTATAGTGATTATTCAAAAGATTCACAAATGTTACTATTACCAGACATAATAACATTAACACATAAAGAAATGGAAATAGCAACAGAAAATATGGAAATGTTCAAAAAAGCAGGATTTAGTATAGAAGAATTTGGAGAAAACACAATAAAATTAACAGGAGTACCAACAGTATGTATAGACTTAGATAATAAAGAACTATTCTTAGAAACATTAGATGAAATAAATACTGTAGCAAGAACAGCAAAACAAGAAAAAGAAGAAAAATTTATAGCAACAGTAGCTTGTAAAGCTGCTGTAAAAGCAAATATGGTTTTAACAAGAGAAGAAGTAGAAAGTCTAATGGACAAGTTATTAGCATTACCAAATCCATTTACATGTCCACATGGAAGACCAACAGCAATAAAAATGTCTAAATATGATATAGAAAGAAAATTTGCAAGAAAATAGGAAGGGAAAGCAATGGAAGCAATAATTATTGGTGTTATAATTTTGTTAATTCTAGTATTATTAGGATGGACGTGGGTAAGTTTAGGAAACATAAAAAAACAAAAGAAAATTTTGTATATAATATGTGGAATATCCATTACATGGATTATAACATTTGTTATTTATAATATATCAAAAATAGGAATAACTTATGAAAATCCAGAAATTATGAAAATAATAAGACGAGTTTTTGTATTAATATTCACAATAATAAATGGTTATATATTATTACCATATAATTTTAAGATTTTATATCAAATTAAAAATGAAGAGATAGGGAAACACAAAGTTAAAAGAAAAATAATAGTAATGTTAATAATTTTTATAATAATTGCAATATTCGAAAGTCAATATCTAGCAACTACACAAATGGGAACATTGCAAATATTGCAATAAAAATAAAAATATAGGGAAGGAGAAATAGATGGAAAAAGTAATTGTAATTTGTGGTCCTACAGCATCAGGAAAGACAGCATTATCAATAGAACTTGCAAAACAAATAAATGGAGAAATAATATCAGCTGATTCAATGCAAATTTATAAAGATATGAACATTGGAACAGCAAAACCAACACAAGAAGAAATGCAAGGAATAAAACACTATCTTTTAGATTTTATTTCTCCAGATAAAAGATATAGTGTAGCAGAATACAAAAAAGACGCAAAAAAAGCTATAAAAGAAATAATTTCAAAAGGAAAAACACCAATTATTGTGGGTGGAACAGGTTTATATGTAGATAGTCTTATTTATGAAATAGAATATCAAGATATAAAATTAGATGAAGAATATAG
The DNA here is from genome assembly GCA_963556825.1 of uncultured Clostridia bacterium. Lineage (GTDB taxonomy): Bacteria > Bacillota > Clostridia > TANB77 > CAG-508 > CAG-269. The sequence goes on along the minus strand of CAUWAM010000002.1, from coordinate 9,608 downwards.
AAATGAATTAGAAAAGATTGCAAACAAAGATGGACTAGAAAAGTTATATGAAATGGCTGAAAAAATAGATCGTGAAGCTATGACCAAAATAAGTAAAAAAGATAAAAAAAGAATAATGAGAGTTTTAGAAATTTACAAAGCAACAGGAAAAACAAAAACACAACAAGAAGCTGAATCTAGAAAAAAACCAGTAGAATATGATTATAAAGTATTTGCAATAAATTGGGAAAGAGGAAAATTATATGAAAGAATCAATTTACGAGTAGACATTATGATAGAACAAGGATTAATACAAGAAGTAAATGATATTTTGCAAAAATATGACAAATTTCCTACAGCAATGCAAGGTTTAGGATATAAAGAAGTTGTTGATTATTTAAATGGGAAATACACAAAACAAGAAATGATAGACAAAATAAAAATGGAAACAAGAAGATATGCAAAAAGACAACTTACATGGTTTAGAAAAAACAAACAAACAGTTTGGTTAGATGGCTCAAAAGATAGACAAAATAATATAAATATTATTTTGGAGGGAATAAATTGAAAGAAAAAACAAAGAAAGTAAAAAACAAAAATAAAATAATAATAAGTGTAGTATTTGCTTTAATTAGTTTATATATGATATATGCAGTATATTTGTTACTAAAACAGCCAACTGATAAAGTAAGAGTAGAAGATGGAATGTTATACCTAGAAGAAACAAATGTAGGCTATATAATAAGAGATGAAAAAGTAGTAAAGGGAAATAATTATAAAAATGGAATGGAACAAATAAAAACAGAAGGAGAAAAAACAGCTAAAGGTGAATCAATATATAGATATTACAGCAAAAACGAAAGCGATTTAACAAAACAAATAGCTGAATTAGACACAAAAATTCAAGAAGTATTAGAAGGACAAACAAATCTTTATCCATCTGATATAAAGTTAATTGAAAATCAATTAGATGAAAAAATTCAACAATTAAGTGGAATAACAGATACATCAAAATTAGCTGAATATAAGAAAGAAATAAACAAATTAATCACTAGAAAAGCTAATATAGTAGGAGAAAAAAGTCCATCAGGAAGTTATTTAAAAAAATTATATAATCAAAGAACAGAATTAGAAAAACAACTTAATTCTGGAGCCGAATATATAACTGCACCAGAAAGTGGGATAGTATCTTATAAAGTTGATGGATTAGAAGAAACATTAACACCAAATAATTTCTCTTCTTTAAGTAAAGAATTTTTAGAAAAATTAAACCTAAAAACAGGCCAATTGATAGCAACAAATAATGAATGTGGAAAAATAATTAATAATTTTAAATGTTATATAGCAACAATATCTGATTCAGAACAAGCAAAAGAAGCAAAAATTGGAGATGCTGTACAAGTAATGCTTTCAAATAACAAAATAATAGATGCAACAATTCAATATATATCACAAGAAAATGATGAAGAAACATTATTGATATTAGAAATTGACAAAGAAATAGATGAACTAACAAATTATAGAAAAATATCTTTTAATTTGATATGGTGGAGTTGTTCTGGGCTAAAAGTGCCAAATTCTGCAATAGTAGAACAAGATGGCTTACACTATGTTGTAAGAAATAGAGCAGGATATTTAAATAAAATATTAGTAAATGTAAAAAAACAAAATGGTAAGTATAGTATTATAAAAAACTATACAACAAGCGAATTGCAAGAATTAGGTTTTACTAATTCTCAAATTAATTCAATGAAAAAAATATCAATATATGATGAATTAATGGTTAATCCAGATTTGAGTAAAGTAGAATGAAAAATATTACAAAAGTATTACAATAATGTTAAATAATTATGACATTTGCAAAAACTATTGACAATATGGAAAAAAAAGTAGATACTTATAACAAGTAAAACGAGAAAAATTTTAGGAGGTTTTTTTATTATGGCAGGAGCATTAATGAACAAAGTATTCGATTTATTTGGAATGGATTCAGCTGAACAAGAAGATTATGAAGATGAAAACGTATATGATTATGATAACGAAGAAGAGGAAGAAGTAGAAGATAAAAAAATATTTGGTAGAAAAAACAATAAAATTGTAAGTATGCCACAATCACAAAGTCAAGCAATAAAAATGGTTATATCTCAACCAACAACATTTGAACAATCTGATGAAATATGTAGTTTCTTAAAAGAAAAGAAATCTGTAATTGTCAATCTTGAATATGTAAATAAAGATGTTGCCAGAAGAATAGTAGACTTTATTAGTGGTGGAGTTTATGCATTAGATGGATACATTCAAAAAGTATCTAACTCAATATTTTTAGTTGCACCATCTAATTATGAAATAACAAATGAAATGGCAAGAGAAGAAATGAAAAATAAATTATCAGTTTCTTGGTTAAAAAACAACAATCTTAACTAATACTTAAGGAGGAAATTATGATTACACCATTAGATATAGAAAATAAAAGATTTGCAAAACAAATGGTAAACGGTTATAGTGTAGAAGAAGTAGATGATTTCTTAGATGAACTAACTATAGACTATAGCAAAAACTATAAAGAAGTAACAGAATTAAGAGCAAAAGTAGATGAATTAAATAATAGCTTAGAACAATACAAGACAATAGAATCAACACTTCAAAACACACTAGTTATGGCTCAAACAACAGCTGAAGAAGTAAAAAATGTAGCAAAACAGAAAGCAGACCAAATAGTAGATGAAGCAAAAGCTAATGCTCAAAAGAAAGTTGACGAATTAAATAATGAAATAGTTTTAAAACAAAAAGAACTAGACGATGTAAAAAAACAATTCGATATATATAAAGCAAAAATGGAATCTTTATTGATTTCACAATTAGAATTAATTAAAGAAATTAATAAAAATGAAGACTAGACTATTTTGAAAAATAGTCTTTTTTTCTTATACTAAAAATATGCAAAAAAATGTAAAAAGATATTTACATTTTAGAAGAATTTGTATAGAATATAAAAGAAAAATAAAAAAATGTAGAAAAAAGATAAAAACAAAAGAAAATAGTAAAAAGAAAGGAAGCAATGTTAATGAAAATATTAATGTTAACATGGGAATATCCACCAAGAGTAGTAGGAGGAATATCAAGAGTAGTATATGATTTATCAAAAACATTATTAAAAGACGGTCATGAAGTAACAGTAGTTACATACAAAGAAGGAGATGCACCAGATTTTGAAGATGACAAAGGTGTAAAAGTATATAGAGTTGGAAATTATATGATAAATCCAAATAATTTTATAGATTGGGTAATGCAATTGAACTTTAACTTAGTGGCAAAAGCAAACGAAATAATAGCGAAAGAGGGAAATTTTGATGTTATTCATGCACATGATTGGTTAGTAGCATATGCAGCAAAGACATTAAAAAATTCATATAATATACCAATAGTAGCAACAATACACGCAACAGAAGCTGGAAGAAACAGTGGAATTCATGATGAAACACAAAGATACATAAATGATACAGAATGGATGTTAACATATGAAGCTTCAGAAGTAATAGTAAATAGTAATTACATGAAGAATGAATTACAGAGACTATTTGGCCTTCCTTATGAAAAAATAAATGTAATACCAAATGGTGTAAATTTAAATCTATTTAATGGAATAGAAAGAGACTATAATTTTAGAAGAAAATTTGCAATGGATAATGAAAAGATTATTCTATTTATGGGAAGATTAGTGTATGAAAAAGGAATACAATACTTGATATCAGCAATGCCAAAAATACTAGAGGGATACCACGATACAAAACTTGTAATAGCAGGAAAAGGCGGAATGTTAGATGAATTAAAAGCACAAGTTGATTATTTAGGAATATCAAAAAAAGTATGTTTTGCAGGATATATGAATGGAAAAGATGTGCAGAAAATGTACAAAGCTGCAGATATATCAGTATTTCCAAGCACATATGAACCATTCGGAATAGTTGCGCTAGAAGCAATGTTATCAGAAAATCCAGTAGTAGTATCAGATATTGGAGGACTAAATGAAATAGTGCAACATAAAGAAAATGGAATGAAAACATACTGTGGAAATCCAAACTCAATAGCAGATTCAATATTAGAATTACTATATGATCATAAGCTATGTGCAGAAATAACAAAAAAAGCAAAAAATAAAGTAAGAAACGAATATAATTGGAGTAAAATATCGCAAGACACTCACTTTGCATATCAAAAAGCAATTTGCCAATCAATGGCAGAAAAACAAAAAAGAGAAATTGAACAAGAGAGAGCACAAAAAACAAAAAAAGCAAAGAATACAGAAAACGAAATCACAAATTTATTATCATTTAAAAAACGTCAAGCATATGCTTAGTATATTAACAAAAACCACATGGAAAAAGTCCAAGTGGCTTTTTTAAAATTTTTAAAAATTTTTCGAAAATTCTACAAATTTAGCATTAAAATGGTGTATAATTAATTAAGAAAAAATAAAAAAATATTGGAGGAATACATGGAAGAATTTAAATCAGGATTTGTAACAATAATAGGAAGAACAAATGTAGGAAAATCAACATTAATAAATTTATTAGTAGGAGAAAAAATTGCAGCAATAGCAAATAAAGTACAAACAACAAGAAATGCAATAAAAGGGATAGTAAACAGAGAAAACTCACAAATAGTATTCACAGATACACCAGGAATACATAAACCAAAACATAAACTAAATCAAACAATGGTAGAAACATCATTTGCAACAATACCAGACTCGGACTTAATATTATTTATAATAGAAGCTACAAGTGATGAAATTGGAAAAGGAGATAGAATAATATTAGAAAAAATAAAAGAATCAAAAAGGAAAACAATATTAATAATAAATAAAATAGATTTGGTAAAAAGAGAAAAATTATTAAGTTTAATAGAATTATATAGTAAAGAATATAACTTTGAAACAGTAATTCCAATATCAGCATATCAACCAAAATATAGACAAATAATATTAGAAGAAATAGAAAAGAACCTAAAACCTGGTCCTGCATATTATGATATAGAAGAATATACTGATCAAACAATGAGACAACTTGCAGAAGAAACAATAAGAGAAAAAGCATTAAAACTATTACAAGATGAAGTGCCACATGGAATATATGTAGAAGTTGAAAAAATGACAATGAGAAAAAATAAAAAAGATGAAGATATATATGATATAGAAGCAATAATATATTGTTTAAGAGAATCTCATAAAGGAATTATAATAGGAAAAAATGGAGAAATGCTAAAAAGAATAGGAAGAGCAGCAAGAATAGATATGGAAGAAAACTTCGGAATAAAAATAAATTTAAAAACATGGGTAAAAGTGAAAGAAGATTGGATTGACAATAATTCTATTGTAAGTAAATTTAAGCTAAAATAAAATCCAAAAATTGAATAAAAATTCAAAAGATGCAAAAGATAAATAAAGGTAAACTTTAAAAGGGAGATGACGCATATGATTAAAAAAATAGCATGGGACGCATTTAAAAATACAGGAGATATAAATACCTTTTTAGAATATAAGCAAATAGAAGATATTGAAAAAGGAATACAAGAAATACAAGAAATACAAAAAATAACAGATATAAATTTTCAAAATAAGGTGGAATAATGGCAAATATAAAATTAAATGGAATAGTAATTGTGGAAAATAATTTGGGAGATTATGATAAAATGTTAACTATATTGACTCCAAACTTTGGGAAAATATCATGTGTAGCTAAAGGAGCACGAAAACCTCAAAGTGCTCTTTTGGCGGGAACACAATTATTTTGTTTTGGAGAATATATGATGTACAAAGGTACAAATACTTACCACATAAACTCGTGTGAAACAATAGAAATATTTTACAATATAAGAACAGACTTAGATAAATTAAAATATGCAATACATATAAATAAAATAATTCAAGATATAACAGAAGAAAATGAAAACTGTTATAAAATATTACAACTATATTTAAATACTCTATACACAATAGCTGAAACAGATAAAAATCTTGATTTAGTATTAAGTGTATTCAAAATGAGATTACTTAGCATATTAGGATATACACCTAGAATTATGAATTGTGTAAAATGCAAAGAAAAAGAAAAACTTACAAAGTTTAGTATAAAAGATAATGGTTTTAAATGTGAGCCATGTGGTAGACAAGATAAGTCTGCAATAGATATGAGCGAAAGTACAAAAAATGCAATAAAATATGTTATAACAGCTCCTCCTAAAAAATTATTTTCTTTCAATCTAAAAGATGATGGATTAGAAGAATTTAAACTAATTTCTAAAATTTATTTTAATGAAAAACTAGAAAAAGAATATAAAGTAGAAGAAATATTCTAGAAAAAACTCATTACTCTAATTTTTTGAAAAAAGCTTGCAAAAAATTGGAATAAAATATATAATAAAAATAGGCAAAAGTAAAAAAGAAGGGAGCGATTTTTATGAAAATAAAAATTATAGGAAAAGAACTAAAGATAACAGAAGCAATAAACGATTATGTTGAAAAAAAATTAGACAGAATTGAAAAATACTTTGAAGATGCCGAAGCAGATGTTACTTTAAAAGCAGAAAAAAATGTACAAACAGCAGAAATTTGTGTAATATCAAATGGAGAAAAATTTAGAGCTGTAACAGAAGACAAAGATTTGTATGCTTCTATAGATAAAGATATAGACATATTAGAAGGGCAAATTAGAAAATTCAAAACAAAAAAAGAAAAAATGATGAAAGATGCTAGTATAAAAATAATGGATGTATCTTCAGACAAAATTCAAGAAATTTCAAATGAGATAATAAAAACATCATATTATGAAATAAAACCAATAACACCAGAAGATGCAGTACTTGAATTACAAGCTCATCCAACACATAATTTCTTAACATTTATAAATGTAGAAACAGGAAAAGTAAATGTTATACATAAATTAAAAGATGGAAAAAATTATGGTTTAGTAGAACCAGAAGCATAAAAAATAAAAAAACCCTCAGAATTACTCTGAGGGTTTTTTAGAAGGTTCCCGTTCGAACATATTATAATATTCACCAAAGGTAACAATATCGTCTGTTTCTTCGACATATTTAATATATCTCTTCAAAACAGATTGAAAATAAATCCTCTGTAACCGGGAAGAAATATTATTAATAGCTGTATTAAGTTCGTCACCAACTGTCATATACCAAAAATCCATAATATTAACCTCCTTTTAAAGAAAAAACATATTGTAACAAGTTAAATTATAATATGAATAGTAAAAAAAATCAATAATGTTCTAAAATAAAAAAATAGGAATATAATAAATGTGAATTTTATGTGAAAAATATAAAAATTCTATTGACATTTTTAGTAATAGGGTATAAATTATTAGCAGTCACTAAGAAAGAGTGCTAACAAAATTCTTAATGAAATAAAAAGGAGGTAATATCATGATAAAACCATTAGGAAGTAGAGTATTAATAAAAATGAAAGAAGGCGAAGAAACAACAAAAAGTGGAATTATATTATCAAACGGAGCACAAGAAAAACCACAAATAGCAGAAGTTGTAGAAGTTGGACCAGGAGAAAAGATAGATGGAAAGCTACAAGAAATGAATGTAAAAAAAGGAGATAACATAATAGTAAGTAAATATGCTGGAACAGAAGTAAAATACGAAGGAGAAGATTATATTATAATAAAACAAGATGATATTTTAGCAATAGTAGAATAAAATTTCAAAAGTTGTCAAAAGGGACGCCCTTTTTTGACAACAAACAAATAGTAGTGATGTAAAATAGGATTAAAATAAAAAATTGTCAAAAAAGGGCGTCCCTTTTGACAACTTTTGAAAGGAGTTTGATATAAAATGGCAAAACAAATTAAATTTGGGGAAGATGCAAGAAAGTCTTTATTAGAAGGAGTTAACAAATTAGCTGATACAGTAAAAGTGACATTAGGACCAAAAGGTAGAAATGTTGTATTAGATAAAAGTTTTGGGGCACCATTAATTACAAATGATGGGGTTACAATAGCAAAAGAAATTGAGTTAGATGACAAATTTGAGAATATGGGGGCAAGACTAGTAAAAGAAGTATCAGAAAAAACAAATGATGTTGCAGGAGATGGTACTACAACAGCAACAGTTTTAGCCCAAGCAATGATAAAAGAAGGTGTTAAAAATGTTGCAGCAGGTGCTGACCCAATGTCAATGAAAAGAGGAATAGACAAAGCTGTAAAATCAGCTGTTGAAGAATTAAAAACAATTAGTGTTCCAGTAAATGGAAAAGATGATATAGCAAGAGTTGCAAGTATTTCAGCAAACAATGATCAAGTTGGAGAATTAATTGCAGAAGCAATGGAAAAAGTATCTAAAGATGGTGTTATAACAATTGAAGAATCAAAAACATCAACAACACAATTAAATGTTGTAGAAGGAATGCAATTTGACAAAGGTTATGTATCACCATATATGGTAACAGATACAGAAAAAATGGAAGCAATTGTGGATAATCCATATATATTAATTACAGATAAAAAAATAAGTAATATTCAAGAAATATTACCATTATTAGAATCATTAATGCAACAATCAGGAAAGTTAGTAATAATCTGTGATGATATAGAAGGAGAAGCTTTATCAACATTAGTTCTTAATAAGCTAAGAGGAGTACTAAATGTTGTGGCTGTGAAAGCACCAGGATTTGGTGATAAGAGAAAATCAATGCTTCAAGACATTGCAATTTTAACAGGAGGAGAAGTTATAACATCAGATTTAGGATTAGAACTAAAAGATACACAAATTGAGCAATTAGGTAGAGCAAGACAAGTAAAAGTCCAAAAAGAAAATACTATAATTGTAGATGGATCTGGAGATAAACAACAAATAGCTGACAGAGTTGGTCAAATTAAAGCTCAAATAAATGAAACAAAGAGTGAATATGATAAAGAAGGATTACAAGAAAGACTTGCTAAAATGGCTGGAGGAGTTGCAGTTATTGAAGTTGGAGCTGCAACAGAAACAGAAATGAAGGATAAAAAATTAAGAATTGAAGATGCACTTTCTGCTACAAAAGCAGCAGTTGAAGAAGGTATTGTTGCAGGTGGTGGAACAGCATTAATCAATGTTGTACCAGCAGTTGAAAAAGCAGTAAATGAATTAACTGGTGGAGAAAAATTAGGAGCAGAAATAGTATTAAAATCATTAGAAGAACCAGTAAAACAAATAGCAAGAAATGCAGGATTAGAACCAGCTGTAATTGCTGACAATGTTAGAAAAGCTAAAGTTGGAGTTGGATTTGATGCAAGCAAAGAAGAATATGTTGATATGAAAAAATCAGGAATTGTAGACCCAACAAAAGTTACAAGAAGTGCTTTACAAAATGCAGCATCAATTGCATCAATGGTAATTACAACAGAAAGTTTAGTTACAGATATTCCAGAAAAAGATTGTCATTGCGGACACGAAGGTGGAATGGGAGCTTCTGGAATGGAAGGAATGTATTAGAATAAAATAAAAATAAAAAAATTTCAAAAAACACTTGACAGTTATAAAAAAATACATTATAATCTATAACTGTCAGGAGAAATGCAGGTGTAGTTCAATGGTAGAACCTCAGCCTTCCAAGCTGATGACGTGGG
>CAUWAM010000001.1:0-151764 GCA_963556825.1 uncultured Clostridia bacterium | reverse complement strand
TAATGTTTCTTCATATTTTATATGTCTCATATTACAGCCACCACATCTTTTATATGTTATACAATCAGAATCCTGTCTTGCATCTGATTTTTCTAATATCTCTACTATTTTCCCAAATGCGTGTGATGATAATACTTTTACTATTAAAATTCTTACTTTCTCTCCTCTTAGTGCACCACTAACAAACACTGTAAAATTATTAATTCTAGCAATGCCTTCTCCCTCAAATCCATTATCAATTATATCTACTACATATTCCTGATTTTTTTTAACTGGTATTTCCATAGATTTCTCCTTTTGAATTTAAAATCTTAAAAATGTCCCACAAGTTTACTCTTGTGGGACAAAATTATTCTTCCCAGTTATGGTATATGTTTGCAACATCATCTAATTCATCTAGTCTTTCTATTAGTCTTTCCATTTTTTCTTGTGCCTTTTCATCTAATTGAACTGTTGTTGTTGGAACCATTTGAACTCCTGCTTCTAAAAATTCTAATCCAGATTCTTCAAGTTTTTCGCTAACTTGTGTAAAATCTGATGGTTCTGTTGTTATTTCATATACTTCATCATCTGCTGAAAAATCTTCTGCTCCTGCATCTAATGCTAGCATCATTATATCGTCTTCTGACATTTCTGTTGATGCTTTTTCGATTACTATTACTCCTTTTTTGTTAAACATGTATGATACACATCCTGTTGTACCTAAGTTTCCTCCCGCTTTATCAAATACGTGTCTTACATCTGCTGCTGTTCTATTTTTGTTATCTGTTGATGCTTCTACTATTACAGCAACTCCGTTTGGTCCATATCCTTCATATACTATTTCTTCATAGTTTTCATTACTTGTTGATGCCTTTTTTATTGCATTGTTTATTGTGTCATTTGGCATATTTGCTGCTTTACATTTTGATATTACTGCTTTTAATTTTGAGTTTCCTGCTGGGTCTGCTCCACCTTCTTTTGTTGCTATTAATAATTCTCTTCCTAATTTTGTGAATATTTTTCCTCTTGCTGCATCTGCTTTTCCTTTTTTGGCTTGTATATTGTGCCATTTGCTATGTCCTGACATTGTTAATTCCTCCTTTATTTTTCCTCTTCATTTCAAAGTTTTTCAGCCTTCAATTATTAACTTACTCATAAATTATATTTTTTATTATAGCATATTTTTTAAAATTTGTGTAGTCTTTTTAGAAATAAACTTTCTATTTTCATAACTTAGTTCTGTATGAGTTATATATTTTCATTCATTATTATGTTTGCTTATGAGTGAAAAAGAGACTAGGAAAATCCTAGTCTCTTATGGAAAATTATCGCTTATCCAGAGTTTCCTGATACATATCAGAATACATTAATAATGCATCATCAAAAGTATCAGCAAGAATAATCTCACCGTGTAATTTCATAATACCTTTCTGATACTTATCTATCACAGGTTTGATTTTGTAGAGTTCTCCCCATTCTCCATACCGGAGATATTCACTGCTATTATACCTTAAAGTCTTATTGCTATATGTAATATCTTTGCAATGACCATGAACAATAACGTTTTTATTAGGGAAGTTATCAAATAATTCAAGAACTAATGGTGACTCAGAAGATGGTTTTGCATTTCCAGCCCAAGATACGATATAATCTTTCCACTCAATAATAAGGGTAAGATTTTCTCGTTTCAATGCTCCTACAGAGGAACCAGTAGAAGTTATTAAAACTCCCTCCGGTATTCTCTTTGCAATAAAACCCGCCTCTCCATTAGTATATTGATTTTCTTGCAAGAATTTTCCTACTGTAAAGAATTCAGGAAAATACTTAGTAATAATATCCGTCATATCATAATCAACCTTTTTATCAGAATATCTAATTTTGGTATATTTATGACAAACATTATCTAAAATCTTTTCCCATGGTGCCATTGTAATTCTATCCAAAGTCCCATCTTCTTTATAGATATACTCTGGATATACAATGGAAACATTTCCAAAGGAATTAATCTTATAAAAGTTTTCCCTAGTTATGGGATGGTTAAAATATCCCTGATTCATAGATGGTGCTATTACAATGTACTTACCATATCCAATTGCTGCATGAATAATTGATAATGGATAATTATCAGCAATCCCATTAGCTATTTTTGAAAATGTGTTAAATGTACATGGTGCAACAACAATTACATCTTCTTCAGGAATCCTTTCGTTGATAGAATCTGCCCTGTTAAAAGTATAATCTTTTTTTATTTTATAACCTTCAACTGTTCTTACGTCCATTATTGAACAGCTAGTTGCAGTAGGCATTAAGATGCATGTTGCTCCTTCTGCTTTAAGGTAATCCAAGAGAAGCTTTACATCTTTGCTCTTATTAGCCCCTGTTGTTACAACATAAACCACTTTACCCTTAAGCATGTTATTCCCTCCTATTCAAAGTTATATTTGCGATAGAGTTCATATGCAATCGCTGAAACAGCGACCGGTAATGTAAGAAAATCAACTTTTGATTTATCCATTGGCAACTTAATTGTTTCATCAAGCATTTCCTGTTTAGCAAGTGTTAAGCCTGAAGTTTCTGTGCCGAAAACCATAACAATGTCTTTATCATCTGGCAAATCCAGATCATAAAAGATTTTGTTGGTATTTCCAGAAGTACCAATAAGATATTTTCCCTTTGATCTTAAGTCTGTAATAGCCTCTTCAAAAGTATCATAGTGAATTTCTGTTACTTCACCTGTAATATTCCAAGATTTAACTTTGCTTACAACCTTAGGAATATCAAAAGGAATTGAGTTTTTCCCCGCCGTATAAATAACGCAATCAATTGCATTAGCAACCTGAATGATATGTGCAATATCATACGGGGACCGGATTGTGTCAAATAAAAGTTCTACTTTCTTCATAATGTTTACCTTACCTTTCATGTTTTTTTGCAACTAAGATAAATGGATCTGATGTTATATTACAATTACCGTTTAAACTCTCTTTTATTATCTCTTCATCTTTCTCAGAAAAACCCTCAATAAAAGGAAAACTCTTAGTAATGTTAATAATTTCTTGAATACTTTGGTATTTTCTATGTACCTCATACTGTTCAAGACTAATAATCTCAAATCCAGATTTCTCTAGTTTAGTAGAATAATACTCTACTTGTCTGCTTCTAATCAGTCTATCTCTAAACAGATTAGCTATCTCGATCAGACCTTTGCATGGACCATATTCTCTGAAAACAAAATATCCTCCACCTTTAAGTACTCGATATAACTCATTAGGATTAAACCTAGTTACATTTTTTGCAGTAACAATATTAAATGAGTTATCTGCAAAAGGAAGATTATTATTGTCTCCTTCAAAAATAGTTGCACTTTCTCCCAGATTTTCTCTGGCTACGACTACCATCTCACTCGAATTGTCAACTCCTGTCAATGTGCTTCTGATATTGGAATTTTCCTGAATTTGTTTTAATACAAATCCATTGCCTGTTCCAATATCAAGGATTTTACATCCTTCTCTCATTAAAGAGATAATTTTCCGCACAAACAAACTATTAATATCATATGTCTGTTTGACGGGTGCTGTAATACTAGTGTTACGAATATTTACAACAGTTTCATCGTAAAACATCTTTTTCACCCTTTCATAAAGTATTTTTACTATATCAGTATACCATTTTATGTATACTTTGTCAATGATTGATGTTTTTTATTTTAATACTGATTAAGAAAATAGAAGAAAATTAGATGCATACAAATTATTAAGTCTTTCGAAAGCTTCGTTAGTCCTTAACAATAAAAATGATACATATATTAATTGATATAGTCAAAATACTACAAGAACCTATCAATTGTTTATCAATAACATTAAATCTAAAAAAAGAAAAAATAGACACAACGGTATCTATTTTTTAAATTTTTCTATTTTTTCAGTTTTGAAATATATTTTTTTATCTAAAGCTTCTTTTAAAACATTATATAGTTCTTCCTTATTTCCATACCATTGTATCTTTTCTATAAATTCTTTTATATCACACCACTTGTAATCAATATTTTCCTCATTTAATATTACTTTTTCTTTTTTAACAAATATTATATAAGCATATTCTGTACATTCCACACCAAGTGAATTATATTTGAATATCCAATTCAAATATAAAATATCTTTTATTTTATTTATTCCAGTTTCTTCTTTCACTTCTCTTTTAACAGTCTCTACTCTATTTAAGTCATATTCTTCACATCCACCAGTTACTACATACCAAAATGATTTCTTAAATTGAGGATCTTTCTCACTACCTTTTAATAGTAATATTTCGTTATATTCATTTACAATAAAAGTTAAAATTTTATCCATTCCTATCACCATATATAGTATATCACTTAATCATACATTTATCAATATAACATCAAACCATTTACTTTTATGTAAATCTTTGATATAATATTATCGTTCACACTCGTACTTAATCACAAACTAAAATTTAGTTTGTTAATTCACAAGGAGGTATTAACATGAACAATTGGTACGAATCTAGCATCAAATCATTAGTTGAAGAGTGTTTCAAAGAACATGGTTTTTACGTTGTTTTTGACTCTTCAGAGTTTTGGGATGTGTTTATTGAAAAATATCATAAGCAAATTCCTGATTCTCAAATAGCACTTTTTGACCAAATTGCTGCAGAAGCACGGTCATGCGCATTTAATAAGAAATATGGTACCTATTCATATTTAACAGACTATCGTTCTGTATGTAAAAATTGGAATCATATTATCTTAGCTGAAATCAAAAAAATTCTTGGGAAAGATCTTAATTCAAAAAAAGTCCTTGCTTTAGGGGCTAATAACGGCTCTGAACTTGCTATCATATTTGAAAATTTCTTTACATCGATGAATTTTGATGTTATAGAAATCTCTCAAACAGCTTGTTCTGCAGGCAAATCGTTTTATCCCCATATTAATTTCGTATGTGCATCAATGGACAAAATCCCCCTTCCTGAAAGTGAATTCGATGTTTTCATCAGTCTGCGCGCTGCTTACTGTGCAGGTAATAACCTTGATTTTATAGTTAACAAGGCTATCCATTCTGTTAAACCCGGTGGCGTTATCATCTTTTCTATCTCAAATGGATACATTGATGTATCTAATGGTAAATATACCCCTATTAAAGGAATATACAATCCTGAGAATCAGCATTGTGATGAAACAGAAACCGAAAGAAACATTAATTGGATGAAAACTGCTATGTTAGCCAATGGTTGCTCAGAAGTTTCTTTAGTTGATGCCGAAAGTGAGATTCTTCTCATTTCTAAGCGTTAAATCAAAACCTCGTACTAATAGAGTCCTTATGTATAGGGACTCTATTTCTTTTAGTTATATGTTTGTCAACTCTTTTGCTTGTTCAACTAATTTTACTATACTCTTTCATTGCTGTATTAAAGATTTGTGGATCTATTTTATTTCTGTCTCGTATAATATCGCAAATAGTTCTATCTGTTAAATTATAAAATATAAAGCTGTATTATGAGAATATATTCCATCTTTATATTTTTCACTCATAATAAAAAACTCATTTATATTTTTATCTACAATTTTTTTATTTTTAAACTATCATTTTAGTTCTATCTATATCTTTAAAATACGATTTACTTTTTTAGCGAAAGCAATATTAACCAATTTATTTTTTATCATTATACTTTATTAAATTAATTGCTGAATCTAATGTTTCAGTACAACATAGTTTTCCTCGAACATCTACATACAATAAATCACTAATATTAGCCAATTGTCTTGCTTGTTTAATATCATTTACAACAATTTCTTTTTTAAATTTTATTTCTTTGTCAATTATTCTAATATCATAACATTCTCTTTTTGATTTGAATATAAAATATTTAATATTTTTATGTTTTAACAAATCAATGGCTTTTCTATATGGTAATTCTTTATCAAAAATAGCATAATTTTCATTTGTTTCATTTATTTTTTTCATAATTATTTCAATTGCTTCAACTTCGGCAATAGCATGTTTGATATATATATTCCAAAATTCATCTGCTAATTTTAAAGCATGAACAAACCCTTCTTCTTCTGTAACATTTTCATTCCATTCAGGATTGCATAATTTAACAAAATCAGGTGATGTTTTACTGTTTAAATATTCCATTTGCATATTATCTGTTGCATCTATATATTGAATTAATTCCTTATCCATATATTCATAAACTTTGTCTATATTTTTAGCATTTATATTTTTTAAATATTCTTTACCATATTTTTTCCATAACAATCCAATAGATGAATAGTAAATACCATTTTCCCTTTTGCCATTTCTATTCTTCTGATGATGGTCAAATTCCCCTAATCCTATATCGAAAACCAACTTATTATTTGCATTTCTATTATCCATGCTTGGAACTCTAATTAAATTTATTTCTTTGAAAATTTTACTTACAAATATAGTTGAAATTACATCATCTACATGAAATGTTCCAGAATGTGTAACAAAATTTGCTTTGTTATATTGCTTTGTTAATTTTATATTTTTATATTTAAACACTCTCATTATCTTTACCCTTTTACAACATTGAAATCTGATAATACTCTTCATTTTCATTATTTTTATTATCTTCTAGTTTTCTTTCAACTTTTATACTATCATCTAATATTATCTCTTTATTTAATATTTCCTTTACTCTTTCAATATCTGCAAATTGTACTTCCCAACACGCTCCACTCCAGTATGTTTTACTTTTTTTATATCTAATTGTTGGATTTCCAATCTTTTTTGTTAATATTTCAATTGTTTCTACTCTACTACTATATATTCTTATAATTTGTTCTTTATATAAAATATTTATTGTTGTTTCTTGTTCTGATTGTTCAGTTTTATAATATCTCATTATCATTGTTTCACTTTCTTTTTAAAATACTAACAGAAGTCCTAAAAATGTTAACCAACGTATTTCACTTAATGTTAAGTCTTCTGGTAATAATGTAATTTCGTTTTCTGTTTTTTCATTTGTGAAACTCATTTCATAATAATCAACGTCTTGCAATTTAAAATATAATTCTAGATTTTGTGTTTCATTTTCTCTCATTGCTGATACATCTATATATTTGGTTCCTAATAAAACATCTCTTTCTGAGTAAAAGTCTACTTTGATATATTTATATTCTATTTTATTTTCTGTATCGTTTTTTATTGTTCCTTTTATTCTTCCGTTTACTTTTGTAGCTTTTGCTTGATATACTGTTACTTGTGATAAATTATCTTTTCTTCCAATATTTCTGTAAGTAGTCTCAATATTAATGTTTATCATTATTTCAGAAAATATAAAAAATAATATTATCAATATTGCGTATTTTAAAAATGTTTTCATTCTACTCATAGTTTTTCTCCATTTCTTCATAATTTTGAATAATTATACCAAATTTCGATTTAAATTTCAATTATTTTTTCTAAGTAAACAGAATATATATATACTTTATCAACTTTTTTGTTTAATGCTGATTCTAATGCCTTTTTATATAATTCTAGTTGTTTTGAATATTTTTCAACTAATTCTTTCTCATTTTTCGGTTCGACATAATCTGTTTTGTAATCTAATAATTTTAAATTATCATCTTTGTCTATATAATATAAATCTATAATACCTTGAACTAGTATATTTTCTTTGCAATTTTGTTCATATATTTCTGATACTGGTATATTTATATAAAATGGTTTTTCTTTATAAATTTCTTTTGCTTCTTTTAGTTCTTTTGCAATATCTGATTTTGTAAATGCTAATATCTTATATGGATTAATTGCTTTTGATTCTTTTTCTGTAATGATTTCTTTATTTTTCAAATTTTGTATTAAATTAAGTATTTTCTCTAAATTATACTCTTCTTTAAAATTCAATTTTTGCATACATAAATGTGTTAATGTTCCTTTTTCCGATGGAGTTATTTTTTGTTCTTCATCATTTTTTAAAAATTTTGGCTTATCAAATGTTATTTCTTTTGTTGATATTTCTTGGTTATCTGTTAAATCTTCTATATCAACTCCTAAAGTTTTTTGTTTCATTTGTTTTATTTTTGTAACAGAACTTTTTGTAGGAATTGTTGTAGCTAATTTATTTTCATATTCATATTCAATCGTATTTTTTAAATTTGACATTTGTTCTTTTGAAAAACTTTTTTTCTTATTTTCTAATAATTCCTTAATTTTTATAGAATTTATTTTTTCTATATTACTTTTATTAGTTTTTAAAAGATTTTCTTTATCTATTTTTTTTAATTCTAATAGATTTTGTGTATTGTTTTTTTCATATTGATATACTAACAAAATCCAATCTAAATACGATTTATATTTTTTTACTAGAACTGGATTTATTTTTTCTTTATTTTTGTGGTATATTTCTGTTTGTTTTTCTAAATCTTCTAATTTTTTATTTAGATTTTTAACAGTTCCTGTAATTATTAATTTTTCTTTTGCTCTTGTCAATGCTACATACAAAATTCTCATTTCTTCTGATATATTTTCTGTTGTAATTATATTCTTTACAGCTTCTCTAGTTAATGTGTCATATTTTATTTGTGCATTATAGTCTATGTATTTTGCTCCAATTCCAAGTTCTTGATGCAAAAGTACTGGCTCTTTTTTTATGTCTTGTTCATTAAATTGTTTATTTGAATTTACAAGAAATACTATTGGAAATTCAAGACCTTTACTTTTATGAATACTCATAATTCTAATTACATCATCATTTTCTCCAATAATTTTGGCTGAACTTAAATCTCCTGAATTTATTTTTAATTTATCCATAAAATTAATAAAATTATATAAACCTTTAAAACTTGCTGTCTCATATTTTTTAGCTCTTTCAAATAATATTCTTAAGTTTGCCTGTCTTAATATTCCATTTGGCATTAAACCAACATAATTGTAATAACCTGTATCTGAATATATTTTCCATATTAATTCATCTAGTGCTAAATATTCTTGTTCCTTTCTCCATTCTTCTAAGTTATTCAAGAATTTTTCGATTTTATTTTTTAATTTTTCTTGAACATTAATTTTAGCTTTTTTCATACATTCATAAAAATTATCAAATTTGTCTGATAATCTAATTTCAACCAGATCATTATCTGTAAATCCTCCTATATTAGATCTTAATACAGTTACAAGTGGTATATCTTGCATTGGATTGTCAATTATTTTTAATAAGCTCATGATTGTTTGAATTTCAATGGAGTCTAAATATTCTTGTGTGCTATCTGAAAATACTGGCATTCCATTATTTAAAATTTCTTGTTCAAATATATTTGCTTTATTTTTTGTTGACCTTAATAATATTGCTATATCTTTATATTTTATATCTCTAAAGCATTTTTCTTTTCTATCATAAACTTGATATTTACTTTCAATTAGCTCTTTTATTTTTTTTGATACATATTTTGCTTCCAATTCTATTTCTTCTAAATGTTTTAAATCTTCTAAGTCTTCATTGTTTTTATTGTTTTCTTCATAATCTTCTTCAAAATCAATATTTTCTGATTTTTCTTGTTCATCTTGATTTATGTCAATTATATCAATTTCTGTTTTTAAATTTTGATTAGCGTTTTTATAATCTTCTGCTCCAAAATTTAGATATTCATTTTCATCGTATTCAACTTCTCCCAAGTTTTTACTCATTATGTTTTTGAATATTAAATTAGTAAAATCTAATATATTGTCTCTACTTCTAAAATTTTTGAATAATTGAATTTTTCTCCCATTTGTAAGATTTGTTTGTTCTTCCCCACTTATTTCAATTTTCTCATATTCGTTATATTTATCAAGGAAAAGTTTAGGCATTGCTTGTCTAAATCTATATATACTTTGTTTGACATCTCCAACCATAAAAATGTTATTTTCTCTTGATATTGATGTTAGTATATATTCTTGTACTAGGTTACTGTCTTGATATTCATCTATTGCTATTTCTTCAAATTTATCTGTATATTTTTTTGCTACCTCTGTTTTTTGTAGATTTCCATTTTCGTCTTTTTTTATTAATAATTCTAATGCAAAATGTTCTATATCTGTAAAATCTACTATATTTTTTTCTCTTTTTCTTTTTGTAAATATATCATCAAATTCTAATATTAAGTTTTCTAATTTTTTTAAAATTTCATACATATCAAATATGTCTTGATTTGATTGTTTTGAATTTGTTATTAATATTTTTTCTAATTTTTTATTAAATTTCTTTTTTACTGTATCTCTTACTATTTTAGCTTCTGCTTTTATTTCTGATTCTACTTTTTTTCTTGACCAAGTTTCGAAATTTATATTTTGAGCAATTTCATAAGCTTTATCCCAGTTTCCTAAATTATCTTTTAATGTTTGCAATTGTTTAATATCTGATGCTATTATTTGTTCAAATACTTCTAATTTTTCATCATTTTCTAAACTTTCTTTTATATCTTGTAAAACTGCTATATCATCTATTAATTCTTCGTTTAACTCTTTTAATAGTTCTTTTCCCCAAGGTGTTACACTAAAGTCTAAATCTAATTTTTCTTTTAAATTAAACATTTCTACTTTTTCATTTAACCATTCTTTTGGAAATGGACTTGATCCTATATAATTATGAATTTTTAGTACAAGATCTTTTAATGGTGAATCATCTCTATAACTTGTATATGTATTGATTAATTTTGTAAAATTTGCATTATCTTCTTCATATTTTTTTTCGAATAAATCATCTAATATTTCTTGTTTTAATAGTTCTATTTCTGGAGTATCTGCTATTCTAAAGTTTGGAGATACATTATCTAATTCATAAAAATTATTTTTTATAACTTCTAAACAAAATGAGTCAATTGTGCATATACTTGCCATATTTAATAATGTGATTTGTCTTTGCAAATTTGTGTTTTCTGGGTCTTCTTCTAATTTTTTATATATTGCATCTAATACTCTTTCTCTCATTTCTGATGCTGCCGCATTTGTAAATGTAACTACTAATAATTTGTTTATATCTATATTTTCATTTATTGCTTTATTTATTATTCTTTCTACTAATACAGCTGTTTTTCCGACTACCAGCAGCTGCTGCTACTAATATATTTGAGTTTTTTTCATATATTGCTTGTTTTTGTTCTCTTGTCCAGTTTGGCATTTTTGCTCCTTTCTTTTTTATTTATTTATAATTTAATATATCACAGGTTTATTTTATTTTCAATATAAACAAAGAGAAGTAGATTAAAATGTCTACTTCTCATAATTTTAAATATTATCATTTCTAATAGTCTCTATAATATTTTGTTTATTGATTTTACTCATAGAATATCTCATAATAATGCCAATAACAATAGCTACAAATACAATAGCGACTAAAATTGCCTTATATGGTAAAATATATTCCATTTCCATACTATTTTTAAACATATTATATATACCATAAGATAAGAGAATTCCAATTGGTATTCCAATAACTAAAGATTTAATACCATAAAAAATACTTTCTAATCTAATCATTCTATTAAATTCTTTTTTAGTCATACCTATAGATTTAAGCATTGCAAATTCTTTTTTTCTTAAATTCATATTAGTTGTAATTGTATTAAATATATTTGTTATACCAATTAAAGTTATTACACCTATAAATCCATAAAGAAATATTGAAATAACTAATATTATTGCATTTTCTTCTCTTACAGATTCTTCCATATTAAATGTAAGTAATTTATTTTCTTTTATATTATTCTCTTTAATATATTGTTCGATTTCTTCATTTAATTTATATGGTTCTTTTGATTGTGTATACAATCTTGCTGAATTATAGTTTCCAATTTTGTTCATAAAATCTTCGCTTACAATAAAATATGCATTAGTGTTATATAAGTTTTCTATTCCTTTTGGTCTTTCTTCTGTCTTTTCAACAATTTTAATACTATAATCTTTTTCATCTATTTTTCCTTGTATAATATCTCCTTTTTTCCATTTATACATACTTCCTTGTATTTTTTTACCATTACTGTCATAATTAATATTATTATCAATTAAAATTGCTCCATCTTTATAAGTATCGTAATTTCCACCAATTTTTTTCAAATATCTTTCATATTCATCATTACTTAATGAAACTATATTTATTATATCTATTTTTTCTTCAAATGAACTATCTTCATATTGATAATATCTTGATTTTATATCTTTTCCATATTCTGTTAGATTTTCTTCATATTTATCATCTATATTAATCATTAATGTAGCACTTTTATTTATTGAAAACTCTCCGATATTATCTAATTTTGATATATCTAATAATATATTGTAATTTTTTTGCTGTTCTCTTATAATTTCTTCTTGATTTTCAGTTGATTCTGTTGAGTTACAATAAACTACGTAATTATAATTCACTTCTGTATAATATGCACTGGACATTTTGAAACCATATTCAATAAAGCTTGATATCGCAATAAATATTACAATACTTACTATTATTGAAATTACTGTTGTTCTATATTTTTTCTTATTTCTTTTTAAATTTTTGTATGCTATTTCTCCTCCTGTTTTAAATATTTTTGTAATAAATTTTGGACATTTTACCTTTTTAGCATTCAATTTTACATCTTCTGAACTTCTAATTGCCTCAATTGGTGTTATTTTAGAAGCCTTTTTCGCTGAACTTCTACATGAAAGCCATATTGTAATCACTGATACAATAGCACTAATAACAGCTGCTATCCATGACATATTATATACTAATAGATAACCACTTGAAATAAAATCTTTTAGTATAAAATTAACAACTTGTACTAATATATAAATTGCTAGTATTCCACTTAAAATTCCTAACGGAATTCCTATAATTCCTAGTACAAATCCTTCAAAATAAACACTTTTTTTAACTTGTTTTTTAGTTGCTCCAATACTTGAAAGCATACCATATTGTTTTAGTCTTTCTGTGATTGATATTGCAAATCCATTTCTAATAACAAATACGCTTGACACTAGTACTATTGCAATTATAAAAGCACCTAGTCCATATATTGTTTTTAATGTTTCATCACTTAGATTTGCCCCCTCATATGATAATAATTCTGTATTTATTTTTACATCATATTTGTAACTTTTATAAGAATTACGCAAACCACTAATTGTTTTTAATTCAATATCTCCATTTTTTTCTTCATCTTTTGCTATTACCATTTTATTTATTTCTTCAGTATTTTTTTGATAGTCATATGGGTTTGTATATAAAACTGCTATATTGACTTTTTCTTCTACTTTTTTCATTTTTGTTATAACAGTAAACCACTCTTGTTCATATGGTTCAATTACTGTTGTTGGTCTTTCTATTATTCCTACAATTTTGTATGTTTTTGGAGTTGTATTTACTATTTCATTTTCTTCTAATTCTCCAAGATTTAAAGTAATAGAATCTCCAACTTTATAATTTGTATTAAATTTTTCATTTATTCTAGTTGAAATTGCAATTTCACTATCATTTTCTGGAAGTTTTCCTTCTTTAACTTTTATTGCCATATTGTTTAAAAACTTGTCATCCATTGACATTACATTAACATATGAATTATAACCGTCAACTTGTTTTAACTCCTTTACATTTGGAAGATAACTATACCCTAATTCTTCTGATAAATAATAATTTTCAACACTTCTATTTTCTTCTATGTATCTGACATCATCTTTTGGCACATCATAAAAAATCGCGTGATAATTTCCATTATTTTCTTTGGCAGTCTCTAGTAAAGTTTGTTGAAAACTGGTTATAAGACCTGCAACACCACATATTAAAGCTGTTGATAAAATAATTCCAATTATAATTACAATTGACCTTTTTTTATTAAGCTTTAAGTCTTTTAAACTTAATTCATTTAAAACTTTCATTATTTTCCAGTCCTTTCATCACTTATTATTTTCCCATCATCTATTGTTATAATTCTATCTGCTTCTAAAGCAATTTTTTCATCATGTGTTATAACAATAACTGTTTGATTATATTTTTTATTTGAAAGTCTTAGTAATGAAATAATTTCTTCACT
Organism: uncultured Clostridia bacterium; assembly: GCA_963556825.1. Classification (GTDB taxonomy): domain Bacteria; phylum Bacillota; class Clostridia; order TANB77; family CAG-508; genus CAG-269. The sequence continues at coordinate 137,747 of CAUWAM010000001.1, read as the reverse complement.
TGCTTTTGAATCTAAATTTCCAGTAGGCTCATCTGCAAGCATTAGTGCTGGTTCATTCATCATTGCTCTGCCAATAGAAACTCTTTGTTGTTGTCCTCCGGATAATTGATTTGGCAAATTATTTTTTCTTTTTTCTAATCCTAATGTTTTTAATAAATCATTTAATCTTTTCTCATCAGCTACTTTACCATCTAATTTTGTTGGTAAAGTAATATTTTCTGCAACATTTAATACAGGAATTAAATTGTAAAATTGATAGATTAACCCTATTTGTCTTCTTCTAAAAATAGCCAAATTATCATCATTCAAAGTATAAATATCTTTTCCGTCTATAAATACTTTTCCTGATGTTGGTCTATCTACCCCACCAATTAAATGTAATAGTGTAGACTTCCCACTTCCACTTGCTCCAATTATTGCAACAAATTCTCCCTTTTCTACTGAAAATGAAATATTGTCTACTGCTTTTACTTGATTTTCTCCTTTTCCATAAATTTTATTTAAGTTTTCGACTCTTAATATTTCCATTATTTTTCCTCCTTATTTTCTTCTGGTTATATTTAGTATAATTTTTAAAAGTGACTTTTAAGTGACTTTTTTACTATAAATTTTGTCACTTTAAATAATTTTACGAATACACTATTAATAGAGGTGTTTTTATAATATGTTTAAAAATATTTTTAATAGTGCTAAAGCTGTTATAAAAGGTGGAAAAAAGCACCCACAGATAAGTGGAACTGTTACTTTTAAAGAAACTAAATCTGGCATATTGGTTACAGCAAAAATAAAAAACCTACCACAATCTAATAATAATTGTAAAGGTAGATTTTTTGGTTTTCACATTCATGAGGGTACTTCTTGTACTGGAAATTTAAATGATGAATTTGCAAATACTAAAATGCATTTGAATACAACAAACTGTGAACATCCTTTTCATATTGGAGATTTTCCACCATTAATTGAAAATAATGGTTATGCATATATGACTGTTTTAATAAACAAATTTAAAATAAAAGATATCTTAGGTAAAGTTGTTATTATTCATGATTCACCTGATGATTTTATAACTCAACCAAGTGGCAATTCTGGGACAAAAATAGCATGTGGTAAGATAGAATAATATTTCTTAATTATTCTATCTTAATATAAAATATTTTCTTATATATTTTTCTTCATATATTTAATTACAAACTTTGTACCTTTGCCCACTTCGGACTCACAACTTATCATTCCATTATTTTTTTCAATAATATTCTTGGCAAGCGCTAATCCAATTCCGATACTATTTTCTGAAGAATTTTTGCCTTTATAAAATCTCTCAAATATATGTTTTAAATCTTCTTTAGAAATTCCATCTCCTTCATCTTTTATTATTATTTTTGTAAATAAATTATTCTCTTCATAACTAATATAGATATTACCGCCATCTATATTATGTTCTATACAATTTTTTACAATATTTGTGATAGCTTCTTGTTGCCATTTATAATCCCCAATAAAAGACGCCTCTTCATTTCCATCTATAATAATATTTTGATTTTTTATTTCTATTGGTATTTCTAGATTTTTAACAATTTCATTTATTAATTTTTTTAAATTAATTTTTTCTTCATAAAATTGTACCACATTAGCATCTAATTTTGATAATTTTAACATTGATATTACTAGCCAATTTATCCATTCAATTTGTTTACTAATTTCAAATATAAATTTCTGTTTTGTATTTTCATCCATATTTGGACTTTCTTTTAAATTATCAAGCATTATTGTTATTGATGTTAATGGTGTTTTTAATTGATGTGATATATCTTGAACTGATATTTTTAAATTTTCTTTATCTTTTTTTGAGTTTTCACTTTCTTCTTTTAGCATAACTGTAATTTTGTATAATTCATTTTTTAAATTACTCAATTCATCTTCACTATTTTCAATAATATCTAAATCGTATTTTTTATTTTTTATTTCGTTTATGTATTTCGTAATTTGATTTATTTTTTTATTTCTTTTTTGTAAATAACTCATTATAATTAACATCCAAAGTATGCTAAATATACATATTAATATAATATTTAAAATTATATTATTCTTCATTTGTTTTTCTATTAATACAATAGAATTTATTTCCTGTATTTTTATTCCATATTTTTCTAATTCTGCTTTTCCTTGTTCATATTCTTTATTATTTTTATCTGAATTTAGTATTTCAATTATTTCTTTGCTGTCGACTTCTGGATGTTCATTAGTTACTTTTCCTAGTATTTCAGCCATTTTTTTGTTCACTGTTATTATTACTTGCTTATATTGATTTACTGTTTGTATGGTTATTAATATTGATGTTATTATTGTTAGTGTTATCATTGGTATTATTATGAATTTTAGATTTTTATTTTCAAATAATTTCATCTTAATCTCCTATTCTATACCCTAAACCTCTAATTGTTTTTATAATTTTTTCATCTCCTAATTTTTCCCTTATTCTTTTTATATATACTGTTAATGTATTATCATTAACAAAATTTCCTGCAATGTCCCATATTTTATCTAATAACTGTTCTCTTGTTATTAATCTATCTTGATTTGTAAATAACATAAGCAAGATTTTGTATTCCAAACTTGTAAATACTATTTCTTCATTATCTTTGTATACTTTTGCAGTTGTTGTATCTATCTTGATATTTTTATATTTAATTATATTTGTATTTTCTTCTTTTTGACCATATCTTCTTAATACTGATTTTATTCTTGATATCAATTCTCTTGTTCTAAATGGTTTTACTATATAATCATCTGCACCTAGGTCTAAACCTAATACTACACTTGTTTCTTCATCTTGTGCTGTTAAAAATATTACTGGTATCTCTTGTTTTTGTTTTATTTCTTTACATATGTTAAAACCATTTCCATCTGGTAGTGATACGTCTAATAGTACTAAGTCTATTTTTTCTTGTTCTATTTTTTCTTTGCTTTCTTTTACACTTTTTGCTGATATTACTTTGAAATTTTCTTGTTCTAGTGAATATTTTAACCCCATTACTATTGTTTCACTATCTTCTACTAATAATATTTTTTTCATGGTTGATTTACCTCCCGCAGTTAGAGAATATGTAGAAATTTTATAAAATTTCTACATAAACTTTTTTATTATTAAAATCATATTTTATATTTGCATTGAACTTTTCTATAAATTCTTCTAAAGTTCCTCCAATAAAAATCGTATCTTTTTTATTATTTTTAGAAGTATCTTCTTGTTTTACATTATAAATTTTATTATTGTATTTTATTTTTTTTATAGAATCTGTGTATTTATTTATTTTTAAAATTTCAACACTATCTATATTTTTAAGTAAAACATTTCCTATACCAGAAATCTTATATTTTTGCTCATCTAAATTATAATAAGCATTTGCATTTTCATTATTATATAATTTTACATTTTGTCCATTTATTATTATTTCAAGTTTTTTTGGTCTCCATATATCATTAATTTCATTTTGGTCTATTTTATCTAATTCTGTTTGATTATTCTTTTCTTTCAATATATCAATATATTCATATTTTGCTTGATAAATTTCATTTTTTATAGAAGATAGTTCATTACAATTTAATGACTTATAATATTCTATATTTTTATTCCTTATTATGATTGCTTCATACATTTTCTTATCTTGTTGTTCTAAATATTTGACTATTTTGTATGCTTTATTACAAGCATTTTCTAGTTGTTTATAATTTTCTATATCAATATATACTTCATATCTTAAAAATTCCGTATCATGCTCTGTTTTTATTCCTTCTTCAATATTTAATCCTTTAATTAAAGATTTATCATTGCAATTTTCAATGTAGTATTTTAGTCTATTTTCTGAATAATCATTTACCATATATTTTATATCTTTATATATTTTGAATACTATATTTTTATTATCTTTTGGGCTCATTAAAAATTGCCCCTTATCTTTTTCGATATTTTTGCCATAGTCTTCTACAACAATAAATTTTTGACCTTTATATTCATTTTTTAATTGTTTTTTCACATTAACTGATTCATAATTTGAAAATAGACTCTTTATAAAAAATAATGATGCTATGAATGCAATTATAAAAATAAATACAAACACAGAAAAGATGGATTTTAATAATTTACTTATTACTTTTGTTAATATTTCTGTTTTTCTATATTCTTTTGGTTTAAATTCTTTTATATTATTTTTTTTCTTTATTTCATCTTGCATTTCTTGCCACTTTTCTAGTTCTTTCCAATCTTCCTCTTTGCTCATAGTTTCTCCTAATTTTATTTCACAAATAAACTTCTAATTTTCTTTATAACATAATGACTTCCACCGCTACTATTGTTTTGAGTGTTCTCAACCATACCAATAATAAGCATATCATTTATATTTCCGGCAGAATAGTTTACGGTAAAACAGTTAAACCACCCTAATGTTCCACTTTCTGTGTCTGTTCTTGATGTTTTTAGTTCTGCTGTTCCTGTTTTTCCTGCTATTGTAACTCCTGGAATTTTCATATCCTTTGCAGTTCCTTCTGGATTTTCTACTACTTGTATCAAATCTTCTTTGACTATATTTGCTGCATCAGATGTAAATACATTTTGTTTTAAAATTTCTGTTTTTCCATTTTCATATTCAATATATGGTTTTACCATATTTCCATTATTTGCAAATGCCGAATAGATTGATGCCATGTGTATTGGATTTACTAATATATCTCCTTGTCCATATCCTGAGTCAGCTAATTTTTTCTCTGACCATGTTGTTTTATCTGAATTTGAATATTGTGATTTTTTAATTGTTAATGGAAATTTTGTTATTTCATCAATATCTTCATTAAATCCTAATTTATCTAAGTTTGAGCAAAATATTTCTTTTCCAATTTGCATTGCTGCTTGTGCGAAGAATATATTATCTGAATGTATTAATGCATTTTTTATATTCTTTTTTCCATTGTATGCTGTTAATGTTGTCACATAATCATTTCCCCAACTTGAATCTTTTTGCCATTTTAATCCTGAATAATTAAATGTTGTATCTGTTGTAAGTTTTCCTGTTGTTAGTCCTATAGCTGCTGTTATTGGCTTAAATGTTGAACCTGGGCAATAACTTTGTAAAAATCTATTATATAATGGTTTACTTTCATTATTATTTAATTCTTCCCATTCTGAATTAGATAATCCTAATACAAAATCATTTGAATCATATGATGGTGTGCTTACTGTCGCTAGTAATTCTCCTGTTGTTGGACTCATAACTACAAAAAATCCTTTATCAGATTTCATTTGATTATATAATTGTTTTTGTATTTTGCTATCTATCGTAAGTTTTACATCTGTTCCATCTTTTTTATCCTGTTTTGCTAATGTTTTTAGTTTTGTTCCATTTTCATCTATTATATAAATTTCTGTTCCATCTATCCCTCTTAATGTATCTTCATATGCTTGTTCTAATCCTGCTTTTCCTATTATACTATTTGAACTATATCCTTTTCCTTCTTTTGCTTTTAATTCTTCTGCACTTATTGCTTGAACATATCCAATTAAATGTGCTGCTTCTTCTCCTAATGTATATACTCTGGCTTCTGTACTTGTTATTTTAATTCCTGCAATTTGTAATAATTTGTCTTTTAACTCAGTATTATTTGCAGATACTTTTTTTATAGGTACAAATGTATCATCTTTTACATATGAAGCAGAAAGTTTATTATTAATAAAATCGGTTGAAACTCCTGTTAATTCTGATATTTGTGCAATACTTTCTTCTTTACTTTCTCCTAATTTTCCTGGAACGATACCAACAGTTGAAATATAACCGTTTTGTGCTAATTTTTCTCCGTCTCTATCTAATATTTCTCCTCTTTTTGCTGAAATAGTAGATACTCTTACTTTATCTGAGTTTCTTAATTCAGGAAAAATTAAACTTGATGACCATTTTATTTTATATTCTTTATTTTCTTTTATCAATTTTGCTGTATTACTAAATTCTATTATTCCTGCAGATGTTGACATTTTTTCATTATAAGAAATTTTGTAAATTCCTTTTTCTTTTGTTACTTCTGAAATTGTAACTTTTATATCATAGGCATCTATTCCCTCATAAATATTTTTATTTCTATTGACAAAATCTTCTTGTGAAATCTCTGTTTTAGAACTTTCTGATATTAGACTATACATTTCATCATATTTTTTATCATTAATTTTAGAAATATACAAATTAAATATATCTTCTGGCTTTACTGCATTGTTATTTATTAAAACTACTGCTGTAACTATTGCTATAATTACTAATATAATTGCTACTATAATTCCTATTATAAACTTTTTATTTTTCATAAAAATCATCTCCTAAAATTTTATATTTATATTTTATAATTACTACTATTTATTGTCAATATTTTTAGTTTCTATATTCTAAAATATCTCCTGGATTACATTGTAACACTTCACATATTTTGTCTAAAGTAGAAAATCGAATTGCTTTACCTTTATTAGTTTTCAATATAGAAAGATTTGCCGTTGTAATTCCTATCTTTTGTGCTAACTCATTTGATGACATTTTTCTCTTTGCCATCATAACATCTAAATTAACAATTATCGCCATTTTCTCTCCTCCTTATATTGTTAAATCATTTTCTTCTTTGTTTTGAATTGCTGTTTTATAAATTTCTCTTAATATAATTAATCCAATTCCAAACATTAAAAATATTACTGCCGTTATTGCAGAGAAAAATACATATACAATAATTGATGTTCTTTCAAAACTTGCTATTTTACTAGGAATTATTAATATATTCATTATATATATTATTCCTATAATTATAGAACAAATAGACGATTTTAAAAATCGTCTTTCTATTATTTTTGTAAATATATTTTCATTTTCTAATTGCTCAAATATTTTTATAAATTGATATAACATAATTAGTGCTGGTACACTTGAAATATATATTAATACAACTGTTAACCCTAATTTTTCATTTTTTATCATTCCTTTTTCTAAAAACATAGGTGTTATTATCATTGATAAAATACATATCACAAATATAATCATCAATATAATTTTTAATATATATGCTATACCTTTTTTACCTGTTAAGTTCATAGTTTTACCTCTCATTTATTATAATAAAATTCATTTATATTTAAATCTACATCTTTTAATGCTTTTTCTGCATTATATTTTGATAAATTAAACTCTTGCCATTTTGTTTCTTTATTTTGATAATGGTCTTTATTTCCTTTTAGATAAATTTTTGTTGTTCTTTTTATACTAGACATACGTTCTTTAGCTTCTGTAGATAATCCTTCTTCACTTTGATTTAATATTTTTATTTTTTCTTTTATTGCATCTGTTCCTGTTGAATTCATGATATAAATTATATCTAATTTATTATTTTCTGGATCTTTTAAATATCTGTTTATATTGTTTTTTGCAATAACTAAATCTATATTTATAAAGTTTAAAATAACATACATAGTTACTATTATTTTTAATGATAGCTTAAATATATTTAAGTTCTTTCCTAATAAATTCATTAAAATTGGTATTAATATTAATGTTTCTGTTACTAATATAAAGTACACAAATAATCTCAAATATGTATAACCATATTCTTGTTCATATAAGTACATTCTAAATACTGCTGATATTATTATTACTAATGTGAATACTACTAATAATATTTTTAGTACTGTATTTAACTTTTCTTTTTGTTCTATTTTCCCTATTTTTAATATTCCAAAATTTATTAATGAAACAAACATTAATTGGAAAAATCCTGTTCTTGCATATGTTGCATAATCAAAATTCGAACTTTTTCCTGCACTTATGAATAAATATTTAAATTGTATTATACTAAAAATCAAGTATATTATGTTTAATAATATTAATATTGTATTTTGTGTAAAAACGCTTACTTTGTTAGATTTCTTTTCGGCAGTTTTTACAAATTTATCTTCTTTTTCCTTTATAAATATTAATATAAATCCAGAAATATATAAGAAACTAAATATAATCCATGCGATTCTCCATAGTATGTCTATTATTGTTGTATTATCAAAAATTTTTGATAAATAATATGGTATATTATGGAATATATTTTCAAAAACACTATCTGCTGAAGATAATAATAAAATTACAATTATTATAAGTGGTATTGATATAATTATTGATTTTATTAATTTTTTTGCAAATATAATTTTATCATTTTGAGTTTCTTTTTGTTCTTCTATTTTTTCTTTTAATTTCAATATTTTTAATACACTCTTAAAATTAGAAAATGGTTTGAAAACTTTTGATATTATATTTCTAATAAATCTATTTTCTGAAATTTGCGTTTCTGTGATATCCATACACATAATTATTATTAATCCAATTATTATAGGTACATTTAATAATTGAAATAGAATATTATTAAATATAAAATATGTTAAACTTAGTAATATAATTGGTATACTCCAATATATTCCATTTTTGTTTTTTATTTTTTGATTTTCTCTCAAACTATATAATATTAGTAATATTAATGGAATTATAAAAATTATAACTGATATTCCTGGACTTTTATGCCAAAAAAGTATTGACATTATTATACTTAGTACTAAACTGCCACATAATATTTTTTTCATATTTCTGCATCTCCTTTTCTTTTTGCTAACAGTTTATATCACTTATTATTAATTGTCAATACTTTTTTATTGTTTTTCGATATTTTTATTTTAAACTTTTTATTACTTCTATTCCTGCTTTTGTTCCGTCATATACTGCTTTTGAAATTTGGTATAAACCTCCAATGCAGTCCCCACAAGCATATAATCCCTTTACAGTTGTTTCCATATTATTATTTACAACTATTATATTATTTCTAATTTCAGCTCCTAATTTTCTTGCAAATTCAAGACTTCCAGCAACTCCTTGGGCTATAAAAATTCCATCTATTTTTATTTTTGTATTATCTTTAAACTCTATCTCTTCTAAAACATTATCTCCTTTTATCTCATTTATTTCTTTATTGTTTATTTCTACGTTTTCAGCTCGTAAACCATTAAGTTTTTCTACCTCTTTACCATTAGTTAATATTGTTGCTGTTTTTACCAAATTTATTAAATCATTGGTTTCAGAAATCGCATAGTCTCCATCTCCAATTATTGCCACTCTTTTATTTCTAAAGAAAAATCCATCACAAATTGCACAATAACTAACTCCTTTACCCTCAAACTTTTCTATTCCTTTAATTTGTGGTTTATTCTTTTTATTTCCGGTTGCTAAAATAATTCTTTTTGTTTTTATGTCTTGCTTTAAAGTTTGAACTTCAAAATATTCATCCTCTTTTTTTATATTTGTTACTTCTTCTTCTAAAATTATTATTCCTAATTGTTTTGCCTGTTCTATTCCATTTCTATATAATTCTTTTCCACCTATTCCATTTTTAAATCCATAATAATTTTCTATTTTCTCTGTTTTTTCTAATGATGATTTTTCTGTTTCTTTATATATTACTAATGTCTTTAAATTTGCTCTTTTTGTATATAAACTTGCTGATATTCCTGCTGGTCCAGCTCCAATTATTATTACATCATACATAATATTTTTCCTTTCTTTTATATTGTTTTACTTTTTATTATTATAATACAAATTTTTTATTTTTTCTATTTTTTATAAAAAAATCTGGTATCAAAATAAGTTTGATACCAGATGGATATGAGTATTCATTTTTGGATATAAATAGGCTTAATAGCATTAATAGAAATTCTACTATATATAGAAGTCCTAAATTCATTCTCTCCAAGATTATAAAGTGTTCTTTTTACTTCTTTTTCATACAACTTTTTAAAAACTGGATTTTTAAAGTAATATGTAACTTCAATATCTCCTTTAGATAAATAGAATACATCAGCAGCACAAACTGGATCTCCTTGATTATTTTCTATAATCCACATATCTCTTTGCTGATTATCTCCTCTATCTATTTGTAAAACACTTTTTTTAAAGAATTCTACATCAAGCTGATCAGAAACTCTTAATAATTTTTGAATATCTTCTTCGTTTATAGTTGCCGATCTAATTATATATTTTGTCTTGGGATCTTGATACCAAAGCCATTCTGTTCCGTTTTCATCTAACCTATAAATCCGCTCTTGACCATTGCTTAAATAATCTTTTTTTAAATTTGTACTCATATTTTTCCTCCTTATGCAATTTATATTATTACGTTATGTTTACTATTATATCATATAAATTGTCATTTTGCAAATCTAATTATATATAATACACAACTATCCCAAGTAAAATTAAAAAGTTTCCTATTACTTTCTTTTTAGTAATTTTTTCTCCTAAAATCAAATTACTTAATATCATAACAAATATATAACCTAAAGATTCTATTATTGGTTGATTTTTATATGATACTTCTTTTAACCCAAAAACTACTAATACTGTAGAAAGTACCATTAACCCATAACCAGTTATTACATATATATTAAAATATTCCCTAAAAATCGAATTATATATTTTAGAAGCACTCTTTTTTAATATAATTTGAGAAATAGAGCTTACTAAAACCGCTAAAATTAATAAAAATATATATTTATTCATCTTCACTATTCACTATAATTGTTCCTATTATTACAATTATTACTCCTATTACATTTTTTATTGTTATTGTATCTTTAAAAATTAATATAGCCCATATAATTGACCATAATAATCCCATTGCTTTATTAGCATATGCTACTGAAATATCAAATTTTTTTATTAGTTGTTGCCATATAATTGCATATACTCCCAATATGACCATTTCTATTCCATAGAATAATATAAATTTAAAAGACAAAAAATCTTCTCCAGATGCAAATTTAGCAAATACTGTTGATAAAGTATATATTGCAATAACTATCTGAAGTATGAATATATCTTTTACTTTTGTTTTTCTCTTTACTTCTTTTTCTGTTTCCATTATTAGTTTATTCCTTTCTAGAAAGATAAAATATAATATCCATATCTTGTTGAACTGTCTACAATTTGGTGTGAATTTATTTTATCTATTGAGCTTTCATAATAAATATATTCTGGATTTTCTCGTTTTATTTTATCTAATTCTTTTATATCATCTTCTGTAAAAATAAATTTTATAATTGCTGTTTTCGGTTCCAAAATTTTTCTAAAATCTGGCTTATTTCCAAGAGCTACATCAATTACCATTTTTAAAAAATCATAGCCTGTTGAAATTTGTACTAAATCTGAACCAATACAATCTCCACCCATTCTTGCTCCTATTTCTATTATCTTAATTTCACCACTAGGAGTAATTTTGAACTCTGAATGTGATGCACCATTTTGTATTTTTAAACTATTTATACCAGCAAAAATTTCTTTTTTTACTTTTTCTACAACAATTTCTTCAAGTCCAGCTGGTTGAATATGTCCTGTTTCTATAAAGTGAGGTGCTCCTGTTGTTTGTTTTCTTGTTATTGCCAGTAATGTGTGTTCTCCTTTATATGAAATTGTTTCAGCACTAAATTCAGTTCCATCAATATATTCTTCTATAATCGCTTTTTTTTCAAATGAAGTACTTATTGCATTATTAATTGCATTTCTTATTTTTTCTACTTCATTTAAATTTTCAATTTTCGTAATTGACCTACTTCCTGATCTATCTGTTGGCTTTATAATTATTGGGGCTTTCATTTTGATTATTTCTGAAATATCTTTACTACTTTGTACTTCTACAAAATTTGGTACTGATACTCCAAATTTTTTAAATGCTTTTCTCATATTAAATTTATTTGTAGATATTCTTGTACATTCCAAGCTATTTCCTATAAGGCCTAATTTTTCTGCTAAATAGTTTACTGTAATTGTTGCTAAATCTGAAGCAACAGAAAGTACTGCATCTGGTTTGATTTCTTTGCACTTTTCTAATATTTCATCTTTTTCTACTATACTTATTGGGTAAAAATAATCTGCATATTTTGCACCCACAGCTCCTTCTTTCCATGCAAACACATGTGTTTCATATCCTAATTTTTTTACTTTTTTTATTAATGGCATCTGAAAATTATTTGCACCTATTATTACAATTTTTTTCATTTTTTGTTTCCTTTTTAATTATTTATAAAATGTTTTTATTTCTTTTATAACTTTATTTTGTTCATCTCTAGTCAAATCAAAATACATTGGTAATCTAACTAATTTTTCACTTTCTAATGTTGTATATTTATCTTCCCCATTAAATATTCCGAATCTTTTTCCTGCTGGAGAATCATGTAATGGAATATAATGAAAAACAGCTTGTACTCCATTATCTTTTAAATGTTTTATTAATTTTGTTCTTTCTTCTAAATTCTCTGCTTTTATATAAAACATATGTGCATTGTGCTTGCTATAATTAGGAATAAATTGTAATGTTATTTTTCCTTGTTCTTCTAAATCTTTTAAATTTTCTTTGTAATAGTTCCATGAATCTAATCTTTTATTATTAATTTCCTCTGCTCTTTCTAATTGTGGATACAAATATGCACAATTTAATTCACTTGGTAAATATGATGATCCATAATCAACCCATGTATATTTGTCTATTTCTCCTCTAAAGAATTTATTTCTATTTGTTCCTTTTTCTCTTATAATTTCAGCTCTTTCTATTAGTTTAGGATCATTTATAGATATTGCTCCACCTTCACCCATACTGTAATTTTTTGTTTCATGGAAACTATAACATCCAATATCTCCAATTGTCCCAAGATATTTATCTTTATATTTTGCCATAAATCCTTGTGCTGCATCTTCTATAACTTTTAAATTATGTTTTTTAGCAATACTCATTATATTGTCCATATCTGGTGATATTCCTGCGTAATGCACTACTACAATTGCTTTTGTTTTTTGTGTTATTGCATCTTCTATTGCTTTTTCATCTATATTCATTGTTTTAGGATTTACATCAGCAAAAACAATTTTTGCTCCTACCATTACAAATGCATCAGCTGTTGATACAAATGTATATGATGGCATTATAACTTCATCTCCTTTTTTTATATCTAATAAAATCGCTGCCATTTCTAATGCAGATGTACATGAAGTTGTTAACAAAACTTTAGGTGAGTTGAATTTCTTTTCCATCCATTCACTACATTTTTTTGTGAATTCTCCATCTCCACATATTTTTCTTTTATTTGCTACTTCTCTTATACATTTAATAGATTCTTCTATAAAAATTGGTACATTAAATCCTACCATTTCTTTTCCCCTTTTCTATCTATATCTTGGTATTATATATCCAAATAAAGCTCTCATTGATATAACTATCACTAGTGCAATCAACATTAAAATAATAATGTCCCTAATTTTTTCAGACTTTATAAATTTTTCCAAAATCTTTTGAATTCCATTTACAATAAAATACATAAAAGGAACTATTATACCTATTATATATCTTCCTTGAGGCTGAAAATCACTTGCATATGAATAGTAAATGCTTAAAATTATTGGAATTATTATTGCTAATACAAATATATAATTTAGTAAATATTTGTTTTTTTCTTCTTTTTTATATATAAATAATTCTTTAAATTTCATTAAACATCCTATTATTCCTATTAACCACATTAAAAAATATAAATAATATATTTTATTTGACATTATCATTGAATTATAGCCAAAAATTCCAACAAAACTTTTCGCTGTGATGTTTAACCATTGGTCTTTTATTAACATATTTATAATTGATTCATTTTTCTTTTGAATAGTAAGTCTCGTTGATGGCTTATATTCTTCTAGTGCATACTTATCACCACATTCATTTTGTGCTCTCATTCCTAAGAAGTCACCATTATATATTACAGCATTTCTTATAAACCACCATCCTGCTACTAAAAAAGCTACACTTGCTACAATTATTACTTTTTGAATTATCTGATTTGGCTTCATTTTGTTTAATATTACTGTTATTAAGCAAAGTATTATACTACACAATATATAGCCATAAGCATTATAATATGTAAGTGTACAAAATCCTATTGCTATTCCTAGGAAAACACAATGTTTGTTTTCCCAATTACTTTCTAAACCTAAAATCCATAAATAAATTATTACTGTTGTTGCAAGCAATGCTGTTGAATCATTGTTTATATACGATGCAAGAAATGCTGTAATTGGCTGAAATGCTACAAATGCTATAAACAAATATTTATAAATTCCTTTAAACAATTTTTGTGATATCTTTATCGAAAAATATATTACTAGTGTCATACTAATGGTACTAACTAATCTTGCAGCTACTACTAATGCAAATTGTTCTGTTGAAAATATTGCTACTATTTTCATAAAAACTGCACCTATCATATAAGTAAGTATTGGTTGAAATGCATAAGATATTCCCCATATTGGATTTCGTATTGATTCCTCTTCTCCATGTGGTAATTTATTGTTTTCATAAATATATTTACATATATCCCATTTCATTCCTTCATCTGGTCCAGAATTATATGGCTGAGAAACTGTCCAAATTAAATAATAGGAAAATATACATATTAAAAATAATACTATTATTAATTTTTTATTTTTCTTCAATTTTTCTAATACATTATCCATTTTTAGTTGTATCTCCTTTTTCTACTTTTTCAATAATATATGGTGGTCTTCTTCTTGCTGCATCATATGTTCTCCATAAATATTCGCCTAATATTCCTATTGAAAGCATTATTATTCCAAACCCCATTAACATAATCATTATAATTGATGTATAACCTTCAACATCAATTATTCCTGTTATTTTTTTATAAATTATTACAACTAATATAACTAATGAAATTATAAAATTTAGAAATCCAACAGTTGTTATCATTTTTATTGGAAAGTATGAAAAACTCAACAATGAATCATATACTAATTTTATTTTTTTAGATAATGTCCATCTTGATTTTCCTATTTCTCTCTTTTTCCTTGTATATGGTACTGTTGCAGTTTTAAATCCTGCCCATAATATTTGGCTCATTAGTGAAGTGTTTCTTTCTTGCATTTTTACTAATAAATCTATAATTTGTCTATCTATTAAAAAGGTATCAAATCCACCCTTTGGCATATTTGGAAGTGCTAATTTTCTCATTAAAAATGCATATAAATTTGAAAAAGCCTTTTGTAAAATTGGTTCTTCTCTATCAGCTCTTACTGCTAAAACAACTTCATTTCCTTCTTCATATTTTTTTATCATGTCTAAAATCATTTCAGAAGGTTCTTGCAAATCTGCTGCTTTTCTAACTGCAAAATCTCCTGTACATTGTGACAATCCTGCTAAAAGCGCTGAATGTTCTCCAAAATTTCTTGATAATCTTATTGTTTTTATATTTTCATCTACTTTTGCTAAATCTTTCATTACTTCATAAGATTTATCTTTTGAACCATCATCTACAAATATTAATTCATATTCCATATTTAATTTTGTAAGTACTTTTTCTTTTAAATCTGCATATAATGGCAATAAATTGTCTTGATTATAATACACTGGTACTATTATTGATATTTTTTTCATTTTTTCCCCTTTTTATTTTATATTTATTTTATCCATGCTAATATTTTTGGCATAAATATTATTAACCCTATAACAACTGATATAATTGCCATTACTAGAACCGCTCCTGCAGAAATATCTTTTGCAAACTTTGCCTTTGGATTTCTTTCCATTGTTATTAAATCAACTGTTGTTTCTATTGCCGTATTTACTAATTCTAATGAAATAACTCCTCCAAATAATAATATACATACAAGCCATTCAAATGTACTTATATTAAAAATTATTCCAAAAATTATTACCAAAATCATAATTAAAATATGTATTTTTAAATTTCTTTCTTCTTTTATAGCAGTCCATATTCCTTCAAATGCATATTTAAAACTATTTAATATATTTTTATTTTTCAATTCTCCACCTCCACTAAAGAATCAAATTCTAAATTATTTTTAATTATTTTCTTTAGTTGATTTTATATTTTTATATATTGTTGTAAACAAGATTAAGTATATTATTGAAATTACAAATCCACCTATTACATCACTTGCATAATGAACACCTAGATAAATTCTACTAATCCCAATTAATCCTATTAATATGCCTAATAAAATACAAGCTATATTTCTTATTTTTTTATTTTTAACATTCTTCCAAATAAAGTAAATTATTAATCCATAAAATGCCATGCTTATCATAGAATGCCCAGATGGAAAACTATATCCTGTTTCATCTATTATTCTATATCCAATTGGTCTTGGTCTTTCAACCACATTTTTTAATATCATGTTTAATATAGTTATTAACCCTAAATTTAAGCATATGCTTACTCCAATTTTTCTATTTTTTACTAATAATAATGATATTATAGATATTGCAATTAAAACATATGCTCCACCGTAGATTTGTTAGTATTTTAAATATATTTGTAAATGTATTATTTCTCATTTTTAATACTACTAAATTATATATTATAGTATCTATTTTTAATGTTTCTGGTTCTAATATATTTTCTAATATAGCTATAAATATTATTAAACATATCACAATTATAATTACTTTGTAACTCTTTTTCAATATTTTTTTGATATTATTCAACATTTGTTTTCCTTTCATATGTATCATTTTTTTACCCAAATTGATACACTTTTTCCTTTTACTACAAAATTTGCACAACCGTCTGATTCTATTATTATTTCTTCTTGACAATTTCCTAGAGCATCTATATATATTTGTCCTATATTTTGAGTTCCAACATACATTCTTTTATATCCATCCCCTGCTGTTGATATTACAACTGCTATTCCAGATTTAATATGTTCATTATCTCCTTCTTGTGTCCATCCTATATAATTATTATTATCAAAATAATCATGTTGAGTTCCATATGATTTATCTTTTCTTATTTGTATTAATGTTTTTAAATCATTCATTGGTTCTATATTATCATGTGGTATTCCATAATAATCTCCATAAAACACACATGGATAACCTTCATTTCTGAGTAATATTATTGAATATGCTATTGGTTTAAACCATGTTTCTACAAAACTTTGTAGAGCTTGACCTGGCTGTGTATCATGATTATCTACAAATGTTACTGCTTTACATGGATTTTCTTTTACTAGTGTATGATCTAATATTTTTGACATATCATAATTTAAATCCTTTGATGCATTATAAAGATTATAGTGTAATGGAACGTCAAATAATGAAATATTTCCCTCAGTTTCTGTTATATATTTATGTAATTTATTCACATCTGTACTCCAATATTCTCCTACAGCAAATAATTCCTTTTTAGTTGTTTTTCTTAATTCCTTAATCCATTCTCTATAAAAATTTGCCTCTATATGTTTTACTGCATCTAATCTAAATCCATCAACTTTTGTAAAATCAAGATACCACTTTCCCCAATCAGTACATTCTTTTACAACTCTAGGGTTCGAAAAATCTAAATCAGCTCCCATTAAATAGTCATAATTTCCATACTCATCATCCACCTCTTCTCCCCATTTTTTATTTATAAATTTGAAGATCGCTTTTTCACCTGTTTGATTATTATAATCTATTCCGTCAAAATCCGTCCAGTTCCATTCAAAATCTGAATATTTATGTTTTCTTCCTGGAAAAGTAAATTTGGTTGCTACTTTTACGGTTTCTTTTTGATATGACTCTTGATTATGATTTGTCCAATCTACTTTTGTTGCTGGAATTGTTTGTATAGCATCTGCTCCCATTTTATGATTTAAAACAATGTCTGCATAGCTTTCTATTCCTGCTTGTTTTAATGCTATTATTGCTTCTAAGTATTCATCTTTTGAACCATATTTTGTTTTTATTGTCCCTTTTTGGTCAAATTCTCCTAAATCATATATGTCATATACTCCATATCCAACTTCATCTTTACCATTAAATCCTTTGTATGCTGGTGGAAACCACAATGCAGTTATTCCTTGTTTTGCTAGATTTTGCGCATTTTCTTTTACTTGATTCCATAAATTTTGATGACATTCCATATACCATTCAAAATATTGCATTATTATTCCATTTATTTTTTTCATTTGAATTACCTTCTTTTTTAATTTCGTTTTTTATTATAACACTTAAAAATACAAAAAGCTACATATTATATAATTTTTATTTTTTTCTCTCTTTTCTCTTCCTATTTTTAATAAAATGTGATAGAATATGCACTAATAGATTTCAAAAGATAATTTTTATAGGAGGATTTTTAAAATGGAGTTTAATAAATGTAGTAGATGTGGTAATTTTTATATTTCAAATGATTTAGTGTGTCCTAAATGTAAAGCTAAAGATGCTTTTGAATTTGAAACATTTCAGTCTTATGTTCAAGAAAATGGATTAACACAAAACCTAGATACTATCTCTAGTAAAACTGGAATCTCAGCTAAAAACTTAAATAGATTTCTAGACTATTCTGGTTATAATAACTACATAGATGGTTTAGGAAATATTAAATTATAAAATTTTTAAAATTAGAAAGGATGTTTTTTTATGACAAATGTATTTGATATACTAGAAGAAAGAGGATATATAGAACAAATGACTCATCCTACTGAAATTAAAGAACTTTTTGGTAAAAAAAGTGTTCCTTTTTATATAGGAATCGATCCAACAGCTGATAGTTTACATGTTGGTCACTTTGTTTCACTTATGGTTGCAAGTCATATGCAAAAATGCGGACATAAACCTATAATATTAGTTGGTGGTGGTACTGCTACAATTGGTGATCCATCTGGAAAAACTGATATGAGAAAAATGATGACAAGAGAAACTATTGATCACAATGTCGCATGTATTAAAAAACAAATAGAAAAATTTGTAAGTTTTGAAGGTGAAAATTCAGCTATAATAGTAAACAACGCTGATTGGCTTTTAGACTTAAATTTTGTTCAATTCATGAGAGATATTGGTAGCTTATTTTCTGTTAATAAAATGCTTTCCGCTGAATGTTATAAACAAAGATTAGAAACAGGATTAACATTCTTTGAAATGAGCTATATGCTTATGCAATCTTATGACTTTTTGCATTTATATGAAACTTATGGATGTAAATTACAAATGGGTGGAAATGACCAATGGTCTAATATTTTAGGCGGTGTAGATTTAATTAGAAGAATTGGAAAAGATGATTCTTATGGTTTAACATTTAAACTTCTTACAACAAAAGAAGGTAAAAAAATGGGTAAAACTGAAAAAGGTGCTTTATGGTTAGACTCTGAAAAAACTTCTCCTTATGACTTTTATCAATATTGGAGAAATATTGAAGATGAAAGTGTTGAAACAGTTTTAAAATTATTAACATTTTTACCTATCGAGAAAATAAATGAACTTACTTCTTTAAAAGATGAACAAATAAATAAAGCAAAAAAAGTTGCAGCTTTTGAGATTACAAAATTAGTTCATGGTGAAGAAGAAGCTAAAAAAGCTGAAGAAGCATCTAATGCTCTATTTAATGGTTCTGGTAATCTTGATAATA
Organism: uncultured Clostridia bacterium; assembly: GCA_963556825.1. Taxonomy (GTDB): domain Bacteria; phylum Bacillota; class Clostridia; order TANB77; family CAG-508; genus CAG-269. The sequence goes on along the minus strand of CAUWAM010000001.1, from coordinate 118,234 downwards.
TGCCAACAGTTGAACTTGGGGATAATAAAAATATTTCTATAGTTGATGCTATAGTTTTAACAGGAATTGCCCCATCTAAGGGTCAAGCTAGAACATTAATTAATCAAGGTGGTATTTCTTTAAATGATAATAAAGTTTCTGATATAAACTATCTACTTTCTGAAAATGATTTTGCTGATGGCTATGCTATCTTGAAAAAGGGCAAAAAAGTATTTTATAAATTAGTTTAACCTAAAAAATGTGTGGATTTATATTCCACACATTTTTTATTCTTTAATATTGTTTATTATATTAGTATCAGAATTTTCTTCCATTGATTCAATTTCATTGTTTATAGTGTTTGTTTGTTTATTTTCTTTTTCTAAAGCTTCTTTCTTTTTATCTTCTTGTTCTTTTAACTTTTCAAGAGTATCTATTAGTCCTTGCATTTTTTTGATATCAGAGCCAACTAATTCCCAATCATTATTAGATGTTGATTCAGACAAGTTTTTATTTGCTTTTACAAGCGCTTCAATCACTCCTTCTATATCATCTGTACTTTCAACCTCGATATTTGATGCATCTTTTGAAAGTAAATTTTGAAGTGCTTCTTTTAAATTGTTTCCAATTGCAACTTTATTTCCTGATGCAACAACTATTTTCTTTAATGTTGGCACTTTTACTTCTTCATTCAACATTGTTTGATATATTGATTCTACATATAAAAGTGTATTATTTACTGGAACTACTATTATATCTTTTGTAACCTTTGTTCCTGTTGTATTTAAAGCATTTATTGTAGAAAAAATTGCTTCATCTTGTTCTAATTGTTTATCTAATTGCATTGGTCCTAAAATATTACTATCTTCTGAAAATTTATATAATTTCAATGTATTTGTACTTCCCTCTACTGTTCCTACTAAATATGAAATTAAATTTTGCTTAGAATTTGGGGTATATATTTGTATTAATCCAACTTCTTCCCCATCTCCATTATTAACAGTTGTATAATATGGTTCTAAAATTGTTCCTGTAGATTTTGAAATAACTGTGCTATTATATTTTGCAAAATCCCATAAATCATCAGTTCTGTATAAAACATCTGGTTTTACATTGTGATATGTTTTTAGCATTTTTGCTTGTACATTATATAAATATCTTGGATATATAAAATGTTGTGCTATATCTGCTGGAATTTCAGTTTCTAAATCTTCAAATAATGTTTTATATACATTTCTATATGCCATTGCTATTGGGTCTGTTTTATCTGTTACATAAAATTTCATTGTTCCATCATAACTGTCAATTATAACTTTTACTGAATTTCTAATATAATTTATTTTTTCTTTTATTCCATCATGTTCTATTGATGTATATTGTGAATATGGATATTGGCTAGATACTGTATATGCATCTAAAACCCATACAATTTTTCCTTCATCTGTTACAACTGTATATGGCTTATCATCATATATCAAATATGGCATTGCTTTTTTTGCTCTTTTTATAATGTTTCTATTTATTAATATTTTACTTTCATTTGTAACTTCTGATGAAAATGCTAAATTTAAATCACCAGTTTTTATTCCTAAAATAATTCTATCTATAAAATTCAAATTTAGTCCTGATTTACCTTCATATGATGAAGTGTATTCTTTATTATTTTCATCTGTATAATCATATTCTTTTCTATTTTTAGTATTTGTAGCTACTATATTATTTGTTTCTAAACCATAATATATTTGTTGTTTAGAAGTTCCTAATTTATCATCTTCTCCTGCAACATCTTTTTGAATATACTTTAAATTTCCAGTTTCAGAAACCTCTGTTGCAGATGCTACAATTTGTCCTCTTCCATGTGTATATTCATATGTTTTATTATTATAAGTTCTTCCAGAATTTTTTATTTCTCTTGGTGAAACATATACTAATTTATATTGTCCTCCAATTTTATATTGTGCTAAATTTGCATTTCTATATGAATAATAACCTGTTCCTGTTTGATTATCTTCTAAGTTTTTTAAAACTGTTTCTTCATTTACTATTCTTATATTATTTATTATATTTGTATTTTCATCAACATCTTTTTGTGTTATTGTTCCAGAGTTTTCTAAACTTGTTTCCTCTATATTAATTTTATAAGCATTTTTTGTATTTTCTATATTATATGCTAAATATTCTTTTTCTTTGTCTAATTTATTAGAATTGACGAAAATCAAATTGAATGTCATAATTACTAAAAATAAAGCTACTAAATACCCTGGAATAATTGCTAAATTTTTTAATACCTTTGATGTATTGTTCTCTTTAAATCCTTTTGATGCTCTAATTGTTGCAAATACCATAACAACCGCAAATATTAAATAACCCCATCTTTGTATCATAACTTGTGTGTATCCTGCACCTGTTACCTCAATATTCTGTGTAGTATCTGAACTATTTTTTATTGTTAACATTTTACCAAACAATATATCTGTTGTATTTAATGCTGTCATTATTGCAAATAAAATTACGATTATTACTATATTTCTTACTAATTTTTTTATTAATGAACTTTCTTTAAGCATTTTTCCGTCTACGCCATCAAATTCTTTATTAAATACTAAAATATAATATAGAGCCATATATATTGTTAAACCAACTACTATTGCAATTATATATAATAACATCATTTGAATTAATGGTTTTTGAAACATATAATATGATATGTCTAAATTGTATATTGGGTCTTGTATTACAAAAGTAGCATTGCTTGAACATAATAATATTTGTTTCATTATAACATTTGACATTAATGCACTTACAACTGCTGATATAATAAAAGCAATTGATTTGTTTGGAACTTTTGGAATTTGCCTCTTTTCTTGGTCAAAAAAAGCTTTTAATCCTTTTTTGATTCCTCTTGTTGTCATATATATTATAAAATATAATGTTATAAAATTAACTCCAAATATTGTATATTTATATTTTAAATTTGTAAAAAATACTTCTACAAAATTTTCTCCAAATTCTTTATATTCTAAGTAACTTCCCCTTAAACTTATATAACTAATTACTGTAAATAATGCTATAAACAATAAGACTAAAACCATTCTTGTTTTCATCTTTTTATTTTGCTTTTTGCCTTGTTTCATTTTTTACCTCCCAATGTATTAATTAAATTATTGCTTTTACAAACTCTTCTGAATTGAATATTTCCATATCATCTATTTGCTCTCCAACGCCTATAAATTTTACAGGTATTTGATTTTCTTCAACTATTCCTATTACTACTCCACCCTTTGCTGTTCCGTCTAATTTTGTTAGTACAATTCCTGTTATATCAGCTTCTTGTTTAAATGCTTTAACTTGTGAAATTGCATTTTGTCCTGTTGTTCCATCAATTACAAGTAGTACTTCTTTGTCTGATTCTGGCATTTCTTTGTTTATTACCTTTTGTATTTTATTTAATTCATCCATTAGGTATTTTTTATTGTGTAGTCTTCCTGCTGTATCTACTATTAAAATGTCTGCTCCAAGTTCTTTGGTTTGTTTTATTCCATCATATACTACTGATGCTGGATCTACACCTTCATCTCTTTTTACAACTGTTGCTCCTGCTCTATTTGCCCAAATTTCTAATTGTTCGACTGCTGCTGCTCTAAATGTATCTGCTGCTGCGACTACTACTTTTTTACCATCTTTAGCTAATCTATTTGCCATTTTTCCTATTGAAGTTGTCTTTCCTACTCCATTTACTCCAACAACTAGAATAACTGATGGTTTAGTATTTAAATGTAAACTTATATCTGTTACATCTAATATTTTTTGCATTTCTTCTCTTAATGCTTTTTTTACATCTTCTTCATCTTGTATCTTTTCTTTTTTCATTCTTTCTCTTAAATTTGATATTATTTTTATTGATGTATCCATCCCTATATCTGACATTATTAATATTTCTTCTAGTTCATCTAAGAAATCTTCATCTACTTTTCTGAAATTACTAAATACATTGTTTATTTTTTCATCAAATGATGTTTTTGTTTTGTTTAATCCATTTTTTAATTTATCAAAAAATCCCATATCAGTCTCCTATCTTTTATTTTACTTATCTAGTATAACATAAATTTAATAAATTGTATATATTTTATTGAATTTTAAGTAATATTGTGATAAAATATTATGCGGTTTTTTGTTTATTAAACCTAATAAATAATTATTTGGAGGTACATATGAGCAGATTAAAAGGTTTTAGTTACAATGAGGAATTATGGGATATCAAACGGAATTCAAGCAGTTTGACCATAAAAGATAAGATGAATGATTTATCCTATGAAATTCAAGGAGAAATTATTGCTATTGAAGAAATTTCAGGAGATACTTTTTTAATTTTAAAAAAAGTTTTGAATAGTAATGATATTTTATTTGTTAAATTTATAGTTTGTAATGGTGTAATCTTTACAGCTTTTTCAAAATATATTAAATCTCTTGATTTTCTTAGTGAAGATCTTATTATTTTTAACAAAAACTATCTAGATTCAAAAGTATATTCTATTTCTCGTAATGTTGAATATTTTAAAGATATTCAATATATTGTTACTCAGTCAGCTATATTAGCTGAAACGTCATTCTGCTTGTCATATAATGTAACATTAGTGTATGACAATTCATTTTCAGAATACCCGACTAAATTATTAGTTGATTACAAACTTATTTCTTTTCATTGTGAAGAATATATTCAAGTATTAGTTGATATTGAAAGTTGGACTCCAATTTCACCAGCTTATAGTTCTTTACGAAATAAATATGTTGAATTTTCAAAAGAAAAACCTCTTTCAAAAATTATTAAAGAAGATAATTATAATCTTGCTATTATTGATGATTTTTTGGAAGATACATATTTTAAAGATAAGAAGAAATCTGTAACTGATTTTCTTTCTGTAATCAAAAACTAATTTTAGTTTTATTCTAAAAAACACACTCAATGTAAACTTCAGTTTGCATTGAGTGTGCTTTTTTTATTAATATTTTTATTATATGTTATTGGAGCCAATAGGCAGAATTGAACTGCCGACCTACGAGTTACGAATCCGTTGCTCTACCAACTGAGCTATATTGGCGTATGCTTATATATTCTGTTGTTATATATTCACATATTTAACAACAGAACATATAAAATCAATAATAGTAATAAAAATGAAAACATACAAAATTATAACTTTTTTCTTATTTGATACTAATATTATCTTTCTTTCAAAAATTTTGGTTATAAATGGATGAATTTTTTCTACAAAAATAACTCCTAATATTCCCCAAACTATAGAAAAAGATAAACTAATTCTTCCTTGAAAATTAAATGGTTGTCCAGTATAATCCCACCATCTAAGACCAAAAAGATCTTCTAAAACAACAGAAGCAATATATTCAAATACTGTAAATGCTACCATTCCAATAAAAAACTTTCCTACTGTATTTGTTTTTATATTTTTTAAGCTTTCTATAAGTAAAATTGCTCCAAATCCATATATTGGACATATTGGCCCATATAAAAATCCTCTTTTGGTAAATGTTCCTGTTGTTAAAATACAAAATGCAGTTTCTAATATCCATCCTAAAAAAGCATATATGAAAAAATATAATACCATATTTTGTTTTTTTGTTAATTTATTTGTTTCAATCAAATTTGTTTTATCTTCCATATACTATATCTCCTTATTTTATTATATAAAACACATATTTAGTTTTATGCAAATATGTGTTTTATATAATAAATAATATTAAATTATGCTCTAGGATGAGCTTTTCTATATATGTCTTTTATTCCTTCATCTTGAAATTGCATATAAACTTGTGTTGATGATATATCTAAATGTCCAAGCATTGTTTGAATTGATTTTAAATCTGCTCCATTTTGTAATAGATGTGTTGCAAATGAATGTCTTAAAACATGTGGTGTTATGTCTTTTGTTATATGTGCTTGGTCTTTGTAATATTTGATTATTTTCCAAAATCCTTGTCTTGTCAATCTTTGACCATTTACATTTACAAATAATGCTTTTTCATTATCATCTTTTATTAAAATTTTTCTTGCTTGTTCTGTATATTCTTTTAATGCTTTTAATGATAGCTTTCCTAATGGAATTATTCTTGGTTTGTTTGCATGTTTGCAATTTACATATCCTTCTTCAAAATTAATATCATCTATATCTAATGATATTATTTCTGTAACTCTCATTCCTGTTGCATATGCAAATTCTAACATTGCTTTATCTCTAGTTCCTTTTAAGTCAATGTCTTTTGGTTGTTCTAATAATAATTCAACTTCTTTTGATGTTAATACACATGGAACTCTTTTTTCTACTTTTGGTGATTGTATATTTCTTGTTGGATCTTTTTTTACTTTTCCTTTTTTCATTGCATATTGATAAAATGATCTTATTGATGCTATACATCTTGAAATAGTTGAAGGTTTTTTACCTAGTTCTTCTAATTCTTGTATATATTCTTTCATCGTTTCTTCATCCACTCTATTATATGGAACTTCACATGCTTCTATAAATCTTTTGAATTGTTTTAAATCTCTTTTGTATGATTGTAGTGTATTGTTTGATAATTTTTTATCATTTTCTAAAAATTCAAAAAAAAGTTTTAATTGTTTCTCCATTTTTCTTACCCCTATTTCAAAATATTATTTACATAAACTATGTATATGTTATATCAAAATATTTATAAAAAGTAAATACATTTTTAGAAATATTTTAAAAAATTTTTCAATAAATTTGTTGATATAAAAGTTTCTACTACAGCTGCTATACATAATAGCAATAACATAATTAGTGAAAAGATTATATGTCTTAATATTTCTACTTTTATATTTTCCCTATCTCTATTTTTTACGATTGATTTATATAGTTTAAATCCACTTACTGCTATTGCAATTATTGCTGGTATTAAAATTATGTCTTGCAATAGTAAAGATATCAATACAAAAGATATTCCTTTTGGAAGTCCAAATATGGTTATGATTGCTGATATTGTATATCCTAAACAAAATCCTCTATATAATATAATTCCAAATACTATTGGAATTCCTATAACCGTTGTTCCAAAAAACCATATTGTTAAAGCTAATATTATATTTTCTTTAATTGTTGTATTAAAAATCCTCATATGATCTAGTTTTTCTGTGTTTTTTAATTTATCTGTAAAGTTGTTTAAATATGTTTCTATTTCTGTAATTTGTGAATCTTGTGTACTGTTTATGAACATTACTCCTAAAAATATTCCTATTATAAAAATTAATGCTACTAAAATATATTCTTTGCTGTTATTTCGTATATGATTACCAACTATTGATTTTAAATGAATTTTGCTGTTTTTTTTCATTAAAAAATCTCCTTATCTAAGCACATGTTTTTATACATAATGTGTATTCAATAAAGAGAGTTTTAGAACTTTCTATTATATTATTTTTCCGTAGTTTCCTCCACCACCAGATTGTACTTTTGCATTTCCAGTCCTTGCTTTTTCTATACTATTAGCTACTTTTTCTCCTACAACTGCTTCTATATCATCTTTTGATAGTCTATGTAAAATATTCATTTCTGTTTCAAAACTATCTAATAATTTTTCAATTGTTTTTCCTCCGACACCTGGTATAAATCCTAATGGCACTTGATATATATATGGTGGTCTGCTTATTGGACTTTTTGTTTCTTCTTTATCTTTTATTAACTCTATTCTATCAAAAACCCCAAATGTTACTTTATCACTTTCACAATATGGGCATTTTTCTACTGGTTCTTTTGTTTCTATTGTTTGATTGCAATTATCACAATATGTTCTATGGTATTTTCCAAGTTTTGGATCTAAACCATAATTTCCTAAAATCTTTCTTCCATCTTCATTTTTTAAAGCCTTTACAACTTCTTTAAATGAAATATCTTCAACTTGCATTTTATTATATTCTCTAGCAATTTTTGGTAAAGAGTGTGCATCTGAATTTGTTACAAATATTTTATTTTCTAATTCTGATATTTCATCAGCTAAAAATGTATCTGAACTTAAACCTAATTCAACGGCAAATATTTTTTCATATTTTTCTTTGAATATATTTTGTAATCTATCTGTACAATTTCCATAATAGCTTTTAAATGGAGTAAATATATGTGCAGGTATTAGTATTCCATTGTATTTTTCAACTATATCTATCAAATCATATCCTGATATATCTGCCCTTTGAGTGCTTAATGTTATATTTTTTATATGATGGCTCATTTCATTTGAAAATGCTTTTATATCTTTTAAATGTGGAAAAAAACATACATTGTGTGCTGCTCCACATTTTCCGTTTCTTCCTTTTTCTGATGTTTCTACTTCACTTCCTAATAGAATACATACTTTATCTTTATAAATTATTCCACCATCTTTTAATTCATACGCTTCTCCTGTTTTTAAAAAGTTTTCTATGTCTTCTATAACATAAGGTGAAGCACAATCTATAATTCCTACTATATTAATACCTTTTCTTTCAGCACATTCTTTTGCTATGTTAGCAAAATTTAAACTTCTAGCTGCTGTTATTTTTATTGGTTTCCCATTTTCTGATCTTCCTATATGTACATGTAAATCTGCAAATATTTCATACATTTTGTTGTTCCTCTATCTTTCTAAAGAATTTATATCTTTACGAAGTATTGTACTCATATCTTCTTCTGTAAATAATGGTACTTTTTCATTTTTCTGTGTTTTTTTCATTTGTTTTTTTTCTTCTTTTTGTTGTACTTTATTGTTAGTAACTCTTTCAAATCTTGCAAGCATGTCTGAACCAAGTACTCTGCTCATTGAATTTTCTTCGCATATCTTTTTTAATGCTCCAAATGGTGTTCTTCTGATTTCTCCAACTTTTTCTTGTGTTTCTATCATTATACTTCTACCTCCTGCATTTGCTTTACAAAATTTTTAAATTGTTCTAAATATATATTTTCTTTTCCTTTTAAATTACTCTCTTCTAATTGTATTAATGCTTTTTCTGGTGAATATCCTGCTCTTTCTGGTCTATCTAAAAGCATTCCTCCAAAATTATCAACTATTTCTAATATGTCACTTTCAGGTTCTCTTGGCTCGCTTCCACTATATCTATTAACCTCTTCACAAATTTTACAAAATCTTTCATCAAATCCTAATGTTGATAAAAACTCAGCTCCATTTTTAGCATAATTATGCAAACTTTCCAAACTTTGTGGTCCATCTATTTTTTTACAATTACATAAAAGACTTGCTGTTAATACAAGGTTTCTGTCTACATTTAAATGTGCATAATCTATAAACATTCTTACAATTTCAGTTTTGAATATAACTGTGTTATTGAAGAATATTGTTATTCCTTTTCTTTCTTTTAATAGTCGTTGTAATCTGTTTAATATATCCATTTTATTTATTAAATCTGGTTCTTTTAAAAGATAATCAGCAAATGTTTCCATCTTTTCCCCCTAAAGTTTCATTGTTATTCCTTATCATTATAATTTAAAGTTTTGCAATTTGCAACAAATTTTGTAAATGTAATACAAATGTAATATTTTCAAATTGGACACAATAAAAAAAATATGATAATATATAAAAAAATAAAAAAGGACTGATAAATATATGGCATTTGATGGAATAGTAACAAAAGCTATAACCTCGGAAATTTCTAACTTAACGGGAGCTAGAATAGATAAAATTTTTGAACCTAATAAAAATGAAATTATTTTAGGTTTATATTTAAATGGATGTAATTATGCTTTAAATGTTTGCATAGAAGCGCAAAATTGCAGATTAAATCTAACAACACATTCTAAGGCAAACCCACAAGTAGCTCCTAATTTTTGTATGCTACTTAGAAAAAATTTAATTGGTTTAAAATTAAATAATGTTGCCACTTTTGATTTAGAAAGATTAATAATTTTGGAATTTGAAGGATTTGATGAATTAGATGATATTGTCTCTAAAAAATTAGTTATTGAATTAATGGGAAAACATAGTAATATTATTTTACTTGATTATAATAACATTATTATTGATAGTTTACGACATATAAAAGAATTTGATGAAAACTATAGAGATATTTTACCACATACAAAATACTCTTTTCCTACTTCTTGTAAAAACAATTTTTTAGAATTGACAAATTTTGAAGCTTTTTATAACTGTATATTATCTGAATTTCCTAACATTTTAGAAGAAAATGTTATTAATAATTTACCAAATCAAATATCTTCTACTTTTAACGGTATTTGTAAAAGTTTTATTAATTCAATAATAATAAAGCTTGAAATTTCAATAGTTAATAAGCAAAATTTAGAAAAAATATTTTGCTATATAAATAATATAATTAACAATATTGGAACAGATAATTTATCTTTTGAAAATATAAAAAATGCAGATGGATTCATAAAAGATTATTTTCTTATACCAAATACAAATTCTGATGCTTTTCATTTAAATTTCTTTATTGATGATTTTTATTATTCAAAAGAAAAAAATGAAACTTTTAAAAATTATAGAAATTCTTTATTAAAACTTATTTTAGATACATTAAAAAAATATAACAAAAGATTACAAAATATAAATGAAAAACTAAAAGAATGTGATGACATGGATAAATATAGAATATGGGGCGAATTATTAACAGCTAATCTTTATAGAATTCCTAATAAAAATCTTGAAAGTATTGACATTGAAAATTACTATGATAACAATAATATACTTACTATAAAATTAGATAAAAAGTACTTACCTAGCATTAACGCTAAACGTTTCTTTAAAAAATATTCTAAATTAAAAAATGCTTTAGAAATTGTTACAATTCAAAAAAACGATACTTTAAGAGAATTAGATTATATTGAAAGTGTTATTTATGAATTAGAAAATTCTACTTCTATTAATGAATTAGTTGAAATTTTTGAAGAGATTTCCGAAAATGATATATTTAAAGAAAAAACATCTAAATATAAAGATAGAAAGAAATCTAAAATAAAAAAATCTAATTTGACAAAAAATAAAGACGTTTCTTTTAATCCTATTAAATATAATGTTGATGGTTACACTGTTTTAGTTGGAAGAAATAATAAAGAAAATGATTATCTAACTTTAAAATTTGCCAACAAAAACGATTTATGGTTTCATACTAAAGATATTCATGGTAGTCATACGATTTTAAAAATTGATTCTTCAATACCTTACCCTGATAATGACCTTTTGGTAAAAGTAGCTAAAATTACTGCATTACACAGCAAGGCAAAAAATTCTTCTAATGTTCCTGTTGATTATTGTGAAGTTCGCTTTGTTAAGAAACCTTCTGGTTCTAAACCAGGAATGGTTATTTATACAAATAATAAAACTTTAAATGTAACACCTTAATCAATTTAAAAAAATAGGAACGCTTTCAGATAAAAAAGCGTTCCTATTTTTTATTTCATTTTTTCTTTTATTCTAACTAAAGTATTTAAAGCATCAATAGGTGTTAATTCATTTAAATTAATTTTATCAATTTCATGAGCTATTTCAGCTAATTTATAATTAAACATATCAAATTGACCTTCAACTGCCTTTTTGCTTTCTTTTTCTTGTTTCTTACCTGTTAAGATATTTTTTCTTTCTAGTCCTCTTAAAATTTCATTAGCTTTTTGAGTAACTGTTTTTGGTACACCTGCTAAACGGGCAACATGAATACCATAACTTTCATCAGTTCCACCTCTTAAAATTTTTCTTAAAAAGATTATATCTTCTCCTTTTTCTTTTACTGCTATATTGTAATTTTTTGCACCATCAAGTTTTTCTTCTAGTTCTGTTAATTCATGGTAATGTGTTGCAAATAACGTTTTTGCTCCACATTTTTCTTTATCAGCTATATATTCTGCAACAGCCCATGCAATTGAAAGTCCATCATATGTTGATGTTCCCCTTCCTATTTCATCTAATATTACCAAACTGTTTGAAGTAGCTTCTTTTAGTATTGTTGCAACTTCCATCATTTCTACCATAAATGTACTTTGTCCCATACTTAAGTCATCTGATGCTCCGACTCTTGTAAAGATTTTATCAACTACTCCTATTTTTGCTTCTTGTGCTGGAACAAAACTTCCAACTTGTGCCATTAATGTAATTAATGCTACTTGTCTCATATATGTTGATTTACCTGCCATATTAGGTCCTGTTATTATTGATAATCGATTTTCTTCTTTATCAAGATATGTGTCATTTTCAACAAAACTTCCTGTTCCTAACATTTTTTCAATTACTGGATGTCTTCCACCTTTAATATCTATTATTCCTAAGTTGTCTACTGTTGGCATGCAATAATTCATATCTTCTGCAACTGTTGCAAATGATGTAAGTACATCTAATGTTGATACTACATTAGATGTCTTTTGCAACCTTTTTACATTTTTTGCAATTTCTTCTCTTATTTGTACAAATGCATTATATTCTAAATTTACAACTTTTTCTTCTGCTCCTAAAATTTGATTTTCTAGATTTTTTAAGTCTTCTGTTATGAATCTTTCTGCATTTGTTAATGTTTGCTTTCTTATAAATCTATCTGGTACTTGGTCCAATCCTGATTTTGTAACTTCAATATAATATCCAAATACTTTATTAAATCCTACTTTTAAGTTTTTTATTCCTGTTTTTTCTCTTTCTTCTGCTTCTAATTGAATAATCCAATTTTTTCCTTCAGTTGTAGCTGTTTTTAATTTATCAATTTCTTCATCATATCCAAGTTTTATAATTCCACCATCTTTAATAGTCATAGGTGGATCTTCAACTATTGATTTTTCAATCAATTCATAAATATCCTGTAACTCATCTAGGTTTTTATACAAATCTTTTAACATATCAGATTTAGTATCTGATAAAACTTGTTTTAATTCTGGCAATTTTGATAAAGAATTTTTTAAAGTAATCATATCTCTTGCATTTGCATTTCCATAAGCCATTTTTCCAGCTAGACGTTCGATATCATATACTTTCTTTAGATTTTCTACTACATCTCCTCTTAAAATGACATCATCTTTTAGTTCTTTTACAGAATTTAGTCTTCTATTAATTTCTAAAGTATCAATAAGTGGGTCATTTATCCATCTTCTTAAAGCTCTTCCTCCCATTGATGTAGATGTTTTATCTAGCACCCATAAAAGTGTTCCTTTTTTAGACTTATCTCTCATTTTTTCTGTTATTTCAAGGTTTCTTCTTGCATTTATATCTAGTGACATGTATTTTGAAATATTATAAACTGTAATTTTATTTATATGTTCAAGTGTAGTCATTTGAGTTTGTTCAATATATTCAATTAATGCATTTATTGAACATATTGCTAAAGTTTTATCTTCAATATTCTCTAATTCTTTTTGATTACTATCTACAAAATTAAATCTATATTTTATTTTTTCTACATCACTATCAAAAAATTTGTCATTAAATTTTGTTATATATGTATCAAATCTTTCTTTTATTTTGGCCATTTCTTCAGTACAATCTGACATCATGCTATTTATTACGAGTTCTGATGGTGTATATCTTGCAATTTCGTCTAATACTAATGGAAAATTTTGATTGTCTTTAATTTCAGCTGAATAAAATTCACCTGTTGAAATATCACATACACTTATTCCAAAATATATTCCAGATTTAAATATTGACATTATAAAATTATTTTTTCTTTCTTCTAGCATGTTACTTTCAACTACAGTACCTGGTGTTACTACTCTTATAACCCCTCTTTTTACTATTCCTTTAGTTTCTTTTGGATCTTCTAATTGCTCACATATTGCAACTTTATATCCTTTTGCAATTAGTCTTGAAACATATATTTCTGCTGCATGATGTGGTATTCCACACATTGGAGCTCTTTCTTCTTGTCCACAGTCTTTTCCTGTTAAAGTAAGTTCTAGTTCCCTTGATGCTGTTATTGCATCGTCAAAGAACATTTCATAAAAGTCCCCTAATCTATAAAATAAGATGCAGTCTTTGTATTGTTCTTTTGTTTCAAGATATTTTTGCATCATTGGTGAATACTCTGCCATAATTATTTTTCATCTCCTTTTGAGACAGTTGGGACAGTCCAAATTTGTCTCACTTTTTTGTCATATTTTGTCATATAAATATATATTTAATTGCCATTCGACATTTTTCTATTTATTTGTGAGACAAATTTGGACTGTCCCAACTGTCTCACCTTTTAAATACCACATATGTTCTGAAATAATTTTAAGTTCTACTATATCTCCAATTAAGTTTTTGTCTCCTTTGAAAATAACAACTTTATTACTATCAGTTCTACCTGTAAGCATTTTATCATTATTTTTACTTGTCCCCTCAACTAAAACCTTTTGAATTGTTCCAATATATTTTTGGTTATTTTCTACAATTTGGCTTTCAACTAAAGCTTTTAGTTTATCAAATCTTTTATGTTTTTGTTCTTCTGGAACTTGATTTTCCATTCTATCTCCTGGTGTTCCAACTCTTCTTGAATAAATAAACATATATACTTGTTCAAATTTGACTTTTTCTACAACATCTAAAGTATCTTCGAATTCTTCATCTGTCTCGCCAGGAAATCCTACTATAATATCTGTTGATAATGTCAAATTTGGTATTTTTTCTTTCATTTTTTCTACTAAATTTAAATATTGTTCTTTTGTATATTTTCTGTTCATTTCTTTTAGTACTTTTGTATTTCCTGATTGTAATGGCAAATGGACTAACTTGCAAACTTTGTCACAATCTGCTATTGCTTCTATTACATCATCTGTAAAATCTTTTGGATGTGGTGATACAAATCTTATTCTTTCTATACCCTCGATTTTATTTATTGCTCTTAATAATGTTGCAAATGAATTTACACCCTCATATTCTTCAAAGTCTATATTTTTTTCTCTTTCTACTCTTAAATATGAATTTACATTTTGTCCGAAGTAGTGTTATTTCTTTATATCCTTGTCTTGCTAATTCTTGTACTTCTTCTATTATTGCTCTTGGCTGTCTACTTCTTTCTCTTCCTCTAACATATGGTACTATACAATAGCTGCAAAAGTTATTACATCCATTCATTATTGTTACAGATGCTTTTATCTTACTATCTCTTTTTATTGGTAGTCCTTCATATATTTTTCCATCTATGTCTAATATATCTTCTTGTTTTTTCTTTTCTTTTAAAACTTTATATAGATCTTCTGGAAATTTATGTAATGTGTGTGTTCCAAATATAATGTCTGTGTATGGGTAACTCACTTTTATTTTGTCTGTAATATGTTTTTCTTGCATCATACATCCACCAATTGCTATTATAGTTCCATATTGTTCTTTTATTTTTTTTAATTCTCCTAGTTTGCCAAATAATTTATCTTCAGCATTTTCTCTTACGCAACAAGTGTTAAATAACGCTAGGTCTGCCTTTTCTTGATTTTCTATTTTTGTGTATCCCATTTGTTCTATCATGCCACATAGTTTTTCTGAATCATTTTCATTTAATTGACATCCCATTGTTAGTATAGTATATTTTAAATTCTTATTTTGATTTATTTTTTTTACTTTTTCTATATATTCTTTTTGTAATTTAATTTCTTTTATTTCATTTATTTTTTTCACGTATTTTCCTCCTACTTTGCATGTTACTATTTTATTACATTTTGTTGTATTTTGCAATATTAAAATTGTATTGTTAATTAATGCTTTATGATAAGATTATCTCATAAAAAATATAGGTAATAATCTATACCAAATAATAAAAGCCTTAAATCTAGTGATTCTGTTGAAACAATTATACAGGATTTTGTACATTTTAATTGCTTAAAGAATGACAGATTATTGGCTTAACATGAAAATAATTTTATAATATAATAAATTTATTTAAGGTATCCTATTCAAAAATTATTGATAGTATTATTTACAAAAACATTAATCTTCTCAAAATTTTCTTTTTAGGAGTATATACCATATACTTTATAAAATATTTTTGAACCGGATTAAAAAAAACATTTAATAACAAAATATCTTTTATTCTATATTTTATCCCTTTACTTTTTAAATAATCACATGTATATAATTTACATGATATACACTTTGCACTACAAGTATGATCCTCTTTTAAATACTCACAAACTACTAATCTAGTTAAAGGCCCTATTAATTTAATTCTGTAATGTCTACAACAACCACAAGTTATAGAAGTGTCTCTTTTTTCTCCACACCTATTATCTTTAAAATCACACAAATTTTTTCCATAAAATCCACTATCTAAAAAGTCACATACTGTATCATAAATATAATTATACCTTTCATATCTTCTTTTAAATAATATTGCATTGATTCCAGTTATAAAATCATTGTGTTCTTTGTTATTTTTATCATAATTAATCACATATCCCAATAATATTTTAGAATTTTTTAAAATACCTAATTTTATTTTAGTTTTTGTTATTATTGTTTTTATATAAAAAAATTTCTTTAATATATTTTTATATTCTGTTTTATTAATATTATTAAAGTCTATTTTTAGTAATAATATTTTATTTCTGAATATATTATTTAATTTTAATTGATTTATATCTGTTAATTGATATGATAACATATTAATATTACCTATTTTCAAATAATAATTATTTTCTAAATTAATAATATTTTCCATAATAATATTTCCCTCCAATTTTATTAAAAGGCAGTGGGATCCACTGCCTTTCTAGGAGTTTCTATGACTAGCTCCTGTTGTTGTAATACTGACCATCATTAGGATCACCGGTTTTGTTGATTCTATAATCACCATCACCGCATACATAACCTACATGATTGCCGTTACCGTCATAAACTTCTCCATTTTTTGAGTATCCACCTGGATAATCATTGCGGAAGTCTTCGCTGTCTTAGTAAGCCATAAGAAAATCCTCCTTTCTAAATTATTGTGAAACAGATATCTCTACGCACATATATTACCATAATTTACCAAATTTATCAATATTTTACATTAAAATTGTATTATACACCTAATTTTAGGCAAAAAAATAAAGTAGCTAATTTTGCTACCTCATTCCTATGCAAGACCATATTTCTTTTTAAATTTATCTGCTCTACCACCAGCTGTTTCTTGTCTTAAGTTACCTGTCCAGTATGGATGGCATTTTGAACAAACGTCAACTTTTATATCTTTTTTTGTTGAACCTACTTCTAAAACATTACCACATGCACATGTGATTGTTGTTTGGTTATATGTTGGTTGTATTCCTTCTTTCATTAAATTTCACCTCTTTTTCGTATTTAATAACATGACTGTTTTTTATAATAACATATTTTTTAAAAATTTTCAAGTATTATTTTGATTTTTCTTCATTCTCTTGACTAAACATATACTGTGCTGATTGTAACATTTCTTTATTCAATGATAATTTATGTACTAGTTTGTTCATTACATTGAATACACAGGCTATTATTAATATTAACATTCCAATTTTTTTCCAGTATTTTTTTAGCATGATTTTTACTCCTTTTTAAATAATACATTATTATTATACTTTTTTTCCGTTAAAATGTCAACAAAAAATTACTTTTTCGACATTTTTATTTTCTATAAGATTATATACACTTTGATTATTTTTTATATCTTCAATATTTTTCCCATGCATTGTAAATATTCCTTTAACACCAGAATTTAACGCATATTTTATTGCTAATATATCATCTTCACTTCCAATTTCATCACATGCTATTATCTGTGGAGCCATCGACCTTATTAACATATGTATTCCTTTATCTTTACTGACATTTTCTATTACATCTGTTCTTATTCCAATGTCATTTTGTGGCATTCCTTTATAGCATGCTGCAATTTCTCCTCTTTCATCAACTACTCCACAATTCATTCCTCTAAAATTAATTTCTTTTATACCGTTACTTAAATTTCTTATTGCATCCCTTAATATCGTTGTTTTTCCCTTTCCTGGAGGAGCAACTATTATTGTATTATATATAGTTTCATTTTTTCTATCAATTATCTCTCTTAAAATATTTGTACTACAGTTAATTATTTCTCTTGCTATTCTAAAATTTAAACTTGATATGTATTTTAAATTTTTTATTTTGCTATCTTCTATAACACATGAGCCAGTCACTCCAACTCTATGTCCACCTCTTACAGTAATAAATCCTTCACATATTTGATTTTTATATGCATATATAGAATTTTCACAAAGTCTCTCTAATATTTGTAGTATTTCAGACTGTGACACTATATATTCTAACATTATATCTTGTTCTCTTAATTTTAAAATAATTGGTCTTCCTACTCTTATTCTTATTTCTTGTAACTTGTCCCATATGATTGGATTTTGTCTGAATATATTTGCTAAATTTTCATATATTACATTTGAAAAATATCTTAAAATTTCATCTTGATTTTTCATTTATTTTCCTTTCTATTTTATTTAAATTATTATATGCAATTAATTTTTTTATATTACTTTTTATGTATATATATTTTTTATTTAGGTTACACTATTTAATGGTGATTAATTTGAAAAATAAATTATGGATTTTAGGTGTTATTATTTTAATTATAACTATTGCTTGTTTAATATTTTTTTATACACAAAAAAATAAGAATAATAATTTAAAATATCAAGCTGATAGAGCTTCTCAAAATGTTACTGTTAATGATTTAAATTCGACTTTAAATTCACAGTCTAATAAAATTGAAAATGTAAATCAATCTGATCCTCTACAAAATCAAACCAAAGAAGAAATTATCACTTCATTTTCGACTAAAATTTATAATAAAGAAAGTGAAAGACAAAATAATATTCAAATAACTTGTAATACCCTAGATAGTACAATTGTAAGGAATGATTCTACTTTTTCTTTTTGCGATACTGTAGGTCAATCCACAAGTGCGAAAGGATATCAAGAAGCTGATATTTTTGATAAAGATGGAAATAAACAAAAAGGTTTAGGTGGAGGGAATTGCCAAGTTAGTACCACTTTATATAATGCTGTTTTGCAAGTTCCTAATTTAGTTGTTACAGAAAGACATGAACATAGTAATAGTGTTCCTTATATTTCTAAAGGAAAAGATGCTGCTGTAGCTTATGGTAGCTATGACTTCAAGTTTAAAAATAATACTGGCTATGATATTATGATAAAAACTGAAGCTAATAATACTAATGTTATTATTACTTTAATTAAAATTTAAAAGCATCTCAAATGAGATGCTTTTTTTATATTTGTATTGATTTATTTATTTCCGCTCCTAAAAACAATGTATAAAAACATGAATATGTCCACATCATTATAAGCATTAATGTTGTTAAACTTCCATAAGTTATTGAAAATCCTTTAAATATATCTAAATATTTTGCAAATATAAAAGAAATCACATTAAGAGATATCGCGCCAAAAATTGCACCTGGAATTTGGCTTTTAAATGTCATTTTATTTTTTGGTATAAATTTATATAAAAATAAAAATATTATAAAAGTTGCAAAAATAAATGTAACTTCTGCTATTATACTTGAAACAACTGTGTAATTTTCAAATCCTCCAAAATATTTTTTAACTATTGATATTAAGCTATCTCCAAATACTAAGAAAGTTAGTCCAAGTACTATTATAACTATAAATATAATTGTTTGTAATATTGACATGAGCTTTAAATATATATAAGATTTTTTATTTTTCTCGTCAATTTTAAATACTTCATATAAACCTTTCATTAGTGCATATAATCCTTTTCCAGCAGACCATAATACAAATATAATTGAAATCGAAATTGTACCTATCGATTTTGAGTATACTTCTCTTACAATATCTAATACAAATCCACTCATAGAAGATGGTATTATTTTAGATATTACATTAAATAAAGTCTGTTGTTCGATGTTTGTATATTGGATTAATGTAATTAATACAATAACAAATGGAATAAATGATAGTATTGTATAATAAGAACATTGAGCAGAATATTCGCTTATATGATCTTTTTCTACATTTGACATGACTTCTTTAAAAGTCTTTTTTATTTTTTCTTTCATAATATTTCCTTTTTATTTTAACTTTTACAGCTTGAATTCTAGGATAAGCATTTATAAATCTTCTATGTAGTATAGATTTATTTGTTAAAATTTCTTTGACTTTCTTTGTTATTTCTTCTGTATTATCTAGCTCTTTTCCTACTTTTTTTGTTGTTGAACTTAATGTTGTTATAATTTTTCCTGATATTATATTATCTATTAAATATATTACTAATATAGTCCAAAATAATATATTTAACCATATTTCTGGCAAATTTCCTATTTGTTTTATTAAAAATGGATTAGATATATACATAATAAACATTCCTAATAATCCAAATGGTATTATTGTATCTAAACATATTCTTCCATTTATATTAAATTTTCTTTGGCTATAATCCCACCATCTTGCATGATAAATTTTTTCCATAAAATAACTTGTTAAATATTCTAGTATTCCACATACCAGAATTGCCATTATAAATAATACAAATGGATCATTTGTATATCTATTAAGCAAAAATGTTATTAATATTGCACCTGTTCCATATATTGGGCAGTATGGACCAATTAAAAATCCTCTATTTATAAATCTTTTATATTGAATTAATTTTCCTATTACTTCCATACACCATCCTATAACTGAATATATTATAAATAATAAAAAATATACTCTTATATCTATTCCAAATATTACCATATCTTTCTCCTTTTAATCATTAAATTTCTATTCTGTCAGTAAATTTATTTTTAACTAATTCTTTTAATAAAAGATTTTCTTCTTTTTCTAATTTTTCATCATTCTTTACAATTTTTATTGCTACTTCTTGTGCTAGTTTTAAAATATCTATATCTGTAAATAAGTTAGCAATTTTAAAATCTGGTATTCCATGTTGATTTGTACCAAAGAAATCTCCTGAACCTCTTAATTCCAAATCTTTTTGAGAAATAACAAATCCATCGTTTGTTTGAGTCATAATTTTCATTCTTTCTTTTGTATTTTTCCCTTTTCCTTCAAATTTTAAAATACAATAAGATTGATACTCTCCACGTCCAACTCTTCCTCTTAATTGGTGTAATTGTGCTAATCCAAATCTTTGAGCATCTTCTATTACCATTATACTTGCATTTGGGACATCAACTCCTACTTCAATTACTGTTGTTGATATTAGTATGTCTATTTCTTTATTTTTAAACCTATCCATTATATTATCTTTTTCTTTTTGTTTCATTTTCCCATGTATATATTCTATTTTATAATTTGGAAATATTTGTGTTCTATATTTTTCATATAAACTTATTACTGATTGTAAGTCATTTTCTTCATTTTCTTCTACTAACGGACACACTATATATGCTTGTCTTCCATCATCTACTTGTTTTTTTACAAAACCATTAACTCTGTCTTCTAATGCTTTTGTTACTGCAAAAGTTTCTATTTTTTTTCTGTTTGGAGGCAATTCATCTATTATAGAAATATCCAAATCTCCATATAATATAAGTGCTAATGTCCTTGGTATTGGTGTTGCAGACATTACTAAAACATCTGGATTTATACCTTTTTGAGCCATTGTTGTTCTTTGCTTTACACCAAAACGGTGTTGCTCATCTGTAACTACAAGTCCAAGATTTTTAAAAACAACATTTTCTTCAAGCATTGCATGTGTTCCTATAAGTATATCTATTTCGCCTTTTTGTAATTTTTCCAATATTTCTGTCTTTTTCTTTTTGGTAATTCCTGAATTTAATAATTCACATTTTATATCAAATTTTTCTAATATTTTTTGAAAATTTACTAAATGTTGTGTTGCAAGTATTGCTGTTGGCGCTAAAACTGCAACTTGATAACCTGATTTAACAGCCTTATATGCAGATATCATTGCAACTACTGTTTTTCCAGAACCAACGTCTCCTTGTAATAATCTATTCATTGATTTATCTTGTTCCATATTATTATCAATTTCTTCTAAAACCCTTAATTGAGCTTTTGTTAATTTAAATGGTAATGAATTTATTACATCTGACATATGTATATTTTTACTAAATTGAATTCCTTTATGTTCTTTTAAATTACTATTTTTTAACTGTAATAATGCTAATTGAGTTGATAGTAATTCTTCAAAAACAAATCTTTTTCTGGCAATTTCAAAGTCCTTAAATTCTTTTGGAAAATGTACGTTTTTTATTGCTTCATTTATATCTTCAATGTTATATTCTTTTAATAAATATTGAGGTAATGTTTCTTTTAATCCTCCATTTTCTTTTATTTCAACTAATCCATTTTCAATTATTTTTCTAATTGTATTTTGCGTTAATTTAAATGTTAATGGATATAGTGGTATAATTTTTCCAGTATTATTTTTCTTTTCAATTTCATCAAATACTGGTGATGTTATATCTATTTTTCCGTATTTATTATTTATTTTCCCATAAAATCTATATTTTTTCCCGTACTTCAAATTTATTTTTTAAATAAGATTGATTAAACCAAGTTATTGTTGCTGTTGCTGTTTCATCACGTACTACTAGTTTTTGCATCGATTTTCCATTTCTAATTCTTGTATCTGTAAGCCTTGAAACTGCAATTACCTCAATTGTTGATTCTTCTCCATCCATACATTGATACAATTCTTTAGGTTTACTTCTATCTTCATAATCTCTTGGAAAATATGTAATTAAATCTCCTAATGTAAATATTCCTAATTTATTTAGTAATTTCACACGATTTGGTCCTACACCTTTTATATATTTTACATCTTTATTTAATTCAAACATTATTTTACTCCTTTGAGACGGTTGGGACAGTCCAATTTTGTCTCATTACTTTTGTTGTTTTTTGTCGTTTTTATTATTTAACACTATTTTTCGACAATGTTCTCTATATATCATGAGACAAAATTGGACTGTCCCAACCGTCTCATCTTTCTATTTGTAACAATTTAAAATCTAAACTATCTGCACTAATTAGTTTGAATTCAATTCCATCAATACATCCTTCTACCGCTTCTGTAATAGAATTTCCATGCAAATGGCCATAAAAACATTTTTTTATATTATATTGTTTTAAAATTCTTATATATTCAGTGTTTAAATTATTTTTTGTTATTGGTGGATAATGCATAAATGCTATTATTTCTTTTTCTGTTCCATATTGTTCTAATCCATTTTTTATAGATAGTTCTAATCTTGCTACTTCTCTTTGTGTTAGTCTTTTGTCTTCTACTTCTTCTGTTAATGCCCATCCTCTTGTTCCTACTATTATTTTGTTATCAAATTCATAGCTATTGTTTATTAAAAAATCTATATTTTCAAAATTTTTTTCTTTAATATACTTTCTCATACTTGTTACTGTTGACCACCAATAGTCGTGATTTCCTTTTAATAATATTTTTTTCCCTGGTAGTGAATTTATATATGCAAAGTCCTTTTCTGTTTCTTCTAAGTACATTGCCCATGAGAAATCGCCTGGTAATACTACTAAGTCGTTTTCTGTAACTTTTTCTTGCCAGTCTTTTTTTATTTTTTCTTCGTAACTGTTCCAATTTTCTCCAAATATGTTCATTGGTTTATTTGTATTGAATGATAAGTGTAAGTCTGCTATTGTAAATATTGCCATTTGTTTTCTCCTTTCTTATTTTTCTGTCATTCTTTTTTCTTTATATAGTTTACAATATTTTTTTGTAATTGTCTAGAATACAAAGAAAAAAGTTTAATAAGAACATATTGTTTCTATTAAACTTTTTATTTGTATTTAACTTCTATTTTACAACTTCAACATCAATATTTAAGTTTTCTCCATTAATATTAGTTTCTGTATATTCTTTTCTTTCTGCACCATAAACAATTTCTAATGCTAATGTATCATGTTTGATTAAATCTGCATTTTGTTTAATAACATTTTCTAGAATTTCGTTTCCAGATACATAAAGATTTATTTTATCTAATACTTCAAATCCTTTGTCTTTTCTCATATTTTGAACTTTTGATAGAATTTCTCTTACATATCCTTCTTCTTTTAATTCTGGTGTAATATGTGTATCTAAAACTATGCCTATTTCACCTTCACCACTAAAGGCAAATCCTTCTTTTCCATTCATTGTTATAAGTAAATTTTCTGCATTTAAACTAATTTGAGTATCATCTATTTCAATATATTCTACTCCACCATTTTTTACAGTATTTGCTAAGTCCATTTGATTTTTCTTAGATATTTCTTCTTTTATTCTAGGTATTAATTTTCCATATTCTTTTCCTAATACTGGTAAATTTGGTTTAATTTCAAAGTTTACATAGTCTGACATTTCTGCTCCTAGTTCAACTTTTTTGACATTTAATTCTTCTTTTACAATGTCTGAATAATATTCTGGTAAATTATCTACAGATATCAACATTTCTGATAATGGTTGTCTATTTTTGATGTTTACTGAATTTCTTGCACTTCTTCCTAATTTTACTATTGTATATGCTAAATCCATTTCTTTTTCTAATTTAGCATCAACATCTGTTGCTTCATATTCAGGCCATGTACATAAGTGAATACTTTCTGGTGCTGTCTTGTCTATTCCAACCACTAAGTTTTGGTATATTTCTTCTGTCATAAATGGTACAAATGGTGCTGATATTTTACATAGTGTCACTAATACTCTATATAAAGTTATATATGCCCCTATCTTTTCATCAGTTAATTCTTGACTCCAGAATCTTTCTCTATTTCTACGTACATACCAGTTTGAAAGTTCATCTGTAAAGCTTTCAATTTGAAGTGCTGCTGTTGTAATGTCATATTTATCTAATTTTTCATCAACTTCTTTTACTAAAGTATTTAATTTTGAAATAATCCATTTGTCCATAATATTTGTTACTTTATAGTCTTTATATTCTAATGGATTAAATTGATCTATTTCTGCATATAAAACGTAGAATGAATATACATTCCATAATGTACTTAAAAATCCTCTTTGTGTTTCTTGTACATTTTCTAGCCCTAATCTTGTTGGAAGCCATGGTGCACTACATGTATAGAAATGCCATCTTGTAGCATCTGCTCCAACTTCGTTTAATAATACCATTGGGTCTACACCATTACCTTTTGATTTAGACATTTTTTGTCCTTTTGAGTCTAGGACGTGTCCTAGTACTATACAATTTTCAAATGGTGTTTTTCCAAATAGTGCTGTTCCTAATGCTGTTAATGTATAGAACCATCCTCTAGTTTGATCAATTGCTTCTGATATGAATTGGGCTGGGAAATTTTTATCAAATAGTTCTTTGTTTTCAAATGGATAATGTAATTGTGCAAATGGCATTGAACCAGAGTCAAACCAACAGTCTATAACTTCTTTAGCTCTTGTCATTTTTTTACCACATTTTGGACATTTTAAATATACATTGTCTATATATGGTTTGTGTAATTCTATATCTTCAGGACAATCTATTGCTTTTTGTTTTAATTCAGCAATACTTCCAATACATTCTTGATGTCCACAATTTTCATCTTCACATGTCCAAATTGGAAGTGGTGTTCCCCAATATCTATCTCTTGAAATTCCCCAATCAATTACATTTTCTAAGAATTTTCCAAATCTTCCAGTTCTAATTGTATCTGGATACCAGTTTACCTTATTGTTGTTTTCAACCAATTCCTCTCTTAGTTTGCCCATTGCAACAAACCAACTTTCCTTTGGATAATAAAGAAGTGGTGTGTCACATCTCCAACAATGTGGATATGAGTGCATATGTTTTTCTTTGCTGAATAATTTATTTTCATCTTGTAACCACTTACAAATATCTTCATTGCAATCTCTAACAAATCTACCAGCCCAAGGTTCTACTTCTGGTACAAATTTCCCTGATTTATCTACTAAATTTACAAATGCTATACCATTTTGTTTAGAAACTAAACTGTCATCTTCTCCATATGCTGGTGCAATGTGTACAATTCCAGTACCATCTGTTAATGTAACATAATCTCCATGGATTACTTCAAATGCTTTACCATTAACTTTTGCAAATGGCATTAATTGTTCATATTTTGTTCCTAATAATTCTTCGCCTTTAAATTCTTTTACAATTTCATATGGTGTTTCTTTTAATACTGATTCTATTAAATCTTTTGCTAATATATAGTTTTCATATACTGGTTCGTCATCTGTTCCTATATTTGCTTTTACTTCTATATATGTATAAGATTTATTTACACATAACGCTAAGTTTGATGGTAATGTCCATGGAGTTGTTGTCCATGCTAATATATAAGTATTTTCTTTTCCTTCTACTTTAAATTTTGCAATACATGTTAAATCTTTAACATCTTTATAGCCTTGTGCAACTTCATGTGAAGATAATGCTGTACCACATCTTGGACAATATGGCATTACTTTATGTCCTTCATATAAAAGACCTTTTTTCCATAATTCACTTAAAGCCCACCAAACAGATTCGATATATTCATTATGATATGTAACATATGGGTGCTCCATATCAACCCAATAACCAACTTTATTTGTCATTTCTTCCCACATATGAACATATGTAAAAACACTTTCTTTACATTCTTTTACGAATTTTTCTACACCGTATTCTTCAATTTGTTGTTTTCCAGAGATACCTAATTTTTTTTCTATTTCTAGTTCAACAGGAAGACCATGTGTATCCCAACCTGCTTTTCTATCTACATGATATCCTTTCATTACTTTATATCTTGGAATAATATCTTTCATAACTCTTGTTTCAATATGACCAACATGTGGTTTACCGTTTGCTGTTGGTGGTCCATCATAAAATGTAAAATATCTTTGACCTTTATTCATATCAAAATTTTTCTTGATTATGTCATTTTTCTTCCAGTAATCTGCAACTTCGTTTTCCATTCCAACAAAGCCATTTTTTAATTCAACTTTTTTGTACATAAAATTTCCTCCTTTAATTTTTCTTTGCTACACTTTTTATATTTTGTAGTTCAAATCTGTATTTTTGTTTTATATTGGGGTATTTTTTGTGGTCTACTTCTGATAAAAACATTTCTTTCGGTCTTACCCATAGACCACCATCCTCATATAATCTTCTGTATACTACCATTTCTTTTTGCGTTTCTGAATCTTTTGCTATATCTTCAACTAAATAGTAGTCTCCTTTGAAGTGCTTGTAAATTCCATTAATTTTTAGTTCTTGCAATTTTGTTTCCCCCTTTTGCAAAAAATAAAAGCTAATTCTGTCCTAATTTTTTAGGACGAAATAGCTTTATTCCGCGGTACCACCTATTTTAATAATGTGTTTACTTTTATGTTTATTTTTTTACATTATTCTCTCATTTTTCTTTAACGCAGATTTACGTTTAGACTTAATTGCTTTTTAGCTTTCTGTCTAAAAACAGTAATGGTGATAAAAAATTATTTTTACTTACCAAATTTCCAGCTTCCTTTGGCTCTCTTTAAGATATTTTATAATTTTTATTGTCCTTACTTTTGTTTTTATATTTTTTATGTTTTATATTATATCACATTTTTTTTAGTTTTCAAGTGGTTTGGTTTAATTTATCTAATTTTTGTTTTATTTTTGGCATTTTGTATATACTAAATAATAAAGAAAGGTATAAATATGAATCAAATATTACAAACAAAGCTAAAAAACAAATCTAATAATTTTAAAAAATCAATTACTTTTATAAAATTTCAGCTATATATTTCTATTTTTATTTTTTTAATCTTAATTTTTTATTTATTTTTTTATTGGCAAAAATTGCATAGAAGTGAAGCTTATTCTCAAAAACTTTTGTCTAATTATAATTTAACTCAATTATATACCAATTCCGAGCAATCTCAAAATATGACTTCAAATAGTTTCTTTACATTACTTGAAAATACTAATGATAACCCTATTTTAGGTATAATTGAAATTAAATCTATAAACTTGTGTTATACTATTTTTGCTTATTATAGTGATGAAAATTTAAAAATTTCTCCTTCTAGATTTTATGGTCCAGAACCTGGAGGAATTGGTAATATTTGTATTTTAGGGCATAACTATAATAACAATAAATTTTTTAGCAATATTAATTCACTGAAAAAAAATGATGAAATTACTTTATATGATAATTTTCAAAATCTTTTTTCATATTCTGTTGAAAATATTTATGAAGTTAGTAATGATGACTTTTCTCCAGTTTATGATTATGATAGTCATCTAAAACAACTTACTCTTATAACTTGTAATAATTTTAATAGTAATAGAATTATTGTTAGAGCTAAAATTTTAGAGAATTAAAAATTTTTATAAATTAAAAAAGCTCCCATTATTAATTGGGAACTCATTATGTTTTTAAAATATACCTTAATGTAACTTAATAATATAATAAAACTTGAAAATTGTCAATACAATTTTCAAGTTTTTAATATTTTTATTTCAATTTAGTTTCAATTAAATTTGCAATTTCTTTTGCTTTTTTAGTAATGTATTCTTGATCTTCTCCCTCTATCATAACTCTTACTAACGGTTCTGTTCCAGAAGGCCTTATTAATACTCTTCCATTTCCAGCAAATTCTTTTTCTAATTTTTCTATTGATTCTTTTATTTCAGTATCTTTGTCATAATCATATTTTTTATCTGCATTTACTTTTGCATTTACTAATACTTGAGGATATAATTTGATAATTTCTGCCATTTGAGATGCAGTTTTATTTGCTTCTAGTATTGCTTGGATTAACATTAATGATGTTAATATTCCATCTCCTGTTGGGTTATAGTCAAGTAATATTACATGACCAGATTGCTCTCCTCCTAAATTATAACCTTCTTTTAACATTTCTTCTAGAACATATCTATCTCCAACTTGTGTTTGAGCAAGTTCTAAACCATTATCTCTTGCGTATTTGTGTAGACCTAAATTACTCATAACTGTAGCAACTAATGTATCTTTAGCTAGTTTTCCTTTATTTCTTAGGTAGTTAGAAATAATAGCCATTATTTTATCTCCATCTATTTCATTACCTTTTTCGTCAACAGCTAAGCATCTGTCTCCGTCTCCATCATATGCAACTCCTAAACTTAGTTTATGTTCAACAACATATTTTTTAAGTCCCTCTAAATGAGTTGAACCACAATTTTCGTTTATATTTATTCCATCTGGATTGTTATTTATTATTTTATATTTTATTCCTAAAGCTCTAAAAACTTTTTCTGCTACAACTGATGTGGCTCCATTTGCAGTATCTATTCCTACAACAAAATCATCTTTATTTATTTTTTCAATATTATCATCAAAATTTTTTCTAAAGAAATATACATATTCATCTAATAAGTCCATTCTATATTCAGATACACCTATTTTACTACTTATTGCTGTTAATTCATTAATTTTCTCTGAATCCATTACTTCTTCTATTTCTTCTTCTAAACTATCTGGAATTTTCATTCCTTTATTACTGAAATATTTTATTCCATTAAATTCATATGTATTATGTGATGCTGAAATAACAACACTTGCATCTGCATTTAGTTTTCTAGTTAAATATGCAACTGCTGGAGTTGGAATAACTCCCAATAACTTAACATTTGCTCCATAGCTTAAAAATCCAGCAACCATCGCACTTTCTATTAATGTTCCTGATATTCTTGTGTCTCTTCCTATCAAAATTGTTGGTGTATGGTCTGTATGTTTTGACAAAACATACGCTCCTGCTTTTGCAACTGTATATACTAATTCAGGTGTAAGTTCTGTATTTGCTATTCTTCTTATACCATCTGTCCCAAAGTATCTTCTCATACTAAAACTTCCTTCCTATTTTTTTATAAACATCATTAATTTTTCTTTCCATGTTAGGCTTATTTCTTCTGGTTCTTCTACGTTTATTCTTTTATTATTTATTGCAAGTTTTGGATTAATTGTTGTTAATTCTTCTAATTTGTTTATACCAACTATTTCTTCTATTTTTTGCATAGCTTCTGGTATCATTTTATATATTGTATTTTGTCTATGAACATCACTTCCCAAAAAATGTATCATATTATTTTCAAAGAATTTTCTTACAATGTATTGTGCCTTTTCTCCATAATAGCCTAATATACTTGCATAATTTGCTTGCATTAGTACACCCTTTTCTATTAAATCTGTTATAAGTTCTGGTTCTTTTTGAATAAATGTGTATCTTTCTGGATGTGCAAGTACTGGTATTAATTTATGCTCTTGCAACGAATATATGACATCATATAAGTTCATTGGTTCTACATTAAGTGGCATTTCAAATAAAACATAACAACTATTATTTATTGTTGATGCTTTTCCATCTATTAATAATTGCATTATATTTTCTGACATATAAATTTCATTTCCTAAATATACATCTATGTCCATACCTTTGTTTCTTAAATTTTCACTTATTGCATTTACCCAAACATCTCTTTCTGGTACGTTTGTTTCAAAATAATTTTCTATATAATGTGAAGTTAGAACAATTCCTTCAAATCCTGCTTCTTTTGCTTCTTTTATCAAATTAAATGTTTCATCTATACTTCTTGAGCCATCATCTATATTAGGAAGTATATGTGTATGAAAGTCTATCATTGTTGTTCTCCTCTTTTTCTTTATTTGTTTAAATCATTTTTTTCTTTATCTAAATATGAATTAATTTGATTTAATATATCATTTGTTTTTTTTATTGTTGCTTGCTTGTCCTCTTTATTGAATATAAATGGTTTTTCTAAATCTTCGTCTTTTTCTATATCTATTTTTTGTTTTTGTATATTTGGTCTTACAAAGTTTTTAGATGCACTAGAATTAGTTGTAGATGTAGAATGATAATAATATTTTTCATTATATTTTTTAGCTGATACTGGCATTTTGTTAATAATAACTCCTGCTAGTTTTCCTCCAACATTTTGTATATTTCTTATAATTCTTGCTAAATTATCTTTTTTAGTTTCTTTATGTGCTGTTACAATTACTGTTGCATCTGCAATTCTTGATAATATTACAGAGTCTGTAACCAATTCACATGGTGTACCATCTATTATTATTAGATCACAAACTTGTTTTAAATCTTCTAATAATTTAGTCATTTGTGGTGAAACTAATAATTCTGATGGGTTTGGTGGTATATTTCCAGCTGGCATTAATAATAAATTTTCTATTTCTGTTTTTTGTATGTATTGAGAAACATCTGTTAAATCTGGATTTTCCATATCTACTTCTGATAAATAATTAGAAAGACCTGGACGTGGTGATACTCCAAATATTGTATATTGTCTTCCTTTTCTCATATCTGCATCTATTAATATAACTTTTTTTCCAGCTTGTGCAAATGTAACTGCTAAATTTGAAGATACCCAACTTTTTCCTTCTCCTGGAAATGTAGATGTTAATAATAATATCTTCATTTTTTTACTTGTATCCATAAATTGTATATTTGTTCTTAATGTTCTAAATATTTCTGATATTGGAGATTTTGGATCTCTTTGGGCAATTAATTCTTTTCTTGTTTTCATTATCTTTTTTTACCTCCTTTTTTTCCCATATTAAAATCATACATTGGTATTGATACAAGTACTGGTATTTTAAATTGTTTTTCTACATCTTCTGCTGTTTTTACTGTTGTATCTAGCATATTTGCACCTACTACATATATAATAGAAACAATTATTCCAATTGCAGTAAACATTATTATATCTTTTGCATGATTAACATTTGATGGTGTACTACTTACTTCTGCTTGGTCTACAACTTGTACGTTATTTATTTTATATATTTCTGATACTTTTTCCATAAATACTTTTGCTGTTTCATTTGTTAATTTTGCAGCTAGTGTTGGATCTGCATTTGTTACTGATAAAATTATTATTTCAGTATTTGTTTTTTGAGTTACTGACACATTTTCTTTTAATTCATCTTCACTCATTTTAATTCCTAAATTATTAATAACTTTGCTTAATACACTTTTACTTTGTGCTAGTGTACTGTATGTTGATACTAATTTTGAGTTTAATGTTATGTCTGTTGTTGTTATTGTGTTTGATTGGTTTAATGAGTTTCCTGATGTTGCTAACAATAGTGTTGTTGATGATGTATAAACTGGTTTTACAAATGCTATTGTGTACATTATTCCTATTAATATGAATATAGAAATAATTAAGATTATTTGTACTTTCTTGTTCCAAAATTCTAATAGAATTTCTTTTAAATCAATTTCTTTTTCTTCCATAATTTTTTTCTCCTTTTATTTTTTATCACGTATTTTATTCTATCATATTGAAATTTTTGTATCAAGTAATTTATAGTAAAATTTATAAATATTTTATGAAATTCAGTTTTTTTATTATTTCATTTTTGCTTGTTTATACATTTTTGCTTTGTAAAATAAAAACTCAAGCGTTTTGTTCTTGAGTTTTTATTTTTTATTAACTGTGTTCTATCTCTTTTTCTGTTAATGCTTTATATATTGATATTATTATTAAAACTATTATTATTCCAAAAAATACTCCACATGTATCTATTGCAACATCAATTGGAGATGATGTTCTTCCTGGTGTAAAGCTTTGGTGTATTTCATCAGATATTGCATATATTAGTCCTACTAGTATACTTATTGAAAATTTGTATTTTAAGTGGAACTTATATGTACTTATGAAACTCATTATTAGTATTCCTACTAAAGTGTATATAGAAAAGTGTGCACCTTTTCTTATTATTGGTTGTGACCTTTCTACTATTTTGTTTTTTGTGTTTTCACTTAAATTTTTTGTGTATGGAAATACATCTACTATTTTTCTCGCTACTTTTCTACTTAAATTTCCTGATGTTTGTCCATCTTGATTTGAGAAGTTAAAGATAGAGATAAATGTTAATCCTAAAAGGATTAACATTGTTAGTCTGAATATGGTTCGTTTCAATTTTCGGGCCTCCATTTTTTATAATTTTTGCATTATCTTTTTAATTTTATTTTTTATTTTTTTTCTGAAATTATAATAAACTGGACTTTTACTACCTATTTTTATTTTTCTAAACCATTTTAGATCTCTAGGCGTTTCTTCCGGAGTATAATTTTTTATAAAATGGTCTTGAATTGGTTGATAATTAACTTTATTACCATTTTTAGTGTTGTATTTCAAATTTCTTCTTAAATATTTAATCATTAATTTTCTTGTGTTATCTTCAAAATCAAAATAATAATCATTTGGATCTTCTTTTTCTGTTATAATTCCCATAATCGTTCTATAACATTTTTCACAGTGACAACAATTCTTTCCTCCTGTACTTTCCCAACAAACTCTTAACTTTATTTTAGAAATATTTATCTTCTTTCTAATATTACAAATTAATTTAATCTTGTCTTGTCTATCCAATTCATATCCATCATGTACTGTTAATGTATTATTATATTTAAATTTATTATCAATAATTGGATCTGATGCACTACAATATTGTCCCTTTTGTGTTTTACAAAAAGATGATGCTATATATACTTTATTATATCCGTTAATATAACTTAGTGGTGCAACAAGACCTATTAAAGCTATTCCATGTTGAAACTCATGCCACCATTCTCCATTTAAATATTTTTGTATTCCTTTATTTAAATTGTGATAGTTAAGTATTTCTCTAAAATTAGAATATATTTCTTGGTAATTTATTTCTAACTCTTCAGCTATCTCTTTGTTCAACTTATTTACGTTACTTATTCCGTTAGTATCATTTAATTTTATGTCAGCTCCAAATATTGTGATAATATCTGGTTTAGTAGATATATGTCTAAGCAATGTACAATATGCATCAACTCCTCCTGAAAACAATGTAGCTTCTCCTTTATTACTTTTTTCGTTCTCAACAATTCTATTAACTTCAAGATTACCATAAAATTTAATTGAAGGATACATTTCTTCATATCCTTTTTTTATTTCAGAAATTGACTCATAAAATATTTTATCTAATTCTTTGCATTCAATTTTCAAATCAAAAAACCATGATATAGGTAATATATTAGCCATAAATGGTATTATTGCTATACTATTAGGAACTGATTCAATATTAATATTATAACTTGAATAAAAACTATCTTCACATAAAAATTCTTTCCATTTATCAAAACACTTATATTTTATTGTAATTTTATTATTTTCTTTTAATATATTTTCTATGATTAAACTATTACTCATTATTATTCCCCTCTATTTCATATTCTAATTTAATCTCATTACAACTCTTATTTGCCAAAACTTTATTTACAATCTTTTTATTATCTTCCATCAACTTTCTTTTCTTTTCAGTATTAGTTTCATTTTTTATTAAGTTATATAAATTATTTACAGTTATGCTTTTTTCTTTTTCATCAAAAATAACTTTGAATATTGTAAATGTATATTTTATTTTTTCTTCTAAAAAATATATATTTATTCCTATAGAATACTCTTGCATCTTATCAAATGGTTCTTCAAGAATTCCATTAATACCTATAAAATTTCCTAACGAATAAGTTACTATTCCATTTTTTTGTAATTCTACTTTATGAATCATATGCTCATGATTGACAATTATCGCATTAACACCCAATCTCTTCATGAACTTTATATTTTTTTCTGTTCTTTTTATTGGTGTCTCATTGTTTTGTCCACCATCATGCATCATCATTATTATATAATCAATTTGTTCCTTTTTTTGTAATTGTCTTATATCCTTTGATATTTGAAATAACAAACTTCTTTCTTTTCTTTCATGAATTGGCTTATTAAATTCCAAAATATTAAATTTTCCAAAAATTTTTCTTATAAGTTTTATTAAAATAATATTACTTCTATTTAAAAATCTTATTAGTTTATTATTCAATTCTTGTGCTTGTAATAAACAAATATGAAATTTATCTTTATTTTCAATATAAACATTATTATTAAAGGCATTTGTTCCATAAGTATTAGCTAAAAAAGCTACTTTTTTATTCTCTATATTCTTTATAATGTACCTTTTATCATTTTTACTTTTGTATGTGCCAATATGTTCTATCTTTAATTCATCTAATAAATCTATTGTCTCATAGATACCTTTTTTTCCATTATCTAAACAATGATTATTTGCAGTAGAAAGCATACTTATACCATTTTCTTTTAATACTTCAATATAAGATTTCGGAGCGGTAAATGTATATTTTTTTATTGTTTCTTTATTTACTTGTTCTGCTATCGGTGTTTCTATATTAGCTAACACTAAATTAGATGATTCTAAATATTCTTTTATATTTTTAAAAATTGCTTTAAAATTATAGTTATACATTTCTTTTTTAAACATTATATCTCCAAGAATTGTAATTTTATACATTTTTTTGCCCTTTCTTAACTAATTTTTTTATATAAATTATTGCATCACTTTTTACATATGGAAGTATTAATAATATACTTGATATAATTGCTGTTATTAAAATTTTAGTCAAAAAGCTTATATATATATTACTGATTTTTACATATTTCCATCCAAATTCTATTATTACGACAATAATACAAGCATATAACAGTCTAATAATATATTTTATAAAATATTCTTTAGAAGACTTTTTAAAATATTCATTAAAAATAATTTTTGGTTCTTTCCACCATGCATATATCATTCTTGAAATCACAGTTGCTGAAAGAATACCATTTAATCCGAAGTATTTTCCTAATACTATTGATAATATTATGTTGATAATAGCTGTTACTATTGTAACATATTTTATTGAGTTATTGTACATGCCTGTTGTTTCTCTATATGCCCATAAAGTTTGTCTGATATTCGAAGTATAAAAATTTAAACATATCCAAATTAAAACTGATTTTGAAAGTAAATATTCTTTTCCAAAACAGATCTCTATAAATGGAGGAATCAATTCCATAAAACATATATAACAAAAACCAACTATCCAAAAATTAAATATTTCTAATATATTAAACAATTTTAATTGTTCTTCTTTTTTTTGCGTATTAACATAATTTCCAACACTAGCTTTAACAGATGTGTAAACTAAAGATACAAAAGTAGTTATTGTTATAATTATTGTACTGTAATTTGAATAATACCCTACTACAATTGTTCCTACAAATATAGATGTTAATATATTATCTGTATTACTTTGAAGCACTCCACCAATTTTATACAAAAACAAAGACTTTATATTAGTAAAAATCTCTTTTTTTTCTTCCTTGCTAATTATACTTTTGTTTTCTTTTAAATATGGATATATTTCATCTGTCTTTTTAGCTTTACATACATTTCCTAATACTGTACATAATAAATTACTTATTAAATATAATGAAAAACTTTTTGTAGTTAATAATACTATAATTTGTAATACAAAAAGTACAAATTGAAATATTGTATCATATTTATTTATAATATACATTTTTTGATCAGCAGATAGTAGTGTTGTTTTATATACAAACAGATACGTTAATGCTGTATTTATTACTAGAATAATATAATATAAATATATATTATTTATTTCTTCTGGTAAATTTACCATATATTTTAAAAATGGTATTAGTAGAATTCCTGATAGAAATACTATTACAGCTATTACATTATACATTTTTTTAAAATATCTTATATACATTGAAATTTTATCTTCATCATGTTCTGCTAATGGTTTATATAAACTATACATCATGGCTGTAGTAATACCTAAATCAGCAATACTTAACATACTCAAAATATTACTAAATAATCCATTAATTCCTAGATATACAGGTCCTAATATTTTTACAAATATTATTCTATTAATAAACACAAAAAGTATTTTTGTTATTTGTAATATTACTGCATATATAAAATTTTTTTTGGTTTTTTCAATTCTTGAATCAATCATTTTTTCTCCAACTTTGGTCTTATCCATTTACAATTTCACCTTGTATTTTACTAAAATCATATTTTTTATTCATATTATTATTCAATTCTTTATTCAAAAGTTGTTCTATATCATTTTGAATATTATTTATGTCTTTTTCAAATATAATATTTTTATCAACATTTTTAATCCATTGATACACTCCTTCAACTTTATAGTTATAATTACTAAATACAATACATGGCGTATTTGTAATTGTTGCAAATATCATTCCATGTAATCTATCTGTAATAACTATTTTGGAAGTAGCAAACTCTTTTAATTTTTTTTCTAATTCTTTTCTTCTTTTTTTAGGTTTTATTAAATAATTAACAACTGTATCTGTTTGAAATATTTTTTCATTATATTTTTTTAATATATTGCCTAATTTTTCTTTATCGCTTTGCGAGAATATTCCTTCTATATCTTTCCTTAAACATAGTAAAAATCCTTCTCTTCTATAATTAATATCCTGCATTTCTAGTGATAAAACTATATCTGGTACTAATTCGACTTTTGCATTTTTATATACTTCCTTAGCAAATTCATATGTTTTATTTTCTCTTGCAAAAATATTCAAATTTTTAGCACTATTAAATATTTTTATAGATTTTGCTAACTCTTCTTTTCCCTTTTCATCTTCTTTAAAGAAAATAGTAGCAGGGAAAATAATAATTTTATGATTTTTAAATGCATCTACAACCTTATTAACAAGATTTTCTTCTATAAGCCATTGAGACCCAATAAATCCCCCTCCTGTTATAGTAATTATTGCATCATCTGAAATATTATTTTTTATATAATCAAAACAATATTTTTCGTAATAAGTAGGAATTTCAAAAGCTTCAATTTTTAAATTTTTTAGCATTTGGTATTCTGAATAAATTATTGCATGATCTCCTAAATTTCCGTGAATGGGAGTATTAAATATTAAAAATTCTTTACTCTTATTTTTACAACATTTCTTTTTATATCTTTTATATTTATTCACTAAATATATACGTTTTAATAGATCCTTTAAATCTTTGAACAATAATTTCATATTTTGTATGCTCCTAATCTTATTTTTATAATTTTTTACTTTATTAATAAACAATATAATTTTGGAGATATCCAAAATATTATTGTTTTTATTTTTGATTTTATTTTTATTTTTTTATATTTAAATATATTTTTTGAATATAAATAATACTCATTTAATAGTTTTTTTTCTATATTTTTAGATTCATTCATATATTTTTTTAAATTTATATAACATTCTCTTATTTTTTGAAGATATAATGCAATGGACAATTCGTATAATTCTTCTTCATTACTTTCTTTAAAAAACTCTATTCTTTGTTTTAATCCTTCTAAAATGTCTAATCTTTTAATATTAAAAGTTTTTCCCATAATACTTTTTTCATTTTGCCTATAATTATATAAAAAATCATTTATAATAGCAACATTATTTACTTTATATAAAATTTTATATGTAGTATATTCATCTTCATGTATTTTTCCTTTTGGAAAACGTATATCATTAAATAGTTCTCTTAAATACATTTTATTCCATACAACAATGTTTTCCCAATTAGTTATATATAGGTCTTTTAACATTTGCTTACTATTTTTTACATTATTTTCTTTATACCCAATATTTTCTATAAATACTTCATCTTCTGTTATTTTTTTTATTCCACATTGTGATATTTCAACATTGTTTTCTTTTATAGCATTATATAATAACTCAATATAATTATCATCGATATAATCGTCAGAATCGATAAAGCATATATATTTTCCATTTGCTTTATCAATTCCTACATTTCTTGCATCTGATAACCCACCATTTGCTTTATGTACTACTATTATTCTTGAATCTTTTATTGAATATTCGTCACAAATTTTACCACATTCATCTGGTGAACCATCATCTACTAATATAATTTCTATATTTTTATATGTTTGCTTTATTATACTATCAACACACTTTTTTATATATTTCTCAACATTGTATATTGGTACGATTACAGAAATTAAATCTTCTTTCATATTCTCCTCTCCTATTTATTTATTTTATATGAAATATATTGCATTTTTTTTAACCATTTATATATTTGTGCATAATTATATACTTCTTTAACATTACTTTTTTTCATTTTTTTATATTCTCTTAAATATTTGTATTTTTTTAAATCTTCAGTTTCTATATCTTTACTAACTCTAATAAATAAGTCTTGCTTTAAGAAATTTTTATATTGTTCTAAAATTTCTTTTTTCGACATATTTTTATCAAATACTAGCATCATAATTTGTGGTATTAATTCTTTTAAAAATTTAATCTCTAATTGTTTTTTTAAAATCAATTCTTGATTTTTGTTAATTATTTTACCAAATACATATTCAAGATTCTCTATTTTCTCTAATGTTTTTTTATTACTAAAATTCATTGTAATACTTTTCTCATTTTTTTCATATGAGTATACTATTTTAGATGTATACTTAATTTTAGTTGCTTTCTCATATAATTCATAATTAAATAGGAAATCTTCAGCATAAAATATCTTTTCATCAAACATTACATTTTTTAATAAATCTTTCTTTATTAACTGTCCCCATACCATATTTTCATAAGAATTACTCAAAAAATTATTAATAAAAATCTTTTTTTCATCATATGTATTATATTCCATCTCTTCGAATATAACTCTTTGTTCTTTATTTTTATTTTTTATAACATAACTAAATCTTATTATATCATAATCTTCTTTTGCCATTTTTAATATTGATTGTAAACTATCTTTTATTAAATAATCGTCAGAATCAACAAATAAAATATATTTACCATTAGCGTTTTCTATCCCTATATTACGTGCATAAGAAACTCCCCTATTTTTTTGATTAATTAATTTAATGTTTTCATATTCATTACAATACTTTAAAACTTTACTTAATGTATTATCTGTAGAACCATCATTAATAAGTACAATTTCTACAGAAATATCCTTTTGATTTATTATAGATTCTATACATCTGTCTATATAGTCTTCACAATTATACATTGGAATTATTATAGTAAGATCATAACAATTTTGTTTCATAATTATTCATTTCCTTTTTATCTTGTTTTGCAAATAATTTAAATATTATAAAAATAATAACTAATTGAAATCCACTTGGTAAATATAATAAATGATTATAGAAAAATGATAACACTATAATTTGAAGATATATGGCATAATACAAAATATTTTTTTCACTTTCATCCCTTTTGATTTTGCTAAAAATATATGCTCCTAATATTCCGTATACAAAAGATATAATTCCTACTCCCAAATTTCCATATGCAATATAAAATTCTATAAAAAATCCAGATACATTGAAAGCTTGTGTAACCAAATAATTTGGAACTTTTATACTACTATTTGAAAATAATAAGTTAGATATTACAGTTGGAATATATACTGATGCTATTGGTGTAATTCCATATCCATTAATTCCTAATAAAACAGCATTATTTACATTTGCTACAGTCATTGTTAAATACATATAAACCCAATAAAATCCTATTAAAGGTTTTGGTATTTGTTCATTTTTCATAACCGCAACATCTAAAAATTCTTGATATCCTGTTCTAAAATTACCAATAATTCCAAAAACTATTATGCCTACCAATGACAATAAAATAATTTTTTTCCAAGGTATTCTTTTTTGAAAACATATATATATAACTCCAATTTCTATTATTGCTGTTACTATAACTTGTCTTGTTATCAAGCAAAGACTAAATCCAAGTATGCTCACAATAATTAATAGCAATTTTTTATTTTTTTTGTTATAATTATTTTTTTCATACATATATAAATAAAAACTTAATATAACAATACATAATCCTATTGCATTCATAAGTCCATGTACTGTTGGAATTCCATAGTTCATATATGTCTTTGCACTTCCTGTAATTT
The DNA here is from genome assembly GCA_963556825.1 of uncultured Clostridia bacterium. Taxonomy (GTDB): domain Bacteria; phylum Bacillota; class Clostridia; order TANB77; family CAG-508; genus CAG-269. The sequence continues at coordinate 77,464 of CAUWAM010000001.1, read as the reverse complement.
TCCATATTATAGGTAATCCTTTTGAATATATTGTCTCTATAATTTCTACAACAATCCAAAAAATATACATTTTCTTTATAAGATTATATTTTATAATTTTATTTTCTTTTACTTTTGTATTTTTATTTTTTGATAACAATAAATTTCCTATAATAAAAGAAACTGAAAACAATAATATGCATATAATAAATGTAATTATTGTTTTTTCATTTAATTTGCCTTGTAACACAGATAATCTTAATTGATATAATAAAATTACCACTAACCAAATTGCATTGAAAATTGACAATGGGTTAATAGTTCTTTTGGTCATAATAAAACCCAAAATTAAAAATACTATCATTAAAAAAATTAGTACATATATCATTTCTTCTTCCTTTACTTTTTATATTTTGTTATATATTTATTTATATTTAAAAATTTAATATTTTTTGATACATAATATATATATTTAACTAAATCAATACTGATATAGGAAATATATATTCCTATTTTTGTTTTTAATTTTATTTTTTTATCTTTTGATACTCTTCTTCTTCTATTTTTTACATCATTTACTAACGTTTTATATTCTTTTGGATATACCTTTTTATCCATCCTTCTTAATAAATAGAAATCCATATTAATAATTCTACTATTTAATGCATCTTCTAAAAAAGGATATTTACTTATTATATTTTTATACATTTCTTTGGAAACATCAATCATAAAAAAATCTTTTTCCCCAAAATCAGATGTTAAAATACTTTTTTCTCGTCGTAAATATATGTATTTTTTCAAATTACTATATGCCACTTTATCACACTCTAATAAAATTTTATAAAAAACAGCATAATCTTCATAAATTTCCCCATATGGAAATCTTATGTTATCAAATTTTTCTTTTTTATATAATTTTCCCCATATAGAATTATCTATATTTTTTTGATATAGCAATTCTTTTAATGCTTCTATTTGTGAATAGCAAAAAATTTTTTCTTTTTCATCATTAACTTCTATTTTTTTGTTATTATCATAAATAAGTTCAAAATTACAACAACTGATATCTACTTTTTCTTCTTTTAAAATATAATATAAATACTCAATATAGTCATTTGTTACATAATCATCAGAATCAATAAAAGTAATATATTTCCCATTAGAGTTATCAATTCCAATATTTCTTGTATCTGATATTCCTCCGTTTTTTTTATGTATTACTTTTATTCTTGAATCTATTTTAGCGTATTCATCACATATCTTTCCACAATTATCTGGTGAGCCATCGTCAACTAAAATAATTTCTATATTTTTATATGTTTGATTTATAACACTTTCTATACATTTACTTAAATATTTTTCTACATTGTATATTGGTATTATTACACTTATCAAATCATTTTCCATATTATTTTACTTTTTGCCCCACTTTCATTCCAATATATCTAGCTACCATATCAGGAAAAAATCTAAATATGATTCTAAAATTTTTGTCTTTTATTGCCTCTATTATAATAAATTTAGCTAGTCCTCCTCCAGCACTTGTGCTTTTTATATTAATTTGAGGTTCTTGTTTTAAAAATTGTCCATATGTTTTATATCTTTTATAAGTTTCTTTAAATGTAAAATTGTGTGAATGGATAACTTCTGAATCAGCACAATATTTTATTTTATACCCATTAGTTATCAACTTATATGCAATATACATATCTTCATTAGTTGGTAGATACTTACCATCATACCAATTTAGTTTTTCAAACACTTCTCTTTTTATTGCAGAAGATGCATCAGAATAAAAAAAGGTATTCATTCCTAATTTTTCTATATCAGTCTTTGTTTTTATCTTAGAATCTTTAGGATAATTTTTTTGCCTAGTATAATATTCTATAGATGTTGTATCATTGCAAATTTGTCTACTATATGTTGCCTCTACTTCATTTTTTTCAATTGGTTTTATTAATTTTTCTATCCAATCATTTTTTATTATTTGTATATCTTGAGTAATAAAAACTATAATATCTGACTTTGACTCTTTAGCTTCTTTTTCTCTTGTAAAACTATGAGAAAAAAATTTTTTTTCTATTACTTTATATAAAATTTTATCATTTTTTTCTTTTAGTTCCTTTACTAAACTTTCTGTATTATCATTTCCTTTTGTAATAATATATCTAATATTTTTTATTTTACCATATATATTCTGTTTTTCAATATTTTGTTGTAAATTAATAATATAATCTTGCGCATTATATAGTGGACAAATAATATCTATATTCATCACATTGCTCCTTCTTTTTTTATTACTGATACTATAGTTTTAAAAAATATCTGTACATCTAATTTAAAAGAAATATTATCAACATAATATAATTCCATCTTCATTCTTTCTTCATATGTAATATCACTTCTTCCATTAGCTGCCCAATATCCTGTAAGCCCAGGTCTTACACTTAAGAACTTATCTCTATTATCTCCATATTTTTCTATTTCGCCATTAACTATTGGTCTTGGTCCAATAAGGCTCATATCCCCTTTTAGAACATTTATAAATTGTGGTAATTCATCTATACTTGTTTTTCTTATAAATTTTCCTAATTTAGTAATTCTTGGGTCATCTTTCAATTTATGATTTTCTTCAAATTCTTTTCTTGCTTCTTCATTTTGTTCTAAATATGACTTTAATTTTTTATCAGCATCAATACACATTGATCTAAATTTATATATTCTAAATTTTTTCCCGCCTTTGCCATATCTTAAATGTTCATAAAACATTGGTCCATCATTTTCTTTTAAAACTATTCTAGCTATGTAAACGCCCACAGTTATAGGAACTAATAGGACACATCCTACTAGCCCCCCTAAAACATCTATTCCTCTTTTTATCACTTTATATAAAACTTTTTTTAATTCTACTTTTTCTTTTATATTTGGTTGTATAATTGTTTCGTCTACAATAACATTGCTTTCGCTAACATTTGCATTCATAATACATCCCCCTTATAAACTGTTTAAATACAATTTTATTATATATTATAACTATTACATTTTCAACCTTTTTACGTCATTTTTTGATATTTTTTTACTAAAAAAGTCTAAAATTATCTATCTTCAACGCTTACGACTTTTTTAGTAATTTTTACATAATTGTATTTATTATTTATATCCAGTCTTTTTTACTATACTATTACTTACACTTTTTACAGTATCTGATGGAGTATAATCATTTTCTCCAAATGCTTCTTGGTGTAATTTTGTTACATTACTTTCTAGTGTTACAGGTACACCATACCATCTGTTCAATGTTATTCCTTTTGTCTGATATGGCCATCCTATACTTTCTCCCACTTTATATTTAGCCATATTTGGTATCATTGATATAATATCTCCAGTTGTTATATTTGTATATACAGCTGGCAATATTTTGTCTGCAAATTCATTTATTTCTGAGATATTTTTTGTTTTTAGTTTATTAAACATCGCTTCAATTACTGTTCTCATTCTTTCTGTTCTTTTGTAATCTCCTCCGGAAGTGTATCTAATTCTTGAATATGCTACTGCTTGAACTCCGTCCACTTTGTATGTTCCTGCTTGTGTTATATGATTTGATTTTTTTCCTGTTACTTTTGATGTTTCATCTATGTAACCATTTATGTACTTAGTTTCTTCTGCTGTTATATTTAAAGTTATTCCTCCTAATTGATCTACTGCTTCTGCAACCGAATCAAAGTTAACTGTTACAAATTCTTTTATGTTTAAATCTAAATTTTTGTTAAGTGTACTTATTGCAAGTGGTGCTTCTCCATATGAATATGCATGTGTTATTTTATCTAATCCATATCCATCTATATTTACATATGTATCTCTATATACTGATATTAATTTTATATTTCCTGTTGAATTATTTATGCTTGCTATTATTATACAATCACTTCTGTTTCCAACACCATAATCATCAGCTCTACTATCTACACCAAATATTGCTATATTTCTATAACCTGATAAATTTTGTTTTACTTCGTGTGATATTCCTAATTCTTCTTCATTTAGTTCTATTTTTTGCATTTTTCCTAATTTATTATTTACATACCAGAACATTGCTCCTATTAGTAATGCTAATATTATTACTAGTGTTAAAACTATTTTTCCAAATAGTTTTAGTTTTCCATGTTTTTTCTTTGTTTTTTGTTTTATATTTTTTATATTATTACTATCTTTTCTAAAAGCTTTTGGAAGTTCTTCCTCTTCCTCTATTCTTCTTGTTGAATTTTGTCTTCTTCCTTCACTGTGTTTTCCTGCCATTTTTATCTCTCCTTTGTTTTTTTATTTTATCATTTAGTTTGATGCCCATCTGAACATTTTTATATCATTATATTTTTTTAGTACTTGCTTGTATTTTTCATATTCCTCATCCCACAGTTCTTCTGGTACTTTATCAAATGCAGTAAATATTTTTTCTGCTTCTGTTAAGTATATTACTTGTTCTTGTGGTGACATTGCTTGATATTGTTTTGCAAATTTATTTAGTTTGTCTAACATTTCGTTTGCTTCTATAAAATCCCAAAAGTCTTTTACTTTTAGTCCTAATAATTTTATTTGCATTACTGCATATAATACCAAAGCAAATATTACAAATATTAATATATATACTATCACTAGTAATCCCATGTTTCTACCACCTTTTTGGTTCTTTTCAATTGTACTTTTTTATTTTAACATATATGATTTTTTTTTGCAAATTTTTTAGAAATTTTTTATTGTTTTTTGTCATTTTTTTATAGCATTAAAAAGTACCTAAATTAAACTATATACTCTAATAGCTGAGTTAATAAAAATTTAGGCACTTTTTTGTTTTATTATATTATTCTAAGCGTTTGCTTTTAATTTACATATTTCATAATTTAATCTACTGTGTTCAAGTTCGTTTTTATCTTCGTATTTCTTTATTGTTCTCATTTGTTCTTTATAGTGTCTTATTTGTCCGTCTAATATTTTTGCTGTGTTTATGTTTATCATTATGTCTAATTTTTGGTCTAATGTTTTTAATGTTGGTTTTACAATATTGAACATTTCGTTTTTTAAAATGGATACATCTTCTTTTAATGCTCTGAATTCTCGTTTCATTATTGATTTGATGCTTTCATTTTCTTTTTTCAAACCAGTTACATCTTGTTTTAATTCTGATACATCGGCTTTTACTTCTTTCATTTCTACTTTTAATTGTGATACATCTTGCTTTAATCCTGCTACATCTTGTTTTAATTCTGATACATCGGCTTTTACTTCTTTCATTTCTACTTTTAATTGTGATACATCTTGCTTTAATCCTGCTACATCTTGTTTTAATTCTGCCACATCAGCTTTTACTTCTTTCATTTCTACTTTTAATTGCGCTACGTCTTGCTTTAATCCTGCTACGTCTTGTTTTAATGTTTTTACGTCTTGTTTTAATTCTGCCACATCAGCTTTTACTTCTTTCATTTCTACTTTTAATTGCGCTACGTCTTGCTTTAATCCTGCTACGTCTTGTTTTAATGTTTTTACATCTTGTTTTAATTCTTTTATATCTGATTCCATAGAATTAAGTTTTTGCAATACTATTTTTTCAAATTCTGCACTCATACTATCCCTCCTTTCTGATTTTATTGATTTCTTTTTTGCTTCAGAAATAAATTTTAAGTTTGAAGCATAATATGAATAATCGAATTTAAAATATTCATATTTGAAATAATTCTTTTGAAATAAATTTTATACTTATGTATAAAACATAACTTTGAGATAAAAAAAGCATGGTTATATATTACCATACTTTTTTGCATAAATCAATATTTTTGAAAATATTTTTTACAAATTTTCTAATCTTTTTTCATTTTTTATTATAGCCATTATAATTTCAACCGTTTTCTCAAAATCATCATTTTTTATAACATAATCATATAATTTTATTTTAGATTCTTCATAGTCTAATCTTCCTAAACGTAATTGCATTTGTTCTTCTGTTAAATTGTCTCCTCTATTTTCAAGTCTTCTTCTTAATTCTTCTTTATCAACTTTTAAGAATATTGTGACTATTTTTGTATCTTGTTTTAATAATTTTATTAAATTCTCAGTTCCATTCACTTCTATGTCTTTTACTATTACTTTTCCGCTTTGAATTTTTTCATTCATTAATTTACGTGATGTACCATAATAATTTTCATGGTGTAAGTCATATTCATAAAATTCGTTGTTTTTTATTTTTTCTTCAAATTGTTCTTTTGTTATAAAATGATATTGTACACCTTCTTCTTCTCCAACTCTTGGATTCCTAGAAGTAAATGATGGAAGTGATTCAACATCTTCCATTCTTTTTATTAATTCTTTTTTTATTGTATCTTTTCCTGCTCCTGAAACTCCAGATAATATTACTAACATTTTTAGTTTTATTCCTTTCAAATATTATTTATTAATTTTTCTAGTTTGTCTCAATATTATTTTCTTCAGCTGTATTGCCTGAATTTTCTTTTTTTATTATGTTGACTTTTCCTTCTGCTATTTCATTAGCAGCTATTGTTACTGGTGATTTATCTTTTATTTTTATTAATGGTTCATCTCCTGCTGCTATTTGTCTAGCTCTTTTTGATGTTGCTATGACTAATTCATATCTATTTTTTGCTTTTTCTAATAATTCTGTAACACTTGGTTTTACTATCATTCTTTACCTCCACTTTTTATTAATTTTCATCTGTTAATTGGGCAGATGTTGTTGTTAAATCTTTGTCTAGTCTTCCTGCGACTGTTTCTGGTTGTACTGCTGATAAAATTATGTGTCCAGAGTCCATAATTATTACAGCTCTTGTTCTTCTTCCACATGTAGCATCTACTGCTGTTTTATTATCTTTTGCTTCCTGTACCATTCTTTTTATTGGTGCTGATTCTGGACTTACTATTGCTACTATCCTTTCTGAAGAAACTATATTCCCAAATCCTATATTTACTAACTGCATATATATCAATCCTTTCTATTCTATATTTTGTACTTGTTCTCTTATGTCTTCTAGTTGGGTTTTTATCTCAATAACTCCGTTTACTATTTCTAAGTTATTTGCTTTTGAACCTATTGTATTTGTTTCTCTATTCATTTCTTGAATTAAAAAGTCTATTTTCTTTCCTTTTGGTTCTTCATTGTTTAATGTAATTAAATTTCTAAATTGAAATATATGGCTTTTTAGTCTTGTTATTTCTTCTTCTATTGAACATTTGTCTGCATATATTACAACTTCTTGTGCCAGTCTAGTTTTATCTATTTCATTTGTTTTTAGTATTTCTTTTATTCTCTTTTCTAATTTTACTACATATTCTTCAATAAGTCCAGTAGATTTTTTAGATATTTCAATTATTTTGTTTTCTATTTTGTTTATTCTTTCTAATAAGTCATATGATATTTTTTCTCCTTCTGCTATTCTCATTTGTAGTATTTTCATTGTTGCGTCTTTTGTAAGATTTATTACTTCCTGTTTTATTTTTTCATTTTCTTCATCTACTTTTATTGATAGTATGTCTGGAAGTTTCGCTATTTCCATAACTTCTATTTTGTCTGATATATTTTCTTCTTCTGCTAATTCTTTTAGTTGCTCTATGTATATTTTTGCTAAATCTTTGTTAATCTTTATATTTCTTCCCTCTTGGCTTTTGTTTTCATATGTTATATATACATCTACTTTTCCTCTTTTTATTTTTGACGATATTTCTTTTTTTATTTCTTCTTCTAAGTAACTTATTGCTTTTGGTATTTTTATTGAAATATCTAAATATCTGTGGTTTACACTTTTTATTTCCATTTGATATTCTCTTTTTTCTTCTATTATTGTACTTTTTCCATATCCAGTCATACTTTTAATCATTGACTTTACCTCTCTTTTTTGCTTCTTTTTTTACTGGTTCTTCTTTTTTTACAATTTCTTGTATATCACTTAGGCTCTTTTCTATTTCTTTTCTTCCTTTTGTGTAAATCACTATGGATTTTAACACAAAGTATATTGAAAATACATATGATACTAATGATGAATATGATTTGAATTGGAAGTTAAATCTATTTGTAATATATTCTAATGTAAGAACTACTGTTGCTAGTATTAATACTTCCATTCCTTCTATAGCTTTTTTTCCATTATCTTCTTTATATGCCTTTTCTATTATATATATTGCTATAAATAAAAATATCATTGTACAAATTTGAATCCCTCTTCTAAATAGTTCTGGATTTACTTTTGTACAAATTAGATTTAAAATTAAAAAATAAAATATTACTATTATTGCTTTCAATATATTTATACATATTTCTTTTATGTATTTTTCATCAACTTCTTTTTTCTCTTTTTCCATGTTTCCTCCTAATTTTCTAGTTCGTACATTATTATACTTAAAACATTTAATGCTACTGTTTCTGTTCTTAGTATTCTTTTTCCTAATGTAATAACTTTTGCTCCTGTTTTTTCTAAGTTCTCTACATCTTGTTTTTCTAATCCGCCTTCTGGTCCTATGATAACACCTATTTTAAAATTTTTATTATCTTGTAATTGTTTTTTTATTTGATTTAATTCTTGTTTTAATGTGTGTTTTTCTTCATTTTCATAAGCAATTAATAATATATCATACTTTTGTGTATTTTCACATAGTTTTTTTATATTTATTACATTATTTATTTGAGGAATTATGTTTCTCCCACATTGCTTTGCTGCAACTTCGGATATTTTTTGCCATCTTTCTATTTTCTTTTTTGCATTTTTTTCATCTAATTTTACAATACACCTTTTCATTTCTACTGGCGTTATGTCATATACTCCTAGCTCAACTGATTTTTGTATTATATATTCCATTTTGTCTGCTTTTGGTAGTCCTTGGAATATTGTTACTTTAATGTTTGATTCTATTTTTTCTTTTATTTTTTGTTCTATATTGCACCATATTTGATTTTCTTCGAATTTGTTTATACTACATATAAAATTTTCTCCTGTTTCTCTGTTACAAATTTCTAATTTTTCTCCTATTTTAGCTCTTAATACATTCTTTATATGTTTTACATCTTGATTTTTTATTATTATTTTATTTTCTTGTATTTGTTCTTGTTTTACAAAAAATTTAGGCATCGTTTTTCTCCTTTTGTTACTTTACAACATTTCTTGTATTTTACCATATTTATCTTTTATTTTCTAGAGTTTTATTAAAAAAATTAAAACAGATGCTTTTACATCTGTTTTAATTCTTTTTATTAGTAATTTTCTGCTTTTATTTCGAAGTATGCTTTTGGGTGACTACATACTGGACAAATTTCTGGAGCATTCTTTCCAACTACTATATGTCCACAGTTTCTACATTTCCAGATTCTGTCTCCATCTTTGCTGAATACTAGTCCATCTTCAACGTTTTCTAGTAATTTTAAATATCTAGCTTCATGTTCTTTTTCTATTTTTCCTACTTCTGTAAATAAGTATGCAATATGGTCAAACCCTTCTTCTTTTGCTTCTTTTGCCATTCTATCATACATATCCGTCCATTCAAAATTTTCTCCTTCTGCTGCAGCTTTTAAGTTTTCTTCTGTTGATTTTATTTCTCCACCTTGTAATAATTTGAACCACATTTTAGCATGTTCTTTTTCATTTTCAGCAGTCTCTAAAAATAGTGCTGCTATTTGTTCATACCCTTCTTTTTTTGCTTTACTTGCAAAGTATGTGTATTTATTTCTTGCTTGAGATTCTCCAGCAAATGCTTCCATTAAATTTTTTTCTGTTTTTGATCCTTTTAATTCCATATTTTAAAACCTCCTAATTTTTATTTTTTTAACTTTCGGAAGTATTTTATCTCAATTTTTCATCATTGTCAATAGTATTATCTGGCATAAATTTATTATCTCTTGTTTTAATTCCTTCTATACCTGTTTCTATATCTATATATTTAGTTGGATAAATTTTCTTTATTGATTTTACTTTTTTTGTTACCAAATTTCCTAAGTGTTTTATATACGAATACCTTGCATCGGTTGCATCTATTTCTTTATTTAATTTTATTATTTCTGATTCTCCGCTTTCTGTTAATGGTACAAATAATTTTGTGGTTAGATTTTTACCTTTATATTTAAAATCGTCATTCCCTTCATATATTGGTATAATTGTACTATTTTTTCTTATTTTTATTAAATTTAATACTTCTTCTTTATCAATATGTAATCTTAACGGCATATTAAATCCTGGATAATCTATTGCAATTAATATATGTTTTTTATTTCTTTGAATTGTATTTTTTCCAAAATTTTTTTCTTGTACATAGCCCCAATTTGTAATATTAGGTTTATGTTCTATGTTTAATAGTAATTCTTGTATCATTGAATATTTCGCTTTATATATTACGCTTTTTACATTTCTCCTATTTTGCCCATATGAAATGTCTTCTATTAGGTTATTTTCGCTTTCTGGTATTATTGTGTCAAAATATTTTTTATATTGTTCTTTTAATTCTTGTGAAATCTCATTTACATCTATTAATCCATAAGAAAACGTTTTTTCTTGTACTGTTTCTTTCATTTTGTGTTTTATTTTATCGAATATACTATCACATATTTCTTCTTTTTCTAAAACTTTTGTTATATTTTCTTTTGTTAGTTCTGTTCTATTGTAATTCTCCCATAAATCTAATGTATCAAAAATAAATAATATTTCTCCATAATCTGTTGCTTCTTTTGTAAATCTATTTTGCCAAAATGCATTTAATAGTGCTAATTGTATTGGCTTTAAAGTACTAATGTATTCATCATCAAATATTTTTTCTATCTGCTCTTTAGAATATTTCATTTGTGGCATTTCTAATTTTTCATAATCCGTATTTTGTAATTTTACATACAAATTTAACAAATCATATTTCTTTAAAAATTCTCCTGCTTTCTTATATTGTTTTGTTTGGTTATTCAACATATTTTTTTCTATTTCTTTTTCTCTATATTTTAAGCTTCTTTGTAATCTTTCTCTTTCTGTATCTGCTGCAAAAATATTTATGTATTCGAAAACAGTTTTTTCTTTAAATACTTTTTTTAACTCTTCTTGATATTTTCTTCTTTTATTTAAATCTTTTTCCGTTTGACTTTGTTTGTATTTTTCTATTACTTGTGAACTTACAAATTTACTTTCCTCTCTAATCCATTGTAATTCTAATGCTATTTCGTTTATTTCAAATTCTTCTTCTGTTCCTTTTAAATTACTTAGTTTTTCATCAAACTTCACATTTGTTAAGTCTTTGTCTTTTATTTTTTCATATACTTTATCTATAATATATGGATTATTTTTAATTATTTTTAATGCTAGTACTTGTTTTTGTGCTATTGATGTTCCTGATATTTGTAAATAATCATATAGCATTTCATTATATTCTCTATGCATTTTTATCTTTAATTCTTCCCCATATATTTGTTCTTGTTTACTTACTTGATTTATATATTGCTTAAATCTTTGTATATTTTTTATTTTTATATTTGGGATATTCTCATTTCCATATATTTTTGCTTTGGCATTATCTAATTCCTCTTCAAAATTTATTTTAACCATTTTTTTATCTCCTCTTTATAATACCTTTTTATTATACCATAATTGTTTTTTTTAGACAATATATGCCAAAATGAAATTTACAAATGTCAAAAGTAATGATATAATGTTTTCCAAGGAGGAAATTATTTATGATTGACTTACTTTCACCTGTTGGCGATTTTGATTGTTTAAAAGCTGCAGTTCAAAATGGTGCTAATAGTGTTTATTTTGGTGCAAATTTATTTAGTGCTCGAGCTTTTGCATCAAATTTTAATTTAGAAGAACTAAAAAATGCTATACAATATGCTAAAGTTCGTGGTGTAAAAACAAATTTAACTTTAAATACTTTAATAAAAAATGATGAGTTTGAAGATGCGTTTAATCTAGCTAAAAAGGCTTATGAATTTGGTATTGATGCTATTATTGTTCAAGATTTAGGTCTTGCAAGAATACTTATAAAAAACTTTCCAGATTTGCCTATACATGCTAGCACTCAAATGTCTATTCATAATTTACAAGGTGTTCTTGAATTACAAAAGTTAGGTTTTAAACGAGTTGTTTTATCTCGTGAGCTTTCTATCGGAGAAATTGAATACATTTGTAGAAATTCTAATATTGAAATTGAATGTTTTATACATGGTGCTTTGTGTATATCTTATTCTGGTCAATGCTTATTTTCAAGTATGATTGGTGGTCGTTCTGGTAATCGTGGTAAATGTGCTCAACCTTGTAGACTTCCTTATAAATTATTAGAAAACCATTCTGTTATTGATAGTGGATATCTTTTAAGTACTAGAGATATTTGTGGTTTAGATTTCATACCTGATATGATAAATGCTGGTGTAACTTGTTTAAAGATTGAAGGAAGAATGAAAAAACCTGAATATGTTGCAACTGTTACTCGTATTTATAGAAAATATATTGATTTAGCTCAAAGTGCTGACCCTTACGTTATAGATGACTTTGATAGAAAAATATTAATGCAAGTTTTTAATAGAGGTTCTTTCTCTTGCGGACATTTATCAAATGAACCTAATAAAAAATTAATTTTTAAAGATAAGTCTGATAATATGGGATTATTTTTAGGAAAAGTTGAAAAATATAATAGTAACAAAGGATATATAACTGTTAAATTAAATGAAAGTATTGAAGTTGGTGATACTATTGCTTTAGAAAGGGAAACTGGAAGTTATAATGTTTCAGAAGTTATGATTTCTAATAAAAACATTAAAGAAACAAAAGTTGGCCAAACAGTAACTATCGGTAGAATGAAAGGAAATATTAAATTAGGTGATAAAATTTTTAAAATGTCTTCTAAATCTTTAAATCTTTCTGCTAATGATAGTTTAAGATTTGAAAATAGAAAAATTGCTTTAAATTGTGATGTTACTGTAAAAGAAAATCAACCTTTAGAAATTAAAATTACTTCTGCTAATAATTTGGATATTTATAAAAATTTGAATATTTCTTGTAAATTAGATATTTTCCCTATTGAAGCAAAAAGTAGACCTTTATCTAAAGATGATATTATTTCTCAAATTAACAAAACAAACTCTACTCCTTTTAATTTTAAAGATATAAGAATTAATTTGGATGATAATTTATTTTTGCCTAAAATAAGTTCTTTAAATGAGCTTAGAAGAACAGCTTTAGAAAATGTTAAAAATTTTGCAATTAGTAATATTTTGAGAAATTGTAACAATACTTTAGACATTTTTAATAATAAAGAAATTTCAGAAAAAAATTCAGTATTAAATAATGAACATAAATTTTCTGTTTTACTAAATGTTTTAAATAAAAATTATGATTATTCAACTCTTGAAAATATCGATATTTTATATATTCCTTTAAGATATTTCGCAAATAAAAAATATTCAAATATTTTAGAAATGTTAAGTAAGAAATTTGATCTTTTTATTTATTTACCAACAATTATAAAAGCAAATTATAATAATTTATTGTCTACGAATATTGAAACTGCAATAAAAACTTATAATATAAAAGGATTTGTTCTTTCTAACATTTCTAATTTATTGCTACTACATAATGTTTTTGAAAAATGTGATTTAAATAAACAGAATTTTAAGTTTATTGCAAATTATACATTTAATATTTTTAATAATTATTCTGTTAAAGAACTTAAATATCTTGGTTTTGATTCATTTACAATTTCACCTGAGCTTGATAAGAATTCAATTTTAGAATTAACTAATTCTTATAAAACTGGTATAAACTCTGAGTTAATTGTTTATGGTAAAACACCTTTAATGAATATGAATTATTGCTTACTTGGTAAATCAAATAAATGCTATCCTTCTTGTGATATTAAATGTAACTCTTGTGTTGATTCATTAGAAAACAGATTTTATTTAAAAGATAGATTAGGATTAGATTTTGAAATTATACCAGATAATATTCAAACTGTTACAACAATTTATAATAGTAAAATAACTTCTATTTCCACTAATGATTTTACTAATACTTGTGTTTATAGAATTGACATTATTAATGAAACTATTGATGAAATTAATAATATTATTTATACCGTAAGAAGTGGTAATAGATTTGAAGGTAAAGAATTTACTAATGGTAATTTAAATAGAGAAATTTAAATATATGCTAAAAATAGCTAGGAATTTTAATTTTTCCTAGCTATTTTATTTTCTAAATTTGTTTACTACTTAATTTAATCAACAAATCCATATTATCATCTTTTGCTGCTTTATTTTTTCTTATTTCTCCGCACTTTTTACACTTAAATACTATAACATATCCTTTTTTACTGTTAATTTCTAAACTAATTGGTTCTAAATCTCCATGGCATTTTTCTGCTCTATCTCCCGGATTTTTATCTACATGTTTAGAATGTAAACAATATGGGCAATGATTTCTGCAAGAATAACCTAATTTAGGAACTTTTTTTCCACAATTTTCACATATAAATTCTTCATCAATTTCTGTAAATTTACTATCTTTTAACATTTTTGTTTTTGATTTCGAGTTCCTTATTTTATTTTGTAATTTTTATTCTAATGTAACCCGAATGTTCCTCCTCCAATAAATTCTTTTAATAATGAATTGTCTGGCACATATTCTGATGGTATTTCTCTAAAATATTTTAATATATTTATTAATCTTTGTGCTTCTGCATATTCTATATTATCTTTTTTTATTTCTTTTAATAATGGCATTGCAATTGGTTTTAATGCTCCTAATTCATATATAAGTGAAGTGTTAAATATTTTGTCTGCATCTTCTTGGAATGGAAATATATTTTTTTCTTCCCCATCTGTTACTTGATGCCAAGTATTTAGTGTATGTATTGCTGAATAACTTCTAAATTGGTAGTCTCTAACAATTCTTCTTATAAGTCTTGTGTCTGTTGTAGAAATCCTATTGTATCTGTCCATATTTAGTACAGTTAATGCACTTATATATATTTTGTATTTCTTATCTTTTTCTATTTGACTTGTTAATTTGTCATTTAAACAATGAATTCCTTCTATTACAAGAATTTCATCTTCTGCTAATTTCATTTTTTTACCATTGTATCTTTTTGTTCCAACACTAAAATCAAATTCTGGTACTTCTATTTCTTCTCCTCTTAATAATTTTACTAGATGTTCATTAAATAGTTTTAAATCTATTGCTTCTATACATTCAAAATTGTATTCTCCATTTTCATTTCTTGGTGTGTCTTGTCTCTCAACAAAATAATTGTCTACTGATAGTGTTACTGGTTTTATACCATTTAATCGTAGTTGAATTCCTAATCTTTGTGCAAATGTTGTTTTTCCTGATGATGATGGTCCTGCTATTAATACCATTTTTATATTTTTTCTTTTTTTAATATCATCTGCAATATTTGCAATTTTCTTTTCGTGTAATGCTTCTGCAAGCATTATTATATCTTTGATTCTATTTTCTTCTACTGCTTTATTTAATTTATATACTGTCATTACATCTAGGACAGCATGTATTTTTTCGAATTCTTCTAGTGCCCATGCTAATTTTTTTGTATCTTTAAATTCAGACATTTCTGTTGGTGTTTTTGAACTTGGGTATCTAATTAAAAATCCATCTTGATATCTTACAACATCAAATATTTTTACTTTTCCTGTTGAATCTGCAATTGTATCATAACAATAGTTAAAATAATTTTCACAAAAATACATATTTATTATTTTGTTTTCTTCAAAATCTAATTGCAATCTCCCTTTTGATGTATCTGTTTTTTCATAAATTTTTTTTGCTTCTTCTCTTGTCATTTCCTTTTTTTCTATCTTTAAGTCTTTATCTATTATTTCTTGCATTTTTTCTTTTAATTGTTTTATAAATGTTTCTTCTATTTCCATATTATCACATTTGCAAAACATAGCATTTCCTAATTGATATTCAACTGTTAGCTTTTCTTGTGGATACAAACTTTCAAATGCTTTACCCATTATATATACTAGTGTCATTCTATATATTTTTGCTCCTTCTTTGTCAGATATATCTATTAGGCTTATGTTTGCATCTTCTTCAATTTTTTTATTCAAATTAAAATACTCGTTATTGTATCTACATCCAATTACTTCATATCTACTTTGCTCAATTTCTTCTTTTAAAGCTTCTTTTACTGTTGTTCCTTCTTTTACTGTAATTTCTTTTTTCTCATATGTTACTTTCATGCTTTTTTCCTCCTTATAATTACTTATTTATTTTATATTAATTTTTATAATTAGTCAATAATTTTTTATGTTACATTGGTTATATAAAAATTTTTTATGGATATAATTTTATTATATTTATTTTGATTGGAGTTGGTTTTATGGATTTACAAAGAATACATTTTATTTTAAATAACAAGGAAAAATGTGATGTTTTTTATAATGACCGTCCTGTTTGGATTCAAGGAATTGATGATAGAAATGATGTTGCAAAAGTTGGATTTATTGATAATTTTGAAGAACGAGATGTTTTTATTGATGATTTGTATGAAAAAAATTTATTTAATTAAATTAATAAAAGCTGTGGATAAATTATCCCCAGCTTTTATTTTTGAACTATTTTTTATTATTTTCATAATAAAGTACTTTAAAATTCAATTTTCTTTGCAATCCAATCTTCTAATTCGTCAATTTTTACTCTAATTTGTTCCATTGTATCTCTTTCTCTTATTGTTACACTTTCATCTTCTAGTGTGTCAAAGTCAACTGTAACACAATATGGTGTTCCTATTTCATCTTCTCTCCTATAACGTTTACCTATTGAACCTGCTGCATCATAATCACACATAAATTTTTTAGAAAGTTTGCTATATACTTCTTCTGCTTTTTCGGATAATTTTTTAGATAATGGAAGTACTGCAACTTTATATGGTGCTAATGCTGGGTGTAAGTGTAATACAACTCTTGTGTCTCCTTCTTCTATTTCTTCTTCGTCATATGCATTACATAAAAATGCTAAAACTACTCTATCTGCTCCTAATGATGGTTCTATTACATATGGTACATATTTTTCATTTGTTTCTGGGTCTTGATATGATAAGTCTTGTTTTGAATGGTTCATATGTTGTGTTAAATCATAATCTGTTCTATCAGCAATTCCCCATAATTCTCCCCAACCAAATGGAAATGCAAATTCTATGTCTGTTGTTGCTTTACTATAAAATACTAATTCTTCTGCTGAGTGGTCTCTTAATCTAATGTTTTCTTTTTTCATACCTAAATCTAATAGCCACTTTTCGCAATAATCTTTCCAATATTTATGCCATTCTAAATCAGTTCCTGGTTTACAGAAAAATTCAAGTTCCATTTGTTCAAATTCTCTTGTTCTAAATGTAAAGTTTCCTGGTGTTATTTCATTTCTAAATGCTTTACCTATTTGGGCTATACCCATAGGCATCTTCTTTCTTGATGTACGTAGTACATTTTTGAAGTCTACAAATATTCCTTGTGCTGTTTCTGGTCTTAAATATACTGTTGATGTTGTATCTTCTGTTACACCTTGAAATGTTTTGAACATTAAATTAAATTTTCTTATATCTGTAAAGTTTGTTTTTCCACATGTTGGACATGGGATTTTATTTTCATTTATAAAGTCTATTAATTCTTTATCTGTCATACCATCTGCTATCATATCTTTTCCATGTTCATGTGCCCATTCTTCAATTAATTTATCTGCTCTATGTCTTGTTTTACATTCTTTACAATCTATTAATGGGTCTGAAAATCCTCCAAGATGTCCTGAAGCTACCCAAGTTTCTGGATTCATTAATATTGCTGCATCTAATCCTACTATGTTAGGTTGTTCTTGTATAAATTTTTTTCTCCAAGCAGCTTTTACATTATTTTTTAGTTCATTTCCTAAAGGCCCGTAATCCCAAGTATTAGCTAACCCTCCATAAATTTCTGAACCCGGATAAATAAATCCTCTGTTTTTACATAGTGATACTAGTGTATCCATTGATTTTAACATAAAATTTCCTCCTTTTTCTATCAAAAAAACTTCCGCACTCTAGCTAAATCGCTAGGGACGAAAGTTTATTTCCGCGTTTCCACCCTAATTCTTGAAGTTTTTCTTCAAGCACCTTAATTTATCATATTACTCCAAAGCTCCCCATGCTTATTTTATTACGAATATTTCAGCTTGTTATTCGCTCTCTTTAATAAATTTTTGCACTTTTTCTTTTTCATCGTAATTATATTAATTTATTTGTCTTTCTAGAATGTTATGGCAGGGGTAGAAGGATTCGAACCCTCACAGGCGGTTTTGGAGACCGATGTGCTACCATTGACACTATACCCCTATTTATATATACAGTTGTTTTAATGACATTTATTATATTATCACAGTTTATTTATTTTGGCAAGATTATATTTAATTTTTTTTTATTTATTTTTGTTTTTTATTGAAATTATTTAAAATTCATGCTATATATATTATATTCTTTATTCAATGTTAATTTTTTAAGGAGTGTGGTTTTTATTCAAAATTTATTTTCAAAATTCTTAATTTCAATTATTTTATTTATAATTTTTATTTCTATATTTTTTATTCCAATTATTCAAAGCCAAAATTTAAGTTCCTTTAATTCTATTCCCGAAGAAATTTTAAATATTAATCCTGATGGTTTTACTTGGCCCATTCCTGGTTATACCAGCCTTAGTTCTTCTTTTGGCAAAAGAACTTCTCCAACAAGTGGAGCTTCTAGTTTTCATTATGGTATTGATATTCCAGCTCCAGAAGGAACTAAGTTAATTGCTTTAAATGATGGAGAAATTACTTTCTGTTCTTTTTTAGGTGCTGGTGGTTATACCATTACTCTTTCCTTTGATTCTTTTAAAATTTCTTACTGTCATGTCGATCCTAATTTTATTGTTTCTGTTGGTGATTTTGTTAAAGAGGGACAAGTTATTGGTTTTGTTGGCCCTAAATATGTTTATGGAGTACCTGGAAATATATATTCTGATTCTACTGGTAAGCCTACAAATGGTGCTACTACTGGATGTCACTTACATTTGGGTTTTCGTATTAATGGAGAATATAAAAATCCTTTGAATTTTTTCTAATTTGTAAAGATAAATTAAAAAGTGATTAAGTTTTAATATTTTACTCAATCACTTTTTATAAAAATCGATAATTACATATCATCGTCTTCATCTGAAGAATCATCTTCACATCCAGAACATCCATGACAATGTCCTGAACAACCATCATTTTCTTCTAAGTTTCCAGACCAGTCTAGTTCTATTATATTTTGACATTCTGGACATTCAATTTCTGTTTTGTTTTCATCTGTATCTATAACAAATTCATGTTCACAGTATGGACAAACAATCTCAAAATCAAATCCTTCGTCTGCATATATATCACTTTCTATATGATCTATTACTTTTTGCATTTTTGACATTTTTTCTGTCATTTCTTTTTGACTTTCTTTTAATTCTTTAACTTCTTTTAAAAGTTTTTCTATTTTGTTTTCTAAATCACTCATTTAATTTTATAACCTTTCTGATTTTAAATTAAACTCTTTCCATGTATTCACATGTTCTTGTATCAATTTTTAATACATCACCTATATTAACAAACATTGGAACTTGTAATTCTAATCCTGTTTCTAATGTTGCTGGTTTTCCTGATGTTGTTGTTGTGTTTCCAGCAAATCCTGGTTCTGTATATGTAACTTCTAATTCAACAAATGTTGGTGGTTCTACTGCAAATACATTTCCTTTGTAAGAAAGTATTGTAACTTCCATATTTTCTTTTAAATATTTTAAACAATCACCTAATGTATCTTTATTTAGAGGCATTTGGTCATATGTTTCATTGTCCATAAAATAATATAAATCTCCGTCTGCATATAAATATTGCATTGCTTTTTTATCTATTTCTGCTGCTGGGTATTTATCTGATGGATTAAATGTTTTTTCTAATGTTGCACCTGTTATAACATTTTTTAATTTTGTTCTTACGAATGCTGATCCTTTTCCTGGTTTTACGTGTTGGAATTCTACAACTCTAAAAACGTTTCCCTCCATTTCAAAAGTTGTTCCATTTCTAAAATCTCCTGCTGAGAATACTCCTGCCATATTATTTCTCCTTTCATTCTGCTTCGCTTCGTTCATCGTCATCCAAAAAATTTTTCAATTTTTTGTCTGCCAGATCTTATTGCTTTGCTCTTCATAAATTTTATTTTTTTACTTTTTATATTTTACTACAATTCTACGGAAAAATCAACCCCTTAATTTATTTCATATTAAATTATAATATAATTTTTCTCAGAATTTGTTAAACTTATACAACCAAATTTTGTAATTTGTATTGTATCTTCTATTCTTATTCCGAATTTTCCTGGAATGTAAATTCCTGGTTCATCTGTTACTACCATATTTTCTCTTAGTGTTGTATCATATCTGTAACTCATAAATGGTAATTCGTGTATTTCTAGCCCTACTCCATGTCCTAAACTATGAATTAAATCATAACCATTTAATTTAAAATTACTTTCTACCATTTTTGTTATTTGTCTTGCATTTGCTCCATCTTTGTATTGTTCTAGTGCAAATTTTTGATTGTTTAATACTAAATTATATACTTTTTTCATTTCTTCTGTCGGTTCTCCAACAAAAATTGTTCTTGTCATATCTGAACAATAACCATTTACTCTGCATCCCATGTCTATTGTTATTATGTCATTTTCTTGAATTTTTCTATCTGTTGGTACTGCATGTGGTTTTGATGAATTTTCTCCTGATGCTACTATTGTGTCAAATGATAGTCCTTCTGCATTTTTTGTATAATAATTTTCTATTTCTTTTGATATTTGTTTTTCTGTCATCCCTGGTTTTATATAATTTATTATATGTTTAAAACAATCATCTGTTACATTACAGGCTTTTATTATATTGCTTAATTCATCATCATCTTTTATCATTCTTTGTTTTTCTATTATGTATTCTGTTTCGACAAAATTATTTATTTTAAATTTTCTTATATACTCTTTGTATTTTGCGTATGATATATAATATTCTTCAAATCCTACATTTTCACAAAACATAAAAAAGTTTTCATAGTCATCTTTTGATACATCATTTATGTTATATACTATTATTTCATCATATAATGTTAATATACTGTGCACGTGTTCTATATATCTTCCATCTGTTATAAATATATTCTCTTTTGGATTTATTATTAATGTTCCCTCTGCGTCTATATTGGTTAGGTATTTTATATTTACTGGATTTGATATTATTATTCCTTGCATATCTAAACTAGACATTTTGTTTCTTAACCATTGTAATTTTGGATTCATAGAAACTTCCCCCTATCTTTTGCCCAAGTTTTAGTTTTTATTATGTTTTAACCTTTATATAGTCCTAATGTAAATATTTGCATTAGTGTTGTTTTTATTATTTGAAATGGCACAAATATATTTATAAATGTTCCTAATACAATAAATGGTCCAAATGGTATGTATTCGTCCATTTTTTTTATTTTTGTTGCTAGTAGTACTATGCTAAGTATTGCTCCTATTAAAAATGATAATAGTGTTATTACTATTATGTTTGATAGCCCAAAGTAAATCCCTAATGCTCCCATTAATTTGACATCTCCAAAGCCCATTGCTTCTTTTCCATATACTAGGCCTCCTATTAGGGTTATTGCTAGGAATATTCCTGCTCCAGTTAACATTCCTAGTACCATGTTTATTGTTATTGCTACATCTGATAAACCATATAAAAATGCTATAACTAATCCTATTTCAAACATTGTTAGATTTAGTCTATTTGGTATTATTTGCAATTTATAATCTATTACAAATGCAGATAGCAATGTTGGTGTTAATATCATAAATTTTATTAAGTCTAAATTTGCTATAAACGTTTCTTTTATTCCATATACATATAGTAATCCTACATATATTGATGATGTTACTAACATTAACACATAATTTGGTTTAAAATTTATAAAGTATTCTTTTATTTCTTTTGTAAATACTTTTTTGTGTTCTGGCAATCTTTTATTCATCCAGTCTACAAACATTCCTACAAAAAGTCCTAATATGGCAACTACTGCATAATATATTATATGTGTATCATTAATATACATCTTTATTTTCCCCTTCTTTTGTTTCTTCTTTTATTTTGTTTTTTATCTTATTTTCTATTGGTCTTTTCCATGCAGTATACCAATAATCTTTTTTATTATCTATTGGTTCTACTAATATTGTAAACATTCCACTTCTATTTCCACCTATAACATCTGTAAAAATTTGATCTCCTACTACTGCTATGTTTTTCGCACTTATTTTTGTTTTTTGCTCAATATATTTGAATCCTCTTTTTAGTGGTTTCATTGCAAAGTGTTTATATGGTATTTCTAATTTTTGTGCTACCTTTTTTACTTTTTCTTCATCGTTTGTATTTGATAATATATATAATTTTATTCCTTGCCCTTTCATTTCTTTTGACCATTGTATTATGCTTTCTGAAAGATTTTGGTAATAATCTATTAGTGTGTTGTCTACGTCTAATATTAGCAATTTAATTTTATTTTTTATTAGTTCTTGTATTGTTATATCTTCTACTTTTGTGTAATACAAGTTTGGATATATTTTTTCCATTTTTTCACACTCTTTCTTTTGTTTTTACATTTATATAATATCAATATGACTTTTATTTGTCAAGAAATTTCATATTTTATAATATTCTATTTTCTTATTTCAAATCCTTTATTTTCTAAGTCTTTTATAATTGCATCTAAAATTTTATTTATTTCATCATCATTTAAAGTTCTGTCTGGTGTTCCAAATGTTAATGAATATGCAATACTTCTCTTGTTTACATCTATATTTTTACCTTCGTAGACATCAAAAACATTTATATCTAGCAATAATTTTCCAGCTTTTTTCTTGATTAACAGTTCAATTTCTTTTGAAGTGATATCTTTGTTAACTAATAAAGCTAAATCTTTTTTTACAACTGGAAATTTTGATATTTCTTTAAATTTCATTTTTCCTACTCTTTTTGCTAGTAATTTATCTAAATTAATTTCCATTACATAAACAGCTTCTTTTTCTACTGATGGGTGAATTCTTCCTATAATTCCTACTATGTCGTTATTTACAGATATTTCTGCTGTTTGACCTGGGTGGAATTCTGCTGGCATTTGTTTTGGTAATACAAAACTATATCTTCCTGCATATCCTAAATAGTCAAGTAATTCTTCTGTAACTCCTTTAATATCATAAAAGTCTACATTTTTGCTAAGTCCTATTCCTTCATAATATTTTCCTGTCATTAATACACATATTTTTTGGTTTTCCCCATATTTTTCGTCTTTTTTCCAGAAACCTTTTCCAATTTCGAACAAACAAACATCTTTGTTTTCGCGAGCTTTGTTGTATTCGTAAATTTTGTATAATGATGGTATAATACTATATCTTAATGTGTTTCTTTCTTCTGTTATTGGATCTAATACTCTAACTTCTTCAAATTCATCTGTTGAGAATTTGTGAACATCTTTATCATTTATTAATATATATGATAATGTTTCGTTTAGTCCCATATTTGACATTTTTGCTCTTATTTTTCTTGTTGTTTTGTCTAAGTGTCCCATTTTCATTGGAACCACTGGTAATTTTCCTTCTATATTGTCAACTCCGTAGATTCTTCCAACTTCTTCAATTAAATCTGCTCTTATTGATATATCTATTCTTCTTGTTGGTACTGTAACTATTACTGTATATTCTTTTGCTTCTGTTTTAAAGTCTAATTTTCTAAATACGTCTACTATATTTTCTTTTGATATGTTTGTTCCTAATACATCGTTTATTTCTTTATATGAAATTTCAATTACTTTTTCTTCATTTTCTGTTATGTCATATTTTACAATTCCTGTTTCAATTTCTGCATCTGCATATTTTTGAAGTAATGTACAAGCTCTTTCCATAGCCATATATGTTCTTGCTGGGTCTAATCCTTTTTCAAATCTGTTGCTTGCTTCACTTCTTAATATTTTGTTTGATGTTTTTCTTACTTTTACAGAGTCAAATATTGCTGATTCTATTATTACATTTTTTGTTGTTTCTTCTACTTCTGTATCTAATCCACCCATAACACCAGCTAATCCTATTGCTTTTGTTCCATTTGTAATTACTATATCATCTTTTGATAAAGTTCTTTCTATATTATCTAATGTTGTTAGTTTTTCACCTTCTTCTGCCATTCTTACAAGTATTTCTTTTCCTAAATTATCAGCATCATAGAAATGTAATGGTTGACCTAATTCTATCATTACATAATTACTAATGTCTACAACATTGTTTATTGGTCTAATTCCACAAGCTATCAATCTATTTTTTATAAATTCAGGACTTTCTTTTATTATTACATTTTTGGCTTTTTTAGCTAAAAATAATGTACAATTTTCTGTATCTACATTTACAGTAAATTCTTTATTTATATCTTCTCCGTTTTCTTTGTAGCCATATTCAACTGGTTTTACTTTTTTATCATATATTGCTCCCAATTCATAAGCCATACCTAATACACTTAGTAAATCTCCTCTGTTAGCTGTCAAATCAAAATCTATAACGCTGTCATCCAATTTCATATATTTTATTGGATCTTCTCCAACTGGTGCATCTGATGGCAATTCATGTATTCCATTTTTATCTTCTTCTGATAAAAATTTTTTATCAATTCCTATTTCATATAAAGCACATAACATACCATTTGATTCTTGACCTCTTATCATTCCTTTTTTTATTTTAAAATCTCCTGGAAGTTCTGCTCCAACTTGTGCAACTATTACTTTTATACCTTTTCTAGCATTAGGGGCACCACATACTATATCTAAAACTTCACTTCCTATATCTACTTTGCATAAATGTAAATGGTCAGAGTCTGGATGCATTTCACATTCTTTTATTTCACCTATTACTAATTTTGTTGCATTTACTAATTTTTCTGCTGAATCATATTCATTTCCAGCCTTTGTCATAGCTTCAGCTATTTCTTCTACTGTTAGATTTTCATCTAAATCTATATAATCTTTTACAAAATTCAAACTTAATTTCATTTTACTTTCCTCCTTTGAGACAATTGGGACAGTCCAATTTTGTCTCATTGTTTTTGTTGTTTTTTGTCGTTTTTATTATTTAACACTATTTTTCGACAATATTTTCTGTATATCATGAGACAAAATTGGACTGTCCCAACTGTCTCATTCTTCATCTTTTCTGTCAAATTGATTTAAAAATCTGACATCATTTGTATATAAATATCTCATATCTGTGATTCCGTATCTAAACATTGCAAGTCTATCAATACCTGTTCCAAATGCAAATCCACCAAATTTTTCTGGGTCATATCCATTCATTTTTAAAACATTTGGATGAACTATACCTGCTCCTAAAACTTCTATCCATCCCGTTTGCTTACATAGATTACATCCTTTTCCTCCACATTTAAAACATGTAACATCTACTTCATAAGATGGTTCTGTAAATGGAAAATAACTTGGTCTAAATCTTAAATCTAGATTCGCTCCTATTATTTTTCTAACAAATACTTCTAGTGTTCCTTTTAAGTCTGCCAAAGAAACATTTCTTTCTTTTTTATCTATAACTAAACCTTCTATTTGATTAAATTGATGAGAGTGTGTTGCGTCATCTTCTCTTCTATATGTTTTTCCTGCTGTAATCATTCTGATTGGTGTTTTATCAGTGTTTGCCATCATTGTTCTTGCTTGAACTGCTGATGTTTGTGTTCTTAATAAATATTCATCAGTTATATAGAAACTATCTTGCATATCTCTTGCTGGATGCCCTTTTGGAAGATTTAATCTTTCAAAACAATACTCATCATTTTCTAATTCTGGTCCTGTTACTACATCATACCCCATTGATACAAATAAATCTTCTATATCTTCAATTATTCTATTCACTGGATGCAAACTTCCTCTTTTTATTTTTGTACTTGGAAGTGTAATATCTATTTTTTCATTTTCTAATTTCTTATTTAATTCTTCTGCTTTAAATTTTTCTTCCTTTACTTGAATTAATTTTTCTAATTCATCTCTTACTTCATTTACTAAGCTCCCTATTATTGGTCTTTCTTCTGGAGATAATCCTCCCATTCCTCTTAATACTGCTGTAAGTTCACCTTTTTTTCCTAAGTATTTTACTCTTATGTCATTTAAAGTTTTTAAATCTTCAGATTTTTTGATTTCTTCTACTGAAGTTTCTTTAATTTTTGAAATTTGTTCTTTCATTTTTTCTCTCCTTTTGAGACAGTTGGGACAGTCCAATTTTGTCTCATTATTTTTGTTATTTTTTGTCACTTTGTTATTATTTTTATTTTTCGACAATATTTGATTTAATTTATGAGACAAAATTGGACTGTCCCAACTGTCTCAAAAAAATCCACATCATCCTATTTGTATAGGACGAAATGGATTTCCGTGGTACCACCTAAATTTATTAGTTTATTATTTCTAACTAACCTTATTATAGTTTTAACGGTTCAACCGCTTCTTTCTACTTTTGTTGTTCAAAAGAAGTCCTAAAAAGTGAAATTTCTACATATTGTTTAAATATCTTTCAGCCTAGGATATTTTCTCTGTTTTTATTTAATATATATACTTTGCTTTTTAATTGGATTTATTTTATATATTTATTATATTAACACAATTGGGTTTATTTTACAAGGTTTTTAAGAAATTTTTAGATTTTTTATTCCCAATTTTAAGTAAAACAATATCTTGTGCAACTTTTGGAATTGCATCATTTTTCAGAATAACCTGCATTTATATGATAGATGCCGTAAATTACATATATAATATAGATGATATTGAAGAATTAAGACCTTATACACATTCTGAAAGATATGCTGTATATCTTATAAAAGAATGATACTGTTATTTCAGGCAGTTACTCAAATAAATATGATGAATTACTTGACGTATCTGAATATGAACTATTGGAAAAATTAAAAAATAAAACAACAATAATTTCAATGGTAAATACTCATAAAAGTAATGATTTATCTAGCATTTGTTATGCAATACTAGAAGAACTTTCAAAGATAAATAACTACACTTTCTTACAATAAAAGATTATAAGAAAAAACACCATATTCTGAATATAGAAAACTATATGTTCAAAAATTTACTTTTATGAATAAGAATAAAGGAGATAAACAAATTAAGCAAGAATTTGACACTTGGAAGAAACAAGCTAAAGAACAGATTACAAAATTAAAACACGGCGAACTTACTGATGATGATATATATAAATGGTTAGAAAAAAATATGTAGGGAATTAAGAATCCCCTACATATTTTATCTTTCAAAATCATCTTCTATTGCTTTATTTACCTTTCTAGAATTATCATATTGAAGAACTTCACAATTTTTTAATTTATAATTATTATAATTTCCGTCTTTTGGCTCTCCCTCAAAATAACATCTTACATAAATACTAACTCCAGCATGAGTTACTACTAATACATCTTTACCTGCATATTTCTCTCCTAATTCATCAAAGAAACTAGTTATTCTTCCTCTAAAATCTGGTAAAGATTCAATTCCAAGTTTTTGTTCATTTTCATCTGTGAAATCAACCATATTTTCACATTCTGTTTTTAATTTGCCTTCTAGTTGTCCATTACATCTTTCGATTATTCTATCATCAATTTCAATTGGCTCATCTGTAATAATTTGTGCTGTTTCTAATGCTCTCGTTAATGGGCTTGAAAATACTTTGTCAAATTTAATATCTTCCAATTTTTCTTTTGTTTTTTCTGCTTGGCTTTTTCCTTTTTCATTTAAAGGAATATCAATTCTTCCTTGAAATCTTCCTTCCAAATTCCAATTTGTTTGTCCATGTCTTACTACATAAATCATTTTATTTTTCCTCCTTTTCTTTTAATACAAACACATATAATGCTATTGGTTTTAATATTCTTGATGGTTTTTTACATATGTCAATAACTCTATTCCATAATGTTTTATAATGATATCCTGTTTCTTTAATTATCTCTGCATTACTTTTATCTATTATTGTTCTCCACTTGTTTCGTTTCATAAATCTTTCGTTTCCAAGCATTTTTTTCTCAAAATAAGGAGTTGGTACACTAAACATGCAAATGTCAGAAACTCTTAATTGTTCATTTATTATCTCAACTATTTCTTCATCACTATAATGTTCCATAACCCCACTACTATGTGTTACTGAAAAAAATTTATTTTCAAATGGTATATTTCTAATATCTCCCTGAAAAACATTAACCTCATTTTCAGGACTTACTTGTTTGGATAATTCTCTTGTTTGTTCAACCATCGCTTGTTCTAAATCCATTGCATATGCTTTTACACCTTTCGAAGCAAGATAAGCAGAAAATTTACCTGTTCCAGCTCCACATTCCAAAACTGGCTTTTTTCCATCATAATATTTTAATACCTGATGTAAAAATTTCTTTTTTAATTTCATTTTTGTTTTAAAATATTCATCCCAATTTTTAAATTCTTTATTTATATAATTTTCATATAATTTATTCCATTGATTATCTTTATTCTCCATATATACCTCATTAATCTTGATATTTTTCTTTTATTTCATTTTCACTTGTGCCTGATTTATAAATTAGTGACATTATCTCAACAGACATCTTGTGATCTAGAATATTTGACTTTGTCTCCATAGGTTTTCTCTTGCCTATCACAACCTCTAAAAATTGCTTTAATGCTTCGTGTCTAGCCAGTTCATTCATTATTTTTGTCTTATCTAATGAATATTTTTCTGCAATATCTATTCCTCTGATTACTTTTATAGTCTCACCACCAGTTATTCCACTATTTCTAAAAACATATATATCATAATGATTGTTTCCACCTAGTTCAAAATCACTTTCTTTATTAATACCATGTTTATCTTTAGACTGATATGAATGTATTTGAATATTTTGTAAACAACCTTGTTCTATATTATGATATTCATGTCTTACTCTACCATTTCCTTTATATAAGTCTTTCATATTGGCATTCAACCAAGAACGACGAGAAAAACCATTATGCATTAAATTCAATGTAATATTTGTAACAGTAATGCCTTCATATGATAATGAAATAATTGAATTTGCATCAACCTCAGCCTCATTTTTTTCTTTATATAATTTAATTAGTTCATCATCAGTCCTAGAATCAATTTTTAAATATTCTTCTCCAAAAATTGTTTTCAAATCTTTTTGATTTTGTTGTAATAAAACTCCTGATGGTCGAATAAATTTTGTAAACACTGATATTTCATCAAATGTTTTGTTCGCTTCTTTAAATGAATCTTTTACCATTTTTGATGCCATATCTATAAAATGATATCCACTATGTGAAACTTTTCCCCAACCTAATAATGGATGATACCTTAACTTTAAAACCTCATCTGGTAATCTCCATTGACCATCACTGTGTGTACTTTGTATTGATGTAATTGGCATTCCATATTTGCTTGCAATTTCATTTACTAAATCTTGAACAATTTGAAATTGCGGTAAAAATCTCCTTTGAGCATTTACAATAAATGCTTGATTACTTGAATAATTTTTTACCAATAATTCATAATCTCTTTTTAATTGTTCTGCTTGCTCAACATTATTAGAAATATTATCGTATGTAGAAATAGGCTTATCCATTAAAATATGCAGTTTGTTTTTTAAAGCCCATAGTGCATATTGCATATGATTTAATGGATCTGTTGCAATTATAACAGAGTTAATGTTTTCCTTTTTTACAATATTATCTAATCTACTTTCAATCTCCTTTGGTAAATTTTGTCTGTATTTAGATTCAAATTTTTCAATAAAAATGTATTCAATATTTTCAAAGTAATTTGAGATAAATTTTTTTACATCTTCCTCTTTTTCTTCTAATTCTACAACTGCTTTAAGTTTTATTCTAAACTCATTTTCAACCTCTTTTAATTTAGGAACATATACTCTTTTTGCATGAGGTCCGCACCCAATCAACATGATATTTGGTGTTCCCATAGAAATCCTCCATTTTTTTATAACAATTCTCTCTAATTATACAACTTTTTTCCAATTATTTCAACAGTTTTCGACCGTTTTGTTGACATAATTTCTTTTTGTTGATATAATATAGTTAGTTCGGTAACGATAAATGTTTTTTTACCTATCAATAAGACTTTATGGAGGTGCTAATTATGAATAGTAATGAAAAAAAGCATTATACTATCGAAGATCCCAATCATGTTGGCGAAGTAATTATCTCTTGGATTATTACCCATTCTTGTCAGGAAAGATGTGGTTACTGCATCAGTCCTAACAAACGGAGTGAAATAACAACAAGAGAAGGACACTTCAAGGTACAAAATCAGTTAATCGAAACTGGTTTAACCAAGATGCGTTACATTGGTGGCGAGCCATTATTGATTCCCCATTTGCCTGATTTGATTATCGATGCATACAATAGAGGTCTTGATACACGACTTAGTACAAATGGTATTCTTCTTACAGAGGAAACATTTGGAAAAATTAAAAATCACTTAAACTCTATTGCATTTCCTTTTGAATCTGCAAATGACGAATTGAATGAAAAAATTCGCTGCACAAAGTGTCATCGTGACACCATCATCTCTCGTATCAAAATGGTCAAAAAAGCAGGAAACATCGGTGTTCTTATTAACACTTGTGTTCACAAAGAAAATATCGATTATCTTGAAGAACTTGGTTCACTCTTAAATGAACTTGGAGTTGACCATTGGAAACTAAGACGCTTTAATTCCGCAAGTGGAAGAGGAGCTGTTCCTAACAAAAATCGCTTTGATATTACTGATGAAGAATTTTTCGCTAAGGTTGCTCAGTTACAGAAAATGTTTCCTAATCTCAAAATTGATGGTAGAATGCCTTCAAAATTAGCTACACGTCTTATGGTATCTCCTCATGGAGATTTGTATAGAATGATTGGAGCTGAAACAGAGGATGTTAATTATGGAAATATGTTAACAGACAATCTCAATATCAAAGAGATTTACGAAAAGGATCATTGTAATTAATTTTATCATTGCTACCGAAAAAATGAAGAACCATTATATTGTGGTTCTTTCATTTTTTTTTAAATAATATTCTAATATAAGTTCATCTCTTTTTATAACCATTTTTGAATTATATAAGTTACTGTATTTAGATGGATTTAATTTATCATAACATTCTTTTATCCTTTTTAGAGCAATTTCAGGTAATAGCCAACATATTTCAGCTCCCTCATCTTGTTCTTGTTTAGTTAAGTTCAGTTGTTTTTTATCTATTTTAACCTTTGAAATAAAAACATATGATATTTGCATAAAATTATTTACAGTTCTTAATTCCTCTACATAACCTAGTTCCACTATATCTTTTATTTCACATCCTGCTTCTTCGTTTACTTCTCTTCTTAGCGCCTCTTCCATATCTTCGTTCTCTTCAATGCCGCCCCCAACAAGTTTATATTCATTTTTGTTTTTTTTATGTAGTATTGCTATTTCACCTTTTTCATTAAATAAAATTGTGCGAACTGCTTTTCTTATATTTGGTTCATTTATTTTATAGATTTCTTCTCCTATATCTTTATCGTTTATCTTTATTATGCATTCCATTACATTTTCCTCCTACGTTTTTTTAATTTATCACAATTTTTATTTTATGTCAATGATTGACTAATTTTACATAATGTGATAAAATTTAATGTATGAATTTAGTTTATTTTTAGTAGGTTTCTTTATATGAACGGAGGTAATTATATGATTTATATTGTAAGACATGGTCAAACTGACTGGAATATGTCTAAGCAATTACAGGGACATAATCCAATTCCAATTAATGAAAACGGACGGAAAGAAGCTGATATTGCTAGAACGAAAATAGAAAAGCTCAATTTTGATAAAATAATATCTTCTGATTTGCTCCGTGCAATTCAAACTACGCAAATCATCAATAAGTATTTATCAAAAGATGTTATTTTAGATTCTCGACTTAGAAGTGTTGATTATGGGACTCTAGAAGGCAGATTTATTCCTGAAATTTTGCAAGAAGAATGGGATCTCTATAATTCTACGCCCTCTTTTTTTAACGCTGAATCAACAGAAGATGTTTATTTTAGAATCAAAAATTTTTTTGATGAACAGTTTTCAAAAAATGAAAATGTGTTAATTGTTGCTCATGGTGGTACACTTCGTATTATTTCATATTATTTGAAATATAGAAATGAGTTCATTAAATATATCTATGAAACTCAATATAAAAATGCTAAGCAACCTGCAAACACAGCATTATTTGAAATTGACTACAATCTCACTGCATTGAAACCTATTTATTATTAGAAAATAACTATTTTCTATAAAAGTAGCATGGAATTTATATTTGTTCCATGCTACTTTTTAGCTCTTATAAATAAAAAATATGGTCTATCAAATTGATTGATATATTTTGGAATAATTTTTATACTTTCTTCATCTGGTATTGGCTCTAAAATTTTATCAATTTTAAATCCTGAATTTACTAGGACATTTATTAAACTACTAAAATTTCTGTGGTACTTTTTCACCATAACACCATTCCACTCCTTTTCTCTTACTCCCTCTCGATTATAGTCTGAAACAAGTAAAAACCACTTTCCATTTATCTCTGTATAATTTTTTTTCATCCATTTTTCAAACTTGCTTGCTATCCTTAATGGATGGTCTATTGAAAAAATTAATATTCCGTCATCATTTAATAAACTATATATATCATTTATTAATTTTTCATAGTCTTTAACATAATGAAATGCTAATGATGAAATAACAATATCAAATTTTTCATTAATTTTACTAATGTCTTCCATTGCCATTACTTTATATTTTATATTTTTGTCATAATTATTCTCTTTCGCAATTTTTATCATGTGTTCAGAAATATCAATTCCTAGAATTTCCTTTGCTCCTAAATCTCTACAATACTTATCGTTTTCTCCATATCCACATCCTAAATCAAGAATCTTTTTTCCTTTAACATTTGGAATCAACTTTCTAAAATTAGGAATTTCAACCAAGTCATTCGCATTTTTCCCCTTATCTATCTTTCTCATTTGGTCGTATGCATTTGAAAATATCTCATTATCATATATATTTTGTTTCATCCTGATTCCTCCTACCACATCATTATAACATTTCTTTTCCTAAATTGCACTATTTAAATTTCCAAATCCCAATTTTTCTCTTTTTCTTCTCTCTTTAAATGAATTTTTCTACTGTATCATAAAACTTATCTATAATTTTATTTATCTTTTGTTTTCTTTTTCTAATGTTTTTATATTATATTTTTATTTCTTTTACAAGTATTTTTATTGTTTTTAGAAATCATTTGTTTTCATAATATTATTTGAAATTATTTATAATTATTTTTTTGCTATCTTTCCTGCTAACCATTGTGCTAAACAAATTTATATAAATGAATTTTTCTTCTAAAAAAACTAAAGATGAAAGCACTACATATGATACAATGTCATTTAAGAAATTTTTAGATTTTTTATTCTATTTTGAATACAATAGTTTTATAATTTAATTCATAAATAGTAAAAGCACTTTGAAACAGTTTTACTGTCCCAAAGTACTTCTTTTTTCGAAAAACAATTACCATATATTACTGATTTTTGTTTTCGCAATGTTGGTTGCCAACCGTACAAGAAGTCTTGCAAGCTGACTGGCATGAAGTCTGACATTCTCCACAACCACCGTTTTTCATAGTGTCTTTAAGGAGCTTGCCTGATAAAGTTCTTATGTGCTTCATGTTTTTTCCTCCTCTCCAATTGTAGATCTGAGGTTTCTTGGTTTCTGACTAATCTATAGCCTTATTTTAAGTATATAGTTTATTTATTCTTTTGTCAACTTTAAATGAATTTTGATACATTTTAATCTGTCCTAATTATTTCTTTTTTATAAAAATTGATTGACAAAATTACTGTAAAGATATATTATTTTAGCATATTAATAAATATTAAGGAGGTCTATTATGTTAAGAAAAAAATCAAAATTTCTTACAATTTTTCTTGTATTAGTTTTACTTTTTTCATCTTCATTTGTTTTAGCTGACAATGAATCTAATAGTGAAATAACTAACGAAACTAATTCTGTAGAAAATCAAGTTGTTGATAATATTAATCAAGAAGAACAAAAAAACGATTCTTTTAAAAAGTCTGATTTATATCTTTGCGAAGATGAAGTAAATATTGATTATATTGTTGATGGTAATGTTTTTATTATAGCTAATAAAGTTACTATCAATTCTCAAATAGGCGGAGATGCTTTTATTTTAGCAAAAGATGTTGTTATTGAAAAAGAAGGTTATATTTTTAATAATATTTTTACTTGTGCACAATCTATTACTATAAAAGGTGTTGCATATGATGTTTTTGCCTTTTCGCAAAATTTGAATATTTCTAATGGATTTGTTTATAGAGATTTAAAAACTTTATGCCAAACTTTAAATATTAATGGTACTATTGGTAGAAACGCTTTTGTAAGCGCTAATGACATTAATTTTAATACAGAAAATAATGATTCAGAACAATCCAAAAAAGGTGTTATTTATGGTAATTTAGAATATTCTTCTGCTGAAAAAATTAATATTTCTGATGATATTGTTTTAGGAGAAGTTAAATTTAATGAAATAAATTCAAATCTTAAAAATATGAATGTAGGCACTATTATTGCAAACTATATTTTAAATTTAGGTGCATTTCTTGCATTTATCTTAATTATTTGGCTAGTTTGCTTATGGATTGCCCCTAAATTCTTAAAATCAACTAATAATTATGTTGGAAAAATTTCTTGGAAAGTTTTAGGTTTTGGCTTACTTACATTAGTTGTAATTCCTGTTATTTCTATTGTGCTAATCCTTTTACAATTAACAAGTAGTGTTGCTTTATTATTGATTGCTTTATATATTTTAGCACTTGTGATTTCTAAAGCATTATTTACAATTACTGCAAATAATTACCTTTGTGCTAAATTGAATATTAATGCAAATTCTGGAATTTTTGGAATGTTGGTTGTTACTGGAATTATAGTTTGGGTATTAAGAGCTTTACCTTTTGTTGGTTCAATTATATCATTTGTTATAACTATTTTAGGTTTAGGAATTTTAGTTATGACTTTACTTCCTAAAAATTCTAAAAATGAAGAAAACAAAAAACAAAAAATAGCAACAACTAATAAAAAAGAAAATAAATAATTCATATTAAAATAGGAGTTTATATTACAAACTCCTATTTTAACCTTTTAATTCATCAATTATAGTTTTAAAATCCCTTGCCATTAAAATTGCTGTACCTGAAACTAAAATATTTGCTCCAGCATTTTTTACTGCATCTGCTGTTTTTAAATTAATACCACCATCAACTTCTATATCAATTTCTATATTATTTTCATCTACATATTTTTTTAGTTTTGACACTTTGTTTACCATATCTGTTAAAAGTGTTTGTCCTCCTTTTCCTGGTTCAACTGTCATAACTAAACACATATGAACATATGGCAAAAATTCATAAATTTCTTCTATATCAGTTTCTGGTTTTACACTTATTCCTACTTTACAATTGTTCTCTTTTATTTTTTTTATATATTTCATCACTTCTTCTTTATTTTTACATGCCTCATAATGGAATGTTATAATGTTAGGTTCTACTGGTAAAAAATCTTCAATTGTAGCATTTATATCTTCTACCATTAAGTGAACATCAAGAGGCAGATTAGATATTCTTTTTATATATGATGCATATTCAAGCATTTTTTTATATGTATCTTTTTTTACAAATTTTCCATCCATTACA
Organism: uncultured Clostridia bacterium; assembly: GCA_963556825.1. Lineage (GTDB taxonomy): Bacteria > Bacillota > Clostridia > TANB77 > CAG-508 > CAG-269. The sequence continues at coordinate 41,588 of CAUWAM010000001.1, read as the reverse complement.
TCTATATGGAAATAATCTGTTTTTGCTTTTTCTAGTGCAAAAAACGTTTTTGATTCTTCTCCTTTTTTTACTGAAAGTATTGATGTTGAAATTTCTACCATTTTCTCTTCTCCTTTTCTTTTAATTCTTCATAAATTTTGCAATATCTGTCATATCTAAATTGATTAATTTTCTTATTTTCTATAGCATTTTTTATTCCGCAATTTTGTTCTTTGATATGTGTGCAACCAACAAATTCACAATTTGAAATTTCTTGTTTAAATTCTTTAAAAACTTTATCTAATTCTGTATACTGGATTTCTGATATATCAAATGTAGAAAATCCAGGTGTATCTGCTATATATGTGTTTTCATCTATTTCATATAATTTTATTGATGTTGTTGTATTTTTTCCTCTTTTATTTCTTTGACTTATTTCTCCTTCTTGAGTTTGCTCTTTTTCAAAAATCGCATTTATTAATGTTGATTTACCTACTCCGGAATTGCCTGAAAATGCGTTTATATTGTTTTTTAATATATTTTTAAGTAATTCTATACCTTTTGATTTTTTTGCATCTGTTTCGATTACAGTATATCCTATTTTTGAATATACTTCCTTTATTTGTTCAAATTCTTTCTTTTTATCTAAATCCGACTTATTTAATACTATAACTGGTTTTATTTTTAAAAATTCTGCAAATGCAAGTTGCTTATCTAATAGTAGTAAATCTGGTTTTGGATTTTTACAAGATATTACCAGTATTATTTGTGTTAAATTACTCATTTTAGGTCTTTTTATATAATTTTCTCTTGGCAAAATTTGTTCTATTACTGCCTTTTTTTCTTCTTCGTTTAATATACTTATTTTTACTTTGTCACCTACTACTGGAGATATTTCTTCTTTTTTCAATTTTCCTCTTGGTGTTGCTTCATATATTTTATTTTTCAGTTTTATTCTATATAAATTTGATATATTTTCTATTATTAATCCTTGCATTTTCCCTCCAAATATTTAACTTTAGTTATTTTACCATAATTTTTTTATAAATGCAAAATAAAAAATGGGAAACTTGCTTTTTTGCAAATCTCCCTATGAATAGTTATTAATAGCGTTCACTTTCTAATTCAACTATCCAACTTTTGCCATTACCACTCATAACCGTCGCTACGGCAACATCTTTTGAAGTTTTTTGAATTGTTTTTATAATATCTCGTGAAATTATATTTTCTGAACATCCAAGCCTAACTCCATTACGAATTATAAAAGCAATTTTTCTTATTTCTTTCCTTGTCAATGCGACATCAGAAAGTATTTCAAAACTCATACCTATCGTTCTTTTCCGATATACTTTTCGTTTTGATAAAGTATTAGAAAAATCAATTGATTCTTTTTCCATTATAATGTACCTCCATATTTGTGATAAATTCATTATACTACTTTATGTTCCCTTTGTCAAATTTTGTATTATTAATTAAAACTTACAGTTTTATCATTATTAAAGTTTACAGTTTTAGTTCTCACTTTATTCATACCATTTGAATCTTTTATTGTTAATGTTATAACCATTGAACCTTTTCCTGTTATTGTTGCTGTTTTATTAGTTGTATTTTTATCAACTCCAGAGTCTGACCATAATGTTTTTCCTTCTGATGTTATTTCTATACTTACTGTTTTTACAATATCATTTGTTGTGTTTGTTGAATTTGCTACATTACTTGGTTTATTTTCTGTATAGCCACCTGTTATTGCCTTTACGTCTATATTTATAGAAATCGTTTTGCTTGCTTCAAAGCTATTTACAGTTATTGTTATTGCTGATCCTTTATCAACTACTTTTCCAGAATCTACACTTTGTTTTAATACAACTCCTGTATCTTTCGAACTATCTTCTTCATTTGTTATTGTTACTGTTAATCCAGCATTTTCTAGTTCTTTTTTTGCTTCATCTTGTTTTTTACCAACAATATATGGTACTGTAACTTTTTCTGTTCCTGTGCTTACATGTATTTTCACTGTATCTCCAGCATTTGCTTCTGTATTCGCTTCTGTTTCTTGACTAATTACATAACCCTCTTCAATTTTTTTACTTGTTTCTTCTATAACTTCTGCTTTTAGTTTAGCTTCTTCTAATGCCTTTATAGCTTCTTCTTCTTTCATTCCAGCCACTTTAGGAACTTTTGTTTTTTCTGTTCCTTTGCTTACTATAACTTTAACTGTACTGCCTTCTTTTACATTATTATATTTTTCTGAATAAGTTGGATCTTGGCTGATTATATGGTCTTTTTCTACTTCTGTATTATATTCCTCTGATGATACTTCATATTTTAATTTTGCTTCTTCTATTTTTTGTTTTGCTTCTATTTGTGATAAACCTACAACATTTGGCAATTGTACTTCTTTAGGATTTGTCACGTTTAGTATTAATGTTGTTCCACCAAATGCTAAGAAGAATAAAATTATAATTCCTAAAAATACACTTAGTTTTGGGTGGCTCTTTATAAAAGCAACAAATTTATTATCTTTTTTTCTTGTATTTCTTGATTGTTTTTCATACATATTTGTTGATATTTTTTGTGTTCTTGCTGTTTCATCATAATCTACTTCTTCTACAAAATCTCCTGATGGATTTTTTAGTGCCATTTTTAAATCTTGTAACATTTCTGTTGCTGTTTGATATCTAAGCATTGGATCTTTTTTTAATGCTTTCATTATTATTTTATTAACAGCTTCTGGTAAATTTGGATTTTCTTCTATCGGTGATACTGGTTCTTCTTGCATATGTTTTAATGCTACTGATACTGGTGTATCTGCATCAAATGGTACTTTTCCTGTTACCATTTCATACATTACTACTCCAAGAGAATATAAATCTGATTTGGCATCTGTATATCCACCTCTTGCATGTTCTGGTGAGAAATAATGTACAGAACCTATTGTTGTTCCAAATGCTGTTATTGTTGAATTCGATACAGCTTTTGCTATTCCAAAATCTGTTACTTTTGCTATTCCATCTTCTGTTATTATAATGTTATGTGGTTTTATATCTCTATGTATAATATTATTTTTGTGTGCCATTTCTAATGCAGAACCAATTTGAATAGCTACATTTACAGACCATTTCCAAGGTAATGGACCTTTTTCTTCTACTATTATTTCTTTTAAAGTTTTTCCTTGTATTAGTTCCATAACTATATAATATACTCCACTATCTACTCCGACATCATATATTGAAACTATGTTAGGATGTGTTAATCTAGCTGCTGATTGTGCTTCTGTTTCAAATCTTCTAATAAATTCTTCATCAGTTGTAAATTCATCCCTAAGTATTTTTACAGCAACATATCTTTTTAAAACCAAATCAGTTGCTCTATATACTGTTGCCATTCCTCCATTTCCGATTTTATTTATTATTTCGTATCTGCCACCTAATACTTTACCTTCTAAATTCATATTTAATCTCTCCTTTTCGCTTCTTTTATTATAAATTTTTATATTTATAATAATAAGTCTTATATGTGGACCGCTATATATTTTTTATTATAACAACTGTTATATTATCTTTTCCGCCATTCTCGTTTGCAATTTTTACTAATTCTTTTGGCGCTTGTTCTATATTTTTACTTGCTTCTTTATATATTATGTCTGTTTTTACCATATTTGTTAATCCGTCTGAGCACATAACTAAAATGTCTTCTTTTAGAAATCCTTTTACCATAACATCAGGCTCTACAAACGCATTACATCCTAGTGCTCTCGTTAACATATTTTTTTGTGGATGAGTTTCTGCTTGTTCTTTTGTTATTTTTCCTTCTTTTACTAATTTTTGAACATAGCTATGGTCTTGTGTTAATTTTCTTATGAATTCTTTTCTTATTCGATAAATTCTACTATCTCCTATATGTCCTATATATACTTTGTTATTATATATTAAACATATTTCTAGTGTTGTTCCCATTCCATGTAGTTCTTCACGTTCTTGTGATTTTTCATATACTATCATATTTGCATATTCCATACTACTTCCTAATAGTTGGATTATACTGTCTCTATCTTTTTCTATTTCTCTAAAATTGTTTTCTATATAATTTTTTGCTGTTTCAACTGCTATTTTACTTGCTATTTCTCCTCCATTATATCCACCCATTCCATCTGCTAGTATATATAGTTGTACTTCGTCTAATGAATTTGAAATGTAGTAATAGTCTTGATTTATTTCTCTGACTTTTCCTGTGTCAGATTTTGCATAAGCTTTTATCATTTTTTCACCTCTGTTCATTTGTGGTTTAGCTTATTTATAATTTTACAATTTATTTTATATCATAAGTTCATCTTTTTTGCAATAGTATTTACTTTAATTTTTATTTACATTTTCCACTTGTTTTTTTTTATTTTTTGAAATATAATTTACATTATAAATAACAATTTTTAGGAGGTTTATTATATGTCAACACCACATAATTCAGCTCAAAAAGGTGATATTGCAAAAACTGTTATAATGCCTGGTGATCCTTTAAGAGCAAAATATATTGTAGAGAATTTTTTTAATGATTACAAATTGGTTAATACTGTAAGAGGAATGTTTGCTTACACTGGAAAATATAAAGGTATAGAAATTTCTGTAATGGCTTCTGGTATGGGAATGCCTAGTATGGGTATTTATAGTTATGAATTATTTAAATTTTATGACGTAGAAAATATTATTAGAATTGGCTCTTGTGGTGCTTATTTACCTGAGTTAAAATTATTTGATATTATTCTTAGTGATAATGTTTTTTCTGAAAGTAACTATGCTTTTACTTTAAATAACGACAATTGTCATATTATCAATTCTAATGATGAATTAAATTCTGTTATTGAAAATACAGCAAAAAATAATGATATAAAATTATTTAAAGGTAATACTGTTTGTACTGATTGTTTTGATGTTTATATGACTGATGTTAATAATTTTCTATCTAGAATTCCTAATGATTTTAATCCTATATCTGCCGAAATGGAAGCTTTTTCTTTGTTTTATAATGCAAAAATTTTAAATAAAAAAGCTTCTTGTTTAATGAGTGTTGTAGATTCTAAATTTATTACTGAAGTAGCTACTGCTGAAGAAAGACAAACAGGGTTAAATAATATGATTAAACTTGCTTTAGACAGTTCAATTTTGTTATAAAAAAATAAAAGAGATTTTAAGAATACTTTTCTTAAAATCTCTTTTATTTTTTTATTTTTTTATTTCTAAAATTTTATATTTCATTATTCCTGCTGGTGCATTTACATCTACTGTAAGATTTTTTTTAGATCCTAATAATGCTACACCTAAAGGTGATTCGTTTGAAATTTTGTTTTCTGCTAAATCTACTTCTGTAGAACCTACTATTGTATATTCTATTTCTTCGTTGAATTCCATATCTAATACTTTTACAGTATTTCCTATTTGGACTACATCTGTATCAATTTCACTTTCATCAATGATTTTTGCATGTCTTATTTTGTTTTCTAATTCAGCTATTTTTACTTCGTTTTCAGCTTGTGCTGTTTTTGCTTCGTCATATTCTGAATTTTCTGATAAGTCACCAAATCCTAATGCTACTTTTATTCTATCTGCTATTTCAGCTCTTTTCTCTGTTTTTAAATAATTTAATTCTTTATCTAAATTATCATATCCTTCTTGTGTAAGGATTACGTCTTTCTCTTCCACGTTCTTTACCTCCATTTTTAAGTATCGATATATATATTACGGCAGTTTTTTTGTTTTGTCAAGTAATTTATACCATATTTTAATCTTTTAGCAAATCTTTTCCTTCTTTTAAATATTCATACCCAGAGAAAATTGTTGCTATAGTTTGTGCTATCATCATTATTGTAACTATTGCATTTAAAATTAATTCAAATCCTGTTAAACTTCCATTGAAACATGTTCCAAATGCATTTATATCAACAAATGCTAATATTATAGCTACCATTTGCGTTACTGTTTTTAATTTTCCCCATATTGATGCTGCAACTACTTTCCCACCTTTTTCTACTGCTATTAATCTGTAACCTGATACTACAAATTCTCTTGCTAATACTATAATTGGTATCCAAGCTGGTAGTTTTCCAAATTCTACCAACATTATCATTGCAGCCAACACTAGTATTTTGTCTGCTATTGGATCTAAAAATTTCCCAAATGTTGTAACTTGATTTCTACTTCTTGCAATATAACCATCTAATTTGTCTGTTATTGATGCTATTATGAATATTATATCTATTATGATAAAACTTAATGGTATTCCAAAAATTTCATTGTCAATTCCCAAAAATGGTATTATAACCATTATTGGTACTAATATCATTCTAAAAATTGTTAATTTATTTGCTAAGTTCATCTCGTTTTCTCTCCTTTATTTTAACATTTCTATTGCTTTTTGTAGTTGTGTATCTTCTGACTCTTGTACATTTAATATATTTGTTACAGAATCTGGTAATTTTACTTCCTCATCTGGTTTTATTCCTATTTCATGAATCTTATTTCTATTTGGTGTTTGATATTCTTCTATTGTAATTTTTAATCCACTTCCATCACTAAGTTTTAGTATTTGTTGTATTACACCTTTTCCATAAGTAGTTGTTCCAACTATTTTTGCTTTTCCCAAATCTTTTAAAGCTCCTGCAAGTATCTCTGAAGCACTTGCTGTGTTTTCATTTGTTAATATTATTATAGGCATATTTATAATTGGGTCCATTTGTGCCTTTTTTACTGTTTCTTTATTATTTTTATCTACTTCATATAATAATATTGAATCTTTATCTACTATATAATCAGCTATTTGTAATGCTTGATCTACAATTCCCCCACCATTGTTTCTTAAGTCTATAATTAATGATTTTATTCCTTGTTTATTTAGTTCTTCAAATTTTGCTTTAAAATCTTCTGCTGTTGTTTCATCAAATGATGTAAAGTAAATGTAACCTATATTGTTTGAAAGTACTTTTCCTTCTACTTGATTTACTTTTACTTTTTCTCTTTTTAATTCATATTTTTTTGTTTCTGTTCCTCTTAGTATTTCTATGGTTACTGTTGTTCCTTCTTCACCTTTAATTTTGTTAGATGCTGTTGTCATTTCATCCGCACTATAACTAACTCCATCTACTGTTAAAATAAGGTCTCCTGCTTGTATTCCTGCTATTTCTGCTGGACTTCCCTTTATTGGTGCTAATACTTGTATTTTACCTTTTTCAGTATTTTTTACCATATAAATTCCTATCCCTACAAAATTTCCCATTGTGTCACTTAAGTAATCTTCCATTTCTTCTTTTGAAATATATTCTGTATAAGGGTCTCCTAATCCTTCTATATACCCTTTTATTGCTCCTTCTTTTAATTTTTCTTCATCAACATCTCCTAAGTAATACTTATCAATTATTTCTTTATATTTTAATAGTGTTGATGCTATATCTCTACTACTTGATGAAGAATTTTTGGAAGTCATTGATATTGGGTTATTTACAAAGTATGTGTATAATGATATTGATGTAGTCATAAATGTTACAAATACAGCAATAGTCACAATCATTATCATTTTATAAATTTTATTTTTTCTTTCTTTATCCATTTTATTTATATTAGCAAATTGCTAATATAGCCTCCCTTCATTTGATATGCCTTAAATTTATTTTGAGCGGATATTATCCGCTCTTTGTTATTATATGTATTTAATTTACATATATGATAAAGGATTTACTCTTGAGTCTTGTCCATATCCTGTTGCATATCCATTATAACTATAAGGTGATTTTCTAACTTCAAAATGTAAGTGTGGTCCTGATGAATTACCTGTATTTCCACTTAGCATTATTTTTTGTCCTTTTTTTACTGTTTGTCCAGGAGATACACTAATTGAACCATAAGTACCATGAGCATAATATGTTTGTAATCCATTTGCATGTCTTATTACTACATATGTTCCATAACTACTTGATAAATTTGCTGTTGACATTACAACTCCATCTGCTGCTGCATGTACAGGTGTTCCTACTGAAATTCCATAATCTATTGCTCCATGAAATTTTCCACTTGAATAATATGCTTTAGCAGTAATTGGACCTGAAACTGGATGTGCTAAAAATCCAGATGAACTACCTGATGAACTACCTGATGAATTTCCATTATTATTTGAACTATTTTGTAATTCTTCTAATTGTTTTTTATATTTTTCCTCAGCAATTCTTATTTCATTTGCTATTCTATCATTTGCTTGTTTTAATTCTTGTATTTCTTTTTCTAATTCCTTTTCTTCTACAGATAATTGTGTAACATATTTATCTTTTTCTGATTTAGCACTTTTTAATTCATTTGCTACACTTTCTTTACTTGCTTTAGCAGTCGTTAATTTTTGTTTACTTTCTTCTATTTGCTTTTTAGATGCTTCTATTTCTTCTTTTTGTTTTTCTATTCTTTCTATTAGTTCCGCATCCATTTCTGCTAATTCAGATACTAAATAATAGTTAGAAATAAAGTCAGTTAAACTTTGAGAAGTTAGTAAAAAATCTAAATATGTAGTTTCACCTTCTTCATAAACAGCAACTAATCTTTGTTTAAACATTTCTTGTTTTTTCTCATATTCTTCTTGATTTTCAGCCAATTTTTGTTCAGCTTCTTTTATTTTTAAATTTGCATCATCTATTTGAGAATCTAAATCATTTATTTGAGATTGATAGCTATCTATTTGTGAACTTATACTTTCTACCTGTTTCATTGTTTCTGATTTTTTAGCTTCAACTTGTTTTTGCTTTTCTTCTAATTCAGCTTTTTCATTGTTTATCTTTGTTTGTTCATTTTTTTGATTATTTATTTCCGCTTGCGTAACAGCAGTAGATATATTCATACTTAGTAAAATTAATATTAATATAATTCCTATAATTTTTTGGCATATTTTTTTCATATGTTCCTCCTAATTTTTAATTTACATTATTATTACTATTTTTATTATTATTTTCATCTGTGCTATTTTCCTCTCCTGGAACTAGCCCATTTGTTATATATGGTAGCGGATCTGTTGTTACTCCATTTATTCTAACTTCAAAATGTGCATGTGGCCCTGTAGAATATCCTGTTGATCCTACTTTTAATATTGTATCTCCTCTTTTTACACTTTGTCCTAATTCTACTAAAATCTCTGATCCGTGTGCATATAATGTTGATATTCCTCCTCCATGATCAATTATAACCATGTTTCCATATGCTATATTCTTTCCTGCCTTTACAACAATTCCATCATTTGCAGCAACAAAATTTACTCCTTCTGGTGCACCAATATCTACACCTGTATGTAATTTATACTGTCCTGTTATTGGATGTACTCTCATTTCATATTTTGATGTAATTCTAGTATATCCAGGAACTGGCCACTCTAATTGTCCACCTATATATTGTGTGTCTATTCCTTGTTGTGCTAATGCTAAAATTTGTCTATTAACTTCTTCATATTGTGTATTTATTTCATCTATTTTACTTTGTAATTGTTTTTCTTCGTCTGAAAGTTTTTCTATAAAACTTTCTCTCATTTTTTTTGTATTTTGTAAAGTTCTTGCCACTCTTGTTTGATTTTCAACTATTGTTGCTAACTCATTTTTTTCTTTTTCTAATTTTTGCTTAGATAAATCTATTGTTTTTTTCTTTTCTTCTAATTCATTTATTAAATTGTTATCTATTTCAGCTAATTCTGTTATTATATAATAACTAGATAAAAAATCAGAAAGACTTCTTGATTTTAATAATATATCTAAATATCGGGTTTCTCCTGCTTCATAAATAGCTACTAATCTTTGTTTAAATAATTCTTTTTGTTTATTATATTTTTCTGAAACAGTATTTAATTCAGATTCTATTTGATTAATTGAATTTTTTAATTCTGTAATCTTACTTTCTTGTTCTCCTAATTGTGTCTCCGCCTTTTCTATTCTTTTGTCTAATTTTTCTATTTGTTTTAGGTTTTCAGACAAATCGCTTTGCACTTCTTCTAGTTCATTGTTTGTATTATTTAATTGATTTTGTAATTCTTCTCTTTGTGTTTGTAAATCTGCCGTATTATTTTTATTTTCTGCATATGTATATGTAAATGTTGTAAAACAAGCCAGTAAGATTAAAACAATACATAAAATTTTACGCATGTTTTCTCCTTTCGCTCACTTCGTTCGCTCATCGTCATCTAAAAATTCTTTGATTTTTTTAAACTTTAAGGTATTTTCTCATAGAAATTACACTTCCAAGAGCTCCAATTCCTATTCCTAACAATATATATACTAGTATTATTGATGAAATCATATCTTTAAAGCTTACCAAACTTACTCCTATAGTTCTCATAAATGGAACGTTTACTGCTTGTTCGGCAAATATACTATAAGCTCCTCCTATAATTACTATTGATATAGCACTTGCTAATACTCCTATTATCATACCTTCTACTATAAAAGGCCATCTTATAAAATTATTTGTTGCTCCTACATATTTCATTATTGATATTTCTTTTCTTCTTGCATGAACTGTTAATTTTATTGTATTTGATATAATAAATATAGATATAATTATTAATAATACTAATATAACTCCTGTAACGATTTTAATTCCATTAGCTAACTTTAATAATATTGATACTGTTTCATCACTACTTTGTATTTTTTTTATATTATCAAATTCTAATATCTGATTTTGAACATCTTTACTTAATCTTAAGTCTGTTAATGTTACTATATAAGATGTTGAATAAAAGTCATATCCATATGGATCTAACAAATCCGCCTTATCTCCAAATTTTTCTTTCATAAAGTTCATAGCATATTCTTTATCTTTAAATTCTGCGGTATTAACACCTTCTAAAGCTCTTATTTTATCTCCCACTTCTTGTATTTCTTCTTCTGTTGCATCTATTTTTAAAAAAACTTGAAAACCTTGTTCTGATTTTATATCATCTATAAAATGATTTATGTTTTGGCTAAGCATTAAAAATATTCCAAATATTATCATTGTTGCACACATTATCATTAATGATGCTCCAGTAGATTTTTTATTTTTAAATACATTGCTAAAACCTTCTCCTATTAAATATCCAAATATATTATATTTCACAATCATAACCACCTTTTTTATCATCTCTTACTATAGTGCCTTTTTCTATGTGTATTACTCTTTTTTTCATTTTGTCTACTATGTCTTTAGCATGTGTTGCTACTACTACCGTTGTACCTCTCATGTTAATTTCGTTTAATAAATTCATTATGTCCCATGCTGTATCTGGGTCTAAGTTCCCTGTAGGTTCGTCTGCTATTAACATTGATGGATTATTCACTAATGCTCTAGCTAATGCTACTCTTTGTTGTTCTCCTCCAGATAATTCGTTTGGATACATTTTTGCTTTTCCACTTAATCCTACTAATGATAATACCATTGGTACTTGTCTTCTTATGTGTCTTGGCGTTGCTCTTACTATGTACATTGCATATGCTACATTATCATATACTGTTTTGTCTGGTAACAGTCTAAAGTCTTGAAACACTACTCCCATACTTCTTCTTAAATAAGGAACTCTACTTTGTTTTAAAAATGTTGTATCTTTTCCATTTATTATTATATTTCCAGATGTTGGTTCTTCTTCTTTTAATATTAGTTTTATTAGTGTTGATTTTCCACTTCCTGATGTCCCTACTAAAAACGCAAATTCCCCTTTATCTATTACAAAGTTTGCATTTTTTACAGCTTTTGTTCCTGTGTCATATATTTTTGATACGTTTCTAAATTCTATCATTTTTATTTTTCTTCCTTTCGCTCGTTTTACTCGCTCATTATATTATTTTTTTCTAAAATATTCCATTTTATTTTTTATTTTTCTCCATTAAATCATACCAATAATATGTCAATTTTGCAATAGTTTTCACAAAAAATTCACTAGAAATTTTTGACAGTTTTAAGGTCAAAAAATAGTAGCTAATCTGCTACTATTTTCTATTTTCTTAATACTTGTTCTATATCGTTTGCTGTAATACCAAAGTATTGCATTAATTCTATTCCTTTACCTGATTTTCCAAATGTGTCTTTTATTCCAAGTCTAATGAGTTTTGTTGGATATTCATCTGTTAAAACTTCTGAAATTGCAGACCCTAATCCACCTATTATATTATGGTCTTCTATTGAAATTAATTTTTTTGTTTCTTTTGCACATTTTATAATTATTTCTTTGTCTATTGGTTTTATTGTATGAATATCTACAACTCTAATATCTATTCCATTTTTCTTTAAATTTTCCTTAGCTTTTATTGCTTCTGAAACTGTTACTCCTGTTGCAAATACTGTTCCATCTGTTCCATTTCCAATTTGAATTGCTTTTCCTATTTCGAATTTTTGATTTTCATCATATATTATAGGTGTTGCAAGTCTTGCTAGTCTCAAATATACTGGACCTTCTATTTTACTTATTTCTTTAACTGCCCATTTTGTTTGAATATCATCTGATGTTGATATAACTGTCATATTGGGTAATGTTCTCATTAATGATATATCTTCTATCATCTGGTGTGTTGCACCGTCTTCACCAACTGTTACCCCTGCATGAGTTGCACATATTTTTACATTTAGTTTAGGATAACATACACTATTTCTAATTTGGTCATATGCTCTGCCTGCTGCAAATACCGCAAATGTACTTACATATGGTATTTTCCCACATGTTGACATTCCTGCTGCTGTTGATACTAAGTTTTGTTCTGCGATTCCCATGTCAAAAAATCTCTTTGGAAATTCTTTTGCAAATATATCTGTTTTTGTTGCATTTGATAAATCTGCATCTAATACAACTATATTTGAATTTTCTTTTCCTAACTCTAATAATGCTTCACCATAACTTTGTCTTGTTGCTTTTTTATTGTTTATATCCATAATCCTTTCTCCTTTTGGTAATTTGACTACATAATGCTTCCTATAATACCTGCATCATTTCCAAGAGCTGCAGGTATTATTATTAACTTTTCCCTTTTATTAAATAAATATTGCTTTTTTATTATATTATCTATTAATCTATCTAATAACACATCAGAAAAATATACAAAACTTCCACCGATTCCAATTGCTTCTGGCTCAAATATATTTATTAAATTTGATATTCCTATACTTAGATATTCTATATATTCATCTATTACTTTATTTATTTTTTCATCTGATGGATTTTTTCTTATAATATCTAATAATTCTTGTCCTCTTGTTTTTTCATCAAGTCCTAAACTTTGTCTTAAATTCGTTTTCAAAGCTTTCATTGAAGCATATTTTTCAAAACATCCTTGTTTTCCACAATTGCATTTTATTCCGTCTCTTTTTATTACTGTATGTCCAAATTCACATCCTGGTAAATTCCCTGTATCTAATAATTTACCGTTTATTATAACTGCTCCACCAATTCCTGTCCCAAGTGTCAAAAATAGACTTCTTTTGTAATCTTTTAGTGCTCCTATTGCATTTTCTGCAAGAGCTGCACATTTGGCATCATTTCTTATTTTAATTGGTATCTCTATTTCTTTTTTCAAATTTTCAACTAATTCATATTCATTAACACCTAAATTTACTGACTTTACAATTTTCTGTCCAATAACAGTTCCCGGAACAGCTATTCCAATTTCTATAATTTTATATTTTTCAGAAAGTTCCTTAACATTTTTTATTATATAACTTTCGATTACATTTTTTACATCTTTTTTATCTTTAGCTAAAAGTCTTTTTTCAACCTTTTCTACTATAAAATTTTTATTATCTACTACTCCAATTCCAATATGGCTTCCGCCTAAATCTATACCAATTTTCATAATTACTCTCTTTCTATACTCCCGCTGCTGATAATAAGAATCCTCCCATATAAGTTTGGATACATGGAACAAGTACAACTAATACGAAAAATATTAATACTATTCCTACTATTAAATAACTTACTTCTGGTAATGCTTTCATTACTTTTTCTAAGATATTGTCTATATCTATTTCCATATATTCTACTAGTTTTTCCATCATTTCTGCTAAGTCTGTTTGCATACCTATTTTCAACATTTCTGTTACCATAGATTTTGTTAGCCCAGATTTTTCAAATGGCTCTATCCATGAGTCACCTATTAATATATTGTTCATAGATGTTTCAACAATTGATAACATAACATAATTTTGTACTACGTTCTTACTTACTTCTATTGCGTCTTGAATTCTCATTCCGTTTTTTAAGTTAAGTAACATCGCTTTCATAAGTCTTGAAAAGTCTAGTGCAAATATTAATTGCCCAAATATTGGCATTTTATATTTAAAATAATCAAAATTATATTTCCCTTTTGGTGTGTTTATATAGAATATAAATGCTGCTATTGCTGATCCTATAATTATCAATGGTATATACCAATAGTGCATTAATCCATTTACAACTCCTTGAAACCATAATGTTATTGCTGGCAATTTGTCTTTTGAACCTAATTCTTCATATACATTTTGAATTGCTGGTATTGCCACTATTGTTCCTACTACTAACATTACTAATATCAAAACAAATTGTATTATGTTTGGTAATAGTATTGATTTGATCCTCTTATTTAAAGATTCTGATGTTTCTAAATAGTTTACCGCTTGTTTTAGTGCATTTGCAAGAGATCCTGATAATTCTCCTACTTTGATCATATTTATGTATAAAAACGGAAATGTATCTGAATAATATTCCATTGTTGTATACATATTTTCTCCTGCTTCAACTCCTGCTAGTATATCTTCTAATATTCCTTTAAATGTAAGATTTTCTGTGCTATCTATTATTGTTTTTAATGCATGAATATTATTAAAATTAGCTTTCTTTAATAAATAAAAGTTTTGTGTAAATATTACTAAATCTCTATTTGTTACTTTTTCTGTTTTTGATAAATACATACTTATTTTTTCCTTAGTTGTCGTTGTTTTTTTAGTGTTTATTTGTGTTGTATTTACATTTTGCATTATTTCTTCTATATCTTTTATATTTTTCTTTTTAGTTTTTTTCTTTCTTGCAGAATATGAAACTTGTTCAACGGTTATTGGAACTAGTTCATTATCTTTTAAAGCTCTTAATAAACTTTGTTTACTTGTTGCTTCTACTCTATTTCTAACAATCATACCAGAGCTTGTTACTGCTCTATATGTATATGTAGGCATCTTTGCACCTCCCTCTTTTTTAATTTCTATTGCTATCTTTTCTTATTTTCATTTGCATTATTGTTCTATTTAGTATTTCTATGTTTTTCTCTTCTATTTGTGATTTTGCTTGGTCTAATGTAATTTTGTCTTTTACAAATAAATCTGCTATTGAATTTATTAGTCCTATGCTTCCTTTTTCTGAACTACTTTGTATTGCATCTTCTATTTCTGATACACTTATTTTATCTTTTCTTATTATTCCAGCAACTATATTATCTACTACCATAACTTCTGGTACTAATACTAATTTTCCATCTCTTCCTCTTAATAATCTTTGTGATACAACTAGTTTTAATAAAGATGAAAGTAAATATTTTATACTTGCTTGATCTCTTACTTCATAAAAGTTTATCATTCTGTCTATTGTTTCTGCACAAGATTTTGTATGTAATGTTCCTATTACTAAGTGCCCTGATTCCGCCATCTCTATTGCTGCTTCCATTGTAATTTTGTCTCTGATTTCTCCTATTACTAATATATCACAATCTTCTCTTAGTGAGTTTTTTACACCATCGCTAAATGTTAAGGCATCTCCACCTTTTCCAATTTCTTTTTGTACTATTAATGATTTCTTTGAATGGTGCTTATACTCAACTGGGTTTTCTAGTGTTAATATTTTTTTATTCTGTGTTTCATTTATTTCATTTATTAAAGCATTTAGTGTTGTACTTTTACCAGAGTTTGTTTTTCCTGTTACTAATATCAATCCTTGTTGTTGATATGTCATTCTTCTTATTATATCTGGTAATCCTAATGATTCATAAGGTGGTAATGTATTTTTTATTATTCTTAATGTACATAGTGGTATATCATCTGATAATGATATGTTTACTCTTAAACGGATTCCATTATATTCATATGATGTATCTAATTTTCTTGTAGCATTAAATAATTCATCTTTATCTACATTTCCTCTTACTAAATAATCATACATCTCATTCATATCATCTATTGTTAATACTTCCATTTCTTCAATTGGAACTAGATCTCTTGCTATTCTAAGCATTGGTTTATTACCACATATTAAATGTACGTCAGAAGCGTCCTTTTCTATTGCTTTATCTAAGATTTTGTCCATATTCATGGCATATTCCCCTTTCTTTTGTTTAATAAATTAATAATTTTTTGTTTATTTCTTCTAAACTTGTTTCTCCTTTTAATACTTTATTTATTCCATCTACTACTAAAGGTCTATAATTTTCTTCAATTGCTTTTTTTCTAATGTCAATTGTAGATGCTCCTTTTACTATAAGTTCTCTTATTGCATCTGATATATTTAATATTTCAAAAAGTCCTATTCTTCCATAATATCCTAAATTATTACATTTTTTGCATCCCACTGCATCATAAGTTTTTAGTCCATTAAAATCAATTGTTTCTCCATATTGTTCTGCTATTTTTGATATTATTTCTTTTTCCTCTTTTGTAAATTCTCTTTCTCTTCTACAATTTGGGCATAATTTTCTTACTAATCTTTGTGATACTGATGTTGCTAGTGTACTTGAAATATCATAGTCTGATACACCCATTTTTCTCATTCTATTTATTACTTCTATTGCATCTATTGTATGTATTGTTGATAACACATAATGTCCTGTTTGTCCAGCTTGTATTGCTATTTCTGCAGTTTCCTTATCACGTATTTCTCCAACTAGAATTATGTCTGGATCCTGTCTTAAAACTGTTCTTAAAGCTCCTGAAAATGTTGATTTGTTTCCAATTTCAATTTGGTTTAATCCATCTATTCTGATTTCAACTGGATCTTCAATTGTTGTAATGTTTATTTCTGGGCTATTTAAGTAATCTATAATACTGTATAATGTTGTTGTTTTTCCCTCTCCTGTTGGTGCAGCAATAATTGTTATACTATTTCTTTTATTAAAACTCTTTTTTAAATCTGCTTCTGTTCCTGGGTAACCTAATTCAAATATATTTCTAATATCTGTATCTTTTTTTAGTAATCTTAAAACAAATTTTTCTCCACACACGTTTGGCTGTGAAGATACACGAATATTATAGTTATCATATAATAATATTCTACCATCTTGTGCCTCTTGCTTTTCTTGATGCATATTAGATATTGCTTTTAATCTTCCTATTACTTGTTGTTGTTTTTCTTTTGGTATTGTTAAATGTGTAAACAACTCTCCATCTATTCTGTATCTTACTCTTATTTCATTCATAAGTGGTTCAATATGAATATCACTGGCTCTGTTTTCCATACCATTTCTTATAATCTTGTCAACTAATTCAACTATTGTTCCAGATGCAAATGGTTGTGTTATTGTCTTTGAATTGTCTGTATATAGTGAATCTAATATTTTTTTTATTGTTTGTTCAAAAGTTATGTAAGGTTTCATTATTAAACCTTTATTTAGTAAAATAATTTTAACTGCATCCATTTTTGATTTATTAAAATTATCTGCAAAACATACTTTTATTACTCCATTTTCTACGTCAAATGGTATACATTGATTTTTTTTAGCTACGTCTAAAGGTAAGTAATCTGTTAATTTTATTTTTATAATAGTTTCTGTAAGTAGTATGCCTTCTGTTCCTACTATATCTCCTATAGCCTCAATTAAGACTTGTGGGTCACAAACTTGCAATATGTGTAAAATATCTCCTAATTTTATATCTGTATGTTCTCTTTGATATTCTAATGCTTTTTGTATATCATTTTCTGTTACTACTCCTCTTTTTACTAATTCAACCCCTATAGGTTGTCTTCTTCTCATATCCATAGCTAACTTTTCCTTTCTTTTGTTCTCCATTTTATTATACTACATGAAATGGTTGTTGTGTTGAATTTTTGCTATTTACTATTATTTACCATTTTTAATCGTATATATCATACTATTATTTCCTGTTTTATCTATATTTCCTGCTTTAAATTCAATGTTAATTGTATATTGTGAGTCTTGATATTTATAGGAGAATTTACATTTTTCTACATTACTACATATTTTCACTTTATTTTTATAAATAGCTTTGTTTTCTTCCTTATACGTATATTGATTTCCACTTGAGAATATAATGTAATTTGTTTTGCAATCTATAATACTATTATTTTTATTATTTATTTCTTCTGTAAAAGAACTCAAAAATTTAGTATATTGTGTTGTAGTATTATCATTAATAGCTGTTGTATCTATATTTTTATAAAAAAACGTTGTTAATGTAGAAATAGATGCCATAACAATAATCATTCCTATTACATATATTATTAAAGAAGTTAATGTTATACCTTTGTTACTTTTCATTTTTTACTCCTTCGTTATATAAGTTGAAATTTTAACATTTTGATTTCCTTTTCTATTCATATAAGAAATCTCAACTGTTAGTTCTTTTACAATATTAGCTTGTTTTGATTGATCATTTTTTATTAGTACATAATCTTTAATTGTTATTTTTTTATGATAACCTGTAAACTCACCATTTTCATTTTTTATATCTTCTTCTAAAATTATGTCTTCTTGACTTATTCCTTTATCTTGATAATCTGCTAAATATCCCTCAGCTTTTATTGTTTCAATTGCATCAACAGCATATGAAGTTGCTTTTGTTTTGTTTTCTATATCTTTAGAATTTAAATTAATATTTGCTATTATATTTGCTATTATTGTAATAAATATTGTAACTATTATTACAGAGGCAACTATATCAATTCCTGTAATCCCCTTTTCACTTTTAAAATTCATTAATTTTTCCTTTCTGTTAATTACATTGTAACATTAAACAAAGTATAGATATTAGCCAACTAATATTGGCAATTCCGCAAATAAAATCCAAAACGAATATTCTTATTATTTTCAGTGTATTTTTTTAATGTTTTAGTTGTTGTTATCTTTTTTATAGTTAAATAAAATGCTATTGCTAATAATGTTATAATTACCGAATTTATAGCTATATATTCTCCTGTAAAAATAACCATAATTATAAACATAAACAAGATTGATAACAAATAACTATCTTTAGCTTTCTTCTTTAAAATTATTGTGTCTATGAGTAATATAATTGCTAAAATTGTTAGATATATAACATATCTATATATACTAGCACTATCTATTATGTATAGATATACTATATAAATAATTGAAATAATAACTCCGTACATTAATACAGGTTTATTTATGTTTTTAAATTCTTTGTCTATACCTGAAATCAATATAATAAATGTGAAATATAATACAAAGAAAGCATATTCTATTATCTTTAAAATTTCTAAATTATATATATTTAATCCTATTAAATAAGCAAAAAGTACAAATAAAGCTCCAGA
The DNA here is from genome assembly GCA_963556825.1 of uncultured Clostridia bacterium. GTDB lineage: Bacteria > Bacillota > Clostridia > TANB77 > CAG-508 > CAG-269. The sequence continues at coordinate 22,106 of CAUWAM010000001.1, read as the reverse complement.
AACAATTTCAACTATGAAATATCTTGGTCTTATTTTTTGTTTACAGTACCTACATTTTGCTCCTAAAAAAATATAACTAAATACTGGCATTAAGTCTAAAAATCCTAATTTATGATTGCAATTTGGACAATATGAATGTGTATGTATTATATCTTGTTTTTTTGGTATTCTATATAAAGCCAATGTATAAAAGCTTCCAAATGTTATTCCCATTGCAAATAAAATTATATAAAAAAATATATTTAATATATTCATTTAATGCTCCTTTGTTTTATTATTTTTAAAATAGGCATATACATATTTTTATGCATATGCCTTTTATTAAATTTACCTAAATTATTATTGGTTTTCTGGTAAATATTTGTTAATTTCATCACTATATTGGTTTAATGCGTTAGCTTCATTAGCTGCTGCATTTTTTGTTTCATTTGCAGCTCTTTGAGCTTGTCCAAATAAGTTTGTTTGTTGTAATGTAGCTATAGAAATACCAGCTAATATTAATAATATTATGATTGTGATAACTAATGCTACTAAAGTAATACCTTTTTGTTCTTTCATTAATGTCATCCTCCTTTTCTTTTGATTTTATATATAAATTCTATATTTATAATAATATAAATATAATGTTAATAACTTAATTATTTTGTACCTTTATCTGGTAAATATCCTTCTGAAGTATCTGTTGTATTTTTAATTGTTGAACTTGAGTTAGTATTTGTTGTTCCTGTTGTTGTATTATTTTCTGTTTCATTATTTTCTCCATTTGTTGAATTTTGTTGTGTAAGTGATTCAAACGGATTTTTCTTTCCTGAAACATAATCTTTAGTTTTTTTGTAATTTGTTAAATCTGACGCAGTTACTTCATAAGTTACTATTACTTGTGAATCATCAATATTTTCACTTGTTGCTAATTCATTTTTTACATTTTCAGGAGTAGTATATGATACTTGTTGTGGAATTATTTTGTTATTTGGTACATACTCATATAGTAATATACCTAATATTAAAATAATCGCTAATATTAATAATAAAACAATTATTATTTCTTTTATTATATTCTTTGTTTTCATCATTTTTCTCCTTTCAAATTATTTTGTTGTATTTGTTGTTTCTGTGGTATTATCCACACTATCATTTGTTGTATTTGTATCTTGTTGCATTGTAGATGTTGTTGAAGATATTCCTTCTATTTTAACATCTTTACATACAAATGTAGCTTGAAGTGTATTTGTATCTGTTGATGAACTTGGTATCATTTTGAAATCTTCTATTTTAAATCCTAATGAAGAATCATCTTCAATGTCTGTTATAAATTCTGCTATTCTGGCATATGCTCCTGTCACTGTAAAATTTATATTATACATATCTTGTGCTCCTGATGAACTTAAAGATACAACCATATTCATATCTACACCTTCAGTTTTTGCATGTGAACCTATTCTTACATATAAATATTCTAATTTATAACCACCTAATAATTGGTTTGCTGTTTGTGTTTGTGTTTCTGTACTTACATTTACCATTTCTTCATATTCTTGTTTTTCATTTTCTAATTTTTTAATTTGGTCATTTAAATCATCAATCTTTTTTTTATAGTCTGTACTAGCCAATTTTGTTGCTTGTTTAATTGTTGTATCTAAATTTTCATCTTCTTTTTTTATATCTTTTATTCCTAAAACAGATAGTTTACCAACGTTTATTCCTTTTACCATCGTAATTCCTGTTAATATTATTAATAAGATAATAATTGTTGTTATTAATATTTTTTTCATGGTAAATCACCTTCTATCTTTATTGTAATAATGCCATTTGATTTTTGACCAGCCGTAGAAATTACATTAGTAAGAACTGGTTCTAATTGCATTTTAGTTACTAAAAAACCAAGTTGATCATATTTATTCGATTGAGCTTGAATCTCTATATGATTAGCTGATGTATTCTGTATTGATACAATTTGTACCCCAGTAGGCATAATATACATTAATTTATTTAATAAATTTGGTATTGCCTTTTTGGTTCTGTTAATTTCTGTTATTTTATCGCTTACTTTTTGTAAGTTGTTTATTTTAGTTGTATATTCGCTAGTTTTTGCTTGTAATTTAGATTTATCATTATCTATTAACTGTATTTGTGAATTTGTATTTGCAATTGATGTTTTTGCTTCAACTGTTTTTTCGTCAATCTGTTTTTTTAGCATAATAGAAAATCCAGAATAAACTAAAAATAGTATTAATATTCCTATTGCTGTTCTTACCATTCCTTTTTCTACTCTATCTAATGGAACATTTAAGTCCATTGTGAATGTATTATTTTTAAATATTTTATTTAACGGATTTGGTTTATTTGATTTTTCTTTATATTTATGGCTTGGACCTATTTCAATTTTTAAGAATTCTGGTAAACTATCTGACATACTTGTTTTTTTGAAGTTTATTCCAGTTATTCCTTCTCCTAAACCACTTAATGCTAATGAAATTGCTGAATTTACTTCTACATAATCTTTAATATTTATATCTGGTGTTATTTTTATGAATTTAGGTTTTAAAATTTCACATTTTACATTTTCTAAATATTCTTCAAAATACAAATCTATATTGTTTATTAATGCTGCTGTTCCTGTTATATATACTTTTTCGATTTTATTAACATTTTCATTTAATATTTTTCTTATTTGTCCCACTATCTCATATAATGTTGGCATTATATCTTCTAAATATCCTGTATCAACATCTGTTAAATCTCTACCTTCTGAAGTATATATTGTTGTCTGTTTACAAATTTCATATGCTTTTGAATATGAATTTTCTTTAAGATTTATTTTGTCTAAAAATTCTTGACTTCCTACTTCTAATGTTTTTACATCATATAATTTTTGGTCTAATATTGTAGTTATTATTGTTTTTTCTTCGATATTAACTATTAAAGCATTTTCTTTAGGTTCAAATTCTTTTAGATCAGGAATAGTCATTCCAATTGGATTAATGCTTTGTAATTTATAGCCATTAAATTTTTGAATTTTTTTATTTAATTCTATTTTATTTTCACTAATATGAATTACTTTTAATTTTTCTTTGTCTTGCATATTTGGAGATATAGCATATCTTGTTTCAAAAACATTTGAATTATAACCTTTATCCGCACAATATGCTTCAAATTCTGTTTTTATTGCTTTAGGTAAATCTTTTTTACTTAATAAAGCAAACATTGTAAAATAATTATAAGTTTCTTCTGATAAATTAATACTTATTGGTGTTTTATAACTGTAAGTTTCTTCAACAATTTGCTTAATAGTTTGGTCTATATTGTCATAGAATTTTACGCCATATGATTCAACTTTTAGCTGTTCACGTTCTTTTGAAACTTTTGCATATTTAATTATATTGTTCTCTATATATATTCCTAAGCAACTAGACATTTTTTCTCCTTATAATATTTTGTATTTTATTTTTATTTTTTACTTTTTTAAAATTATCATACTTGTTTTATTTTACAATTTGTGATATTAAATCCTATTTAATTCTATCGTTTTTTAGCAAAAAGTCAACACTTTTAATCTAAATATAATACAAATGTAATATATTTGTAATATATGCGTAATATTCTATTTTTTATGTAATTTACATATAAAAAATCCATCTTGTATTTGATTAGGAAAAATGCTTATTTCTTCCATTTTTTCATAATTTTTGTTATTATTTAAAAACTCTTTTACAATATCTTCATTTTCATTTTTTAAAATACTACATGTTGAATATACTAATTCTCCTCCTTTTCTTAAATATTTTGAACAATATTCTAAAATGTTTTTTTGTATTTTAGTTATATCTTCTATATCTTCTATTTTTCTTTGCCATTTTATATCTGGTTTTCTTTTTATTACACCTATTCCTAAACATGGAACATCTAACAAAATTTTATCAAATTTTTCATTTAACTTTTCATCATAAATTGTTGCATCTTTAACTTTTGTTTTAATTATTGTTATATTTAATCTTTCTGCATTTTGCATAACTAATTTAGTTCTATGTTCATGAATATCCCATGCTTCGACATCACCTTTATTTTGCATTAATTCTGCAATATATGTAGTTTTTCCTCCAGGAGCAGAACAAGCATCTAATACCTTTTCTCCAGGTTTTGGATTCAATATTTTAACTGCTAGCCCTGCTGAAATATCTTGAATAGTAAATAATCCTTGCTTAAATAAATCTAAATTTTCTATATTTTTTACTTTATTTAAAATTAAAAAATCTTCATATCTAGTATCTTCATACACAATATTCTTTTCTTTCAATTTATTTTCTAACTCTTGTTTAGAATTTTTTAAATTATTAATTCTAATTGTAATTTTAGGGTGACTATTAGAATTTTTACAAATTTCTTCTACCTCTGCTACAGTATTATTTTTTAGCAACTCTTTTACTATCCATTCTGGCATAGCTGTAGTTTTAGAAATTCTTTCTAAATCATCTTTAATTTGAAAAAATTCTTCATAATCACTTTTGTCTATTTTTCTTAAAAGTGCATTAACAAAATTAGAACTTGATGAATGTCCATATCTTTTTGATAAATTAACACTTTCATTTACCGCTGCTGATTTTGGTATTTTATCCAAAAATATAATTTGATAAATTCCCATTCTTAATATATTTAAAATCCATGGTGATATTTTTTTTAATCTTATTTTAGAATATTTTTTAATAATTTCATCCAAAGTTAATCTCCATGTTGTTACACCATATGTTATTTCTGATATCAAACCAATATCTTTATCATTTAATTTTTTCCTGTTTTGTTTTATTTCTTCATCTAAAGCAATATTTGAATACGCTTGTTCTTTATTAATTTTATATAATATTTTCAAAGCAATCTCTCTTGTTTTATCTATCATCTTTACCTCCATTTATTTTTTCTTTAAAATTATATCTCTTTTTTTATAAAATTTCTATATTTTGTATATTTTTTCTTAATTCGGTAAAAATATTTTTAAAAGATTTTAGGAGGTTGTTTATGGATATAGAAAAACATTTGATTATTACTGGTTCTTCCGAAGTTTCTTGGAAAGATGCCATTGTAAAAGCTATTTCTGAAGCTTCAAAAAGTATTGATTATTTGTCTGGTGTTAAAATTTTAGAACAAAGAGCAAATATTGATGGAAATAAAATTTCTGAATATTTTGTTGATTTAGATATTAGTTTTCTTATTGATTTAAAAAGAAAGGATGATAGATAATGAATCCTATTGAAAGTAAGCAAACTTATCAAGAATATGTTAATCAAAAATCCCCTAATTCTCCTATTTGGAAAAATTGTTTTAATGCTTTCTGGGTTGGTGGATTAATTTGTACAATAGGCCAAGTTATTTTAAATATTTGTAAAGCACGAGGATTTGACCAATCTACTTCTGGTACTATTGTTTCTATTATTTTAATTGGTATTTCTGCATTTTTAACAGGTCTTAATATTTTTAATAAGATTGGTAAATTTGCTGGTGCTGGTTCTTTAGTTCCTATTACAGGTTTTGCAAATTCAATTGTTTCTCCTGCTATGGAATATAAATCTGAGGGCTATGTTATGGGTGTTGGTGGAAAAATGTTTACTGTTGCTGGTCCTGTTTTAGTTTTTGGTATTTCTGCTTCTATAATCGTGGGGATTGTGTATTTGATTTTTAATACTCAGTCTATGACATTAGTATAATTTTAATAAAGGAGTTGATTTTTTGCAAAAGATTGGAAAACAAACTATAAAATTTGATAATCCCCCTACTATTTTAGAATGTGCCTCTATTGTCGGTCCAAAAGAAGCACAAGGGCCTTTAGCTAAATATTTTGATAAAACTTTAGAAGATGAATTTTGGGGTGAAAAAACTTGGGAAAAAGCTGAAAGTAAAATTATAAAAGAAACTGTAAATTCAGTAATTCATAAATCTGGAATTTCTTCAGATAAAATAGATTGTTGTTTTGCAGGTGATCTTTTAAATCAATGTATTTCTTCTAGCTTTGGACTTAGAGAAATAAACTTACCGTTTTTTGGAGTATTCGGTGCTTGTTCTACATTTGTAGAGTCTATTTGTTTAGCTTCTATTTGTGTTGAAAGTTTTGCCGAAAATGTTTTATGTGCTACTTCTAGTCACTTTTGTAGTGCAGAAAAACAATTTAGATTTCCTCTTGAATTAGGAAATCAAAGACCTCCATCAGCTCAATGGACTGTTACTGGTTCTGGAGCAACTATAATTACCAAAAACGGTCAGGGACCTTATATTACTCATATAACGCCAGGAAAAATTGTGGATATGGGAATTAAAGATGCAAATAATATGGGTGCATCTATGGCACCTGCATTTGCTGACACACTTATCGCTCATTTTCTTGATACTGGTAGAAATCCAAGTTATTATGATGCTATTATTAGTGGTGATTTAGGCCATATTGGAAAAAGTATTGCTATTGATATTGTTAAAGCCCAAGGTTATAATATTAAACCTAATTATAATGACTGTGGTGTTTTAATTTTTGATAAAGCTACTCAAGACACTCATTCTGGTGGTAGTGGTTGTGCTTGTTGTGGTACTGTTTTTTCTGGTTATCTATTTAAGCAATTAAAGGAGAAAAAGATTAAAAAATTGCTTTTAATTGCAACTGGAGCTTTAACAAACTCTACTTCTTCTCAACAAGGAGAGAGTATCCCTGGTGTTGCTCATGCTATAAGTATTGAAATATAAAAATAAATATAAATATAATTATGAAAGGATGATTTTATGAGTATTGATTGGGCTAGTATTTTTAATTGGATGTCTCTTTTGAAATGTTTCGTTGTTGGTGGCTTCATTTGTGTTATTGGTCAATTTCTAATTGATAAAACCAAATTAACTCCTGCTAGAATTTTAGTTGTTTTCGTAACTACTGGCTGTATTTTAGGCGGGCTTGGTATTTATCAATATGTTGTGGATTTTGCTGGTGCTGGTGCTACTGTTCCACTTACTGGTTTTGGATATAATCTAGCAAAAGGTGCAATTGAAGGTGTAAAAGAGTCTGGACTTATTGGAGCATTTACTGGTGGTGTTAAGGCTTCTGCTGGAGGAATTGCAGCAGCAGTATTCTTTGGTTATTTAGCTTCATTAATATCTAAACCCAAAATGAAAAAACAATAAAAAAAGGATTATATTAGCTTTTGCTATTTAATCCTTCTCTTTTTATTTTTTATATTAAATTTAATTATGCCTTTTTTGCTATTTCAGCAACTTCTGCAAATGCTTTTGGATCACTTACAGCTATTTCAGCTAACATTTTTCTGTTTATTGTAACATTAGCTTTTTTTAATCCTGCGATCATTTTACTATATGTTGTTCCATTCATTCTTGCAGCTGCATTAATTCTTGTTATCCATAATTTTCTGAAATCGCTCTTTTTATCTTTTCTTCCTACATATGCATAAGATAATGATTTCATAACTGCTTGGTTTGCATTTCTGAATCTATAGTGTTTTGCTCCAAAATATCCTTTTGCTTGTTTTAATATTTTTTTATGTCTTGCTCTTGTTGTTCTTGCTGTTTTTACTCTTGCCATTTTATTTCACCTTCCTTGATTTCTTTTATTTTAATTATAATATTAACCACCATATGGTAATAATTTTTTAATTGTATTTTCACAAGTTTTACTTGCATAAGCATTTTGAACTTTTCCTGATTTTTTTTGTCTTTTTGTTTTGTTAGCTAATAAATGTCTTCTGTTTGATTTTGTTCTTTTTACTTTTCCTGTTGCTGTTAATGAATATCTTTTTTTAGCAGCTTTGTTTGTTTTTAATTTTCCCATGAGTTTTTCTCTCCTTTCAATATTTTATATAAAATGCATTATTATGCTTTTTTAGCTAGTATTATAAACATGTTTCTACCTTCTAATTTTGGTTGTTTTTCTACTGTAGCAACATCCTCTAATTTTTCTATGAATTTGTTTAAAACATTTTCTCCTGATTTAGCATTATTTACTTCTCTTCCTCTAAATCTTACTGTTATTTTTACTTTGTTTCCATCTTCTAAGAATTTTCTTGCATTTTTAGATTTAAATTCAAAATCATGTTCTTCAATATTTGGAGTAACCCTTAATTCTTTTACTTCTAAAATTTTTTGTTTTTTCTTTGCTTCTTTTTCTTTTTTAGCTTGCTCAAATTTATATTTTCCATAATTCATTATTTTGCAAACTGCTGGCTTTGCATTTGGTGCTACTAATACTAAGTCTAAGTTTTCTTCTTCAGCTTTCTCTAAAGCTTCTTTTGTTGACATTATTCCTAGTTTTTCACCATTTACTCCTATTAATTGAATTTCTTTTTCTCTTATTTGACTATTAATTGATAATTCTTGTTTAATGTTCAAACACCTCCATAAAATAAAAAAATTGACTTTTGTTACAAGTCAATTAATAAAATAATTACAATGTTATTTGTAAAAATTCATATTTTCTAACCTTTTGTTTATTTAACTAAGGTGAGAAGTTAATTGCTTCTTCTTGTAACGATATTTATTATACCATATATTTCTAATTTGTCAAGTATTTTTTATAATTTTAAATTTGGAATTGCATTTAAATTTAATTCATCTCTTTTTCCATTAATAAAATTATAATAACCTGCTGATGCTATCATTGCTGCATTGTCTGTACATAGTTTTAAATCAGGCATATATACTTCTATTCCTATTTCTTTTAATTTTAAAAATTCGCGTCTGATATAACTATTTGCTGAGACTCCACCTGCTAAAGCTATTGTTTTTATATTTATTTGTTCTAATGCTTTTTTTGTGTTTTCTATTAGTATTTCAGTAACTGTTTTTTGAAAGCTTGCACATAAATCTGATTTGTTTATATCTGGTGTTTTATGGTGTAAGTTTATTACTGCTGTTTTTATTCCACTAAAACTAAAATCTAGGTTATCAAAGTGCGTTTTTGGTAGTATTATTGCTTCTGAATTTCCTTCTTTGGCAATTTTATCAACTTTTGGACCTCCAGGGTATCCAAGTCCAACAACTCTTGCTACTTTGTCAAATGCTTCACCAATAGCATCATCTCTAGTTTTTCCTAATACTTCAAATTCGATATAATTTTTCACATATATAAGCTGTGTATTTCCACCAGACATCATCACACATAAAAATGGCGGTTTTAGTTCTTTATATGTTATATAATTTGCTGCTATATGTCCTTGAATGTGATTTACTCCTACTAATGGTTTATTTATTGCAAAGCTTAATGCTTTTCCATAAGATAACCCAACTAATAATGCTCCAACTAATCCTGGTCCATATGTAGGTGTTATAGCATCTATATCTTCAAATGTTACATTTGCTTCTTTTAATGCTAATTTTGTAACTCTTGAAATAGCTTCAATGTGATTTCTTGAAGCTATTTCTGGTACTACACCACCATATTTTTCATGTATTGGTATTTGTGTATCTATAATATTTGACAATATTTCTCTTCCATTTTTTATTACTGCTACTGAGGTTTCATCACAACTTGATTCAATTCCTAGTGTTAGTATATCTTTCTCCATTTTAGTCACTTTTTCCTTTTCTATTTATATTTCAATTTAAAATTATATTCCAAATATTAATTTTCCAAGTGATAATATTCCACTACTTACCCAATTAATTGCTGGTGTTATTATTGTTCCAGCAATTCCTGTTATCCAAATTAGTACAAAAACTATATAAAATATTTGTTCATTATTCATAAAGAATTCTTTAGCTTTATATGGTAAAAATGGCATTATAATTTTTGAACCATCTAGTGGTGGTAATGGTATTAAATTAAATACACCTAGTCCTATATTTATTGAAATTGTACTTGATACTAATAATAATATAATTTGACCTATTGTTGATATTAAAAATGCTGTGCTTGCAAATTTATATATTGCACAATATATTAAAGCAAATATTAATGCTAGTACTAAATTCATTATTGGACCAGCAGCTGATACTATTGCTTCTCCTTTTTCCATTGAAATTTTTCTGGTATAATTTCTTGGATTTACTTGTACTGGTCTTCCCCATCCAAATCCTGCAACCAATAACATTAATGTTCCTACTGGATCTAAATGTGCAAATGGGTTTAAACTAAGTCTTCCTTGATTTTTTGCAGTATCATCCCCTAATTTATATGCTGCATATCCGTGTGCAAATTCATGGAATGTTATTGCTATTAACACTCCAGGTGCACTTAATAATAATCCTATTAATTGTCCTGGATTTGCTACATATTGTACTAATAAAAATAGTAGCATTATTCCAATTATTATATACATCATCCTTTTATCAAATGAAAAATTAAACATATTATTCTCCTTTTCTAATGTTTTTATTTTTTAATATTGTCTTCCCCATATTACCATATGCTTTGCTGGCTTACCACAGCAAACACATTTATCAGAAAGATGTTCTTTTTCAAATGGAATACATCTTGATTTTGCTCCTGTTAATTCTCTTATTTTATTTTCACATTCTTCATCTCCACACCACATTGCTTTTACAAATCCCTGATTTGAATCCATATTATATTTAAATTCTTCTAAATTCAAAGCAATTGTTGTTTTTTCTTCCATTCTTTTACTGCATTCTTCAAACATATTTGTATGTATTTTTTCTAATAATTCCTTAATTTCTTCATCTATATTTTCTAATTTAACTTTTATTTTTTCTGAAGTATCTCTTCTTACTAATATACATTCGCCATTTTCTATATCTCTAGGACCTATTTCCAATCTTAATGGAACACCTTTCATTTCCCAATAATTAAATTTATATCCTGGTGAATATTTATCTCTATCATCAACTTTCACTCTGAATTTATCAGATAATTTTTCCTTTACTTCATATACTTTATCTAACACACCTTCTTTATGTTGTGCTATTGGAACTATTACTACCTGAATAGGCGCAACTCTTGGTGGTAATTTTAATCCTCTATTGTCACCATGTGCCATAATTAATCCACCTATTAGTCTTGTACTAGTTCCCCAAGATGTTTGATATGCATTTTCTTCTTTCCCTTCACGATTTTGGAATTTTATATCAAAAGGTTGTGTAAAGTTTTGTCCAAAATAGTGTGATGTTGCTGATTGTAACGCTCTACCATCATGCATCATACATTCTATTGTATATGTAGCTTCTGCACCAGCAAATTTTTCACTTTCTGTTTTAATTCCTTTTATTACTGGAATTGCAAGTAAATTTTCTGCTATATCAGCATATATATCTAACATTTGTAATGTTCTAGTTTTAGCCTCTTCTGCTGTTTCATGTATTGTATGTCCTTCTTGCCATAAAAATTCTCTTGATCTTAAAAATGGTCTTGTTTCTTTTTCCCATCTTAATACATTACACCATTGATTATATACAAATGGTAAATCTCTCCATGATTTTAGCCATTTAGAATACATTGTAGATATTATTGTTTCTGATGTTGGCCTAATACATAATTTTTCATCTAACTTTTCTCCTCCTGCTTCTGTAACCCAAGCAACTTCTGGTGCAAATCCTTCTACATGGTCTTTTTCTTTTTGTAATAAACTTTCTGGAATTAAAACTGGAAAATACACATTTTCGACTCCAGTTTTCTTAAATTTTTCATCAGCATATTTTTGAATATTTTCCCATATTGCATATCCATATGGTTTTATGGCAATACATCCCTTTGTATCTGCATAATCTGCTAATTCTGCTTTTAAAACAATGTCTGTATACCATTGAGCAAAGTCTTCATCTATATTTGTAATTTCTTTAACAAATTCATTATTATCGTTATTCATTATATTCTCCTCTCTAAATTCCTTATTGCCTTTATATTTCGATTAATTTAAGGGTTTCATTGTTGGGAATAATAATACATCTCTTATTGAAGCTGCATCTGTTAATAGCATTACTAATCTATCAATTCCAATTCCTAATCCACCTGTTGGAGGTAATCCTATTTCTAATGCATTAATATAATCTTCATCCATCATTCCAGCTTCTTCATCCCCAGCTTCTTTTGCCTCTACTTGTTTTTTAAATCTTTCATATTGGTCGATTGGGTCATTTAATTCTGAAAATGCATTTCCGTATTCTCTACCACCGATAAATACTTCAAATCTTTCTGTCATTTTTTTATTATCTGGACATTTTTTTGCAAGTGGTGATATTTCTACTGGATACTCATATATAAATGTTGGTTGTATTAATGTTTTTTCTACATATTCATCAAAGAATAAACTTATTACATCACCTCTTGTTTCTTTTGTTGAGTCTGGAATTTCTATACCTCTTTCTTTAGCTAAAGCAACAGCTTCTTCATCTGTTGTTATTTTATTGAAGTCCACTCCGCATGCTTCTTTGATGCTATCTACCATAGTAATTCTTTTCCATCCTGGTGTTAAATCTATTTCTTGTCCTTGATATGTTATTTTTGTTGTTCCTAAAACTTTTTGTGCTGTTTGTGAGAATATTTTTTCAGTTATATCCATCATATCATGGAAGTCTTGATATGACGCATATAGTTCAAGCATTGTAAATTCTGGATTATGTCTAATATCCATACCTTCATTTCTAAATACTCTTCCTATTTCATATACTTTATCAAATCCACCCACTATTAGTCTTTTTAAGTTTAATTCTAATGCTATTCTTAAATACATGCTTATGTCTAAAGCATTGTGATGTGTTATAAATGGTCTAGCTGTTGCTCCACCTGATATTGTGTTTAATACTGGTGTTTCAACTTCTAAAAATCCTTCTTCTTCTAATATACTTCTTATATTACTTATTATTTTACTTCTTGTTTCAAATGTTTTTTTCACTTCTGGATTCATTATTAAATCCACATATCTTTGTCTATATCTTAAATCAGGATCTTTTAATCCATGGAATTTTTCTGGTAATGGTCTTAATGATTTAGAAAGTAATGTTACTTCTTTTGCATGCACTGATATTTCTTCTGTTCTTGTTTTAAATACAAATCCTGTTATTCCAATTATATCTCCAATATCATATGTTTTAAATGCTTTATAACTTTCTTCTCCTAAATCATTTATACTTACATAACTTTGAATTTTTTCATCACTATCTTGAATTGTACAAAATGATGCTTTTCCCATTATTCTTTTTGCTATTATTCTTCCTGCTACTGTTACGTCTTTTTGTTCAAATTTGTCATAATTTGTTTTTATTTCTCCTGCTGAATTTGTTCTATTAAATTTTGTTATTTCAAATGGGTCTTTTCCTTCATCTTGTAATTCTTTCAATTTATCTCTTCTTATTTGCATTAGATGATTAATATCTAATTCTTCTACTTCATTATTATTTTGGTTATTATTTTCACTCATTTTTCTTTCTCCTTTTCAATATTCTTATTCATACCATTCAAGTTCCCAGTCAGAAATCTTAACTGTATCTCCCTCACATATGCCTAATTCTTTTAATTTATCCTCAATCCCCATATTTTTTAAGCATTTTTGTAAATAGTACATAGATTCATTATCTTCTATGTTTATTCTTCCCATTAGTCTATCTACAGCTCTTCCTTTTACATAGAATATTCCGTTTTTTTCATATGCTTCCCATTCTTGGTCTTTGTCTTTTAATGTATATACAACTCTGTCTTCTATTTCTTCTAACTCTTCTTTTGGTAGAGTTTTTAATACTTCTGATACATGGTCAATTAATTTTTCTATTCCTTCTCCTGTAACTGATGATATTTTATATAATTCTAGATTTTCTTTTTTGGCTAATTCTTCTAATTTTTTATAGTTTGTATCATCTTGCATTGCATCTATTCTTGTTGCTACTAAAATTTGTTTTCGTTTTGATAATTTTTTACTATATTTTTCTAGTTCTTTATTTATTGTATAAAAATCTTCTACTGGCTCTCTTCCTTCTTCTCCAGATACATCTATAAAGTGTAATAATAGTCTTGTTCTTTCTACATGTCTTAAAAATTGAATACCAAGTCCTACACCTTCACTAGCCCCTTCTATTATTCCTGGTATATCTGCTATTACAAACCCATCACTATTTTTTGTTTTTACAACTCCTAAGTTTGGTTCAAGTGTTGTAAAATGATAATTTGCAATTTTAGGTCTTGCATCTGTTACTTTTGATAGAAAAGTTGATTTTCCCACATTTGGAAATCCTAATAATCCAACATCTGCTAATAGTTTTAGTTCTAATATTATTTCTTTTTCTTCTCCTTTTTCTCCATCTTCTGAAAATCTAGGAGCTTGTCTTGTTGGAGTCGCAAAGTGTGAGTTTCCTCTTCCTCCTCTACCACCTTTTAAAATTAGTTCAACTTGGTCAGCTTTTGATAAATCTGCTACAACTTTTCCTGTTTCTACATCCTTTATCACAGTTCCTATTGGAACTTTTATATATAAGTCTTCTCCATATTTACCATTACAACGATTTCCACTTCCATTTTCTCCGTTTTTTGCTTTAAACTTTTTGTTATATCTGAAATCAATTAAGGTATTTTTGTCTTTGTCTACTTGGAAATAGATATTTCCTCCATTTCCTCCATCTCCTCCGTCTGGTCCACCTGATGCTACATATTTTTCTCTTCTAAATGTTGCTGCACCATTTCCGCCATCTCCAGATTTTATTATTATTTTTGTATAATCTGTAAACATTAATTCCTCCTATTTTACTAAATAATCACTTTTTTCTCTTATTGTTGTCAAAAAAGGGCGTCCCCTTTGACAGCTTAATCTTCTTCGAAATAGTCTAACATCATTGCTTTTTTTACTTTTTTCATTGTTTCTTTAGCTACTTTTCTTGCTTTTTCAGTTCCTTCTATTAAAACTTTATCTACTTCTTCCGGATGAGCTTCATAATAATCTCTTTTTTCTCTTATTGGTTTTAGTTCTTCGTTTATATTTTTTGCTAATTGCTTTTTACATGCTACACATCCACGTTTTCCAGCTTTACATTCTTCACATGCCGTTTTTACTTCTTCTGGTTTTGTAAATAAATTATGATAATATGCTACCATACATATATCAGGATTGCCTGGGTCGTCTTTTTTTATTCTTGCAGGATCTGTTACTGCATTCATTACTTTTTTTGTAATTTCTTCTTCACTATCTGATAAATATATTGCATTTCCTAAAGATTTACCCATTTTGTCGTTTCCATCTAATCCTTTTATTCTTTTTGAATTTGATAATACTGCTTTTGGTTCTTTTAATACTCCTTCTCCATATATGCTATTGAATTTTCTTACTATTTCTCTACATTGTTCAATTAATGGTAATTGATCTTCTCCAACTGGTACTAATTCTCCTTCAAATGTTGTTATATCTGCTGCTTGACTTACTGGGTATCCTAAAAATCCATATGTTACACTTTCTCCAAACAAATCCTTTTTCTGTGCTATTTCTGTCTTTACTGTTGGATTTCTTTGCAGTCTTGCTATTGTAACTAGGTTTGAATAAAATACTGTTAGTTCTGCTGTTTCTGGTATCATTGATTGCACATATATTGTTGTCTTTTTAGGATCTATTCCAACTGATAAATAATCTATTGCTACTTCTCTTACATTTTTTCTTACTTTTTCCGGATTATTAAAATTGTCTGTTAATGCTTGTACATCTGCTATTAATATAAATGGTTCATATTCTGGATTATCTTGCATTTCTAATCTTGTTTTTAGTGAACCAAAGTAATGTCCTATATGTAATCTTCCTGTTGGTCTGTCTCCTGTTAATATTCTTTTTTTATTCATTTTTTAACCTCTTCTCATTTTATACATTATATCAAAAGTATATCATATATCAGTATAAATTTCAAATATTTTTTTGGAATTTTCTGGTATATTTACAAATAAAATTATTATTATATCAATTTATTTTTAAGGAGTTTGTCTATGAAAAGAATTTTATTTAAAGGTACAGGTTCAGCTGTTCCTACACCATTTGATGAAAATGGTGTTAATGTTTCTGAATTTAAGAAATTTTTACAATTTCAAATTGATAATAATATTGATGCTATAATTGTTTGTGGCACAACTGGTGAAAGTTCTACTATGACTGAAGAAGAAAAAATTATTGCTATAAAATGTGCTTTAGAAGTGACAAATAAAAAAATCCCTGTTATTGTTGGAACTGGTTCAAATAATACAAATGAAGCAATTAGAATGTCTAAAATTGCTGAAGAGCTTGGTGCAGATGGAGTATTAGTTGTTACACCTTATTACAATAAAACTACTCAATTAGGATTAATTACTCATTATAAAGCTATTGCTAATAGTATAAATATTCCTATCATCTTGTATAATGTTCCAAGCAGAACTGGTTTAAATATTGAACCTAAAACTTGTTTTGAATTGTCAAAAGTTGATAATATTATTGCTATCAAAGAAGCTAGTGGCAATATCTCTCAAGTTGCTCAAATTGCTCATTTGTGTGGTGATAATTTATATATCTATTCTGGTAATGATGACCAAGCAATTCCTATTTGTTCTCTTGGTGGTATTGGTGTTATTTCTGTTTTATCTAATATTATGCCTAAATATACTCATGATATGATTTTTGACTTTTTTGAAAATAATATTGATAAAGCTATTGAAAAGCAATTAAAAGCTATCCCTTTAATAAATTTACTATTTTCTGAAGTGAATCCAATTCCTATAAAATTTGCATTAAATAATTGTGGTTTTAATTTTGGTATTCCTAGATTACCTTTAATTGAATTAAGCAAAGATAAAAAATTACTTTTAAAAAAATATTTAGAAGCCGACTATCAAATATAATGATAGTCGACTTCTGTTTAATCCATAATACCTAATAAGTATTGTGTAATTTCATTTTTAGCAAGCAGAAATTCCTCCAATTTTCCTTTTAAAATAACATCTCTATTAGCTGCCATTTGAATCATCTTAACTCTTTCAGAAATTCTACCTTCAAGAATACCAACTCTAAATACATATTCTTTTTCAGACATTTTCCCTGATTTTAATACTGACCTTTTAAACTCCTTATATGCAATATAAATATCAGTATATTCTTTTCCTAAGTTGCATCCTATCATCTTATTTAACTTTGTAAAATCAGTTAAAGTCTGACATTCAGATAGTATTCCTTCAGCTTTCTCTCTTAGTTTTTGATAATTTTCAATTTCTGTTTCTAAAATGTTCATTTTTTACCTCCTTTATTTACATGGAGGTATTTAAAACCTCCAAGCTTTATCACTCTTTGGTTTTAACAACGTGTAACATCTAAATTATAGCATATTTTTCTGTGTTTTGCAACTTTTATTTTTCGCTCAAAATTATTATTTACGCTAAAATTCCCTTTACAACTTCACTAATTAATTTTCCATCAGCAGCTGCACCTATTTTTTCTTTAGATACTTTCATTACCATTCCCATATCTTTAATTGAAGATGCTCCTGTTTCAGCAACGATTTCTTTTACAATTTTTTGTACTTCTTCTTCTGTTAATTGTTTTGGTAAATATTCTGCTAATATACTTAATTCTTCTTTATTTTGATTAATCAAATCTTCTCTTCCACTTTTTTCAAAGTCTGCTGCTGCATCTTTTCTCTTTTTTGATTCTTTCGCTATTATTTCAATTATTTGTTCATCATTTAATTCTATCGCTTTGTCTTTTTCTACTTGTAATATTGCAGCTCTTATCATTTGAATTGTGTTCTTTCTAATTAGATTTTTTTCTTTCATAGATTCTTTCAAATCTTCTAATAATTTTTCTTTTAACATTTTAAATTCCCTCTTTCTTTTTGAAAAATTATATTTTAATAAATTTTATACCATTTTTCCTATTAAATCATATTCGCTTGCCTCTTCAATTTTGCATTCCACAAAATGATTTACTATATCTTCTTGTTTATATTTTGAAGCATCTTTTATATATACTAGTCCATCTTCTTCTGGTACGTCTTGCATTGTTCTTCCTATAAAATATTTTCCATCAAAAGATATATTTTCAACTAAAACTTTATATGTTTTTCCTATTTTATTTTCTTGCTTTTCTAAAGAAATTTGTTTTTGGACTTTCATTATTTTATTGTATCTTGATTTTTTAGTATTTCCATGTATTTGTTCTGGAAGTTTCGCTGCTGGTGTACCTTCTTCTTTAGAATACATAAATGTTCCCAATTTATCAAATTTAGATTTTTTTGCAAATTCTAAAAGCTCTCTAAATTCTTCTTCTGTTTCTCCTGGAAAACCTACTATTAAGCTTGTTCTTAGTGTAACATTTGGAATTTTATTTCTAATCTTTTTTATTAAGTCTTCTATCTTTTCTTTTGAAGTTTTTCTATTCATCTTTTTTAGTACAGTGTTTGATATATGTTGAATTGGTATATCAAAATATTTTGATATTTTAGAGTTATTTGCAACTACGTTTATTAATTCATCTGTAATTCCCTCCGGATATGAATATAAAAACCTCACCCATTTTATTCCTTCTATTTTGCTTATTTCTTTTAATAATTCTGCTAATTTACTTTTTCCATAAATATCTTCTCCGTATTTTGTTGTATCTTGTGCTATTAATATTATTTCTTTTATTCCTTCATTTGCAAGTTTTTCCGCTTCTTGTAAAATATCTTCCATTTTTCTACTTACAAATGGTCCTCTAATATATGGAATTGCACAATAAGTACATTTATTACTACAACCCTCACCAATTTTTAAATAAGCGTAATTTTTACCGGTTGTTACAACTCTATTTAAAAACTCATCATATGTAGGCATTGGAAGTGGTCCAATTTCTGAAATTTTTGTACTAGTTTTTGTTTTTGATTTTTCAACAATATTTCTTTTTATTAAATCTTCCACTTTTTCCCACAAATTATTATACTCGTCTATTTTTATAAATAAATCTACTTCTGGTAAAGCTTTTACTAAATCCTCATAATATCTTTGTACCAAACATCCCATTACAATTAGATATTTACATCTTTGATTTTTATACTCTGCCATTTCTAGAATTGTGTTAATAGCTTCTTCTTTGGCTGTTTCTATGAATCCACATGTATTTATAACTAATATATCTGCATCTTCTGGTTTATTTACTATTTTATAATGATTTTTTTTAAATTTTCCAATTGTTACTTCTGTGTCTATTAAATTTTTACTGCATCCTAGTGATATAAATCCAACATTCATTTTTTACTTCCTTTACTTTTTATTATTCTTTATGACTACATATGTGTTTTCTTGTCATTTCCATTAAATCTAATTTTGTAAATCCTTCTACTTGTGTTTTTGTTCTGTCATTATTTAATTTTTCTATTAATAAGTTTTGGATTTTCTCCTTATCTTTTGGGTCTGCCATATCTATATAATCAATTATTATAATTCCACCAATATCTCTTAATCTTAATTGTTTGGCAATTTCGATTGTTGCTTCTTCATTAACTTTATATACTGTTTGTTCCATTTCTTTATTTCCTGTATATTTTCCAGTATTTACATCTATTGCTGTTAATGCTTCTGTTTTATCTATTGTTATAAAACCTCCACACTTTAGCCATATTTTTCTGTTTTGAATTTTTTCTATTTGCTTTTTAATATCATATTTATCTAATATATTATTATTTGCTTCAAATTCAATTTTTGTTGTGTTTATATAAGTACTTTCTTTTTTTAGTGTTTCAAGTCTTTGATATTCATTTTTATCATTTACTGTAATTTTTTCTATTGATTTTTCAGGTAAATCTAATATCATTTTTTCAACAATACTTTCAGCTTTTTCTATAAGTTGTGGTGTTTCTATTTTTGTTTTTTCAAATTTTTCTTTAATTTTTTTCCATTTATTTTCTATATTTTTTATATCTTCAATTATTTCTTGTTCTTTCCCAATTGCAGAAGTTCTTATAATAGCTCCGTTTCCCATTGTTATATTTTCTTTTACAATTTTTATTAATCTTTCTTGTTCTTTTTTATTTTCTACTTTTTGTGATACTGTTATTATATCTGTATCTGGCATTAATACTATATATTTACTTGGTAA
Organism: uncultured Clostridia bacterium; assembly: GCA_963556825.1. GTDB lineage: Bacteria > Bacillota > Clostridia > TANB77 > CAG-508 > CAG-269. Next base: position 2,112 of record CAUWAM010000001.1, on the reverse strand, counting down.
ATTTATATGTGTTGATACTCTTGCTCCTTTTTGATTATTACTATCTTTTTTTACTTGAACTAATATCTTTTGACCCTTTTTTACTGCATCATTTATTTTTATACTTGTATCGTTTTTTTGTTTAGTTTCATCTATTTTTGGTAATAAATCTTTTAAGTGTATAAAACTATTTTTCTCTGTACCTATATCAACAAAAGCGGCTTGCATTCCTTTTATTATGTCTTTTACTATTCCTACATAAATGTTTCCCTCTCTTCTTATTGATTCGTTCTCATCTATGTAATATTCTATTAAATTACCATTTTCTACTAGTGCTATTTCTTTTTCATTTTCTTTTTTGTCTATTAATATTTCTATCATGCTATTTTCCTCTCTTTAATTAAATTTATTCATTGCAATATCTATTCCGTTTTTTAATATTTCCTCTACTGCCTCTGCTGCTTTTTCTACTCCAACTTGTAATATTTTTTGTTCTTCTTCTGATATAGATCCTATTACATAATTTATCATGTCATTTTTAAATTCTGGTTGTCCTATTCCTATTCTTATTCGGGCAAAATCTGTTGTGTTTAATTTTTCTACGACTGATTTCATTCCATTATGAGAACCTGCTCCACCTTTTTTTCTTATTTTTATACTTCCTTTTTCTATATCTATATCATCATATATTACTATAATTTCTTCTGGTCTTATATTATAAAAGTCTACTACTTCTTTTACTGATTCTCCACTTAGATTCATATATGTTTGTGGTTTTAACAATATTGCTTTTTTATTTTGGATTATTGCATTTTCAAATATTCCTTTGAATTTGTTTTTTGTTATTTGTATATTATTATTTTTTGCTATTTGGTTTATTGTTTCAAATCCCATATTATGCCTTGTGTGTGCATATTCATTTTCTGGATTTCCTAATCCTACTATTAAATACATTTTAGTTACCTCTTTTTATTTTTTACTTATCTATTTTACTATGTTTCGGGCTTTTTTTCAAGAGGATTTTTGTTATTTATAGTTGTTTGTTTGTTTTTTGTTTTCATTTTAAATTTAGATTTTATTTTATATTTGTTGTTTGGAATAAAAAGTTTTAAAATTTTAATTAAAAAAATAGAAACAATTGCATTTTGTTTCTATTTTTAAAATTTCCCACTATAAACTTCTAAATTTTTAGTTATTTTTGCCAGTATAATATTGGAAATCCGTTATTTATCATTCCACCTGTATCTGTTTTAAAATATTCATTAGTATATGCTTTTAATTCATCTATTGTCATTTTTCTACTATTAGTTTGACTTCCACGATATCCTAAACAGGGTTGATTTGAAATCCAATAGCAATTATCGACACTTGTATTATTTGACTCTCCCACAATAGAGCCTATTCCTCTACCACCACCAGTGATATTTCCTGTATTATAGCAATAACGAATTTTCGTACCTCCTCTATTATAATTGTTTCCACAGATTCCCCCAGCTTGCCCTAAAGCTCCATATACATCACCAGTATTATAACAGTATTCAGCGTCGGCAAATGTCCCACAAATTCCGCCTACACTTGTATATCCTGTATAATCATCCCCATATCCTGATATATTACCTGTATTATAACAATATTGAAAAATTCCATTAAGCCCAGCTATGCCAGCTACACAACCTCTGGAACCTTTTACAATACCTGTATTTCCACATTCAGAAATAGTTGCATTTCCTCCACTACCTACTATTCCCCCGACAGCCATATATTCCATTTACAATTGCATTATTTATACATTTTGTTATTGTAGATGTTGAGTTCGAACGCCCTACTAAACCTCCAACATTATTTTTTCCATTTATACTTGAATTTTTACCAGTACTAACATTTTCAATTTTAGTTTCATATACGTCTCCTACCAATAAACCTGCCTTGTCACCTACTATAACAGTCCCTTCTATTTGTAAATTTCTAATAATCCCTGACTTTACTACTCCAAATAGCCCTATATAATTAATAGTTGATTCATTTATATATAATCCTGTTATTTTTTTGTTATTTCCATCAAATATTCCTTTAAAAGGATTTGTTTCATTTCCGATTGGTGTCCAAGAACCTAAAGTTTCTCCACATACACTA